>JAJCKG010000032.1 GCA_020558355.1 bacterium 210820-DFI.6.37 | reverse complement strand
GATAGGCCCTTATAGGGCCTGTTCAGACCACCGGTTCAACCGGTGGTTTTGATTTTTTTGAGCAGCATGAAGTTCCGGCGCCCAAACGGTCAAGATAGGCTTCTCCCCATTGACACATGGAGTCGAGGACGGGGACTGCGCTTTGCCCCAACGGGGTGAGAGAATAAATGGTTTTGGGCGGCTTTTCGGGGATGACCTCGCGGTGGATCATTCCGCAGTCTTCTAAATCGCGGAGCTGCTGCGAAAGCATTTTTGGGGTGGCCTTTGGGATGAGGCGCTGCAGTTCCATATAGTGAAGAGGACCTTTAATCAGGTTCCAGAGAATGGATGCCTTATATTTGCCGCCGATCAGGGCTTGTGTCGCTTCCACCGGGCAGCTGAATTGTTCTTTTGTATGTTTCATATCTATGCTCCTTTCCCGCAAAGGCGCTATCCTTTTGGGTAGTGTCTACCGGAAAAGTGCGTTCTTGCGGATTTTTTTCAACATGTTAAAATCAATTCAACCGTTGGGTTAACATACAGAATATAACATAAAGAAAGGGGTTAAAACAATGAATTTCATAAGTATTGCGAAACAGCGCCGCTCTGTGCGCAGTTATACGGAGCGGAAAGTAGAGCCGGAAAAGCTGGACCAGATTTTGGAGGCTGCGCATGTGGCGCCGACCGCCGCGAATCTGCAGCCTGTGCGGCTGATCGTTGTTCAAAGTGAGGAAGGCCTTGCGAAGATTGGGACGGCGGCGGAGCTTTATGGCGCGCCGTTGGCGGTTATCGTCTGCGCCGACCATGAAAAAGCCTGGGTACGCCCGTTTGATCAAAAGCAGACAAGTGATATCGACGCTTCCATTATTACCGACCATATGATGCTGCAGGCAACAGAGCTTGGGCTGGGAAGCGTGTGGATCTGCTATTTCAAGCCGGATGTTCTGAGCAAAGCTTTGAGCTTGCCAGAGAATCTGGAGCCGGTTAATATTCTGGCGATAGGATATGCTGACGGCGAAACGGCTGACCCGGATCGCTTTGATAAAGAGCGTATTCCGATAGAACATCTGGTTTCTTATGAGAGCCTGCGGTAATTGATCCGGGAAGACTCATTTCCGGTCTGTTCTTGACAAAACGCCGGACCGGCGCGGAAAGCGGGGCTTTCGCCTGCCGCCGTAAAATCTCTTTATAGAATGAAAGGATTATGATATGCTTAACTGCGGATGTAAAAGAATTTTGACACAGTTTTTCAGCAATGTCTGGGAGATTTGATAGACAAGGGCGCGTATCCGTCTCATAATAAACGAAACAAGGAGGACGAATATGGAGATTGGAAGCAAGCTAAAGCAAACAAGAACGAAAATGGGAATGACGCAGGAGCAAGTCGCCGGAGAGCTGGGTATCAGCCGCCAGACGATTTCCAACTGGGAGAACAATAAATCCTTTCCGGACATTGTCAGCGTCATCCGTTTAAGCACTCTGTATTCGGTCAGCCTTGATGAATTATTAAAGGAGGACAAGGAGATGATTAAGCATCTTGAGGAAAGCACCAATGAGGTGAAGAGCCGTCAAACCTTTTCAAAGCTGATACAGATCATGGTTTATCTGCTGATTTGGGCGGCGTCGATTATTCTGTTCTGGCTGGGGAAAGACGGGGATGAAATGGGATACGCGTTGGTTGTATTTTACTGTGTTTTGCCAGTAAGCACACTGATCGTTTCTGTTTTTATTGGAAAGGACAGAGGATGGGCAAATTATAAATGGGTCATGCTGCTATTTTTCGGATTTATGTATATGCTTGCGGGGTACGCTACATTCAGCCTGGCTAATACCGCGGCTTTTGGGAATTTACAAGCTCCGGATATAACGGATATCATTCCCGGGATTTTATGTTCCGCGGCGGGAATGATGATCGGAACAGGGATCAGCGCGATAAAAGCGCGAAGAGGAAGATCCGCAGGGGAAAAATAAGATGGCTATGAAAGCAAATCCTTTCAAATGCCGGAAAATCCTGAAAAAACCTTTGACAGCGACGCTTTTAGCGTGTAAAATAATTTCGTGTCACATGTGTGGCATCATTTTCGCATGAGCAGGATGGGCATCCGTCCGGGCAAGTGCGGCTAAAAAGTTTTAGTTCGTCGAACACGTTTGCGGGCCAGCCCGTATGTTACGCGGCATACAGGCCGCGGCAGATTTAATCTTGCCGGAGCAAACCCAGTAGACAGGGCCGAACACGTTGCGGCTCCGCCTCGTATCCCAAGCGGGGCACAAAGCGGCAACCAAGTAGGTAGAAAGGAAAAGAGAAATGAGTTCATTTATCGCAAAGCCTCATGAAGTTGAACGTAAATGGTACGTTGTAGACGCAGAAGGCAAGAACCTCGGAAGAATGGCTTCACAGGTTGCGGCTATTCTGAGAGGAAAGAACAAACCGACTTACACTCCTCACGTTGACTGCGGTGACTATGTAATTATCATCAACGCTGACAAAGTAGAAGTAACAGGCAAGAAGAGAAAAGAAAAGATCTACAAGAGACATACCGGATATCCAGGTGGTCTGAGAGAGGTTACTTTCGAGCAGTTAATGGAAAAACATCCGACTGAAGTTGTAAGACATGCTATTAAAGGCATGATGCCCAACGGCAAACTTGGCAGACAGATGTACAAGAAGTTAAAGGTTTATGCGGGACCGGAACACGATCACGCGGCACAGAAACCGGAAGCTTTGGATATTTAAGGAAGGGAGGAACTAAACAATGGCAAAAACGCAGTATTACGGAACAGGAAGAAGAAAATCTTCAGTTGCTAGAGTTAGATTGATCCCTGGAACTGGAAATGTAACTGTTAACGGTAAACCTCTGGACGATTACCTTGCAATGGAAATCGTAAAAAGAGAAGTAAAAAGACCTTTTGAAATTGCGGGATGCGAAGGCAAATTCGATGTAATCGCTACAGTGAGCGGCGGCGGATACACCGGTCAGGCCGGAGCTTTAAGACACGGCGTTGCGAGAGCGCTGTGCGAAGCGGACAGAGACGCTTACAGACCAGCTCTGAAAGCGGCTGGATTCCTGACAAGAGATTCCCGTATGAAGGAAAGAAAGAAATACGGTCTCAAAAAAGCGAGAAGAGCAAGCCAGTTCTCAAAGAGATAGTTCAAGCGAAGATTGCAAAGAAAAGATATTCCCCGGAAACAGTGTGTTTTCGGGGCTTTTCGTATATTCTGAAATTCTATGAAACAGCGTAAAAACACACAAAATTTTTGCGGTAACTGATAAATGAGGGAGATTGAAATGGTTGGTTGTATGAGGGTACAAATTATGGTAAATGCGCATAAGGACAATTGTGTTGCAGGGTGGGCTGACCTCTCATTTTTTACGGAATGGGGGTGATGCCTATGAAAAATCATTTTGATTTTAAGGACTTAATGACCTTTGGTCTGTTCCTTTTGGCATTGCTTACATTCGTTTTTACGTTTTGTAAGTAATCTACATAGAAAAACCACCCCAAAACTTTGACCGAGTACGGGGTGGATTTTTCTATTTCGCATTTTTGGACAAACCACCTTGTGGGCGATTGTTCTTTTTATACCTATAATATAGCATAAAGTTTTTTATAGTTCAACAGAAACTTAGATAATGAAACAACAGGGGAATATCTGAAAAGGCTCTATGCCCGCAATTATAAGTGGAGTAAACAGTAACAGTCAGATCTTTTATAGCAGTTATATTAATACCTATATTGAAAGAGATGTAAGAGGACTGTCAGACGCTATAGATTCCTTGAAATTTCATCGCTTTGTGGTTGCGGTGGCTGCCAGATGCGGACATCAATCAAACGCAGGTAAAGGCGTGGCTTGGCATATTGGAAACGCTGGGAATTATTTTCTATCTGCGCCCTTATACCGACAATCTGCTTAAGCGCCCTGTGAAAACGCCAAAGCTATATTTTTATGATACAGGGATGGTATGCTATCTTACGAGATGGAGCAGCGCGGAAACCTTGGAAAGCGGAGCAATACTGGAAAACTACGTTGTGTCTGAAATTGCCAAAACGTATTTAAACAGCGGTAAAGAGCCGCATATGTATTATTACAGAGATAAAGACGCTGTTGTCTGTATGAAGCCGGAATTGTCTGCCATTGACCGTGATAACTATATTGTCCCTATCTGGATGATTTAAATTGCTAACTCACGATTAACTCACGCGTGAGTTAATCGTGAGTTAGCTTTGTTTCAGAGCAGGAAAACATATGGCTGAAAAGACAGGCTGGGAAAGAAAAACTGGAAGAAGGAATATGAAAGAGAATCGAGCAAATATCAAAGTGATGGCTGAGGTTCTTTTTTGTTGGTTGTAATAATCGATAAAGTTTGTTCATATTAATCAACATAGATGTCACGACTTGTAATGATTGTGTTGATTTTAACTCACGCGTGAGTTAAAATGTATAAAAGGAGTGAATAAGATGAACATCGGATTTAATGAGGATATGATAAATGAATTCAAAAGCGACCGGAAAAAATTGGGTGATGAAGAGCTTGTAGAAGCGGTGGTTGCTTTTACAAATACAGATGGGGGAAATCTGTTTTTAGGTATAGAAGATGATGGTGAAATTACTGGACTGCATGAGAAGCATAAAGACATAACGCAGCTAGCGGCTTTAATAGCGAACAGAACGATTCCACCCATTTCTGTTCGAACAGAGCTTATTGAATATGATCGAGTTGTTTTAAAAATCTCAGTTCCTAAGAAAACAAGTATTGTCGCAACATCTTCAGGAAAAATGTTGCGGCGAAGAATTAAGGCGGATGGAACACCTGAGAATATCCCTATGTATCCCTATGAGATTGCAAATAGATTGAGCAGCTTGAGTTTGCTTGATTTTTCTGCACAGCCGGTTCCAGACGCGGCTCTTAGTGATTTAGATTCTGTGGAAAGAGAACGATTGAGAAATATTATTAGAGCATTTCGGGGGGAACAAAATTTATTGGAACTGAATGATAATGAGTTGGATAGCGCATTGCAATTGGTTACGAGTGTAAATGGTGAAAGTGTTCCAACTTTAACCGGAATGCTATTGATTGGAAAAAAAGATCGATTAAAAGCATTAGTGCCTACAGCAGAATCGGCAATTCAAATTATGCAAGGAACAGATATTAAAGTAAATGAATCATATGTATTGCCTCTGCTGGCGTCATTTGAAAAGATTAGCGGATATGTAGATGCTTATAATAGAGAACAAGAACTGGAAGTAGGTTTATTTAGAGTTTCTATTCCTGATATTGACAAAAGAGCCTTTAGAGAATCACTAGTTAATGCCTTTTGCCATCGTGATTACTCTATGCTAGGACGCGTAAGAGTTCAATTAGATGATGAGGGTATGACGATTAGTAATCCTGGAGGGTTTATAGAAGGTGTATCTATAAATAATCTGCTATATGCGGAGCCTCATAGCAGAAATCCGGTATTGGCAGACGCATTAAAAAGAATAGGACTAGCAGAGCGCACAGGGCGTGGTATTGACAGAATTTATGAAGGATCCCTTTTGTTTGGCCGATTGTTGCCGGACTATTCTGAGTCTACAGAGCGCTTAGTTAAATTATTTATACCAAAGAGCTTGCCTGATAAAGCTTTTGTAAAAATGGTTATCGAAGAGCAAAAGAAGACAGGTCATTCGTTGTCGATACACTACTTGTTAGTTTTAAATAGCCTGAAAATCAACCATAGATCAACAGTTATAGAGATAGCTGATGAGATTAATAGCGATAGCACAAGAGTAAAAGTTGCGGTTGAAAGTTTAGTTGAAATGGGATTAGTAGAAGCGAAAGGAACTGGAAGAGGCCGCTACTATATGTTGAGTTCAAGAGTATATAAAAAAAGTGACAATGTAATGGGTTATGTAAGGCAGACCGATATCGATAAATTGAGATATGAGGAATTAATAATAAAACTTGCGAAAGAACAAGGTTATGTTACAAGAGGAAACGTAGCGGAACTTCTTAACGTGTCGCTGCCACAAGCGTATCGGATTATTATAAAGTTAAGAGACAAAGGTCTTTTAAAGCTTCAGGGCAGTGGAAAGTATGCAAAATACATTCTGATTTAAATTACCAACTCACGATTAATTCACGCGTGAGTTAATCGTGAGTTAGCCCTGTTTCAGAGCAGGAAAGCACATGACTGAAAAGACAGGCCGGGAAAGAAAAACTGGAAGAATTATGACGAAAGTAGATTAAAATAGTGATTCTCGCTTTGCTAGGGTGACTTTTGCGGGGAAAAGTGAAACAATCTTATGCTATATTTGTTCCCGGTATGGCATTTAATTCCTGTTGTTGCTATGGATTTTCATAGTGCGGGGGATGCTTCTTACCTGGTATTCCGTGGATTGCCTACAAATAGGCTTCAAGTATCTAATATTGTAAAGACTGCAGAAGCCGCATTTTCGGACATAGAGAGTACTTCTGAGGAAGCGATGAAAAAATATGGAGTACTGGGAGAATACGCTAACGCGTCAGATATCAATAATGAAGTGGTTTCCGAAAATCACAAACTGAGAATCTGGTCTGTTATTCTGCATCCATCACCAACAGCAGAGCATCGAGGCTATATGTGGGTGTACTATAGCAGTGAAGGTTTAGACAAATATGGAAATGTTGCCCGCGGAGCGTGGCGAGTGCCAGCATTGTGGTATTTGGATAAAGATGAACACGGCGAATGGTATGTAAAGGACATAAGAGAAGGGCCATAAATGGTAATAGGTGTTACATATTAATAAAAATGCCGCACCGCTGGAAAACATAGCGGCAAAGGTCAGATTCCATAGAGGGATAGAAATACTAAAGGATGACAGGGCGGCAACCAAAAAATAAATTGTCCCATAAAGTGTTTAAATATTGGCTCTTCCGGCCAGGCAAATTATGGTGTATCCTATTATAAATATTACAGCAAGGATGGATTAAAGGAATGAATTACACTTACAGATTACTTTCACAAGAACAGGTCTTTGGAGAAGAGAGAATAGATGTTATCCGCGCAATCGGCACAAAATGCGGCGTATCGGATTTTGCGGCGCTTTCCGGCGTGGCCGGTCAGGGAAGCGCGGGAAGATGGTTCCTCTCGTCCACACCAGGGTATGGAGACGTGTGCGCGGTCGATGAAAGCGGCAGCCAGAGGGTTGCGTATTCGACATCCCGCGGCGGCGTCCGCCCGGTAATGGAGTGCGCGGATCTTTCTGGACTGTCTTGTGAGTCCAGGAAGGACATATCGGGTTTTGAAGAGGCTGAATTCGGTGAATATCCGCAGAACGCGGCGGATAAAACTCTGGCAGGAACCCTGGAACAGGAATTTGCCGAAGGCCTGCTGCGGAAAACCGGCAAAACGTATCAGGCGCAGTACGAAGAATTTCAGTATGAAGGAGCCAAATATATCAGAGTGCCGTACCTTTTAGAGGAAGGCTGCCGCCTGTCCAATGGAAAAAACTACGGGGATGGCGATCCGGTATGGATTAAAGTATCTCCGGTTAAATGGCTGTATGATAAAGCGGCAGGGCTTTTGGTCAGCAAAACGATTCTTGCGTCTGGCATGCTGTTTTCCGCCGAAAATTACTATGATGGAGATTTCGAGAAAACCGCGATGCATACTTATTTGAACACAAGCCTTGCCGCGGACCTGCGCCCCAGCGAGCTTCGCGTTATGACGCCCGAAGAAGAGGCGGAATATGAAGAAAACAGGAAAAGGGTCATGAGGCGAAAAAACCCGTATGGTTTGAAGTTCGGTGAGGTCAGCGAAGAAGATATTATAAAAGGAGCCATTGAGAGTAATGTCCCGGTATTTCTGCACGGGCCATCCTCTGAGGGAAAGAGCGCCCGGGTAAAGCAGATCGACCCGGACTGTGTGATTCTTTATCTTCGCAACGCCACGCCGGACAGTCTGAACGGCCGGAGCGTTTACAACCAGTCCACCGGAGAGATGATCGATATCCCACCCGCCTGGTTTAAAAAAGTGCAGGCAAAATGCCAGGAGGAACCGGACAAGCTGCATGTGGTCTTCTTTGATGAAATTAACAACGCGTTGCCCAGCATCCAGGGAATGGCCTTCAATATTGTACTGGACAGAGAGGTTAACGGTATCTGGAGGCTTCCGGACAACGCCAGAATTGTAGCGGCGGGAAACGATATGAAGGACTCTTTGGCGGCCCAGCAGCTGGCTGCGCCGTTCTTTAACCGATTTGCCCATGTGTATATTAATACGACGACAGAAAAATGGCTGAAATGGGCTCGTGAAAACAAGATACATCCCGCGATTTACGCCTATATCGCCTGCAAAAGAGGCGAAACGCTGAGAAGCAAATATGACGGAGAAAAGCCCAACGCGGACCCGAGAAAATGGGAAATGGCTTCAAAGATGCTCTATGGGGTAGGCCGTCCGGAAATGCTGCGGGCGCTAATTGGTGAAGACATCACCGAAGAATTCGTACAGTTCTGCAGCCAGCCGGTCATCACATTGGAAGATGTTCTGAGCGGAAACTATAGTGACCGAGAGCTTGAAAATATGAACACTTCCCAGCGATATGCGACAACGGTAGGACTGACGCAGGCAGACGATGAAAATCTGGAAACCGTAAGGAACTTTGTGTCCAAACTGGGGGAGGAATTCCGGGCTGTCTTTGATTCCTATGTACTTCCGGAGGAAGAGAAATGATCTATGATATTACAGCGCTGAAACGCAAGGCAGTGGCTAAATATCCGTTCTTTGGAAGCGTGGCGGCAAATGTGGAATATCAGGAAACCGAGGATGTAGAAGCGATGGAAAATGATGGAGAGCATATTTTCTACAATCCCCGGTATCTGTCGGGCCTTTCTGATGGCAGTCAGGTTTTCCTGCTGGCGCGTGAGCTGTGTCATATCGCTTTCAAACATATAGCGAGAGGTGAAGGCAAGGACCCGATCATATGGGACAGAGCCGCGGACGCTGTGGTTAACCAGATGCTGAAAAGGGACGGACTGGACATCCCCGCGGGCGACATTGATTATCCTGAGGCCATCGATTATGACGCTGAACAGTTCTACGAAATACTGCTCAGAGAAAAAATGGAGATCGATGTAATAAGCGGCCAGATGGAAGGCCAGGAAAATCCGGAAGGCGGCGAGGAAGAAGGGGTTCCTATGTCCGGCGAGGAAGAGCCTGATCAGGATAATGAAGAAGAGGAAGTCCTGCAGGACCAGATGCGGGAAGGGGAAGGCGACTGCGATAACGAAGAGTCGGAAGATGAGTATGCGCTGATGGAGGAAAAGAAATCAAAAGCGGGAAACGCCGTCAATAGAGAGGACCGGGCCGTAGAAGAGATCGGAAGCTCTGCGCCGCTTATCGACTGGCGGCTGATCCTGCAGGATACAATTAATTATGATCTGGACTGGTCCTATCGGAACGCGGTTTTAGAGGACGGAGTTGTCGTACCGGTTCTGGAAGAAATGCCTGTTCCGGAAACGGAAATCGTCCTAGATACCAGCTGGTCAGTAGATGAAGACCTGCTGAGGAGCTTTTTAAGAGAGTGCAAGAATATATTGTCCTTTTCCAAATTGAAAGCAGGCTGCTTCGATACGGTATTCTACGGGTTTCAAGACATCCGGACAGAAGAAGATATTGATCATATGGTTTTCCAGGGCGGCGGAGGAACCGACTTCAACGCGGCGGCAGAGGCCTTCACGCTTCGGGTCGATAACCGGATTATATTCACAGACGGGCAGGCGCCGGTACCGGATCAGTTTTTAAACGCAATCTGGGTCGTGTACGGGGATGAAGAGATCGAGCCCAATGGCGGAGCGGTGATTTATATTAAGCCGGAGCAGCTGAACGGTGGCGCTGGAAGCGAGCTGTGATAAAAGCGCGGAGGGAAAAATGGATGAAAAAAGACTGACGCGGCAGATGGCGTTCTGCAGGGAGATTGACAAGGAAAAGCAAATCGGCAGGCAGACCTATCTGGCGGATGGAAGCCGTAAGGAAAATGACGCTGAGCATGCCTGGCATATGGCGATCATGGCGATTTTGCTCAGTGAATACGCTAATGAAGAGATTGATGTTCTGAAAACCGTTACCATGCTGCTGATCCATGATATCGTAGAAATTGATGCGGGAGACGCTTTTGCGTATGATGAAGAGGCGCAAAGAGATCAGGCGGAGCGCGAACGTAAGGCCGCCCATCGGATTTTTGGAATGCTGCCGGAGGATCAGTGTGAAAAGATGCGCCAGCTCTGGGATGAATTTGAAGCCATGGAAACGCCAGAAGCAAAGTTCGCGCGAACGCTGGACAATGTACAGCCGACAATGCTCAATGCCGCGTCGGGAGGAAAGGGCTGGCTGGAGCATAATGTGAGTTTGAGCCAGGTTATGAAGCGGCAGTCCTATACGCCGGACGGCTCGCAAACCCTCTGGGAATACGCCTGGAAACACTTTTTCAAGCCAAATCTCGAGGCGGGCTGTATTGTCAACGATCTGGACTGAGGGGAAGCTATGCGTATGAAAAATGCGCAGCATGAAACAGGAGGTTTCACATGAAGATTGCGGAAGATAAAAATTATAAAAAGCTGAGTGCGTTCTGGAAGGAAAACGGCCTGGAAATTGAAGTGCTGGAAGAAATGCCGGAAGAAGTTCTCAAGGCCTGGTCCATTACAGATGAAGATGGGCGGCTGATTGCCGCCGCCGCAGTTGAGTATAGAGACAGCGCCTTTGTAATTGCGGATCTGGCAGTGGATCCGGAATTTCGCGGTCAAAATCACGCAAAGGCACTGATGAAGCTGGCGGAACAGGCGATTTTGGATGCCGGCGGCAGAGACGCCTGGTTGGTGGGAAAGGTGCCAGGCTTTTATACCAAGCTGGGATGGAAGATCCGGGGCAGAGAGGAAGCGCCGGATATTTCAAAATGCCTGACCTGCCAGGACTTTCAGGTGAGCTGCCACCCGCGGATTATGCATAAGGAGATCGCTGCCGTCCATTCACTAGAAACATAGTTACCAGGGCTATTACCACCGTGTGCAGGTCGCCAATTTCACGTTTTGATACAGAACCCGTCGCCATGGAGCAAAAGCCAGGCCCGTTGGCGACCAATTCGCTTTTCAGCGG
>JAJCKG010000031.1 GCA_020558355.1 bacterium 210820-DFI.6.37 | reverse complement strand
TCTGAGCGAGAACCTGAATGATTCCGGCACCCATTGTGCCTGTGCCTAATACTCCAATCTTTTTCATTATAAGATGTCCTCCTTGCAATGTAACAACCGGTTTTACCGCTTGGCCCGGCTGTTAAAAATTCAACTTTCTCCTTCGGGCGATCAATACCCTTCTTTACATTGTAAACTATTTTCACAATCTTTGCATTAAGAAATTTCTTTTTTCATCTCTTTTTTGTAGGCTTCCACTCCCGGCTGGTCGAACGGGTTGACTCCCATCATCATAGCCGTAATCGCGCAGGTGGTCTCAAAGAAGTAAATCAGCTGGCCATAGTAATACGCGTTCAGCTGGGGAATATCGATGCGGATAATAGGTATCCCCGCGCTGCTGTGAGCTTCAATAACCCCCTTCACAGCCGCTTTATTAAGCTGATCCATGGTCTTGCCTTCCAGCGGTCCTCCCGGAACGGTCAGATCCACCGGGGACTGTTCTACATTCAGTACAGTCTCAAAGAAAATCTGGCTTCCCTGCTGCAGGAACTGTCCCATAGAGTGCAGGTCCGCTGTCAATTCCAGCCCGGCCGGAAACAGCCCCGTGCCCTCTTTTCCTTCGCTTTCACCAAAAAGCTGTTTGATCCATTCTACAAAATATTTCAGACGCGGCTCATAATGCTGGATCGCTTCTACCGCTTTTCCCTTCTGAAGCAGCAGGTATCTGGCCGCCGCGTAATCCGCCCCGTGAAAATCCCAGTCCGCTGACGCCGCCATAGCCGCCGCTCCTTCCAGGAGACTTCTTACATCCGCGCCGGCAGCGGCGATAGGAAGCAGCCCTACTGGAGTCAGAACAGAATAACGTCCGCCGATATTGGAAGGGATCACAAAGCTGGTGTAGCCTTCCTTCTCCGTCTCCGCTCGCAGCGCGCCGTTTTTCGCGTCAGTAATTGCATAGATCCGCGCGCTTGCTTCTTCTTTTCCATATTTATCAATAAGAACTTTCTTGAAAATGTTAAACGCCGCCGTAGTTTCCACTGTGGTGCCGGACTTGGAAATAACACAGAGACACACTTCCTTTCTCTGCATTTCCTCCAGCAGTCCCGCGTGGTAGGAAGCGCTCAGGTTGATGCCGGCAAATTTTACTTCCGGACAGCCCGGCTCCCGGTCCAGCGCGTCGATGGCGGCCTTCGCTCCCAGATAGGAGCCGCCAATACCGATGACAATCAGCAGCTCGCACTGGCCGCGGATAATATCCGCAACGTTTAAAATCCGTTCCAGCTCGCCTTTATCATATTCAAGGGGAAGCTTTACCCAGCCGGTAAAATCCTCTTTTCCTGACCAGAGCCGCTGCAGCGCGTCATCTATGGCCTGCTTCTGGCCTTGGATTTCTTCTCTGGTCAGGCCTGTTTTTGTTATATCTGTTTTTATATCCATTGGAATCCTCCTGTTATCTGTTTTCTTTATTTTAATTCGCCTTTTCTCTTTATTCAAGAGACTTTCTATAGTTTGCGCAGATCGTCCGGCAGAATCCCTTTAAAAAATAGCAGGATTTTAAAATTTCATACCATTTTGCCGCAACCTTTTTTATTTTTGTCACAAAAAAGAGCAATCCGCTCCAGAACGCTTTGGATCCATTGCTCTTTTTCATAGGGCCGTTTAAATTGAAAACCCCAGCTTTTATTTTTTATTGAGTTTAAGAAAGGACAAAAACGATGAAAAAACAAACGAAACGAATCTATCTCTTGATTGCTCTCGCGCTGGCTCTGGTTTTCGGGTCAGTCAGTCTGGCCAGCGCCAGTGTCCTGACTGCCTCCGTCAACGCAAACCGCACCAGCAACACTGCCGCTACCGTAGCCGCTCACGCCAGCTTTAACAGAACAGCGGATTCCTGCACCTGCAAAATGACGCTTCAGGAAAAATATAAAGGCTCCTGGCGCACAGCCACAGGCGTCCCTGTGAAAACAGCTTCCCGGACAAAAACCAAAACCTCCAGCATTCTGTTTTCCTACAAATTCACCCTTGTAAAAGGTAAGGTCTACCGGGTGAAAACCACCTTTACCGATAAAAAGGGCTCTTCAACCGCTTCCTCTACCTATTACAGCGGAACCTTTTAATCATTTCACGCTCTGATATAATTTGATAACTTCATCCTGCGGAAAAGAGCTGGGGACGGAAACAATCAGCTTGTACTTGTTTTTTAATACTGTATAATCCGTTCTGCCCCGGCTCTTTGCCGCATAGATGGTTTCTCCGCCGGCCATAATGCTTTTATCATAGTTTTCAATAAAAGAGGTGCTGGCCTCTTTTTCCCCTGCGGATACCTGCATAATCAGCATTTCCTCCCCGCCAGTTCCTTTGAATTGGTACTTGTATTCATATATATCGCTGCTGTACGCTTCTATGCTCAGGCTTTCAAATTGGTATTGAGCCGGAATGTATTCCGGTATACACAGCCGCGGGTATTGCTTTTTTATTTCCGAAACCGCGTTCCAGTCTGTCTCGCAAAGCTCCTTCAGCCCAGAGCTTCCCTCTACTTTCCCATCATTGATGACCACAGCTCCGCCGGATTCTTCGGCCCGCTGTTTAAAATCCCCGGCAGCGTCTGCCGGAGCCGTGTTCCGCGGCCATATAGCAAGGACCGCTGAGAGGCACAATATCACGGCGGCCGCGGCGCAGAGAATTTTAGCTCTTTTCCTGCGGCTTCTTACTCTCTTTTCCAGATCCAGCGCCTTTAATTCCTCAACAGTAATAGAAAGCTCCGGGATGTCTCCCATCTCTTCTTCCAGCGCCTCCCTGAGAAGGCGGCTTTCTATTTCTTCCGCTCCGCGCGTTTGTCTTTTTTCGTTCATAACGTACTGTCCTTTCCAGATCAAAGAATGAAAAACTCCCGGATTTTATCATGCTGCCATATCAGGCATGATGTCTCCAGGAGCCGTGTAATCAGCTTCTATATCTACTCTTCCTTTACCACAATGGCTTCCACATAGTATCTGGCAATCTGCTCCATACACTTGAGCTGTTCTACCGAACACGCTGAAAGGGGACCCATGATGTTTTCCTTTATCCGTTCAGCCTCCGGGCTGCTGCCGCCTTTTGCCGCCGGCTCGCCTCCCAGAATATAATCCGCGCTCAAGCCCAGGATCTGTGATAAACGATACAGATTCTGGATCGATACGCCTTTATCTCCATATTCAATATCCGCGATAAATTTGCTGGATACACCCAGCTCAAAAGCCAGATCGCTTCGGCTCATATGCATTCCTTCACGCTGCGCCCGGATCCGTTTTCCCATCTGTTTTAAATTCAGTTCTTTCAGGTCTTCATTCCCCATCATTACAAGACGATCCCTTCTAAACCTTTGTGCTGCCCGCGTTTAACCTTATCCGCTACTTCCAGTTTAGTATTCTCTGCCTGAATCAAAATAAACTGTCAGTGTGTTTGTTTATATCTATAAGGGGAATTCATAGGAAGTTTAGTTTTTCCGCGCCCATATTCCTGTTTTTCTGATCTATTTTCGCGTAAGCATGTTTTTAGAAGGAGGCCGCTATGACCATTGATGACCAATTGCGACTTTCCCGCAATCTGCAGATCCTGCGAAAAGCTGCCAGGCTCAGCCAAAAAGAAATCGCCGCCAAAGTCGGGCTTTCCCGTTCCACCTACGGACAAATTGAACAGGGCGCCCGTCAGATGGACCTGGAAACACTTTTTAAGCTTTCCCGGGTTTATCGCATTACCATGGACGCTCTTATCCGATGCGATATCCAGGAAATATTATCCGACTTTTTTATACAGCAGGATTGCAGCCGGGATGAGGTTCAACTCCTGAAGATCTACGCCCGGCTTTCCGACAAAGCAAAAGGGCGGCTGCTGGAACGGGGAGAAGAGCTTTATCGCCAGGATCTTCTGCGAAAAAAACTGCCCCGTTAGAATAATCTGTCCAAAAATTCACACACCGTCCGCGGGCTTGTGCTATAATAAATATACTATTCAGGAAGCGAGGAATTAGATATGTTAAGTAAAGAGATTCAGACTCGTTACCAGCAATGGCTGGACAGTCCATATTTTGATGAAGATATAAAGGCCGAATTAAGAGGCCTTACAGATGAAAAGGAAATCGAAGACCGCTTTTACTGTGATCTGGAATTTGGCACCGGAGGTATGCGCGGCATGCTGGGGGCCGGAACCAACCGGATGAACATCTATCTGATCCGAAAACTCACCTACAGCTTCGGTCAGGTGATCTGCGACCACGGAGAAGCCGCCATGAAGCGGGGCGTTGTTATCGCCTTTGACTCCAGACGCTTTTCTGAGAAATTCGCTTTGGAAACCGCTCTTGTGCTGGCAGCCTGCGGCATCCGCGCCTGTCTTTTTGAAGGTCTGCGCTCCACGCCGGAGCTTTCCTTCGCGGTTCGGGACCAGCGCGCCATTGCGGGTGTCATGATTACAGCCAGCCATAACCCAAAAGAATACAACGGCTACAAGGTCTACTGGGAAGACGGGGCGCAGCTTCCCCCTGACCAGGCTGACCGGATCATGGAAAAAATGGAGCTTTGCGGCTGGGACGTTCCGCTTGTCTCCAAAGAGCAGGCTCTGGCTGACGGGCTTTTGGAAATTGTGGGGAAGGAAATTGACGACCGCTACATTTCCCGCGTCCGGCAGCAGCTGATCCATCCAGAGCTGGACCAGGAACAGGGAGCCAGCCTGAAAATCGTCTATACACCGCTTCATGGAGCTGGCCGGGTTTTCGTAGAACGGATTTTAACGGAAAACGGATTTACGAATCTGTTTACTGTTCCTGAACAGGCTATGCCGGACAGCGAGTTTTCCACTGTAAAGGTTCCTAACCCGGAGAGTGAAGACGCCTGGGAGCTGGCGCTGCGTTACGCAAAGGAGCAAAACGCCGAGCTGCTGCTGGCTACTGATCCGGATTCAGACCGGCTGGGCGTTCAGTGCCGGGACAGCGACGGAGTTTACCGGCACCTTACAGGGAACCAGGTAGGCGTCCTTCTCGCCTATTACATTCTGGATTCGCTCAAAATGGAAAACAAGCTGCCGGAAGACGGAATCATGCTGCAAAGCGTAGTTTCCACCGCCTTGACGGAAAAGCTGGCGGAAGCTATGGGCGTGCCGCTGGTCAAGGTTCCCGTAGGCTTTAAATACATCGGCGAGCAGATTAAAAAAATGGAAGAATCGGGGAAAGGAACCTTCCTCTTTGGTTTTGAGGAAAGTCTCGGTTATCTGAAAGGGACTTACGCCAGAGACAAGGACGCGGTTTTAGGCGCCGCCCTTGTAGCGGAAGCGGCCCTGTATTATAAACGGACCGAGGGGAAAAACCTGGTTCAGGTTCTGGAGGATCTCTTTGAGGCCTATGGCTATTTTCTGGATGAGCAGGTGGCCTGTACCCTGACAGGAAAAGACGGCAAGGAACGGATCGGTCAGATCATGCGGATTTTGAAAGCGGACGACCGCACAAAGCTGGGGAATCAGAAGATCGCCAGCCGGGAGTGCTATATGAAGGGCCTGCAGGTGAAAGACGGGCACATTCTGAAAATGGATTTTCCGAAGGTCAATATCATCGGCATTACCTTTGACAACGGCGGCTTTGTTAAAGCCAGACCTTCCGGTACTGAGCCGAAGATCCGGTTCTATTTCTGTATTTCGGGAACATGCCGCCAGGACGCGGAGGAAAAGCTGGAGCAGACGAAAAAGGACTTTTTCTCATTGATCGAGCATTTGTTGTAGTTGACGATTATAACAACAAAAAAGGGCCTCAGGCGCCCTAAAAAATTATACTTTATCAGCGGGACGGCAAAAGCTGTCCCGCTGTTTTTACCCATTTACAAAACCACCAGCTCGATCACCTTAATTGCCAGCGGGATTGTCACACTGGAAATCAGGGTACTGAGAAAGAGGATCTTGCTGGCAATCGTCTGATCCTCCCCCTCCTGCTCCGCCAGCATAGAAATTGTTGCGGCTGCCGGAAAGCAGCAGGCCAGTATCAGAATTGCCTTGATCAGCGGGTCGACTGGAAGGAGAACAACCAGAGCCCAGGTGAGAAAGGGCAGAAAAATCAGCTTGTGGAAGGTAGCCTCTATAACCACCCTGTCTTTTATAATTTCCAGCAGACTGCAGTCGGCCAGCGTGGATCCGATGAAAATCATCGCCATAGGCGTAGAAACGTTTCCCAGATATAACAGGTATTCGTCTGCCGCTTCCGGAAGGCCGGCGCCGGACAGGCTGACTAAAAACCCAAGAATAAGAGCGATAATATTCGGGTTCACCAACACCTTGAGAAGGGAGCGAAGAACAGCCCTTGGATTCCGTCTGCGGATTTCATCCTTGTTCCTGCGCATAGCCTTTGTCCCATAGGTAAAAAAGTAAAAGTTCAAAGCCGCATTGTGAGCCAGCATGAGGAACAGACCCTGTTCCCCAAAGAACAGCAGGGATATGGGAAAGCCCATAAAGCCATTGTTGGGGCTGGCCGCGGACAGCTCCGCAATATGCGAGATCTCTCTTGGCACCTTCCGCGCTTTATTATAAAAGTACAGAAATCCGCTGTAAACCAGAAGACACGCCAGCGACAATATCAGCATCAGCAGAAAATTCAGCGCCAGTCTTCTGCTCATCTCTAAAGTCCCCAGATTATGCACGATCATACAGGGGTACGCAAAGTAGACGATGAACCGGTTGAGCCCATGGTTCATGGCGTCATCTAAAAATCGGATTTTCCTTAAAAAATACCCTGTAAACAAAATCGCGAACAAAACAAAATACTTTGCGTACATAAAAACGAATCTCCTTTTCCTTTCCCGGCCCGCCGCTTTTCTCCCGCCAGCGGCTGACCCGTAAAGCATATGAAAAGGGGCTTTGACAGCCCCTGCACTGGTGTTCTATTTTTTGAAAGGGACAAAGGTCCCAGACGCGGTAGCAACGATTTTGCCGCTCTGCTTTTCTCTTGCCACGCAGGTAGCCCTGATCAGTGTTTTTCCGATGCTTGTGATCTGGGTTGTAAAAATAAACGCTCCGCTGAGAAACGGACGAATAAAGCTGACCTGAAGATCCGCTGTGGATACGCTGCCGGAGCCTTCGAACACCGCGGCGGTTACTCCCATCGCAGTATCGAACATAGCCGCTATGGATCCGCCGTGGATCTCATTTCGCTGGTTTCGCTCCCAGTCCTGGGTGCAGAAAAGAATGTCCGCGACCAGCTCCTCTTCATCCCCGCCTAAAAAATATGGATCCAGCATATTATTCAGTCTCAATTCCTTGGGATGCTTGATATGATTTAAAATTTCTTCAAACCGTTTTTCTAACTCCATAAAATTCACCCTCCTGAAGGATTTTATTTCTATGCCATTTTAACAGACTTTCAAAAGAAAGCAAAGGGTTCCTGGAAAATATCCGCAATTGAATGGCAGATTTATTTGCCTGAAAAAAGAAGCAGCGGCTTTATCCCTGACAGTAAAGCCGCTGTTAAAACTTTTAGCTAAAATAAAGGTTATTTGTAATATACTCCGGATCGCAGGTTACGTCAATCCCCAGAGCCTTGATTGTCTGCTCGTCCCGGTCGCTTAGGATGGCGGTGCAGTGGGCCTGACAGCCCCGAAGACACGGGAGCTTTGCCAGAGCTACTTCCGCAGAAGGGTTGGTCGCGCCGGAAATAGTCAGCGCGCTGAGGACCTCTTCACAGTGAAGGCTGGCTTTTTCGTGATGCAGGATGTCCGTTTTCATGTCCTGGATTCCTTTTAGGATGCTCGGTGAAATCAGTGGAATATCATCCGCCATACCGCTGAGCATTTTTACCGCGTTAAGAACAACGGCCGCTGCCGCTACCATTCTCCGGGAGCTGCGGCCAGTAACGATCCTTCCGTCCGGAAGCTCCAAAGACATAACTACCACGTTCTCATACCGGTCATCGCAGTTCCTCTTGTATTCCGCGTAATCTCTCGCCGGCTTTACGACTTTCCGGTCCTCCACTTTCAGGTCCAGCTCGTCCATCAGCAGCTTGCTCCGCTCAACAGAGCCGTCCTGAATGCGTCCTTTTTTATAATCACACAAAGCTGTCAGATATCTGCGTATGATTTCCTGACAGGCCGCGTCCTTTACCACATCATCATCGATAATGCCAAAGCCTGCCCGGTTAACGCCCATATCGGTAGGGCTTTTGTATTCGGATTCTTCTCCTGTAATTTTTTCGATGATCCTCTTGACTACCGGGAACACCTCTAGATCCCGGTTATAGTTGACAGCCATTTCTCCGTAGGCTTCCAGATGGAAGGAGTCGATCATGTTTACATCCTTCAGATCAGCCGTAGCTGCTTCATAAGCGATATTTACCGGATGCTTGAGAGGAATGCTCCAAATCGGGAAGGTCTCGAATTTGGCGTAGCGCACTTTTCTTCCCCTTTTATAATCGTGGTACAGCTGAGAAAGGCAGGTAGCCAGCTTTCCGCTTCCGCCTCCCGGCCCGGTGACTACTACCAAAGGCTTTGTGACTTCAATATACGGGTTTGCTCCATAGCCTTCATCGCTTACGATGGTTTCCACATCGGTAGGGTACCCTTTTGTAAAGCGGTGCTTGTAGGTCTTGATGCCGCGGCGTTCCAGCTTGTTGAGGAACATATCTACCGCCGGCGCGTCATCTTCATATCTGGTAACGACTACGCTGTTGATCTCCAGCTGGTGTTTCCGAAAGATGTCAATAAGCCGAAGGACTTCCAGATCATAAGTAATGCCAAAGTCGGCCCGGGTCTTACTGGTGGTAATATCTCCCGAATAAATACAGATGATGATCTCTACCTGATCCTTCATTTTATGAAGCAGCTTTATTTTCGCGTTTTCGTCAAACCCGGGAAGCACCCGCATAGCGTGCTTGTCATGGACCAGCTTGCCTCCGAATTCCAGATAAAGCCGTTCACTGTCTCCTGTATTGATCCGCTGCAGAATATATTTAGACTGCTCTTCGATATACTTATTTGCGTCAAATCCGATCTTTGTCATTTACCTTTACTCCTCCTACAGAAATACTACTGCTCCTATTACACTGGTCACTACCATCGCCGCGATAATGGCTACGGCAACGACCCGTATCGTCTTTTTACTCATCATTCCCTATCCCCCCTTTGCTACATAAGCTGGATATTCAGTCTGTTGCGGCCTTCTACCAGACCTTTCAGGCTGATATGGTAATCGATATCTACGGTTCCGGTCCCTTCCGGCGTCAGACTGTTTTCAATATGGTTGGTCAGAACCTCCATTTCGATGGCTCCAAAAGGGGTGTCGTAATATCCGTTATACCGTTTTCCCTGTTCAAATTCGATTTCCGTGTCAATACCTACGTTTTCGCCGATCCGCTTCATTTTTACTGTCCCGTTTTTCAGCTTGAGACGCGTCCGGCATCCGGGCATCCCGGAAATTTCCGTTTCATCATAGATCAGATACAGGGCGTCACCTTTCTGGTACAGCTTCCCTTCTGTAATAAATTCCATCTGATCCTCTTCCAGATCCGCTGTGACCTGGGTCCCGATTATTTTCATCATAATATTTTTCATTATGAGATATCCTCCAATATTTTTTCAAGACGTTCTTTATCAAAATGATATTTTTTCAGGCAGAACTGGCACTGCAGCTCGGCCTGCCCATCCTCTTCGATGATTTCTGTCAAGTCTTTTTTTCCAATGGTCATCAGGGCCTGTGAAAGGCGCTTTTCACTGCAGTCGCAGTTCCAGCGAATTTCACGCTCATCCAGCCCTTCCAGCTGATATTCTTCCGGCATCCGGCCGAAAACAGCCTCCGCCAGATCCCGCAGCAGACCGCTCTGACTCTTTCCCGCGCCGGAGCCTGTAACCTGATCGATCAGTGTCGTTATCGGCGGCAGATCCGCAAGCATAGCCTCCAGGGCGTCAACGGACGCTTCCTTTGCGTCGGGAAGCATCTGGATGATCATTCCGCCAGCGGCTCCCACATGGTAATCTCTCTCTATTTTTACGCCCAGCGCGACGGAAGTATTCTGCTGCTCGGAAATAAAAAAGTAAGCTGTCAGGTCTTCGGCGATCTCACCGCTTACCAATGCAATGGTTCCCATATAGGGCTCTTTCAGTCCAAGATCTTTGATGACTGTCAGGTCACCGATTCCAAGAGAGCCTCCTACATCCAGCTTTCCCTTGTCCGTCAGAGGCAGGTCCACATCCGGATTCGCGATATAGCCTTTCACGTTTCCCTTTCCATCTGCTGTGGCAAGGATCTGTTTTGCCGGCCCGTCTCCTTTGAACTGAACCGTCAGCCTGTCCGATTCATTTTTCAGCATGATCCCCATAAGGCCGGCCCCGGTCAGTACCCGTCCAAGCCCGGCTGTCGCCAGAGGGGTTGTCATGTGTATCTTGCGGGCTTCCTCTACCATATCCGTTGTAATGGTCAGGTATACCCGGTAGGATCTGCTTTTATCGATCCCGATCCATACTTTACTCATCTCACATACCTCTTTACTCTTATATCTTAAAGCCTTGCGGCCCGTCTTTTTTCTTTTGGCGCCTACTACCTTATAGTATATCATATCATAAGTAGTATGGCTTCTCCAAGAAATTATTAAAGGATTTTACCGATATCTCGCGCTTCTATTAAAATAGCGAAAGGAAAACGGTTCCTTAAGAAATTGTTAATAACTTTATTTCAGATTTACACGCTTCCAACACAAAAAAATCATATATCCCGTGTATATTAAAATCACCAAAAGGAAATAAAGGATAAGGGAGGAAAGAAAGCAATGGATAATTTTGATAACAACCAGTATCAATACACCAGTGGCCCAAATCCGGGACAGTTCCAGCCAGAGAAAAATCTTATTACAACACCTGCGGAACCTTCCGGACAAGATCCATTCTCAGGGGGAAGCGGGGGCGGACGATCGAAAAAGCAAAGGAAAAAGAGCAAGCCGATACAGCTGACAAGAACCAGTCTCGCGGCAATCATCGTAGTATGTCTCTTCCTTTCCAGCGCTTTTGGATTCGGCGGAGCCATGCTGGCGTCAGACAGACTGGGTTCCGGCTATTCGGCAGGCCAGTCCAATACGACTAACGCCGATACCACGGGCTTCAATCTGGAGGACGCTACGGGCAGCGCTATGACGGTGCAGGAAATCACCGCGAAAACACAGGATTCCGTTGTTGAGATCAAGACAGAATCTGTTCAGGCCGACGCCTGGATGCAGCAGTATGTTACAGAAGGCGCTGGAAGCGGCGTTATCATCAAGAGCAACGGGTATATCATTACAAACAATCACGTTATCGACGGCGCCAGCAAAATTACTGTTACCACTAGTGATGAAAAGGAATATGAAGCGACGCTGGTAGGAACGGATTCCGATACCGATGTGGCAGTATTGAAAATCAACGCGAAGAACCTGACTGCCGCTACCTTTGGAAACAGCGATCAGCTCAATGTAGGCGATCTCGCGGTAGCTATCGGAAACCCTCTGGGCGAGCTGGGCGGAACGGTTACCGCTGGAATCATCAGCGCTCTGGACCGTTCTATCAGTATCGACGGAAAGACCATGTCTCTCCTTCAGACCGATACTTCCATCAACCCGGGCAACTCCGGCGGCGGTCTGTTCAATCAGTACGGCCAGCTGGTAGGCGTGGTAGTAGCCAAGTCTTCCGGTTCTGATGTAGAAGGACTCGGATTCGCGATTCCCATTAACCGGGCGGCAGAAGTGGCCAGCCAGCTGATGGACGGCGGTTATGTAAAAGGAAAGCCTTACACCGGAATGGCTTATGTGGATATGTCTCAGCAGCAGAGCAGTCAAGGCGGCATCGACAGCTTCTTTAGCAGCGGAAACCAGCAGAGCATGGGAAGCGTCTATATACAGGAAGTAACCGGAACTAACGCGAAAAAAGCCGGTTTTAAAGCCGGAGATCTGGTTTACTCGGTAGACGGCAAAGAAATCGACAGCTTTGAAACACTTTCATCCATCATTACCTCTCACAAGGTAGGAGATACGGTAACTTACATCGTTCTTCGGGATGGACAGTCAAAGGAAATCAAGCTGACACTTGAAGAGAAAACTTCCTCTAATTAAGTAATAATAAGATATACGGAAAAGCCAGGGAGCGTAAGCTGTCTGGCTTTTTCGTCGCTGCTTTATCCTTTGCTCTGCGAAAGCCGCAGGCTGCCCGGCTTTTTTTCTTTTTCCCGCTTTCGATTTTTCCCTTTTTTGGGTCCTGGACCCTTCCTTTGTTCCCAAACGCCCCATCACCTCTCGCAGGGGAACAAAATAACCCTGTTTTTTCCATTTTTTCTTCCAAAACCGGGGCTTTTCTATCCGTGTTCCAAGGATTTAAGGCGGATTCGACCAGATTCGACAGAGATTTTCGTCGAAAATGTTGCCACGCCAACATCTCTATGTTCCCTTTTTTCATTCCAATAGCCTTTGGGAGCAAAAATTCCATAAGATGGTAAATTATTAAGGTCCCACTGAAATCCACTCTCACAGATTTCGCTAAGGCCCGCTTTTCGTATGGCCTCTCGCAGACCCGTCAGGGATTCAGGAGGCGGCTGAAAGGGATGAGCGAATCAGCATCGCAAATAAGCGATGTTTTAGCAGCGTCTTTTGAAAAATTTAAAATTTT
>JAJCKG010000030.1 GCA_020558355.1 bacterium 210820-DFI.6.37 | reverse complement strand
CGCTCTTGTAGCCCGCTGTCTTCCGACAGCTTGTCTATATTACCAAATCTTTTCCCCTCTGTCAACTCCTTTTTCGCGCCTTTTTTTATTAATTTGTGTGATTTTATCAAAGATATGTTACAAAGACTGCGAACCATCCTTGCCGTAGCCGCGTTTTTCAGATTCCGGACGCTTTTTTTCCTATCGTCCACACAAGGAACGGAGCCCCGGTCAGACCGAAACAAATGGTATAACGCAGGTTTTATAAAGAAAGCAAGGTTTCTTTCACAGCCTCTCCATTTTCAATATGGAACGACTGAAGCACCGGTACATCCTCCATCAACGAAAGAATCATATAGCTCGCGTTGGAATCATATGCCAGCCGCTTATCTTCCTCAGAAGGCCTTGAAGGAGATTCTGGATGAGAATGCCAGTTTCCGAGCGGTTTCCATCCATTGGCCCGCATGTCTTTAACTGCCAGCAGCTGTTCTTTCGGGTCTAATGAAAAGTGTTCATTGGACGCGTCTATATTGGTCAGGAAATAGACTTTTTTCACGACCTTTCTTGTTTCATCTTCCCTTCCTCCAATCAGACCACACGCTTCATCAGGAAGCTTTGACTTTGCGTAAGCAATCATTTCCTCAATATCTTGTTTGCTTATCGAAATTGTTTTCATTGCTTTATTTCCTCATATTATTTATCTTCGCATACATTGAGTTCATAATCAATCGGCTCCGTAATCGTTGGATCATCACCGCATACTGCGCAATTATGGGTATCTTGAGGCAGTTTAACTTTCCTGAACTCCATTTTCAGAGCGTCATAAGTAAGAAGGTAGCCCGTCAGAAGCTCTCCTTTTCCTATGATGTATTTGATTGCTTCCATAGCCTGCAAGCTGCCGATCACTCCACCCATAGCGCCAATTACACCTGCCTGTTTACAAGTTGGAACCGCGTCCTTTGGCGGTGGATCTTTGAACACACAGCGATAACATGGGCCTTCTCCGGGCACATAAGTCATTAATTGTCCTTTAAAACGAATAATTCCGGCGTGTGAAAACGGTTTTTTCTCTAAAACACAGGCATCATTGATCAGAAATTTCGCAGGGAAATTATCTGTTCCATCAATTATAAAATCATATCCGCTAACCAATTCACGAATGTTAGAGGAATCCACAAACCATGGATAAGCATTTACTTTCACATCCGGATTCATTTTTTCCATAGTCTCTTGCGCGGATTTTACCTTCGCTTTTCCTATATCCTCTGTGGCATGAATGATCTGGCGCTGCAAATTAGACAAGTCCACCTCATCCGCGTCTACGACGCCAATGGTACCCACGCCAGCCGCGGCCAAATACATAGCGGCCGGCGCTCCCAGTCCGCCCGCGCCAATAATCAATACTTTTGAACGCAGCAGCTTTTTCTGCCCTTTCGCGCCCACTTCTTTTAAAATGATATGACGAGAATAACGCTCTATTTGTTCATCCGTCATTGCCATTAACGCCCACCTCCCATAAAATACAGGAATTCAACGTTATCTCCTTCTTTTAATACTGTGGTTGTTTTCTGTTGGGAATCAACAAATTCATCATTAATCGAAACTGTCACATATTCAGGCGTTTCCACATTTTCCAGATCAATAAGCTCTCTTAAAGTCAGTCCGTCCTTTACTTCTTTTATTTCTCCCGCAACTGTAATACGCATATTCGTTCTCCTTTACACTAAATACAATTCTAACCACGCAACCAACGCTTCCGGTTTTAATATTTCGCTTTTCCGGTCCTGCTCTTTTCCATCTTTGAAAAGGGCCAATGTGGGTTGAGATAGAATTTCAAATTGTTCTGCCAATGCTTCTTCAAAATTGGTATTTACTTTATAAAAATTAACTTTTTGACTCAACTGATCCTCTGCCGCTCTAAGGGCCGGAGCGATTTTTTTACATGCGACGCAGGAATCAGAATAAAAATCAACCAGTACTGGAATTTCACTTTTTAGCACTTTTTCTTCAAACTCTTCCGCTTTTATTCTTACTGCCATTTATGCTTCCTCCACCTTTTGGACATAAAGCGTATACGTTTTATCTTTATTATCGATCAGCTTCAGCACCTTATGACCTTCCTCCTTCATACTTCTTGGAACATTCTGTACTGGCTCTCCGTCATTCATGCGAATTGCCAGAATCTCTCCATCATCCATCTCATCCAGACTTACTTTCGCTTTCACAAAGGTCATCGGGCACACCTTATCTGTAATATCCACCAGTTCATCAAAGCGTATCTTTTCCATCATATACCTCCTTCATAGTCTTACGAAATTCCGCTTCGCCGATTCTCTGGAGCATCAAGCGAAAACGCTCTCCAGGGTTTGCGCGCTTTTCAAAGAATCCAATTGCCGCGTCTGTGACACGTAATAGAGTTTCTTTATCCCGAATAATAGGAAGGAAGCTCTCACCTTTATAAATTTTGTTTCCAAAAAGGCCTCCGAAAGATACAATATAGCCGCTTTCCCCTTTCCACGCGTCAACCGGACACGATTTCACGCAGCGCCCGCAGTGATTACATTTATTGCGGTCAATGACGATCTGATCACCATCCATGGAAAGCGCGTCTTCCCGACACGCCTTGATACAGACGCCACACTGGATACAAAGATCTTTGTCATAGGAAACGGTCATTCCACCTTTAATACCCAAATCATTTTCTTCTGCTTTCAAACAATTATTTTGACATCCCGTCACCCCAAATTTAAACTTATGGGGGAGATCTCTTCCAAAATAATGTTGATTCAGCTCTTCCGCCAATTCATGTGTGTCAATGCATCCACTTGGGCAAATAGCCTCACCCTGACAAGCCGTCACTGTCCTGACCCGTGGGCCACATACACCCGGTTTTACGCCGCCCTCAGCCAGTTTTTCCCTGACCTCTTGGATATCATTCAAGTGGATAAAAGGGATCTCGATTCCCTGCCTGGAAGTCATATGAACATATCCTTTTCCATATTGATCCGCCACTTCAGAAATGGTTCGTATGTTCTCAGCTGTCAAATTTCCTCCAACTACCTGCAGTCTGAGAGAAAAATAGCCCTTTTGCTTCTGCCTCATGAATCCGCCCTTTTTTAACGCCGCATAATCTACTTTTTTCTCGTCCATTTTACTTTTCTCCTTATTCCGTTTTTTCACCACAGCCATTGATACATTCTATGGCCTGTTTAAAATCCTGTATAATATCTTCAATATCCTCAATCCCTACACTTATTCGAACCAAATCCTCATATACACCCGCAGCGGCTTTCTGTTTCTCTGTACTATACAGACTGATTGTAGACGCGGGATGAATTACAAGAGTTTTTGTGTCACCTATATTCGATACCCTACGCGCCATTTTAAGGTGATTGATAAGGGAAAACGCGTTTTTCCCGCTTCCTACCCGAACTGTCAGAATCGCTCCATATCCTCCATGAAGCTCTTGTTTTGCTATTTCATGCCACGGACTGCTTTTAAGGCCCGGATAATTAACGTGGATTTCAGGATATGAAGTCTGTATCCACCTGGCCAGTTCATACGCGTTCTGACACTGCCGCTCCATCCTAAGCCCCAGCGTTTCGATACCCAGCAGATTCAAAAAAGCATTCTGGGGTGATAAGCAAGCGCCTATATCTCTGAATATGGAAGCTCGCATTCTGGCAATATAGGCCATGCTTCCAAATTTTATATAATCGGCTAATACAGGGTACTTTTCTTTTTTCCATTTGAAATGACCGCTGTCTGTTAAAACGCCGCTGATGCCACTACTGTTGCCGTTTATATATTTAGAAGAAGAATTCACAACAATATCCGCTCCCAGTTCCAGAGGGCGAACCAAATAAGAGGTCGCTGTAGTGTTATCAATAATTAATGGCAGCTCACGCCTGTGTGCTATATTAGCCAGAGTTTTGATATCTGTCACATCTAGTCTGGGATTCCCAATCGTTTCCGCAAAGATGAGGCGGGTGCGGTCATTGATAGCTGTTTCAAACGCGTCCCAATTATTATTTTCTACATATACAGTACGAATTCCAAAAGCTTCCAGATCACGGAACAAGTCAATCGTCCCTCCATATAAGCTTGCGCTGGTTACAATTTCATCCCCAGTCCGCAAAATATTTAAAAAAGCATTTGCCAGCGCTGCCATTCCGGACGCACAGGCCACAGAAGCAATTCCACCCTCTAGCTTTGTAATCTTTCTCTCAAAAGCCGCTACTGTCGGGTTAGCTACTCTGGTATAACAATATCCTGGCAATTTATTATCAAATATTTTTTCCAGCTTTTCCGCTGTTTCCTGCTCAAACGCGCTGGACTGATATATAGGAGGTAATGTAGCTCCATACGTTTCATTTTTTTCTCTTCCTTCGTGTACAACCGCTGTATTAAATCTCATTTTCCCTCCTGCTCCAACTTATGGCGCAACCATTCGGTCGCGGATGTTGCGGCATTTGCTCCATCGGCAACCGCAGTAATCACCTGTCTTAGTTTTTTTGTCCGCACATCTCCCGCGGCAAAGAGGCCCTCGCTTTGTGTGACACCATTCTCCGCAGCGCGGATATAACCGGATTCATCAAGCTGAACAAAACCCCGCGCCGCTTCTGTTTCGGGAATGGAACCTATCGCGATAAACAAACCGTCTATTTTCAACCTATTCCCATTATTCAACTCCACTTGCTCTACTTTTTTGCGACCACATATTTCTGTGATTTGTATCTCAGTCAGTATTTCTATATTTTCTCTTTTTATAATTTTTTTCAAAGTGGTATACGCGCCGCGAAACTGTTTTCTCCTGTGAACAAGAAAGACTTTTCCGCAAATGTTAGAAAGATACAACGCATCATCCAACGCGGCGTCTCCTCCTCCGACTACCGCCACCGTTTTCTGTCTATACAAGGAGCCATCACAAAACGCGCAGTAAGATACTCCCCGCCCAAGGTACTCGGCTTCCCCTTTTACCCCTAATCTCCGAGGGACAGCGCCTGCCGCGTAAATCAACGCTTCTGATTCTATTGTTTTCCCATCGGCGAGCAGGACTTCCCAATGCTGTTTATGTCGAAGCGCTACAGCTTCCGCCTCAAGAAAAGGCGCGCCATAAGACAAAACATGGTTTCTGAATTTTTCTCCTAATTCATAACCAGATATAGCGGGGATCCCCAAGTAATTTTCGATCCGCACGCCCTTCTCAACCTGCCCCGCGCCTTCATATTCTTTTTCAATAATCAAAACCCGAAAACCGGCCCTTTGCAAATATAAAGCAGCCCCCAATCCAGCCGGGCCACTTCCGATTATTGTCACATCATACATGTCTTTCTTTTTTCTCCCTCATTTTATAGAAATAGAAGTACAATTTTACATGCCTTAACGCTTACATCATACACACCGTTTCCTATTAAATCAATATGATTAACATGGAATTTTTTTTAATTTTTTCGCCATATCGCTCTGCTGTTACTTCTCAACACTGCCGAAGGATGAAAAATGGGCCTTCTAATTCGCTTAGAAAGCCCATTTTTTTATCCCTGATTATTGATTTCTTTTAAAAGTTTTTCTCGATATTTATAAAAGTCTTCTGTAAATTTAATATCGGTCGCTCCCTCTTCAATGATCTTTCTTGAAAAATCAACAGGGATATCTTCGATAATTGTTCCCGGATGTTTACTGAGGACTATAATTCTTGTGGCAAGCAGTAAAGCCTCTTCAACATCATGTGTAATAAACAGAATGGTTTTTCCCGTATCCCACCAGATTTTCCTGGTAAGATCTTGAACATTCTCTCTCGTTAACGCGTCTAAAGCTCCAAAAGGCTCATCCATCAACAAAATCTCCGGATCATTGATCAGCGCTCTGGCTATGGAAACTCTTTGCTTCATCCCTCCGGATAATTCGTAGATTTTTTTATCCGCAAATTCATAAAGTCCTACTTTTTTCAGATATTCATCCGCCAAAGCATTGTATTCCGCCTTTGGAACGCCTCTCATTTTCGGTCCAAAGGCAATGTTATCTTTTACGGAAAACCAATCGTACAATGGGGGGTTTTGAAATACAACGCCTCTATGCCAATCAATGCCGTCAATCGGTTCGCCCTCTAATGAGACCTCACCCTTTGTCGCTTTAATAAAACCCGCAAGTATCTTTAACAGGGTACTTTTTCCGCAGCCGGAAGGACCTAAAACACAGATGAACTCACCGCGATAAATATTAAAGTTTATATTTTCCAAAGCTTTTAGCTTCCCTGAGTTTCCTACATACTCCAGATCTACATTATCAATTTTGATAATCTCCTCTTCATATTTCTTTGGTGTAAATTTTATATTATCTACAGCAATTAATTCACCCTGGGGTTCATACAGATCAAACTCTTTTTTTTCTTCCATAATAGCCTCTACTTTGTTGCTTCCTCGATAAACTCGGTAGTAACCTTGTCAGCAAAATCTTCAAGCTCAGGGGACTCGCTGATGCTATCCTGTTCCACAAGGAAATCAGCCGTATCCTTTAAGGTTTGCGCAATCTGTTCGCTCAAATACTCAATCTGCTCATCGGCGGTAAGATATTTAAACTGTGTAATTTGACCGGCGGCATCCTCTTCTGATATTTCCAGAACAGAGGCGACCTCTTTTGCCGCTGTTTCCGGATCATTCAAGAGGACATCGTTTGCCTTAATCTGCGCTTTTACATAATTAACAACAATATCCGGATTTGCCTCCGCAAACTCTGTTCTAACTACATTAAGATCAGCTGTAATGATCCCATCTGCCGCCAGCTTTTCAGAATCGGTAATAGTCTTTCCATTCTCTAACAGCTGGCCCAGTACAGGATACCATACATACGCCGCGTCAAGATCTCCCCTTGTCCAAGCCGCGTAAATGTCATCAGGCTGCAGATCATATAATTCTAAATCGGTTTCTGAAATCCCGGCCTGCGCTAATGCGTTTAAAAGGCTATAGTGCGCAGTAGAAGCAAACGGAGTCGCAACCTTCTTTCCCTTTAAATCTTCTATACTGGAAATTCCAGAATCATTTGTAGCCACTAAAGACTCCGCGGCCCCTATGATGTCACCAATCCAGAAGACTTCATAATCAACGCCATTCGCAATTCCCTGCGCTGTTGGAGATGAGCCAAGCTCTGAAATATCAATGCTGCCTGCTGCCAACGCGGTATTTACATCTTTTCCTGAATCAAAATTAACTAAGTTTACTTCAACGCCTAACTCGTCCTCATAATACTTTTCATACTGTGCAATCAAATCTCCATTCACCAAATTCATCGTTCCGATATTTACCACCTCAGCGCTTGCGGATGTCTCTTCTTCGCTCCCCGAGCCGCAGCCCACAAGAGTTCCCAACGCGAATATCACCAATAATGCTCCTACTAATAATTTTTTCATAATTCCTCTCCTTTTCTGTTCTAACTGTTTTTTCCTTTCCAATGGACGACTTTGCCTTCTATGATACGTATGATTTTATCTAAAAGGATTCCTGTAATACCCATGATGATTACTCCCATAAAAACGGTATCACTCCGCAGATAATTACTGGCATCCAGCACTAACCATCCCATTCCTGCCGTCGCCGCGACCATTTCCGCCGCGACCAGGGTTGTATATTCTACTCCCAACGCAGTTCTGAGACCAGTGAATATATCCGTCAACGTAGCCGGAAAAATCACATAGAAGAAAATCTGTGCCTTATTTGCTCCAAGAGTACCCGCCCCGTATATGTAATCCTCGTGAATTCTCATTACTCCAGATACACAAGCTATATATACCGGCGCAAATCCCGCTAAATATAACAATGCCAGTTTGGAAGACTCCCCAATTCCCATCCATAAAACAAGAATTGTATAATACGCAAGTGGAGGTAACGGTCTGTAAAATTCAATGATTGGTTCCCATATGGCCCGGATCCTGGAATTATATCCACTTAGAAGGCCAAGCGGAACCGCAGTAACTACTACCAGCACATAAGCGATAATCAACCGTCTTAAGCTGGTGCCAAGATGCTCTAACAAACTATGTCCTTTATAACCCGTTGTAATAACATCAATAAAACTTTCCCAAACGCTCTTAGGTGAAGGAATGATTATTTCAGAAAACGCCCCAAACTTTGTTATAAAATACCAGAAAGCTAAAATAACAACGACAGTAATTACTGTTAATTTTTTTTCTGTACTTATCTTCTTCACAATGAGTCTCTCTTCCTTTCATATAAATCAGCTGATCTCATATTTTATAATCCTCCATTTTTCCTACTTTGTCAATAGGTTTAGTAGGGAATGATTTTAAATAATTTTCATACCTAGAACAAAGTCGGCTTCGCCGATTTATGTTCAGCGGTAGACTTTGTTGATATTCCGGAAATATCGAAAACGATATTTCCTACATAATAAAAAATCCTTTCCCCATTTATAAGGAAGAAAGGATTTCCCACTTTTTGTCGTCCAGCACCGCGTTTCCCATCGGGTATTGCCTGCCGAGTTTTTCATATTTTGATTTGCCAAACCGATGATATCGGATCAATTCGTGATCCGCCTGATTAATGGATTTCAAATAATCCTTAATGGCAATAATGTCTTCTTTCGTATCATTAAATCCGGGAACAACAGGCGTTCTTACAATAATCCTGGGAGGGCAGTTCCATGTTCTGCACGTGTCTACTAAAACCTTTAAATTTGATAAAATTTGCTTATTAGAAGCGCCGGTCCAACTTTTATGTTTTTTATCATTCATGCTTTTTAAATCATAATAAATATAATCCAAATATTCCGCCGCTTCAAGCAAAAGCTTTTTTGAAACAGCTCCACTGGTCTCGATGGCTGTAGATAGATATCTTTCCCGAGCGCCTTTTAAAAGTTGAATTATGAAACCGTCATGAACCAGAGGTTCCCCTCCGCTGACTGTCATTCCACCGCCTCCATGACGATAAAACACCTCATCCGCTTCCACTTCCTTTAAGATTTCATCCACTGTCATTTGCCTATAGGAATCAAATCCGCAGTCTTCTTCTATTTTAAAATCCTGTGATTCCGGATTGCAGCACCACCGGCAACGCAAAGGACAGCCTTTCAGGAATACAGTTGTCCGTATTCCTGGGCCGTCCTGCAATGAGTAATGCTGTATGTTAAATACGCACGCTCTTTCCTGCCTCATAAAAACTCCTTTTATACTGCTTCTTGTTCCGTTCTGGCAATGATATCATCCTGCAGATCTTTTGACAGCTCTGTAAAATAGGCGCTGTATCCGGCAATACGAACAAGGAGGTTTTTATAATTTTCAGGTTCTTTCTGGGCCTTTCTAAGCGTATCGGTATTCACAACATTAAACTGAATATGCCAAAGCTTCAAGTCATGCCATGCCTGAATAAATTGTACCAGCTTTTCCGTTCCAAGTCTTCCCTCTACACAGGACGGGCTAAGTTTGATGTTTAAAAGTCTTGAGGCTCTCTCATGATACCCCGGATTCTTCGTGGCATAGTTTGAAAGAAGCACTGCGGTAGGTCCAAGCTTATCCGCTCCCTGTGAAGCGCTGCTTCCATCAGAAAGAGGCACATACGCTTTTCTCCCGTTGGGCGTCGCGCTCACTACTTTTCCAAATGGTACATGTGAAGTGAACGGTACCAGCCGAAGGTCTAAATGAACACCCATCTCCTGTGAATATTTAGCCGCAAAGTCCAAAGCTTCTTTATCTAAACGTTTTCCAATCGTATCCGCGTATTTGTCATTGTTTCCATACGCGGGCGCTGTCTGAAGCAATTTCTGGATATCCTCATATCCCTCGAAATCATTTATGAGAGCCTCCTTTAACTGAGTAATTGTCAGCTTCTTTTCCTCATAGACAAATTTCTTTACCGCCGCCAGAGAATCGATTACTGTGCCATAACCAATAAATTCAAAATATCCAAGATCAATTCCACCCGGAATCTTAGGCTGATGGAGATCGATCATATTCTCCCTGCACAACTGGTGAAGACTGGATCCAAGAGGGGTCGCAAAATGCCCCGCGCGAAGCCGAATGATTTCATGCTGCTGTACAAAAGCGTGCCGGATAAAATATCTCTGCTGCTTTAAATACGCCTGAAAGAACGCCTCAAAGGTCTCGAAGTTCTCTGGATCACCGGTTTTGAGGCCAATCTGCTCATCGCCATACTTAATCATCTTGCCATTATAAATTGTCATTTCAAGAGCTGCCGCAAAATTGATATACGCGCAAGGGCTGGTATAAGTTTCGCGATTCGGCATACGGCATTCTGAGCATCCTGATACACTATAATCGTACGCCTCATCCAATCTGGCTCCTTTTGCCAGAAGAAGCGGTATAACCTCATCATCATTGATTAATTTAGGAAAGCCGCTCCCCTCTTTTATTGTCTCCGCTACTTCATATAAGTATTTTTTAGGGCTCAAGGTATGAATCCTTGCCGCAAGGTCCGGATAATTCAGTGGGAAGTCTCTCTTAGATTTTAACAAAAGATAAGTCAGCTCATTTACCGCGTCTCTTCCATCTTTATCAACCCCGCCGATTGTCACAGCTTCCCAGTGCGCGTAGCCTTCATTGAATGCCCCGCCGGCCTCTGACAAATATAAATCCACATATTCAGACATTGCGACCCACATAGACTCAAATAACTCTTGAACCTGATCCCGCGTGATAATTCCCGCATCGATATCTTTCCTATAATAAGGATATAAATACTGATCCATACGTCCGTTTGAAATAACGGTCCCCGTCTTCTGTTCTATTCTTGAAAACATCTGAACAAACCACTGGGATTGGATCGCTTGATAAAAATTCTCCGGCGGGAACTCCGGCACGCGGCGGCAATTTGCCGCAATTGTTTCAAGTTCTTTTTTGCGCGCCGCGTCTTTTGTCTCCGCGGCCTGTTTTTCCGCAAGCTCCGCGTGGCGATTGGCCCAAAGAACAATGGCGTCACAAACAAGGATGGTTGCCTCCAGGAATGGTTTTTTCTCCATTGTGTCAACGGCACTATCTTCATCCAGAGCCGCGAGCTTCTCCCGCGCTTCTTTCTTGATGCCCGCAAAACCAATCTTCAAAATAATTTCATAGTCGTGTACCCACTGGATCGAGGAACGAAATGAGGAAGTTTCATTTACAATGAAACGAGAGGTCCCGTCTTCATTATAGGTTAGTATTTTTGTCTTTTTCGGGAACGCCTTTACCAGATCTTCATGATAGGTTTTTCCGATCCAGTAAGGCTGAATCTGTTCCTTTACGATTCTCGCGTCTTCCTCTGAGATTCCAAATGGAGAAGTTTCTCTCCCCGGCAGCTTCTCAATGGCGTCGCCTAAAATATCTCCATCAAGCTCTGGATACAGAACACCATATCTTCCAAGTTTCCCGCCTCGCCCAACTAACAATTGACCTTCTTCCAGGTAAATCGTAGCGTTTTTCGCATAATGATATAAGGCCTTTGCCCATCGCAAATTCAGCGGCTGTCCTTCTGTCTCTTGAAAAGACTGTGTGAAATAAAGCCCGCGCTCAATATCAATCTGCGGTTTTGTTCCTTTAATTCTCTCAAGAAGTCTCGTCGCGCGATTATCTGATCCATACACCGGCTTATGGGTTCTAATTTCTTCTTCAATGCGTTGCTCTTGTATTGATAATATTTTTTCAGTCATATATTTTACTCCTATACTCCAAATTTTCTTAAATAAATTTCGTATCTACAATTGTAAGGACTTCATCCAAAATTCTGATAGCCTCTCTCAGTTCTTTCTCTGTAATAATAAGAGGCGGAATTACATTAATATTATTTTCACGTCCGAAAGACGCGAATCCTCTTTCTTTTAAGAGACCATGTATTTTTGCCATGATCATCTCAGGATCTCTTCCATAAGGAACAATGGGCTCCTTTGTTTCTTTGTTTTTAACAAGTTCGACCGCGCCAAAAAGACCAATATGACGAACATCCCCCACGCACGCGTGCTTTGTCTTTAACGCGTCTAAAAGCTCAGCAAACACCTTTCCTACTTCTTCCACATGCTCTAAAACATGGTGTTCTAAGTAGTAATTTACAGTTGCCAGGCCAGCCGCGCAGGCAAGAGAATGTCCGCTATAGGTAAGACCATACTGGAATGGTTTATCCGCAAAGAAACGCGCGATTTTTTTACTGATCAGAATTCCACCGAGCTGGACATAACCACAAGTTACTCCCTTCGCAAAAGTAATAATATCCGGCTCGATCCCCCAATGCTCAAAGCTAAACATTTTTCCAGTGCGCCCAAAACCGGCCATTACTTCGTCACAAACCAATAGAATATCGTATTTGTCACAAAGAGCGCGCAATCCCTGCAAGTATCCGTCTGGAGGGATAATCACACCATTTGCTCCGGTAATCGTTTCTACAAAAATAGCCGCAATGTGATCAGGTCCTTCATACAAAATCTGTTCTTCTAACAAGGCCAAATAATACGCTGATGCCTCCGTGTCATCTTTAAACCTGATCTTTGAACGATACACATACGGGTCAAAAAATTTTAAAAATCCTGTTGCCGCTGGCCGTTCCAACTCAAAACGTCTGGGATCCCCGGAAGTATTCCCGGACCCCATGGTAGAACCATGATAGCTGCGGTATCTGGAAAGAATTTTGTTTTTTCCCGTGTAGGCCCTTGCGGCATAGATCGCCGCCTCATTCGCGTCAGCGCCTCCACAGGTAAAAAACGCTTTTCCAATATTGCCTGGGCTTAAATCCACTAACAGTTTCGCCAATTCAGTTCTTGGGCCTGACGCAAACGCAGGCGCGATGTATGGAAGAACCTCCACCTGTTTCTTAATTGCGTCAATGATTTCCTGGTTTCCGTATCCAAGGTTTACGTTTGCCAGCTGACTTGACATATCATAATATTTTTTTCCGTTATAATCCCAAAAAAATATCCCCTCCCCTTTCTCAATGGGAATAGAGCTTACGCCCCCGGGCAACCAGGGATGCTGATTATATTCCCGATCATATTTAATAATTTCTTCTCTTGTTAATTTGCTCATTGTTCTCCCTTCCAGATAATAATCATTTTTTAAGACAATTTATTATATAGCTCAAATAAAATTTCATCGGTGACAGACACCGGATTGTTCAGCATATTAGGATGATGGCTTTCCTTTACCAGTTCTCTGATCTGGGTTTCGGATAAATGGAAATCCTTTAGATCCTGGCGCAGCTTCAATGTTTTTTTCAAAGCTTCCACGTCCTTTGCAAACGCGTCAGCATTCCGATAACCAAGCGCGTCAAAAAGTTTATTCGCGTGTTCGTCCGACCCATTTACCCGGATAAAATAGTCAATTGTAAGGCCACAAGCTTCCCCATGCGGTATCTTATATATATTGGTGAGTGGAAACGAACAGGCGTGGCTTGATGTTGTTTTCGGCAAAGTAAACGCCATCCCCGCAATCACAGACGCTTCTGCCATTTTTTCTCTTGCAAGCGAATGTTTTGGATTATCATAGGCAATCGGCAAATATTCCATTACGAGTTTGATCGCATGTATCGCCAACACATCGCAAATAGGCTGATGGCCTTTGCTCCAATAGCCTTCTACCGCGTGACATAAAACATCAATTCCCGAAGCTGCTGTAAGATAAGGGGATAACGTATAGGTAAGTTCCGGATCAATTACCGCCATTACTGGATAAAAGCTATTGGAAACAATCGGAGCTTTATAGCGTCTTTTTCTATCCGTCAGAACGGATACACATGTTACTTCAGAGCCTGTTCCCGCAGTGGTTGGAATTGCGATAATCGGCAGATGCTTGTCCGGAACTTTCTTGCCATTCCAATGATATTCCTCAATCCGCTCTACCGCGATAGAGGCAGCTTTCGCTAAATCGATTGTGCTCCCGCCCCCTAAAGCAATGATTCCACCAATTTGTTCTTCTCGAATCTGTTTACTGCAGGCATTTACCTGTGTTATATCTGGATTCTGAGAGATATCACTAAATATGGATTTTATCCCACATTCCTTCTTTATCTCCTGTACCACGGGACGGTCTAAAAAAAATGGCTCTGTAATTAATAATGGGTTACAAATCCCTTCCATATAGTTTCTAATCTCATGAATTTTTCCATTGCCAAATACAATCCGAACCGGTTCAGTGTATTCCCAACTCATCTAAAAAAAACCTCCTAATTCTAGATTTTCCTCTTTCATTTTATATTCAGATGGCGTAACACCAAATTTCTTTTTAAACAAGTGCGAAAAATATCCAGTATCCTTGTAATTAAGTCTCTGGGCTATTTCAACAATCTTAAGCGGAGATTGCTGTAATAGATACGCAGCGCGGTACAGACGCACATTCAAAAGGTAATCAACAAACCTGAGATTCGTATGCGTCCCGAATACTGTACTGAAATAAGACGCGTTCATATAAAGCCTTGCGGCCAAATCCTTCTGCTTTAATTCGCTTTCCGGATTATTAAGGATGTATACAATCACTTTTTTTATCTGATCATTATTTACCTTTGGAAACAGCTCGCAGTAAAGTTCATAAAGTTTTATTATTTTTTTACCATAAAAATTCTTATAGCTGTCTAATCTTCCTTCATGAATTTCATCCAGTGTATAAAAATCATGCTGTGCTATGTACAGGTCCAACCATTCATTTTCATCATAGACTCCATCAATTACTGTCTCATAAATTTTCCTCACGCTTTTATCCGCGCCCAAAAAATTTCCATTTTGATTATATATTGCTTCCAGCATCTTAGGGAGATATGTATATATCTCATTATTTCTCTCCCTGAAACAGTTTAAAATTTCTTCGCCATAATAGATCTCGGTTTCTAATTTTTTAAAACCCTCATTTTTTATTCTGTTAAATATTTCAAAAACGATATCCTCTTGAAAAGGTTTCACCAAATAATCAAAAGCTCCCAAAATAATTCCCTGTCTTGCGTAATCGAAATCAGAAAACTCACTGCATAATACCACATGATTGCAAAGCTTTTCCTCCCTCACTAAACGCAAAAGCTCTAATCCGTCTAAACCAGTAATCCTGATTTCCGTTATAATTAAATCATAATGATTGTGTTTCATTTCCTGATAAGCAGACTGCCCATCTCTGAGAACCGTAGTTATTTCAAACTCAGAACACACACCCCAAACCTCAAGCTCCTGCAATTCTTTGAGTAGGTAATAGTTATCAAAAACTAATAAAGTTCTGTACAATCTACTCACCACCTTCAATTTACTACTTTTCCTATATGATAAGTGCATAACTTGTTTCTGTCAAACAAACGATAGCGGAATTTTTTTTAATTTTTTCCCATCGCAAAGCGTGCTTATCACAATTGGACATGATGGATCCAGGTAATTGGGCGCAAAAAAAAAATGCTCAATAAGCATTGCGGATAGAATTTTGATTATGGAGGGCGGCTATCAAGCGCCGCCCCATGATGAGACAATTGATATTTTTGATTCTTTCTTCTTTCATACAGGCAAGAAGAATTAAGCAAAAGAAAAAGACGGCTCCTCTGAGCCGTCTCCCTCTCTTAAAC
>JAJCKG010000003.1 GCA_020558355.1 bacterium 210820-DFI.6.37 | reverse complement strand
CGCGCCCTTTAGGGCGCTACCACAGGAGATAGGCCCTTATAGGGCCTGTTCAGACTACCGGTTCAACCGGTGGTTTTGATTTTTGTTAACATTGCCCTGATTTAAAAGGGATGTTAACATTACCGTTTTGTATTAGGTCCCAGCCCCTCTTTTTTTGAGTTGTGGCCTAGATTTTGGTTTTGGATGGTGCCGGGAATCTGACCGGAAACCGCGCCTTCTTCCGGCGCCTTTTGCTCTTCCCGCGCTTTCAGGATCTCCCGGCCTCGGTTTACAAGACCTGCGGAAACCAACGCGCCGATATCCTTTGATTTCATATCGCCCATATCCATGAACTTTACCTCCTATGGGATTCGTATTAGACCTGGCCGCCTGCTTTTTTTGATTTTATAAGGCCAGCTCTCATAGAATAGTTTGGCGCCGCAAAGGAATTTTATGCCTGCTGGATCTTTTGGGACAGGACTGTTTTGGACTTGTAAATGGAAAAGAGTGTATCTGGTAGATGAAAGAACGAAGGTTTCTACATATAGGGGAGCGCATTTTTTTTTAAGGTTTATATAAAGGAAAGCAAAAGGTTTCTTAAAGAGCGCAACCCATTGATTTTATTGACCTTGAGAAATTGTAAGAATAATGTATACAAAGGAAATTTGGTTGCAAAAAGGGTCGATTTACGTTATAGTGAGGTTGGTGTACCATGCACTGATAAATATTTCACGAAACATCCAAATTACTTTAAGGAGGAAATATATATGAACAAGCTTGAAGAACTTCGCCAGTTTAAAGAAAAAATTGCTCTGGGCGGAGGACAGAAAAGAATCGACGCGCAGCATAAAAAGGGAAAGCTGACCGCGAGAGAAAGACTTGATATTCTCTTCGATGATGACAGCTTCGTTGAAATCGATGTGTTTGTTTCTCACAGATGCACCAATTTTGATATGGCTGACACAAAAGCTCCTGGCGATGGCGTTGTTACTGGCTATGGTACAGTAGACGGACGTCTGGTATTTGCGTACGCGCAGGATTTCACAGTGCTGGGTGGTTCACTGGGTGAATATCACGCTGAAAAAATCGTAAAGGTTCAGGGAATGGCTTTAAAAATGGGCGCTCCTATTGTAGGACTGAACGATTCCGGCGGCGCCAGAATCCAGGAGGGTGTTAACGCGCTGTCCGGCTTTGGTAAGATCTTTTACAACAATACCATTTCATCCGGCGTTATTCCGCAGATCTCCGTTATCATGGGACCTTGCGCGGGCGGAGCTGTTTATTCACCGGCAATTACAGACTTTATCTTTATGGTAGATAAAACAAGCCAGATGTTCATAACCGGACCGGAAGTTATTAAAACGGTTACTGGTGAAGATATTTCCGCAGAGCAGCTGGGCGGCGCGATGACACATAATTCTGTCAGCGGCGTGGCTCACTTTATCGGCACAGACGACACAGAGACCCTGATGCAGGTAAGAGAGCTTCTCAGCTACATGCCTTCCAACAATCTGGAAACCGCGCCGATTTATGCGACAAACGACGATCCAAACAGAATGATCCCGGAATTCAATGATATTATTCCGGATAATCCAAATAAAGCCTATGATGTTTATGACATCATTACGAAAATTGCGGATGAAGGTAAAATCTTTGATGTAATGCCGCATTACGCAAAGAACATGGTGACCTGCTTTATCCGGCTGGATGGAGCTACCGTAGGCGTTATCGCCAATCAGCCTAAGTTCGGAGCGGGCTGCCTGGACATTAACGCTTCCGATAAAGCCGCGAGGTTTATCAGAAGATGCGACGCGTTCAATATTCCTCTCTTGACCATCGAAGATGTTCCTGGATTCCTGCCGGGAGCGGATCAGGAATACGGCGGCATTATCCGCCACGGAGCGAAGATGCTGTACGCGTACTGCGAGGCCACCGTTCCTAAGGTAACTATGATCCTGAGAAAAGCCTATGGCGGCGCTTACATCGGCATGTGCAACAAGGAGCTGGGCTCCGATATGGTACTGGCATGGCCGAGCGCTCAGATTGCGGTAATGGGAGCGGCAGGAGCAGCCAACATCGTATTTAAAAAGGATATCAAGGCGGCCGATGATCCGGAAGCCAAGAGACAGGAAAAGATCGCGGAATACGAGGAGCGGTTCAACAATCCGTACAGAGCGGCTGAGATGGGATATGTAGATGATATTATTGAACCAGCTACAGCAAGACAGAGAATCATCAGCGCGCTGGATATGCTGAGCACAAAGAGAGAATCATTGCCGGCTAAAAAGCATGGTAATATTCCACTGTAGGAGGTGGCATAAATGAGCTTAATGGAACAATTCGCGAACCCCGATACGATACATAGCCTGTCAATGGGTGAAAAACTGGCGGGAGCCGGTATTACAACCCTGATGGGTATGGGCATCACATTTCTGGTCCTTATCCTGCTTTGGGGATGTATCGCGGTTATGACAAAATTTACTTATCGTCCTAACAAAGGAGAAAAGGCGCCGCAGACGACGGATGCCGCCGCCGCGCCCTCAGCGCCAGAGACAGTAACGGCAGCCGCCGCGGATGATACCTTGATCGCGGTCATATCCGCCGCTATCGCGGCCTATGAAGGCGGCTCCGCAAACAATCTGGTGGTTCGGAAGATACGAAGGATCTCAGGTGACACAACGGCCTGGGGCGACGCGGGACGCGCGGACTGCATCGACAGCAGAAAGTTTTAGGGAAGCATTCTATATACCAGGAAAGGAAGAGTAAACGAAAATGAAAAAGTATAATATAACTGTAAACGGAACGACATATGCAGTAGAAGTAGAAGAAGCCGGCGGAGCGCCATCCGCGGCTCCAGCGCCAGCACCAGCTCCGGCAGCAGCCCCTGCCCCTGCGGCGGCACCGGCTCCAGCGCCAGCGGCTCCTAAGGCGGCACCGGCACCATCAGCAGGCGCGAACTCCGTAAGCGCGCCGATGCCGGGAACTGTTCTGGAAGTCAAGGTTACACCGGGTCAGGCTGTAAACGCGGGAGATGTTCTCATCATTCTGGAAGCCATGAAGATGGAAAATGAGATCATGGCGCCTGCGGCGGGAACCGTTGATACAGTCCCTGCGACAAAGGGAGCTTCCGTAAACGCGGGAGATGTTCTGGTTACGCTGAAATAGAGCTTTGCGAAAAACGAGGATTATTAAAACTTGAAAATAAAAATCCGGCAGTCATACAGGCTGCCGGATTTTTGTGTGTTCTGTGTTTCTCCTTGGAAGAATCGTGTAAAAGATTTTATAGATTGGATACAATAAGAGCATTGATTCTATCAATTACACAGGAGGGCGATAGAAATGAAGAACAAAAGATTAAACCTACAGGACCTGAATCGATTTCGCAATTATCTGACCCAGGAGGAAAAAAGCGCGGCAACTGTGGAAAAGTATCTCAGGGACACCCGGGCTTTTTTTGCTTTCACAGGGGAGAAGGAAGTGACAAAGGGACAGGTTTTAGCCTGGAAAGAGTTGCTTGTGGAAAAAGGCTACGCAGTTCGCTCCATCAATTCCATGCTGGCCAGTCTTAACAGCCTGTTTAGCTTTCTCGGACTAGACAACTGTAAAGTGAAAAGCCTGAAAACTCAGCGGCAGACCTACTGCGCGGAGGAAAAACAGCTGACCAAAGAGGAGTACATGCGCCTGCTAAACGCGGCAAAGGACCAGCCGCAGCTCAGAATGGTTATGGAAACTATCTGCGGCACGGGCATACGGGTTTCGGAGCTTCAGTATTTTACCGTGGAAGCGGTGGAAAAGGGACAGGTCGAGATTCACTGCAAAGGAAAGATCCGAACCATCCTGATTCCAGGCAAGCTGAGAAAGCTGCTGCAGAAATACATTAAGAGGAACAGCGTCAGAAATGGAGCTGTTTTCATCACTAGGAGCGGCAGGCCTCTGAATCGGAGCAATATCTGGGCGAGGATGAAACGACTCTGCGGCAAGGCGGGGGTGGAAGCGAGCAAGGTTTTTCCGCACAATCTGCGCAAGCTGTTTGCCCGCGCGTTTTACAGGCTTGAGAAAGATATCGCAAAGCTGGCGGATATCCTGGGACACAGCAGCATCGGCACGACTCGAATTTACATTATGACCACCGGCAGCGAACACCGCCGTCAGCTGGATCGGCTGGGTCTGGTCGTATAACGGGCAAAAAAAATACCACATAATATCCATTATGTAGTGAAACCTGACCTGTTGTCGAGTATATTTATTCTATTTACATAAAATACGATACCACAGAAAATGTCGAAAAGCAAGAGCTCTTTGCGGAAAAGAAAGCGCTTTCAAAAAAAGACGTAAAAATAGCTTAGCGGATTCTAAAAAAAATAAGAAAAGAATACGCAGGCAGCGCAACAACACCCTCATATCTAATTTTTCTAAAATCAGGAAGAGGATGTGGATTTTTGTGCCTGAAAATTTATGGGGGTCGCGCAATGGCCTGCGCCATTTTAGAATATAAACTACATAATGGATATTATGTTGGAGCGGGTTTTCCGCAATATCACATAATGGATATTATGTGCTTTTGCAGTCATCATGGATATGTAGTCGGGCCATATAAGGACAGGAAATTTTTTTCGTGGTGTTGCTGAGGAGACAATCGGAGTAGACGGAAGCCGCGGCTACTCTTTTTATTTTATGTACGAGCATTGAGTGGAGGTTACATGACGGACAAGGACTTGAGACGCTTGAACCGAGCGGAGCTGCTGGAAATGCTTCTGGCGCAGATGGAAGAAAACGAAAAATTAAAGCAAAGCCTGGAAGAAACGCAAAAGGCTCTCGCTGACCGCCGGATCGCCATTGATCAGGCGGGGACACTGGCGGAGGCTGCACTGAAATTAAACGGCGTGTTTGACGCTGCGGACCGGGCGGTCCGGCAATACCTTGAAAATATACAGCGTATGACGCGGGAACGCGGTGATAAAGAATGAGCGGAAAAAAGCGCGGGATACAAAACCCATTTGACCGCATATGGCAGATGCGCTTTTCAACGAAAAAGCCCGTCTTTTCTGGCGAAAGACCGACCGCTGAGCAGGTTCGAAAGGAACTGGACCGGGTGCTTGCGGTCAGGCGCTACATGAAAGTCCTGCGCAGTACGGTCTTTTCGCTTGTGGTTGTGGCTGCCGTTGCGGTCCTGATATCTGTATTTGTTATGCCGGTGCTGCAGATTTATGGCAGTTCTATGAATCCAACACTGACCCAGGGTGACATGGTGGCCTCTGTCAGAACCAGCGAGTTTGAGCAGGGAGATTTAATCAGCTTTTACTATGGGAACAAGCTGCTGGTCAAACGGTATATAGCAGGGCCCGGTCAATGGGTAGACATTGACAAGGAAGGAAACGTCTATGTGGACGGCAGGCTGCTGGAGGAACCGTATTTAACGGAGAAGGCTTTGGGAGAATGTGAGATTGACCTGCCCTACCAGGTGCCCGATGGCAGAATTTTTGTAATGGGAGATCACCGTTCGGTTTCGGTGGATTCCCGCAGCAAATCGGTAGGCTGTGTTTCTGATGAACAGATTGTAGGAAAGATCGTATTCCGAATCTGGCCTTTGTCCGGATTTGGAGTTGTGCAATAAACGGAAGGTTGGTGAATTGATATGAAAACAAATATGGCGCCGAAGGCCGTCAAAGAATATATAAGCGCCCGCAGGCAGAAGAAGAAATGGCTAATCGCTGTAGCTTGTCTGGCCTGCGCGGTAGTATTCTGTACCATCTACGCATTGACTCTTCCGGCTATTACACTGGAAGCGGGAAAGCTGGCGGAAAGCGCCCAGGCCAGCCAGGATCAGACCGCGTCCAATGAGACAGAGGCCAGTGAGAGAACTTCCAAGTCCGCATCCGCAACGGCCGCCTCCGATGAAGGCTCCAATTCCGTGACGGAAGCCTCTGAAAAGTCCTCCGCTGCGGAGGAAAGCGCGGAGGAGGAAATTCAGCCGCTTGCAAATGACGAGTCCTCTGGGGTAGCTGCGTTCCGGCTTTGGATGTGGGCCTGGGGTAGCACGGAGAACAGCACGGAGAAAAGCTATAATATGGCAGCTGGTTACGGTGAAGGTAGTGAGATTACGGATGTACTGCAGGGGCAGGAGGATAATAGCTACCTGCTTCCTGTCTCCTATTTTGAAGAGGCGTATGGAAGCTACGGGTACTCCTTTGATCCCGAAGATACCGCAAACTGTCCGATTACTTATGCGCCAAGCGCATATAACGCCCAAGACAACCTGACCCCTGCCAGCTATGTTCAGGTAGACGAGAATTGGTATGTGCAGATCCAGGATACTACAGGGCTGGAACCGGCCCGCAGCAATGTTTACTACAGGAATTATAAAACAGTAACGGACGCGGTAACGCCATCCAGTACGGTCATTAACATGTTCGATTATTGGATTACCAATAGGGATGAGCCAGACAATAATGACGATACGAATCATTTTTTCAACGGAATTAATGGAAATCATGCGCTGAAATTCAGAAAAGACGCTAGCGCTAACGGCAATTGGAACAATTGGACTGGAAAAGCAGGACTTCCTTATCAGGGGATCGTTGCATCTACTTTGCAAGACGGCTATCCGGCTCTTTCGGGAAACGAGGATGTTTTTAAGCCAGAGCCTTCTACGCTGGGAAATGTAGAAAATGACGTAAATCTGAAAGAGTCTTTGAAATACCTGTTTGACCCGAGTTATGACGGCGATTCTGCTGCTTATCGGAGTGTGCATCGCAATGTGGGCGGTTTGCTGCAGGTGGATAAGGCAGGTTACTACTATTACAACAGTCAAGAGAATTTTGCCGAGCTGGACGAGAAAACCAATCAGGTTACCTTGTACGAAGACTGGGGAGTAAAACATGGAGGCTCCAGCCCTGACGGACAGTTTTTCCCGTTTAACAAAATGCCAGAGGTGGCGGACCTTGAGTCTATAGATTCTGCCATCAACCACTATTTTGGCATGACCCTGACCAGTCGGTTCGTGCAGCGCCCCGGGGGCTATGCGGATTCCGGGCATAACGTGCCTACAACCTTTGAGTTTGCGGGAGACGATGATGTGTGGATCTTCATTGACAATGTCCTGGTGGCCGACCTGGGAGGGATCCATGACAGAACCAGTGTATCCATTGATTTTCAATCGGGAAATGTAACCATTGCAAACGAGGGCGGCACAAAAACAACGTCCACAACGCTTAAGAAGGCTTTTGAAGAGGCTGGCATGAATACAGAGGATACGGACAGCTGGACAGACAATACCTTTGCCGACAATACCTATCACACGCTGAAGTTTTACTATCTTGAGCGGGGCAACACAGACTCCAATCTGGACCTGAAATACAACCTGACCGCGATTCCTTCCACAGGGATATGCAAGGTAGACCAGTATGGAGAAGAGGTGGAAGGCGCAACCTTCGCTGTGTATGCTGCGGAAAAGGACGGAAATGATGATTACCACTACCTTGACACGGTGAATGGAAAAACGGTCTCCCTTCCTGTGGACTACAGATTTAATCTGAGTGAGAATAGCGATTCCTACGGCGATATTGTGGACTCGGACGGAAAGACCTTAGTAAAAGCGCTTTACACAGGAACCACTAATGCTGCTGGGCAGATGATCTTTTTGGACGAGGACAAGATGCCTTACACCTTGAAGGAACTGGAGGAGTTGTTTGGGACACACTTTATCCTGCGGGAGATTCAGGTTCCTGAGGGCTACCGGCTGGTTTCGGATGAAATTTATCTTGAGATCGTCAATCACAAGCTTCTTTCGTGTAATAACACTTATGGTTCCGGAGTATGGGCGTCCTCCAATCTGCTGGTGACAGCGCCTAATACCCTCCAGATGGTTGATAACAATAACTCTAAGCAGCCCTACTACGATTTTGATAACGACACCACAAATGGAACTCTCTTTGCGGTGGTGCTGAAATATGAAGGAGAGGCTAACACTGGCGAGTTGAGTAAGCAGAATAACTGGAAACCAGTCTATGGAAGCGACCTGGATGGCTATACGGTTACCCAGGTGGATGATAACGCAAGCGGGGACGACTTTATCAATGCGGTCATCAAAACAGCGAAGGCGGCCAAGGATTACGGGGACGTGGAGTTTCAGCTGGGAGGCAGCGGCATGGAGCTGAATCTGACTAACCTGCCCGGCGATATAAACAGTTATTATTATATGTTAGGTGATAGTGAAAAGGAAAATACAAAGTATACCGTCGCCTATTACTGGAGCAGCGAAACCGATTGGGAGAAGATCACCGTAGCGAACACAAAGCGGGTTGATGCCGATCAAACCACCGGCATACACAGCTTTTCCCGCTCCTTCGGCGCGGACATCAATGTGCCTAATATCAACAACCGGCTGTTGGTTCAAAAGCTGGATGAGGATGGCACATTAGTCAACGGAGCTAAGTTTGCCCTGTACAAGGTAAAAGAAGAGGATGGCAAGGTCTACTATGTGGACGAGGGCGGAAACAATGTGTCTCTGGGAAAGGACTATGATATTGCTCCAAATAACGGATCCATTACGCAGGATAATACAACGATCGAGCCGGTGGAAGTAGAGACTACGGCATATAATGAATTTGCCGGCGAGCAGGGAACGGCGATCTTTACTAATCTGTCAGAAGGAACGTATTATGTAAGAGAAATTAGCGCGCCGGATGGATATGAAATAAACAATACGGAATCCATGGTTCTGGTGACGAAGGACGCAATTTACGCCAATGCGGGGACTGCGGATGACGGCGTAAAGGTGGCCCGGGGTCCGGGTTATGTGGTATCCACACTGGCAGCCTTTGCGACCGAGGGGGATATTGATCGGACACTTACCTGGATTTACACAAAGCTGGCGGTGAATACAGCACAGGCTGGCACCTTCCAGTTTGACCTTGATGATACAACGACGAACTGGGAATTGAAAAAGAATGGCAGTAATGAGGTTATGCTTACATATCTGAAATATTCCGCTTCCGATACTAACAGGCTGTTCAATTATTCCCTCAATAAAGACCGGGAAGCAGATATGAACAAGAAGACGGTGCCCGCAATGGTAACACAAGCGGGTGAGGATACCAGAAGACTCTACACCGATGAGGGCTGGGCGTCTCTGAAAATCTATCAGGACTCCGATTATAATGATGAAGAGTTTCTGGATGGGGCAGACTACACGGACCTGACCAAGTACGGCCCTAGAGAGGGCGATATTTACAACCTGTTTTCCCGCAGCACCTACATTCAGGTGACTGACAAGCGCGGGGGCGGGGACCTGGAAATCAGCAAAACCGTTGAGAAGGCTCCGGAAAAGAGCAATGATACCTTTACCTTTACTGTAAAGCTGACCGACTCCCAGGACAAGGCGCTGACCGGTGATTATACATATAAGGTTTATCAGATTAATGGAGAAACGGGTCGGACGCCTGTAACAGATGAAAACGGAAAAGCAATAACAGGCACACTAACAGAAGGAACCGGGAAGATCACACTGTCTGATAGACAGGTTGCGGTGATCGAGAACCTGCCTGCCGGAACCAAATATACGATTACGGAAACCGCCGATGGGGCTTACGGCACCACGGCGAGGGAAAAGGTACTGACTGACGCTGGCGAAAAAAGCTATAAAAACTATGAATTTGGCATAGGAGAAGATCGCAAGGTTTCAGGCGAGCTGTACTGGAAGATAGAGGCACAGGAAGATGGAACGACTAAGGCGGACACCACCTCTAAGGTAGAGTTTACCAATACTGGGCTGCCGGATCTGTCTATTGTAAAGGCAGACACCGCAGACCCAAATAAAAAGTTGTCCGGCGCGAAGTTTAGCCTGTATTATGAGGCACAGACCGATGAAGGGACGTGTAAAACGTATTACGTTACAGGCGGCACTACTGCAGGCGGATGGACAACAGCTGAGAGCGAGGCGGCGGAGCTGACCAGCGATAGTGAGGGGAAAATCACCTTTTCCCATATCCCTGACGGCACCTATTATCTGATAGAAAAAGAAGCGCCGCCAGGCTACAATCTTCTCAGCGGCCCGGTGGTTCTGACTGTGGCGGGTGGCAAAGTCACAATCGCTCAGCTTGCCACTACCGATTACGCCATCAGTGAAGATGGGCTGACTGTTACTGTCACCAACAGCGCGGGCTATGAGCTGCCGAATACAGGCGGAAACGGAACAACGCTGTTTACCATTGGCGGGCTTCTGCTCATGGCGGGAGCCGCGGGATGCGGGTACTCATTGAGACGCCGACGTGAAAGGAGGGATATGAATTAGTATAACCTCCATTGATTGCGGAGCCTGACCGGCTCCGCCGGAATGATACTCAATATAAATTGTTTTATAAGGAAAGGAAAGAGGAAGAATGAAAAAAACAAAGAAACTTGTCGGTATATTACTGACATTGCTTATGGTTCTGGGGATGACCAGTACCGTGTTTGCGCAAAATGGAACTACGACAGGGTCCATTACAATCGATAACCCACAGAGCAACCAGATATACACCGCCTATAAAATTTTTGATGTTACATATAAGGCGGATAAGTCGGCCTATTCCTATACTATCAGTACCAACTCGGCATGGTTCAATGTAATTGCCTCGAAAAACAACGACGATAGCTATTCATCTAATATACAGGGGTTAACAATAACAAAAGCGTCGGGGCAGTCAGATACCTATGTGGTTACTATGGGAACGGGATTCAGCGCTGCTGCCTTTGCCAACACGTTAAAAGCTAATGTAACGGACAAAACGGGTACTGTGCTTACGACTCCTGACGGAGATGATAGTGCGGTTAAAGCTACAGGGCTGGAGTTAGGATATTATTTTGTAAGCAGCACAAGCGGAGCTCTGTGCAATCTGACAACTACAGACGCCGATGTTATCATTCATGACAAAAACGAAATTACATTTGATAAAGTAGATGACGCAGAGAGTGTTGAAGTTGGGCAGACTGTACACTATACCATTAACTCCAAGGTGCCTGACCATACGGGATTTGAGACTTATACCTATGAAGTTACAGATAAGATGTCTGAGGGACTGACATTTGATAATAACGTTAAAATTACAGTTAATGAAACTGAATTGAGTACCGACAAATATACGATTTCATATAAAAAAGACATCAGCGAACAAGACGCTGACTTTGTGCTGAAGATTACAGGTATTAAGGATTTGAAAGTTGGCGAGCCTATTGTAATTACATATTCCGCTACAGTAAATGAACATGCGGTTTCTGTTATTTCAAAGAACAAGGCGACTCTGAAATATAGTCATGACCCTACTAATTGTAGTCTAACTAAAACAATTACAGATGAAGAGCAAGTTTACAGCGCTAAAATTGTTATAGATAAGTACGATTCTAAGGATGAAAGTAAGAAATTAGCTGGCGCAGAATTTGTTCTCTATAAAAAAAATGATAATGGCAGTCGTAGTTACTATCAGTATAAGGAAGCAACAACCGAGACAGAGAAAAACGAGGTTAATTGGACAGACGATCAGAGCTTAGCTATGTCTGTAACTACCGATGCTAACGGCGCAGCTGAATTTAAGGGCCTGAAAGACGGCACATACTATTTGCTGGAAACAAAGGCTCCTGACGGTTACAACCTGTTGAAGGACCCTGTAGAGGTTCGCATCGCTGGATCAAGTGCGACTGACCAAGATGTAACGGTTCTGGAGTCTAAAGCAAGCATTGCAAACAGCGCCGGCTCCCTCCTGCCATCTACCGGCGGCATGGGCACCACTCTGTTCTATCTGCTGGGAGCGATTCTCGTCATCGGAGCGGGCGTCCTTTTAGTTGTCAGACGGCGCATGAGCGTAAAGAAATAAGCGTACATCAATCAACACTTATTCTATAGCCGAAAGGGAGGGGCTTTTCCCTCCCGCCTTCGGCAAAATAAAAATTCAGATTGCCACTGTGACGCCAGATCGCAGTGACAAGGAGAACCCTGTATGAAAAAGTTACAAAAAAACACCATTTCAACCCTCCTTTTAATACTGGTTTTTCTTGTAGGGCTGTCCTTGCTGCTGTACCCGACCATCAGTGATTACTGGAATTCCCTGCATCAGTCCAGAGCCATCGCTGGCTATGTCAGGCAGGTTGCCGGGCTGAACAAGGAGACTTATGAGGAATTGCGGGCCAAAGCCAAAGAATACAATAAGACGCTGCTGGGCAAGACCGATCGCTTTACCATGACGGACGCGGAGCTGAAAACCTACGAATCTCTGCTCAGCGTACCGGAAACCAATGTAATTGGTTATATTGAGATCCCCGCCATCGATTGCCGTCTTCCTATTTATCACGGCACAGACGAGTCTGTTTTGCAGATGGGAGTCGGCCATTTGGAAGGAACCAGCCTTCCCGTAGGAGGAAAGAGCACGCACTGCGTCATTTCCGGCCATCGGGGGCTTCCCAGCGCAAAGCTGTTTACCGACTTGGACCAGTTGGAAGAGGGAGACACCTTCCTGCTTTCTGTGCTGGACGAAACGCTGACCTATGAGATCGATCAGATCCGCATTGTGGAGCCACAGGATCTCAGCGATCTGGAGATCGAGAAGGGAAAGGACTACTGCACCCTGGTAACCTGTACGCCTTATGGTGTCAACACGCACCGGCTGCTGGCGCGCGGGCATCGGGTGAAAAATGCCACTGCCCGGGTGACAGCGGACGCCATGCAAGTGGATTCGCTGGTGACAGCCTCGCTGGTCGCGGCGCCTATTCTGGTATTGCTGGCGGTGGGGGTACTAATCCGAACCCGTAAAAGAACCCGGAAGAAATAGGAGGAATTCGAAATGCAAATACAAAAACGATTGTCTGTGCTGTTGCTGTCCCTGCTGCTGTGGTGCTTCATGGGCGCGGCGGCTTACGCGCATGAGGTGCCGGACACATCCCGGACCGGCTCCATTTCTGTTGCTATGACCTATAATGGAACTGCTGTTTCCGGCGGAAGCCTGAGCCTGTATCAGGTAGGCACTGTAGCGGAGGATGACGGAAACTACAGCTTCTCCCTGACCGGAGACTTTGCGGGCTGCGGAAAATCCCTGGACAATCTGGAGTCTCCCGGGCTGGCGGAAAACCTTGCGGAATACGCTTCCGCCAAGAAGCTGGAAGGGAAAACAGTAAAACTGGGCGCTGACGGCACTGTAACAGCAAAGAAGCTAACCCTGGGGCTGTATCTGGTGGTCCAAAAAGAAGCCGCCCCAGGTTATGAAGCCGTTGCTCCTTTCCTGATAAGCGTCCCTATGGAAGAGAACGGCGCCTACATCTATGACGTGAACGCCGCTCCAAAAGTGAGTGTGCTGACGAAAACCAAACCCGAGCCAACGAAGCCCGGGAATCCCAAGCTGCCTCAGACCGGGCAGCTGAACTGGCCGGTGCCGGTAATGGCCGCGCTGGGAATGTGCCTGTTTGCCGCGGGCTGGACAATGCGTTCTAAGGGGAAGGAAGATGACGCGTAATTGATAATCCCCACATCCGTCGATCAGCGTGATTTTTTTTCGATCATCCGCGTCACCTTTTTTGAGGCCACAATTTGTGGCCTCAATGCGTTGTATTCATCTTTGCTGATTTGAAGTCTGAAATTTATATTATAATAAATAGGTGTTTTTTCGCTTTTAAAAACGATATTTTCGATAATTATAAGAGTAAATGATAAATAAATTTATCGTTAAGCTTTAAATTTACGAAAAAGCCGGTAATTGTGTTGACTTTTTGGTCTTAATGGATATACTCTAAAATAGAAATGTCCTATTTTGGAGGTAAAGACTAATGTTATTAATGTTTAAGGTAAAAAACTACACCTCATTTAAAAATGAATCGATACTTGATATGAGGGCAACTGCGTATGTGCAGCATCCCACTCACGTCATACGTGTGAATGACAAACTTGGTCTTCTAAAAACAACGGCTTTGTATGGCGCAAACGCATCAGGAAAGTCTAACTTAATCTCGGCAATGTTCTTTTTTGAACAGTATATCTTTTCTCAGTTTATCAACAAAAATGAGAAGGCGGATTTTGAATCCAATGAAATCGGTATGAAAATGAAATTGGAACCATTTGGTTTATCAAATGATACAAATAATGCTTCAGAGTTTGATATTATATTTTTGCATAATGATAAGCAGATACAGTATGGTTTTGAGTGCACAGCTAAGGAAGTTTTAAATGAATGGTTATTTATTAATGATAAAAAAGTCTTTGAACGAACTGGCACGGAACTTTCTTTTGGAAACAAATATCAAAGGCTGTTGGGGCCCTATAAAAAGTTACCTGCTGAGAGACTTTATATTGCTGTACTCGAATATTTTCTGGATGAGGAAGCTAAAAAAGTGGTGCTGAGCGATTTCATTTCTTTCTTTAGTAAGGAATACAATGTGTTTACTGAAATTCTCTTTGAGTCTACAGTAAAAGGCCTTGCGGGAATGGTTGGGCTTTCAAAAAAACTTGTTAGCAATAAGGCATATAGAAAAAAGGTGGAACATTATCTTCGTTTAATTGACGTTGGTATCAAACGCTTGGATGTGCAGACAGAAATAATTTTTGACGAGCGTACGGGTAAAAAAAAGAAAGAAAACGTTGTCCGTACTGTACACGATATTTATGATGAAACTGGAAATGTAGTTGGAGAAAAACTTTTTGATTTACGTCAAGAGTCTACAGGGACACTCCGATTTTTGGCTTATATTCAAAATATAATTGAAATGATTTCAAATGGCGGTGTGTTCATTGTGGATGAAATGTCCGCAAGACTGCACCCGCTATTAACTAAGTTAATTGTAGATATTTTCTGTTCAAGTCAAAATAAAAAAGCCCAGTTGATTTTCACTACCCATGACATTTCACTGCTAAATAATAATCAATTTCGACGCGATGAGGTGGTATTTATAGATAAAAATGAACGGGGGGAATCCAGTTTATATGCGCTTTCTGACTTGAAAGTACGTGAGGACGCAACTTTTAATAAAGATTATCTTCAAGGGAAATATGGAGCTATTCCTATCTTTAATTATGACGATATTATGGAAGGTGAGTTGAATGGGTAGAACACAATTATCACCACAACGCCTTTCAGAAACAAAGAAAACCAATATAGGACGTGTCATCATATTTTGCGAAGGAAAAACTGAGAAATATTATTTTGATTATTTTGCGGAGATTATTAAGAAAAACAAGTATACTGATGTAGAGGTTATCTTGGAAACCGCTAATGGAAATGCGCAGACTGTCCTAAATTTTGCAAACGAATTTATGAATAATGAAAAAAATAATCAGAAATTCAATACTTATGGTAAATATTTGGCGTTTGATTGTGATGATCCGCCAGATATCCAAGCTGTGGTGTTGGCAGCTACTGAATATGAATTGCTGATTTCTAACCATTTATTTGAAACATGGCTGCTTATGCATTTTGAGGATGTGGAAGAGAAGATATCAAAGAGAGAAATTTATCGACGATTATCATCCCATTTACGCAGCGTGTACTCTAAAGGACATAAGGGAAAGACTCGTGAAATAATTCAAAACGGTAATATAGAAAAAGCTATCGATAATGCAAGAGCTTTGGAAAAGCAGTATGGCGCTGAGGGGAAAAGTATATTTACAAATATTAAAGCGATGAATCCATATACGAGTGTCCATAAATTAATAGAACAGTTTATGGTTGAAATATCGGAAGCCTAAAGCAAATTCCGTAATTTATGAAAGAGTTGCCCTTGTCCTCCTGCTTCCTTATGTGAGGGGGCAAATTGCCGCCTTTTATTTATAAATCGCGGCAATTGTAGTATAATATTGTGGAAAGCCAAACTTGTACCGGGCTTTTAGGATGGAGAGCGGGCCCCAATGAGGCGGGCCGGAGGATGACTCCATCTGGAAAAAGGAGAGGCCAGATGAAGCGTAAGACTGGAATAATACTTATGATTGCGGGAATCGTGCTGATATTGGCGGCACTGTCTCTTTTTCTGTGGAACCAATGGAAGGACAAGCAGGCAGGCGCTTTTTCGGAAAACGCCCTGCTTCAGGTGGTCGATAAAATCCAGGAGCGGGATCCGGAAGGGCTGATCGATGGATATTCCTATATCGGCTACTTGTCCATCCCCGCTCTGGGACTGGAGCTTCCGGTTATGAGCGATTGGAGCTATTCGCGGATGGAGCTTTCTCCCTGCCGCTATTCCGGATCGACAAAGACCAATGACCTTGTTATCGCCGCTCACAATTACATTCGGCATTTTGGGCCCATTAAAAATCTGTCTATTGGAGATGAGGTGTATTTTACCGATATGGAAGGAGCCGTTTTTTCTTACCAGGTGGAGGAGCTGGACACCCTTTCCCCTACCGCGGTGGAGGAAATGACGGCAGGTGAGTATGACCTGACTCTGTTTACCTGTACCTACGGTGGACAAAGCCGGGTTACTGTGCGGTGCGACTATAAAATGGAGTAGGAAAACATACCGCAAATAAATGAAAAAAATTACAAAAGAATTGCCGCCATTTTATTTATAAAGGGCGGCAATTGTAGTATAATAGCTTGTAAAATTCAAAAACGGCAGAGCAAAGGAGAAGAAAAACCATGCTACTAGCATTTGACGTAGGAAACACAAATATTGTACTGGGCGTTTTTAAAGATGGCGAATTGATCCAGAACTGGAGACTGGAAACGGACAACAACAAAAGCGCGGATGAATACGGAATGGTAATCAATCAGTTGTTCCAGTATGAGGGACTGAACGTGAAAGAGGTCGAGGATGTGATCATTTCCACGGTAGTACCTTCGGTACTGTTTACACTGCAGCACTTGTCCATGAAATACTTTAACAAACGGGCGCTGGTCATCGGGCCGGGGATCAAGACCGGACTCATTGTAAAATATGATAATCCAAAACAGGTAGGCGCGGATCGTATTGTAAACGCAGTAGCGGCCCATGCCAAGTACGGCGGCCCTCTTGTCATCATTGATTTTGGAACAGCTACCACCTTTTGCGCTGTTTCCGAGAAAGCCGAATATCTGGGCGGAACCATTGCCCCGGGACTGAAAATTTCATCGGAAGCCCTCTTTGAAAAAACGGCAAAGCTTCCTAAGGTAGAGCTGGAAGAGCCGGGGACTGTGATCTGCCGGAACACCATCCACAGCATGCAGTCCGGACTGGTCTACGGGCATATGGGAATGGTGGATTACATCGTTCATAAAATGAAAAAAGAACTTCAGGAATACAGTGAATCGGAAGAACCGGTAAAAGTCATTGCTACCGGTGGTCTGGCAACTCTCATTGACAGCGGTATCGACTGCATCGACCATGTAGACAAGCTGCTGACATTAGAGGGCTTGGAACTGATTTACAGAAAAAATAAAAGGCGCAAATGATAAAAATAGGAAACATAGAACTGGAGAATCCTTTCCTTCTGGCGCCTCTGGCAGGCGTTACCGACGCTCCCACCCGGAGCCTGGCAAAAGAGCAGGGGGCGGCGCTGGTGTATTCGGAAATGGTCAGCGGAAAGGGTCTCTGGTACAAAGATAAAAATACAGACCGTCTTTTGAAAATATGGCCGGGAGAAGAGCCCATCGCGTATCAGCTCTTTGGCAGTGAACCGGAGATTTTAGCTCACGCCGCCACCCAGCTGAAAGATCGGGGCAATGCCCTCATCGACATCAATATGGGCTGTCCGGTGCCAAAGGTGGTAAAAAACGGGGAGGGTTCAGCCCTTCTGAAAAATCCGGATCTGATCTACGATCTGGTGAAGGCTACTGCCGACGCCGCGGGAAAACCAGTAACCGCGAAGATTCGAATCGGATGGGACGCAGGGAGCGTCAATGCGGTAGAGACCGCAAAGGCTATCCAGGCCGCCGGAGCTGCTGCCGTCGCGGTGCATGGAAGGACCCGGGAGCAGTATTATACCGGAACCGCGGACTGGGATATGATTCGAAAAGTCAAAGAAGCGGTTTCGATTCCGGTTATCGGCAATGGAGACGTATTTACCGGAGAAGACGCGTGCAGAATGCTGGAAGAAACCGGCTGCGATATGGTTATGATCGCCCGGGGCGCTCTGGGAAACCCCTGGATCTTCCGGGACGCCGTTTCCATCTGGCAGGGAAAAGAAAAGCCGCCCGCCCCTTCCTTAGAAGATAAAGTACGGATGATGCTGCTTCATCTGGACCGGCTGGAAGCGGAAAAAGGAGAGTACGCGGCGGTGCGGGAGATGCGAAAGCATGTAGGCTGGTACCTGAAAGGGGTCCACGGCTCCGCGGCCATCCGGCGCAGGGTCAATAGCATTACCAACGCGGAAGAATTGCGGCAGGAAATGGAAAATATTTTAATATAGCAGGATCAGACAGCACATCAGAGATGGTGTGCTTTTTCATTTCCCGATTTCTAAAAAAATAGAAAAGTGCTTGACAAATAATATTATATGACGTATAGTATTGATTGTAAAACAATATAATACAAGAAAGAAGGAGGACCTATGGGATTTAAAATCGAATCAGCACTGCTGGAAGCGTGTGTACTTTCCGTATTATCCAAAGGCGATACCTATGGATATGTGCTGACCCAGTCCATGAAACAGGTATTGGACATTTCCGAATCCACATTGTATCCGGTCCTGCGAAGGCTGCAGAAGGATGAATATCTTAGAACCTACGACCAGCCGTATCAGGGACGGAACCGGAGATACTACAGTGTGACGGAAAAAGGGGCGCAAAAGTGTGCAATGTACAGAGAAGAATGGAAACGCTACAAAGACCAAATCGATTCCTTATTAATTGGGGGTGAAAGGAATGACTAGACAGGAATTTATGAACCGGCTGGCTTCCGAGCTGTCCAGGCTTCCAAAAGAAGAAATTCAGGCAGCAATGGAATACTACAGCGAATATTTTGATGAAGCGGGACCGGAGCGGGAACAGGAAGCCTTGCGGGAGCTGGGCAGTCCATCCAGGATTGCGGCGCAGATCAAGGCGGACTACGCGGTGCGCCAGCTGGACGAATCGGGCGGCGCAAAAAAAGGATTGACCGCCATTTGGTGGATTGTTCTTGGTGTATTTGCGGCGCCAGTGGCGCTTCCCGTTGCCATTGCTCTGGGAGCGGTTGCCTTTGCCGTATTCGTCAGTATCTTTGCTGTGATCCTTGCCCTGATTGTCAGTCTAGCTGCTGTGTGTATCAGTGGGATTGGCCTTATCGGCGTAGGAATCGCGGGGATGGCCGGAAGTGTGGCAGGGGGACTGCTGCTGATTGGCACGGGACTGGTATCCGCTGGACTGACCGCTCTTTTGTGTGTAGGAGCAGTCATCGGAGCAAAGGCCCTCGTCCGCTTTACAGCGAAGGAAATGCAGAAAGGCCGCTGCCGCAGGCAGATGAGAAAAACAGAAAAGGAGGGAAGATAAGATGAAGAAGAGCATGAGAGTGTTTCTGACTATTTGCGGGATTATCATTTGTGTGGGACTGATCCTGGGAATCGCGGGGCTGGCTCTGGGGGGAATACAGGGACTGGCCGGAGTGGAAGCGCGGGTGCCGTGGATCTCCTTCGGAGGCGGAGAGGTTCAGGAACAAAGCGTGAAAGTGGAGGATTTCAGCTCCATCGATCTGGAAAGCGATTTTGCGGATGTGGAATTTATAGAAGGAAAAAGCTTCGCGGTAGAAATGAGTTATAATAAAAAGTACGATGAGCCCAAGGTGGAAGTAAAGAACGGAACCTTAGTCATTACACCTGGCTCCGGTAATTACACATGGTTCAGCTTTGACCCGTTTGGCGTAGACACAGAACCAAAGCTGCGTATTTACTATCCAAAGGGAACCGATTTTCAGCAGGTAAAGCTCCAAAACGATATGGGGAACGTGACAATCTCCAATATAAATGCGGAAAAAATGGAGTTTAGCACCAGTTCGGGAAGTTTGAATATGGACAATATAACAGTGGATTATATGAAGCTGGACTTGGACATGGGAACGGTCCAGGGACGCCGGATCAGCACTGGAAAAGGAGCGGACGCACAAATCGATACAGGCAGTTTGGACCTGTCCGGAAGCCTTGCGGGAACCATTAAAGTTGGCTGCGACATGGGAAAATGCCTGCTGACAACAGACCTTCCAAGGGAAACCTATTCGATTGAGGTGGAAAACGATATGGGTGACTGCGCGATTGATGGAAAAGAGGTAGGCGGGACCTATTCGGAAATCAAAAATAAAAGTAAAAATTATTTTGGCCTGGACATCGGCACAGGCAGCGCGGAAATCAATTTTCGATAAAGGCGACGCTTTTGCGAGTCGCTCTTTGACGGCGCTTCCTATCTTTTTCGAATCTTTCGCGTGAAAGATATACGTTTTCAACCGTTTCCGGCTTCCCTTTTCACAAAACAGCTGTAAATTTCCGTCTGAAGTCAACTTCCTCGGCCGCGGCCCTGAGTTTCGTATACTTTTTTATTAAAAACTTACAGGAAAGTATACAGCTTGGCTTTCGGGGAGAAGCTTCAAAAAAGGGAGGGGAACACGGCTTTCGTGTTTCCCTCCCTTTTGGTGGGTTGACAGCTTTCCCCCTAGCGATAGGACTGGCGATAGATTTTAACCACATCCTCATCAGAAAGCGGCGCGGGATCGCAGGCAAAGAGCCTTCCCATAGATTCTCTCGCGTTAGCTGCGTATTTTTCCAGATTGTTCGGATCGACACCATAGTCGCTCATTTTGAGCTCGTCTACGCCGCAGTCCTTTTGCAGCCGCAGCAGCAGATCAAGAAAATCCTCCGCTTTGTCCGCATCGGCTTTTCCCATGGCTTTTGCCATTTTGATATACAAATCGTCACAGGCATGGGCTTCTACAAAATGCCTGTGATAAGCCAGACTGATCATGATCAGTCCCGCGCCGTGGGGCAGCTTCTGATGGTAAGCGCTGAGGGCGTGTTCCATGGAATGCTCTGAGGTACACAGCATGAAAAAGGCCGCCATGGAGTTGGCCAGAGCCACATAGGCGCGGGCTTCTGAATCGCTTCCGTCCTTTACGGCGGCAGGCAGATACCGCGCGATATATTCGATGGCTTTCAGAGCGAACATTTCCCCCATAGGATTTTCATATTTGTTAATGACGCTTTCCGCGGCGTGGAAAAGCACGTCAAAGCCTTGGTAAGCGGTCAGTGCTGGCGGCACTGTCATCATCAGGTCCGGATCTACTACGGAAATAACAGGGTATAGCTTTTCATGCATAAACCCGCATTTTTCGTTGGTTTCCTCTTTGGTAGTGACCGCCGTAGGATCTACCTCTGACCCGGTTCCGGCGGTTGTTGTAATCTCCACCACAGGAAGGGGATCGCATACCAGAGGCAGTCCCTTTCCGGTCTTTCCGGCGTTATAGTCCCAGTAATCGCCTGGGTTTGTCGCCATGACCGCAATGGCCTTTGCCGCGTCCATGCTGCTTCCGCCGCCCAGACCCACGATAAAATCACAGCCGGTTTCCTTTGCCAGGGAAGCGCCCTCCATAACGTGGCGAAGCACCGGGTTAGGCAGGATCTTATCAAAGAGGACATGCTCGCAGCCAGCCAGCTCCAGCTGCTCCTGGACCCGGTCGAGATACCCGTTTACCTTTACTGATTTTCCGCTGCTAGTAACAACTAGCGCCTTTTTCCCTGGAAGCCCTTTCTTGTGCAGGTCGTTTAAAGCGCCTTTTCCAAAAAGGACGCGGGTTGGAATATAATATTGAAATTTTCTCATCGATTCTTTGTATGCTCGCTTTCAAAGCGAATCATAATCTCCTTTCCGTTTTTCTTAATTTATTTTACCACCTTTTCTTATTCTACCATAAATGTAAACGCAAAGTTTGAAACAATGCGTTTTTTTTCAATCGCATCCATCGCATGTCTGTATACACTCGGCAAGAATTGTTATAAATTGCGTATAAAAAACATTGAAAATCATGTATTTTGAAAGGATTTTCCGTTCATTTCTCCATAAAAAACAGTCTATTTATACGCAATCTCAATAAAACCAACTTTGGCGTATATCGTTTTTATACACAATCATAAAAGATCAAGGTCCGGTGTACACCACCACCGGCTGCGTCTCCACATGTCGGCCGCAAGGATCGACTCTTCGCCAGGGGCTTTCTTTGAAATATATGAAAGTAGCAAAAGCGATATTTCCAACAAAAATAAAAAAGAGAACGCGGCCTTTTCCGCGCTCTCCTTACAGCTGTTTTAATTTTAGCCAAAATATCTCTTAAGTAATCCCTGGAACGCTCTTCCATGTCTGGCTTCGTCCTTAGCCATTTCATGAACGGTATCGTGGATCGCGTCCAGATTCTGATCCTTAGCCATCTTAGCCAGAGCCTTCTTGCCCGCGCAAGCGCCAGCTTCCGCCTCTACTCTCATTTCCAGGTTCTTCTTAGTGGAATCTGTAACTACTTCCCCCAGAAGCTCCGCGAACTTAGCCGCGTGTTCCGCTTCTTCGTAAGCGGCCTTTTCCCAGTACAGGCCGATTTCAGGATATCCTTCTCTGTGGGCAACTCTTGCCATAGCCAGATACATTCCTACTTCGGAGCATTCGCCGTTGAAGTTGTCTCTCAGACCCTGGATGATTTCAGGATCAACGCCCTGCGCTACGCCAACAACATGATCATCAACGAATTCGATCGCGCCTTCTTTTACTTCAACAAATTTTTCAGCCGGAACACCGCACTGTGGGCATTTTTCTGGAGCCTCAGGTCCTTCGTGAGTGTATCCGCAAACTGTACAAGTCCATTTCATAGTTTCTACCTCCCAATCATATATTTAAATTACTCTCTACATAGTTATACCACTATTCCACTGGTTAAAACAACCTTTTTTTTACGTGGACTTTACCTTTTGGGCAAAAAGGGGTATAATCAAGTGTACATCTGGCTTTACAGGGGAATTTTTAAATTGTGGAGCTGTTTAAGGAGACAGGATTCGGGTATGAGAAATAAGAAGCTTATTGCGGGCGCGCTGCTGGCGGCTGTTTTTTCACTGGCGCTGACAGGCTGCACCACCTTCGATAATTTTAAAGAAGCGTTTATAAATAAAAACCCTCAGGCGGAGGATACTATAAGGATCGGAGTTTACGAACCGATGAGCGGACAGGATAAAAACGCCGGAGAATTGGAAGTAAAGGGCATTGAGCTTGCTCATAAGCTGTATCCAGAAGCGGCGGGGAAAACGATAGAGCTGATTTACGCCGATAACAAATCCGATCTGGACTCGGCGGAAACGGCCATGGCCGATTTGATGAAAAAACAGCCGCAGGCCGTTTTGGGCAGCTATGGAAACATTTATTCCTTGATTGCCAATACTTATCTGGAAGCCGCTAAGGTGCCAGGCATTGCCATAACAAATGTAAACCCGCTGGTAACAAAGAATCATGAGTATTATTTCCGGGTATGCTTTGTGGACTCTTATCAGGGCGAGGCCCTGGCAAGGTACGTTTACGAGGAATTAAAAGAAAAGCAGTCCGGCATATTGCTTTCAGAAGATGACGATCAGGCTATCGCCATGGCCAGCTCTTTTAAGGACAAGCTGGTTGAGCTGACTGGAGATTCAGACGCGATTTTAGTGTATCAGACCTTTGACTCCGGCAATAAGGACTTTTCGTCTCAGCTGCAGGCCATCGAAAACTCCGGCGTGAGTACGGTATTCCTTCCGGGGGACATTACTGACGCGGCGGCGATTCTGGAGCAGGCAAAAAAAATGGGTCTTACAGGAGTGACATTCCTGGGCGACAGCGACTGGGGCACCGATGAATTCATGGACGCCGCAGGAAGCTATATTTCTGGCAATGTGGCGTTTTCCACGCTGTATACGGAGGAAGAGACTGTAACGGAGATGTCACAGGAATTCCTGGACGCCTACAGCGCCGAATACGGAGAGAAGGACTCGCCGGACGCGGCAACCGCGCTTGGCTTTGACGCGTATCTGCTTCTCAGACAGGCTATTGAGGAGGCGGGACCAGACTGCAGCGGCCAGGATATACGGGACGCGCTGGCCCAGACAAAGGACTTTCAGGGCGCTTCAGGAGAGATTTCCTTCGATGATGTAGGCGATCCGAAAAAGTCAGTAACCATCAATACGATTACAGGCGAGCAGATCCAACCGATATGTACGATTTCTCCGAAAGAACCGGAGAAGAAATCGAACAAAGATAAAAAAAATGAAAAAAAGGAGAATCAAAATGGAACAGAAGATTAAAGAAGGCTTAGAGCAGATCAGACCTTTTCTGCAGAGAGACGGCGGAGATATTGAATTTGTAGAATATACAGAGGATAATATCGTAAAAGTAAGACTGCAGGGACACTGCGCGGGATGCCCGGGCGCTCAGATGACCATCAAAGGCATTGTTGAACGGATCCTGACAGAAAGCTATCCGGAAATCAAAGGCGTAGAAGCAGTTCAGTAAGACAAGACTGTATCGAAAAGAAAACGACCATGACAGGAAGAAAATTAAGTAAAACTGCCATAGGGACATTGATTGCGCTGGCTCTGGTTATTCTGGGGCTGGCGATTCTTTTAACATGGTCCCAAAAGGCAGAACCGGCGTCCACAGCGCCGGCAGAACCCGAACCGCCCAAAGAGACTCAGCTGTCTTTCCTGTGTGTGGGAGATGTTATGTCCCACAGCCCGCAGACAACGGCTCAGTATGACGCGTCTGAAGGGAAATACAACTATGATAATAATTTTAAATATGTGAAAGACTATATTGAATCGGCTGATCTGGCCCTTTGCAATGTAGAAACCACCTTTGCCGGAAAGCCCTATACAGGCTTCCCTTATTTCAGCGCGCCGGACGCGCTGGCAACCGCGCTGGCAAACGCCGGCTTTGATGTAGGCATTACTTCCAACAACCACATGGCGGATAAAGGCCTTGACGGGATCCTGCGGACCAAGGAGGTCCTGGAAAAGAAAGGGCTGGCTACGGTTGGAAGCGTTATGGAAGAAGACGAGCCCCGGTATCTGATTCAGGAGGTAAAGGGCGTAAAAGTGGGCATTGTCGCTTATACATATGAGACCGGCTCAGGAAGCGGCAGCGTTTCCATTAATGGAAGCGTTGTTTCCGATGAAGTGGCGGCTCATATCAATTCCTTTAATTTCAATACCCTGGATGAAGACCTTGACAAAATAAAGACGGCCATTGATGGAGCGAAAGACGCGGGAGCGGAGATCATTATCGCCTACTACCACTGGGGAGAGGAGTACCAGAGAGAGGCCAACCAGTTCCAGAAAAAGCTGGCCCAAAAAACGGTTGATCTGGGAGCGGATATTATTTTTGCGTCCCATCCTCATGTCTTGCAGGGAGCCGAATATCTCACCCCCTCCGACTCACAGCTTCAGGATAAAAAAGTTCCGGTATTCTACAGTATGGGAAACTTTATTTCAAACCAGAGGTCTGAAACTCTGGGAAACCGCTACACGGAGGAAGGCCTGATGGCCCAGGTCAGCCTGACCTATAAAGAGGGAGAAGGAATCACGGACCTTTCTATGAGCGGGATCCCTACATGGGTGGATAAATATTATTCCGGCGGCAAACAGGTCTATGAGATCATACCGCTGGATGAAGGAGTAAACGAAAATGAAAGTCTGACCGCTTCCGGACATTTGTCCAGAGCAAAGCAGGCGTTGGAGGATGCAAATGGAATACTTGGATTCGATTCTAAAGAAGATTGACGAAAATAAAGAGGAAATGCTGCAGACCTTGCAGGAGCTTGTTTCCATAAAAAGTGTAGTAGAAGAAACCGGCGGAGAAATGCCTTTTGGAGAAGGGGTCCACAGGGCCTTTTCCTATATGCTGGATAAAAGCCGGGCCGAGGGCTTTTCTGTGACTAATGTGGATAATTACGGCGGTCATGTGGATCTGCCCGGGTCAGGCGGCGGTGTTATGGGCATCGTAGGCCATCTGGATGTTGTGCCGGAGGGCAGCGGATGGGAGGACGATCCTTACAGCGGAGCCATCAAAGATGGAAAGCTCTACGGAAGAGGAACCATTGATGATAAGGGGCCGGTAATTTCCGCCTTCTATGCGATGAAAGCAGTAAAGGAAAGCGGCGCGCCGCTGAAGGATACTGTGCGTTTGATTCTGGGGCTGGACGAAGAGACAGACTGGAAGGGTATGACCCATTATCTGTCCAGGATAGCGCCGCCGGATTACGGATTTACCCCTGACGGCGATTTTCCGGCGATTCACGGAGAAATGGGGATCCTGGTCTTTGATATTGCTAAAAAGCTGTCTCCGGCGGGCTCTAAGGGGCTGGAGCTGCGTTCTGTTAAAGGCGGAAACGCGGCCAATATGGTGCCGGATCATGCCCGGGCTGTGGTGCGGGACACTTCTGGAACGGGTTATGACAGGATCCGGGAAAAGGTGGCCTCTTTCCGGGAAGAAAAGCAGGTGAAGATCAACTGCAAGGGCGTGGGGAAAAGCTTTGAAATTACTGCGGAAGGTGTTTCTTCCCACGGAGCCAAGCCGGAGCAGGGTGTCAACGCGGTTTCCATTCTGATGGATTTTCTGGGAAACCTGGAGTTTGTCAATGAGGACGCGGGCGATTTTATCGATTTTTATAATAAATATATTGGCTATGAGCTGGATGGGAAGTCTCTGGGCTGCGGCTTTGCGGATGAGCCTTCCGGAAAGCTGGTGCTCAACGTCGGTGTGATTCAGATGGACAGTGAGGCTGTTTCCCTGACCATCAATGTGCGGTATCCGGTCACTTCCAGCCAGGAAGCGGTTTATAGCAGTATTATGCCGGTGCTGGATCAGTACGACCTGGGACTGGTAAAAGGAAAGCATGAGGAGCCTATTTATATTCCGGCGGACGACCCGATGATTACGACGCTGATGGAAATCTATAAGCGACAGACTCAAGACGCGGAAAGCGAGCCCCTTGTGATCGGCGGAGGAACTTATGCCAGGGCCATGAAAAATGTGATTGCCTTTGGCGCCAGATTTCCGGGGGAACCGGAGCTGGGGCATCAGAAAAACGAGTATATTTCCATCGATAGTCTGATGAAGATGACCAGGATCTACGCGGAGGCCATTTACCGCCTGGCGGGAGCGTGAGGAATGAGCGGAAAAATTTTACTGGAGGAAGTTGAGTGAACGGAGTAAGCAAGAATCAAAACGGGATGAGTCAGTCCAAAGCGTCAAAGCTGGCAAAGATGGGTATGCTGGTAGCGATATCCATCGTACTGGTGTATTTTATCCATATCCCTACCTTTACCACTTTCTACGAATACGATCCGGCGGACATCCCGATCCTGCTGGGTACTTTTGCCTTTGGACCCTGGGCCGGGCTGCTGCTGACAGTCGTTACATCGCTGATACAAGGCGTTACAGTCAGCGCGGCAGGCGGCGTTTACGGGATTTTGATGCATATTATCGCGACGGGTACTTTTGTTCTGGTTGCGGGTCTGATTTATAAAAAGGAAAAGAGCAGAAGGCGGGCCATTATCGGGCTGGTCTGCGGCGCTGTGGCAATGGCGGTTATTATGATTCCGGCTAACGTTCTGATCACCCCTTATTTTTTAGGCGCTCCCAGATCCGCGGTGGTGGCCATGATCCCGATAATCATCGGATTCAACCTTATGAAAGCCGGTATCAATTCCATTCTGACCTTCCTCTTGTATAAGAGAATCTCCAGATTCCTGCACCGGTAGGAAGCGGCGGAGCAGGTCTCAGACGCTGGCGGGAGATAAGCGAATGATCTGAGAAGCTCAAACGCAAAACATTTGTAACAAATTTTAGGTTTTGTTAACAGCTCCTTTATTTGGAGGGGCTGTTAACATTTTTTCAAGGCTTTCAACGCCTGATTTTGCGCGAAAGCTTTTGTAGAAGCGGGATTGCGGAAATTTGCGTCCCGTATACCTGATTTTTATGTTAACAGTTACCGTAAAATCAGTGCCTTGTTAACATCCGCCATAAAACCGAACTGTGTACCGAAAGGTTTTTACACATAAATTTGGACTTGACTAAAAAACCTTCCTATAATTACCTTTCTTATGATAAAATAAAGAATTATGAGAACAGTAATCATCAAAAACGAAACGGAAACCAGAGAATTCGGTTTTTCTCTGGCTAAAAGCCTTGAAAAAGGCCAGGTGGTCGCTCTGATAGGAGATCTTGGAACCGGAAAGACGGCCCTGACGAAATATATAGCGGAAGGACTGGGAATCAAAAGCACCATTACCAGCCCTACCTTTACTATTGTCCAGGAATACCATGAGGGCCGGCTGCCTTTATACCATTTTGATGTGTATCGCATAGCTGACCCGGAGGAAATGTACGAGCTGGGCTATGAAGAATATTTTTACGGAGACGGCGTCTGCGTCGTGGAATGGGCCGACCTGATTGAAGACCTGCTTCCGGAGGACGCGAAGATTATCCGCATTCAGTACGGAAAGCAAGAAGGAGAAAGGATCTATCAATGTACATTCTAGCGTTGGAAACCACAGGAGCCCATGCTTCTGCGGCCATCATAAATGAAGAGGGGCAGATCTTTTACGCCCATTCGGAGGAAGTTCTGAACCATCTGCAGTCCCTGATGCCTATGGTGCAGCGGCTGCTGCGGGAAAACGGACTGGAGCTGAAGGACATGGACGCGATTGCGGCTTCCCAGGGACCGGGCTCCTTTACAGGAATCCGGATCGGCGTATCCACAGCAAGAGCCTTGGCGCAGGTCTTGAAGATCAAAACCATTGCCGTGCCTACCCTGAAGGCGTTTGCCTACAACATGCCGGACTTTGACGGGCTCATCTGTCCGGTCTTTGACGCGAGGCGGAGCCAGGTCTATGCCGGAGCTTACCGCTGGAGGAAAGGCAATATCGAAGAGGTGGTAAAGGGAGCGCCCTACAGCATCGAAGCGTTTTTGGAACAGGTAAATGCCGCGGGCGGCAGCAGACTGTTTTTTGGAGACGGGACAAAAGCTTACAGCGATTACTTTAAAAAAGAGGAACTGGCGCCGGAGGACTGCCGCCTTCAGAACGCGGTGTCGGTGGCAAAGCTGGCAAAGGACATGAAGCTTGCCGGACTGGAAACGGAGTACGAAGAGCTGAAACCAAATTATATGAGAAAGGCAGAGGCTGAACGAAAGCTGGAAGAAAAGAGAAAATGAAGGAATTGACCATCAGGCGGGCAGACAAACGGGATATCGACGCCATTGCGGATCTGGAAAAGATCTGCTTCAGCACACCGTGGAGCAGGAAATCCATTGCCCATGAGCTGACAGAAAACCGGGTAGCCGTTTATATTGTAGCGGAGATCGACGGCCGGGTCGTCGGTTACGGGGGTATGTGGCATATCATCGATGAAGCCCATATTACCAATGTGGCTGTAATGCCGGAGTTCCGGCGCAAGCGCGTCGCTTCGGCCATTATTACGATTATGATCGAGGTCAGCGTCCGCAAGGGGATACACCGGTTCACGCTGGAAGTGCGCAGCAGCAATGAAGCGGCCCGGACCCTGTACAGCAGCTTTGGTTTTAAAGAAGCGGGCCTGCGGAAGGGCTATTATGAAGATAACGGCGAGGACGCGGTGATTATGTGGCGGGATCCCGCGGAGCCTTTGAAAAACTGAATACACACCGAATAAAAATTGATTCCCGGAAAATACTAGTAGTAATACTTACTGCAAGGAGGGAATCATGGATCGGATCGGTGATTTTTATACAGAAGAACGTTACGGGGATGATATGACAGCAGTGGCTTCTCACTGCAGCCGCTTTTCACGGAGGCATGATTTTGATACCTTTAATATGAGTACCTATCAGTCCTGTGAAAACTGCCGGCACCTGTCAGCGGACAACCAGTGCGTCGTTAAGGCGCAGAACCGGATCTTTCCCCTGGAATAGAGGATAATTATGAAAGATGGAAAACTAGTAACCATGGCAATCGAATCCAGCTGCGATGAGACTTCGGTTGCCATCCTTCTGGAAGGGCGGCAGGTCCTTTCCAACATTATCGCGTCGCAGATTAAAGTCCACCAGGTTTTCGGCGGAGTTGTTCCGGAAATCGCTTCCCGCCATCATCTGGACAACATCAACCGGGTCACAGAGGAAGCCCTGAAGGAAGCCGGCGTTACCATGGAAGAGGTAGACATGATCGGCGTTACCTATGGGCCTGGCCTTGTAGGAGCCCTGCTGATCGGTCTCGCGACGGCAAAGGCTTTCGCGCTGGCAGCGGGAAAGCCGCTGGTAGGGGTCCATCATATACAGGGCCATATCAGCGCCAATTACATAGAACATAAGGAGCTGGAGCCTCCGTTTATGGCGCTGGTTATTTCCGGCGGCCATACCAACATTGTGGAAGTGACCGGATACAACCAATGCAGGGTGCTGGGCCAGACAAGAGATGACGCGGCAGGCGAGGCCTACGACAAGGTGGCAAGAGTTCTGGGACTGGGATACCCGGGCGGCCCAAAGATCGATAAGATCGCGAGAGAGGGAGACCCTCACGCGGTGGAATTCAAGCGGGTGTTCCTGGAAAAGGACAGCCTGGATTTCAGCTTTTCCGGCATTAAGACAGGAGTGCTCAATTACGTTAATTCAGAAAAGCAGGCGGGACGGGAGATCTGTGTGGCTGATGTCGCGGCCAGCTTCCAGCAGGCGGTGCTGGATGTGATCGTGGCCAAGACCGTCGGCGCGGCAACCCGCATGAAAAAGGATAAAATCGTTATGGCAGGGGGCGTTGCTTCCAACAGCCGCCTGCGGGCCATGATGGAGGAAGCCTGCAAAAAAGAAGGCATTGCCCTCTACTATCCTTCTCCGGTCCTGTGTACAGATAACGCGGCCATGATCGGCTGCGCGGCTTACTATAAATTCAAAGCGGGGCAGACCGACGGCCTGGACCTGGACGCGGTGCCTCACTTGCCATTATAAAGGATGAAGAAATATGATTATTTTATCAGCAAAGGATCTGACAAAAACATACGGGGTGGACGTAATCCTGCAGGAGGTTTCCTTTCACATCAATGAAGGTGACCGGATCGGGATTATCGGCGCCAACGGCGCGGGAAAAACCACCCTGCTCAGACTGCTGTCAGGAGAGCTTCCCCATGATGGAGGCGACTTTTTCCTTTCAGCGGACACTACCATCGGCTATTTGAAACAGAGCGATAACTTTCAGTCGGAAAACACTGTGATAGAAGAGGTGGAAGCTATTTTTTCCGGCATGGAGCAAATGGAGCGGGAAATGCTGGAGCTGTCCTCCGCGATTTCGGAAAAGGCCCAGAGGGGCGAAAGCGGACCGGAGGTGGACCGGATGCTGCTGCGGTACGATCAGATGCAGGAGGAATACCGGGACAAAGGCGGGTACAGCTATAAAAGTGAAATCAACGGCATTCTCAGCAGCATGGCGTTTGGAGAGGAGTTTTACGGCAAGAAAATTTCCACACTAAGCGGCGGCGAGCGGACCAGACTGGCTCTGGCGTGTCTGCTGCTGAAAAAGCCGGATCTGCTGTTTTTAGACGAGCCTACCAACCATCTGGATATCGGCACTCTGAAGTGGTTGGAGCAGTATCTGAAAAGCTACAAGGGGACCATCCTGCTGGTTTCTCACGACCGGTACTTTCTGGATCAGACCGTAAACCGGATCTTTGAAGTGGAAAATCACAAGCTTTATACATATGAAGGAAGCTACAGCGCTTACGCGGAGCAGAAAAAACAGCGCAGGGAAGCCCAGATGCGGAAGTATCAGAATCAGCAGAAGGAGATCGCCCGGCAGGAAGAGATGATCCGCCGCTTCAAACAGCGGGGGACAGAAAAACTGGCAAAGCGGGCGGCTTCCCGTGAAAAGCGGCTTTCCGCAATGGAGCTGGAGGAACGGCCGGAGGCTCTGCGGGGCAAAATGAAGCTGCAGTTTCATCAGAACTTTAAAAGCGGAAACGATGTGCTGCTGGGAGAAGGACTGGCAAAGAGTTTTGGCTACGGCTCCAACGAAAAGCGGCTCTTCCGCAATGTGGATTTTGACATTAAGCGAGGCGAGCGGATCTGCGTCGTGGGGCCTAACGGTGTGGGAAAGACTACTCTGCTGAAAATCCTGATGGGAGATCTGGAGCCGGGGCAGGGACGGCTGAAGGTGGGCCACAACGTGGATTTTGGCTATTATGATCAGGAGCAGCAGCTTCTTTCCGGCAGCAATACCGTGCTGGAGGAGCTTCACGACGCCTACCGCCTTTATACGGACACAGAGCTTCGTTCCATCCTGGGGCGCTTTCTCTTCCAGGGGGATCAGGTATTCCTGCAGGTAAGCGCTTTATCCGGCGGTGAAAAGGCCAGACTGTCCCTTCTGAAACTGATGCTTTCCGGCGCCAATGTACTGATTTTAGACGAACCTACCAATCATCTGGATATTGAATCCAAGGAGGTTTTTGAGGACGCCCTTTTGGATTTCCCGGGAACCGTTATCGTCGTTTCCCATGACCGGTACTTTCTTAACAAGATCCCAACTAGAATTTTTGAGCTGGGGCAGGAGGGAATCACCGCTTTTCTGGGGACCTACAACTATTATGTGGAGAAAAAACAGGAGATCGAGTCCGGGAAAAAATATCTGGAGGAATTATCGGCAAAGGAAAAACCCGTTTCCGAAGAAAAACGCAGCGTCAGCGAGGAGCGCCGCCTGAAAAAAGAGCAGGAGGCGAAGGAGCGGAGGCTAAAGCGGCAGCAGGAGCAGGCGGAACAGAAGATTGAAGCGCTGGAAACAGAGATTTCCCGCGTTGAAGAAGAAATGTGCCAGGAAGCGGTCATGACCGACCATGTAAAGCTGCGGGAACTGAGCGGAAAGCTGGACGAACTGAAAGAAGAGCTTTCGGAAGAATATGAAAAATGGCTTGAATTGCAAGAAGTTTAAGCGTAAAATGTAAAAAAATAAAAAAAGCAGTTGCAATATAAAGGTGGGTCAACTATAATAAGTTTGAGTTATTTGCGGATAAACTTTGCATTAGGCAAATATAATAAACATCTAATGTTTTAATTGAATGGAGGTATATCATGATTTTTGATAAGATTAAGGACATTATTGCAGAACAGTTAGGCGTTGAAAGCGACGCGGTAAAGATGGAAACACATCTGATGAAGGATCTGGAAGCGGACTCTCTGGACGCTGTTGAAATCATCATGGCCATCGAAGACGAATTCGATATCGAGGTTCCGGATGAAGACGCTGAAAAGTTCCAGACTGTAACAGATATTGTGAAGTATGTAGAAGAAAGAGCTCAGTAGGTTTATAACATTTTATTCGGCGGGCATGCAGGCTGTCCTATCCAATTCGCCTGCGAGCCTTTTAGCCGGTTTGAGAAGGCAGAGGCATATGGGAAATCCCGGCGCAGTATCAAAGGCGAGAGGATTTCAGGATATTCGTTTTTTAAAAAAGAACATCAAAGAACCCGTCGCAAGACGGGTTTTGCAAATTATAAAGGACGGTTGGGAAGAATATGAAGAAAGACACGAAAATATCCAATGCGGTTATAAAGCGGCTGCCGCGGTATCGAAGATATTTGAAGGAACTGCAGAAAAAGGGTGTGGACAAAATCTCATCCAATGAATTCAGCAGTCTGATCGGGTATACCGCGTCCCAGATCCGCCAGGATCTGAATAATTTCGGCGGATTCGGACAGCAGGGATATGGATATAATGTAGAAGGGCTGTACAATGAGATCAGCGCGATTTTAGGGCTGGATAAAGAATATAAGATGATTATTGTAGGCGCTGGCAATCTGGGACAGGCCATTGCTAATTATACATATTACTATAAGGCTGGCTTTGTAGTCTGCGGCATTTTTGATGTCAATCCAAAGCTGATCGGTCTGAAGATCAACGATATTGAAGTTATGGATTATGAAAATATTGTAGAATACGCGGAAGAGAACCAGATCGATATCGGGATCATCTGTACGACAAAGGACAGCGCGCAGGAAGTGGCCGACAAGCTTTGCTTCGCGGGAGTAAAAGGTCTGTGGAATTTCGCGCCGGTGGATCTGGAGGTTCCGGATCATGTCGCGGTGGAGAATGTTCATCTCAGCGACAGCCTGCATTCCCTGGCTTATCATATGAACCGCAATAGTAATAAGGAAAAATAAATAACAAAAAATTAAATAACCGTTTCTAAAAGAAACGGTTATTATGTTTACAATTTGGTATGTATAAAACTAACCCTCTTTGATAGCTTCAACAGGGCAAGTACCTGCGCAAGCGCCGCAGTCGATGCAAGTACCAGCATCAATAACATACATTCCATCGCCTTCTTTGATCGCTTCAGTAGGGCATTCACCTGCACAAGCGCCACAAGAGATGCAAGCATCGCTAATTACATAAGCCATTTGTAACAACCTCCTTTTTGTTTATCTTCACGACACTGTAAATTATAACAGAAGGATATAGAGAATTCAAGATGAAAGTTTACGCACTTGTGGGTAAAAGTGGTACTGGTAAAAGTTATCAGGCCCAGAACCTATGTAAAGAATTAAATATTGAAGCAATTATTGACGACGGATTGTTTATCTATGAAAACAAGGTAATGGCTGGAATTTCAGCCAAAAGACAGGCTACCAAGGTAGGAGCTGTAAAGACCGCTCTGTTTACAAAGGAAGAGCATCAGCAGGATGTGGCGGCAAGTGTTCAAAAGACCAAACCGAGAAAAATTCTCGTTATCGGCACATCGGATGAAATGGTACGGAGAATTTGCGCGCGCCTTGAATTTCCGGAAATATCGGAAACGATTTATATTACGGATATTACGACAGAAAGCGAGCGGGCGATTGCCCACAAGCAGCGCCATGAACTGGGCAAGCATGTGATCCCGGCTCCGGCCTTTCAGCTAAAGCGTCAGTTCTCAGGATACTTCATGTCGCCCCTTTTGATTTTTAAGGAGTGGAGCGCCAATAAGGGAGGCGTTGCGGAAAAGTCGGTTGTACGGCCTACCTACAGCTATATGGGAGACTACAAGCTTTCTGATAAAGTGTTCAGCGACATTATAGAATGCGCGGCGGCTGAGATAGAGGGCGTGGACAGCGTCGCTCGGGTCCTGACCATAACCGCGGCGGAAGGCGTGGAGCTGAACGCGGCCGTAATCATGGAGTATGGGTGCAATATGGTACTGCAGGCGAAAAAGCTTCAGGAAGAGGCGGCCCGTCAGATTGAGAACATGACAGCTTTCAGTGTGAACCGGTTTGATATTGAGATAAAAGGGATAAAATAAATGGAAAGAGTGATACAGCGTCAGGTCGCCGATTTCCATACGGACCATATCTTTGATTGCGGACAGGCTTTTCGCTGGCAGCGGCAGCGGGACGGAAGCTATACGGGCATTGCGGAAGGACGAATCGTTAATATACGATTTATACCTGAGGGAGAGAAAAGCCAGGGCGGCACCAAAGCTGATTCTTCCTGTTTTTCGGATAACCGGAAGCGTCCCGCGCCGTGCCGGGGCAGGATAGTCCTTTCTAACACTTCGGAAGAAGAGTTTGAAGGCTTTTGGAAAAAGTATCTGGATCTGGATCGGGACTACGGTGCCATCAAAAGGGAGCTGTCTCAAAAAGATCCGGTTATGAAAGAAGCCATCCGGTGGGGCGGCGGTATCCGGCTGCTGCGGCAGGAAAAATGGGAGGCCCTTCTTTCCTTCCTTATTTCTCAGAACAATCATATTCCCCGGATCAAAGGCTGCATTGAAGCTTTGAGTGAGAATTTCGGAGAAAAGGCGGGCCAGTACCAGGGAAGATGGTGGTATTCGCTTCCATCACCCAAAACGCTTGCCTCTATGGAACCGGAGGACCTTTCCATCTGCCGCCTGGGATACCGGGCAAAATATCTGATCGGAACGGCCCGGCAGGTGGAGCGGGACGGGCTGCCGGCGCTGGAGCAGATGGCGGATCCCGCGGTTTCCTATGAAGAAGCTTTTGAATATCTGACCCGGTTTTGCGGGGTAGGCCCAAAGGTAGCCAGCTGCGTGCTGCTGTTTTCCATGGAGAAATACAAGAGCTTCCCGCTGGACGTGTGGATGAAGCGGGTCATGGAACGGCTGTACGGACAGAAGACAGAAAAAGAAATGAAGGCCTTCGCGGAAAATACCTTTGGCGATTACGGGGGATTCGCTCAGCAGTATTTGTTTTATTATATCCGGCAGACCGGCTGAATCAAGGGAGCGGACCGGTCTGACAGCCCTTTGCGAAATCTTTAGCAAAAAATACAAAAAAACCTGTTGACAAGGAAGGTGGAAAGTATTAAATTATAGTTAGCACTCGAAAACGGCGAGTGCTAACAAGCTGTAAATGATTTAAAATAACTATAAAAAGCGAAGGAGATGAAACTATGAGTTTTGGAATTAAGCCTTTAGGCAACAGAGTGGTTATTAAGAGACTGGAAGCGGAAGAAAAGACGGCCAGCGGTATCGTTCTGCCGGGTCAGGCAAAGGAAAAGCCTCAGATGGCGGAGATTATCGCGGTAGGTCCTGGAACAGAGGACGAAAAGATGGAAGTGAAGGCAGGAGACACCGTAATCTTTTCACAGTACGCGGGCACTGAGATCAAATATCAGGGCGAAGAATACACAATCCTGACACAGAAAGATGTTCTGGCGATTGTTGAGTAATATTTGAAAGAGAGGTATTGAAAAGTGGCAAAGGAATTACATTATGGCGAAGACGCCAGAAGAAAGTTACAGGCAGGCGTTGACAAACTTGCTGATACAGTAAAGATCACATTAGGACCAAAAGGAAGAAATGTTCTTCTTGACAAGAAATTCGGAGCGCCGCTCATTACAAACGATGGCGTTACGATTGCGAAAGAAATCGAGCTGGAAGACGCGGTTGAAAATATGGGCGCTCAGCTGGTAAAGGAAGTCGCTACAAAGACAAACGATGTAGCGGGTGACGGTACGACTACAGCGACTCTGCTGGCACAGATTATCATTAGAGAAGGTTTCAAAAATGTAGCGGCGGGAGCAAACCCGATGGTTCTGAAAAAAGGAATCCAGGGAGCGGTAGATGTGGCTGTTGATGAAATCAAAAAGCTTTCTCAGGAAGTTGAAAGCAAGGAAAGCATCGCTCAGGTCGCTTCCGTTTCCGCAGCGGACGAACAGATCGGCCAGCTGATTGCGGAAGCCATGGAAAAGGTAGGAAAAGACGGCGTTATTACAGTTGAAGAAGCTAAATCCATGGGTACAACTCTGGATGTAGTAGAAGGTATGCAGTTTGACAGAGGATATCTGTCCGCTTACATGGTAACAGATACCGAAAAGATGGAAGCTGTTTTAGAAAACCCTTACATCTTACTGACTGATAAGAAGATCTCCAGCATTCAGGATCTGCTGCCGATTCTGGAGCAGGTTGTACAGCAGGGAAGAAAACTGCTGATTATCTGCGAAGATCTGGAAGGCGAAGCCCTGGCAACCATCGTTGTCAACAAGCTGAAGGGAACATTTGACTGCGTTGCGGTTAAGGCGCCTGGATTCGGTGACAGAAGAAAAGCTATGATGGAAGATATTGCGATCCTGACTGGCGGTACTGTAATTTCCGAAGAACTGGGATATGATATTAAAGAAGCTACCGTTGATATGCTGGGTACAGCCGCGACGGTCAAGGTTGATAAAGAAAATACGGTTATCGTTGACGGAGCTGGTGATGCTGCGGAAATCGAAGCGAGAGTTGCTCAGCTGAAAGTTCAGATTGAAGAAAGCACTTCTGACTTTGATAAAGAAAAGACTCAGGAAAGACTGGCAAAACTGTCCGGCGGCGTAGCGGTAATCAAGGTTGGCGCGGCTACCGAAACTGAACTGAAAGAAAGAAAACTGAGAATTGAGGATGCCCTCAACGCTACAAAGGCAGCGGTTGAAGAAGGTATCGTATCCGGCGGCGGCGTAGCTCTGGCTAACGCGATCCCAGCGGTTGCGAAATATGTGAAAGATCTGGCAGGGGATGAAAAGACTGGCGCGGCAATTATTAAGAGAGCTCTGGAAGAGCCGGTTAGACAGATCGCTGAAAACGCGGGATTTGAAGGCAGCGTAGTAGTTGCTAAGGTAATCGGCAGCGAAGCTGGCGTAGGCTTCAATGCGGCTAATGAAGAATATATGAACATGATCGACGCGGGTATCGTTGACCCTGCTAAGGTTACAAGATCCGCGCTGCAGAATGCGGCGTCCGCTTCCGCAATGCTCCTGACAACAGAAGCAGGCGTAACAGACGCTCCATCCGAAGAAGGCGCGGCAATGCCTCCGATGGGCGGCGGAATGGGCGGCGGAATGCCGGGAATGATGTAATCTGAGTTTCGCCCCATGAGAAATCAAAGGCAGCTTTCGGGCTGCCTTTCCTGTTTTATTCTTTAGCTTTATTTTGCTGAAAGCTTTGGAATGGAAAGGGGCTTTTACGCATAAGCGCTAATGAAACACAAAAAGGGGTTTTGATTTTTAATATTTGTGGTATAATCTGAGTAATAATCGAAAAACAGAGGAGGAAGTAACATGTTATCAAAAAAAGTAGTTGAGTTATTGAATGATCAAGTAAATAAAGAGTTTTATTCCGCGTATCTGTATCTGGATATGGCAAATTATTATAAAGACCAGAGCCTTGACGGGTTCTACAACTGGTATAAAATCCAGGCTCAGGAGGAAAGAGATCATGCCCTGCTGTTCGTGGACTATCTGCAGCAGAATGGTGAATCCGTAACGCTGGAAGCAATTGCTAAGCCGGACAAGGAATTCAAGGAATTTATCGATCCGCTGAAGGCTGGCGCAGAGCACGAACGCTATGTGACAGGTTTGATTCACAATATTTATGACGCGGCTTATCAGGATAAAGACTTCCGCACCATGCAGTTCCTCGACTGGTTTGTAAAAGAACAGGCTGAAGAAGAAGATACTGCGGACAATATGGTAAGCAGATTCGAACTCTTTGGAAGCGACGCGAAGGGACTGTATATGCTGGATTCCGAACTGGCGGGAAGAACCTACTCCGCTCCGTCTCTGACACTGTAAAATCGTATAGATAGATTATTAGCAGGTAGATATGAAATGCTGCCTGCTTTTATTATACAAAAGCGGGCCGCCGTTTCTTTGTCCGGAAGCGGAGAAAGGCAGGCCGCGGCGATAAAAATAAAGTAGAAAATTTAATTGTAAAGGGAAGTATTTTATTATAAAATATGTTAATATAGTTTTTAATAATGCAGGAAATGACACCTGCGGTAATGTTAAAATGCCGGTCTTGTGAGCAGAGAGCGGCTTACAGAATAAAGGGGAAAGCAATGGCTAAAAACAGGAAAAAACCGACCCTGCGGATTCTTGTCGCCATATTGATGCTGCTGGTGTTTTCCGGGTTTTACTTTCTTTTGGCTCCTTATATCCATCAGGAAGTCGGAGAAGGCAATGTGGAGACCAGCGCTTCGCTTCCTGTACAGGAACAGACACATGAGACTGCGGACAAGTCTTCCGAATATCTGATTCTGGTCAATAAGACCCACGGACTGGATAAGGATTATGAGCCGGATGATCTGCAGACGGTCAACTCTGTAGCGGAGGACAGGGAAAAAGAGTATCAGAAACTGCGCAGCGCCGCGGCGAAGGCCTTCAACAAACTGACGGCGGCAGCGAAAAAGAAGGGGTATACGATTAAGCTTACCAGCGCGTTCCGGCCTTATTCCTATCAGGAAGTCCTTTATGAAAAGTATATTGAAGAGGATGGGAAAAATAAGGCGGAGCAGTACAGCGCAAAGCCGGGATACAGCGAGCATCAGACCGGACTTGCGGCCGATGTTTCTTCACCTTCCATCAATTATGATCTGGCGCAGGCTTACGGCAGTACGGAGGAAGGACAGTGGCTGGCGAAAAACGCTCACAAATATGGTTTCATTATTCGCTATCCAGAAGGAAAAGAGGATATTACGGGATATGAGTACGAACCCTGGCATATTCGTTATGTAGGCAAGGACGCGGCCAGGGAAATCTACAGGCAGAAAACGACTCTCGAAGAATATTTGGGAGCTGTATAAAATGACTATTTTCTAGAAATAAGGAGGGTAATATGGCAGAATACTTCAACGAACCATCCAGAACATTCAGTGAGTACCTTTTGGTACCTGGATATTCCTCAAAGGAATGCAGAGTTGATAATGTAAGTCTTGAAACACCAGTTGTAAAATTTAAGAAGGGAGAGGAATCCCAGATCAAAATGAAGATCCCCCTCGTTTCCGCGATCATGCAGGCGGTATCGGATGATAAGCTGGCGGTAGCGCTGGCAAAGGAAGGCGGCATCTCGTTTATCTATGGTTCTCAGACCATCGAAAATCAGGCGGCTATGGTACGCAGGGTAAAGAGCCACAAGGCAGGGTTTGTAACAAGCGACGCAAATATCCGTCCGGACCAGACTCTGGGCGAACTGCTGGAGTTAAAAGAACGGACAGGCCATTCCACGACAGCTGTAACAGAAGACGGAACAGCGGAAGGCAAGCTGCTGGGTATCATTACCAGCAGAGACTACCGCATCAGCAGAATGTCACTGGAAACAAAAGTAAGTGAGTTCATGACTCCGTTTGAAAAGCTGATTTATGTAAAAGAAGGCGCGACCCTTTCAGAGGCGAACGATGTTTTATGGGACAACAAGCTGAATACAGTTCCAGTCATCGATGATAACCAGCGCCTGACCCACTTTGTTTTCAGAAAGGATTATAACACCCATAAATCTTACCCGAACGAGCTGCTGGACGAGCACAAGCGGTATATGGTAGGAGCGGGTGTCAATACCCGCGATTACGCGGAGCGCGTTCCGGCCCTGGTAGAAGCTGGAGCGGACGTTTTGTGCATCGATTCCTCCGAGGGCTTTTCCGAATGGCAGAAGGACACGCTGGATTTTGTAAGGGAAAAGTACGGCGATTCTGTTAAGATCGGCGCGGGAAATGTAGTGGACAAAGAAGGCTTTAATTATCTGGCGGAAGCTGGAGCTGACTTTATCAAGATCGGCATCGGCGGCGGTTCCATTTGTATCACAAGAGAGCAGAAGGGCATCGGCCGGGGACAGGCCAGCGCTGTAATTGAAGTTGCGCAGGCAAGAAAAGAATACTATGAAAAGACTGGAATTTACATCCCGATCTGTTCCGACGGCGGGATTGTATATGATTATCATATGACTTTGGCTTTGGCTATGGGCGCTGATTTCATCATGCTGGGAAGATATTTCTCCCGCTTTGATGAATCTCCGACAAACAAGCTGAATATCAACGGAAATTATGTGAAGGAGTACTGGGGCGAAGGTTCCAACCGCGCCAGAAACTGGCAGCGTTACGACATGGGCGGCGATTCCAAGCTTTCCTTTGAAGAGGGCGTAGACTCCTACGTTCCATACGCGGGAGCGCTGAGCGACAATGTGCGTTACTCTCTGCAGAAGGTGAAGTCCACCATGTGCAACTGCGGCGCGCTGAGCATTCCAGAGCTGCAGGAAAAAGCCAAGATGACGATTGTTTCTGCGACAAGTCTTGTTGAAGGCGGAGCCCACGACGTTATTTTAAAGGAAACTTCCAACAGCAGCAATATGAGATAAGGAGACTGGCATGGAGCATGAAAAAATCATCGTAATGGATTTCGGCGGCCAGTATAATCAGCTCATTGCGCGCCGGGTTCGGGAGTGCAATGTGTACTGCGAAATCTATTCTTATAAAAGAAGTATTGAAGAAATCAAAGCTATGAATCCCAAAGGAATCATTCTGACCGGCGGACCAAACAGCGCTTATGAACCGGATTCTCCGACTTACACAAAGGAACTCTTTGAGCTGGGAATTCCGGTGCTGGGCATTTGCTACGGCTCTCAGCTGATGATGCATCTTTTGGGAGGCCATGTGTGCAAAGCGCCGGTTCGGGAATACGGGAAGATTGAAGTGACGGTGGATCCGTCATCCGCAATGTTTAAGGATGTGTCAGAAAAAACGATCTGCTGGATGAGCCACAATGATTATATCGAAACAGCAGCTCCCGGATTTAACATTTCCGCGCGTACACCGGACTGCCCGGTAGCCGCGGCGGAAATGCCGGAAAAGGGTCTTTACGCGCTCCAGTTTCATCCGGAAGTACTTCATACACAAGAAGGGACAAAGATGCTTTCCAACTTCGTATATAATGTATGCGGCTGCTCCGGCGACTGGAGAATGGACTCCTTTGTGGAAACCTCCATTGAAGCGATCCGTGAGAAGGTGGGAAATGGCCGGGTGCTGTGCGCCCTGTCCGGCGGGGTTGATTCCTCTGTCGCGGCTGTTATGCTGTCAAAAGCGGTTGGCTCCCAGCTGACCTGCGTCTTTGTGGATCACGGCCTGCTTCGTAAGAATGAGGGCGACGAGGTGGAAGCTGTTTTTGGCCCGTCAGGTCCGTACAATCTGAATTTCATCCGGGTCAACGCGCAGCGGCGTTTCTACGATAAGCTGGCTGGCGTTACGGAACCGGAGAAAAAGCGTAAGATCATCGGCGAGGAATTTATCCGCGTTTTTGAAGAGGAAGCTAAGAAAATCGGAGCGGTGGATTTCCTGGTGCAGGGGACTATTTATCCTGACGTAGTGGAAAGCGGCGTTGGCGGCGAGTCCGCTGTTATCAAGTCCCACCACAATGTAGGAGGGCTTCCTGAGCATGTGGATTTTAAAGAAATTATCGAACCGCTGCGGGATCTGTTTAAAGACGAAGTGCGCCGGGCGGGCCTGGAACTGGGTATTCCGGAACATCTGGTGTATCGTCAGCCATTCCCGGGACCGGGTCTTGGGATCCGTATTATCGGTGAGGTTACCGCCGATAAAGTAAAAATCGTGCAGGACGCCGACGCCATTTACCGCGAGGAAATTGCGGCCGCCGGCCTGGATCGGAGCATCGGCCAGTACTTTGCCGCTCTGACCAATATGCGTTCCGTAGGCGTTATGGGTGATGAACGAACTTATGATTACGCAATTGCCCTCCGCGCGGTCAATACTATCGATTTTATGACGGCGGAAGCTGCGGAGATCCCGTGGCCTGTGCTGCAGAAGGTCACCAGCCGCATCGTTAATGAAGTGGCGCATGTGAACCGGGTGTTTTATGATATTACTTCGAAGCCGCCTGGGACGATTGAGTTCGAATAAGTTGAGAAGTCGAAAGAATCCAGTATTTATGCGGGTTTGCGGCATTTCAAGATGTCTTTTGATAACAAATTGATAACAGTCATATAAGAGCGATTATTCTCGCTGTCAAATGGTTTGCAGGTAGCAGAATGATTTTCAAGCGGCTTGTATGATTGTAAAAAATCCATATTATAACGCCCTTAGCTGTGGGTAACACGGCTAAGGGCGTTTTTTTTAAAAACCATGATTAAGCATAAATTGAATTATATCTGTTTGACCTGCTTGCTTTAATGCTTTTAGTAAGTATTCACGTGGCGGCCAATTACTTACATATGGATTATCATCAGGCCCTGTATAAAGTCCACCACCAAGACCAGTATATAAGCCACCACCTGGACCTGTATAAAGCCCGCCACCAGGTCCAGTATATAAGCCACCACCTGGACCTGTATAAAGCCCACCGCCAGGACCCGTGTAGAGCCCGCCGCCAGGCCCTGTATAAAGTCCGCCGCCAGGCCCTGTGTATAAACCACCACCAGGCCCTGCATATGCACCACCACCAGGCCCTGTGTATAAACCGCCACCAGGCCCTGTATATAAACCACCACCAGGTCCTGTATACCTATTTCTTACCCACATAAAAATACCTCCTTTTAACTTGTCATTATTTTAGATGGTCTTTGAACGCTTCAGCTAATGCATCAGACATCTCCTGCGAAGGAACTTTCGCCCAAAGCTGTGTGGTATCGAATTGCGGATAGTAATAACGCCAACGGTCGTATTCTTCCCTGCTGATTTCCTCGGAAGATAACTTGTCCGCCTGTTCTTTCCAAGCGCAGAGCATTTTCAGCAACTCGGCGGCGTCCTTGCCTTTGTCCTTGCTGACTTTTAAGCATACCTCTCCGTTCGTTTCGCTGACGGTCAGCCCGTAAATATCTTCAAGGGTAAATAAGGTGTGCATAAGTCCAACGTAGCTGTCAATGTCGGGAACGTCAAGGGCATGAGGAGAAACGTCAAGGGCCTGTGCCAATGCTGCAGTAAGCTCCGCCTTCGGTTTTCGTGTCCCTGTTTCATATTGTGCTAAACGTACATCGGCACTTCGGGCAGGAAAGCCGACAGCCGTACCAAGATACTTTTGTGTCATTCCACGCAGAATGCGGAAAAAATGTATTCTTTCGCCAATCGCCATAACATGTCCACTCCTTGTATATATGTTTATAAGTAGTATAGCAGATATGTTTAGGAGAAGTCAAGGAAATACAAAACAAAAAAGTTTAATATTTTCACGAAAACCGCTTGACACAAACAAATATGCTTAGTATAATAAATGGAAATTAAGCAAATGTGTTTAGATAAAGGAGAAATGAGAACATGGAAAACAAATTTATTCGTGCCGAGGATGTGGCACAGGAACTAAGCGTATCAAAGCCTTATGCGTATAAACTGATCCGGCAATTAAACGAGGAACTGAAAGCAAAAGGCTATATTACGATTTCAGGGCGTGTAAACCGTCAGTATTTCTATGAAAGGCTCTATGGAGCGGAAAAGGAGGAAAAATAATGCCAGTATTTAAAAATGAGAGCAATGGAACATGGTATGTGATGGCAAGATATGTGAACTGGAAAGGAGAACGCAAGCAGAAATGCAAGAGAGGTTTCGCTACAAAGAAAGAAGCACAGGAATGGGAGCGGGTATTCCAACTGCAGACTTCTTCAGACCTGAATATGAGCTTTGAAGCCTTTACGGAGCTGTATATCAATGATATTAAGAACAGGCTGAAAGAAAACACATGGTTGACAAAGGAACATATCATTCGCACGAAGATACTTCCTTACTTCGGCAAGTTAAAGATCAATGAGATTTCCACAAAGGACATTATCGCATGGCAGAATGAAATGCTTGCCTATCGTGATGATAAGAGAAAACCGTATTCACAGACCTATCTGAAAACGCTGCACAATCAGTTATCAGCAATTTTCAATCACGCTGTTCGCTACTATGAGCTGCGTTCCAATCCTGCCGCTAAAGCAGGAAATATGGGGAGTGAGGAACACAAAGAAATGCTGTTCTGGACAAAGGAGGAATACAAAAAATTTTCTTTTGAAATGATGGACAAGCCAGTTTCCTTTTATGCTTTTGAAATGCTTTACTGGTGCGGCATCCGTGAGGGTGAGCTGTTGGCTCTGACTGCAGCCGATTTCAATTTTGAGAAGGAAACGGTCACAATCAATAAATCTTATCAGCGTTTACATGGGGAAGATGTGATCACCACACCGAAAACAAAGAAAAGCAACCGCACGATTAAAATGCCGAAATTCCTTTGTGAAGAAATGCAGGAATATTTCAGTATGATCTATGGGTTGAAGAAGAAAGACCGCATTTTTACGGTGACGAAAAGCTACCTTCATCACGAGATGGACAGAGGGGCAGAAGCCGCAGGCGTGAAGCGTATCCGTATTCACGATCTCAGGCACAGCCACATCAGTTTGTTGATTGATATGGGGTTTTCGGCGGTGGCGATCGCAGACCGTGTAGGGCATGAAAGCATTGACATTACTTACCAGTACGCTCATCTGTTCCCATCAAAACAGACGGAAATGGCAGATAGATTAGATGACTTAGAGAAAGGAGAGGTGGGAAATGTCGGCTAAAAACAGAGATAGCAAAAACCGTTGGAGAAGTATCACGGTAGGGTTTCGGGTGTCTCCCGAAGAAAATGAACTCATTAACAAGGCGGTTGCCTTGTCGGGATTACCGAAACAGGAATACTGTTACCGCCGCTGTCTGAACCAGGATGTGGTGGTACAGGGCAATCCGAGAGTGTATAAGGCTCTTAAAACGGAACTTGCCGCTGTCCTGGCAGAATTACAGCGGATTGAGGCGGGAAACAGCATTGATGATGAATTGCTGAATGTCATTGAACTGATTACTGTTATTCTTGGCGGGCTGAAAGGAGAGGATGAAAATGGAGAATAAAAAAGAAATGACTGCCCTGAACCCATCCGTTGGCGCGGATGGAAGGCAGCCAATCCCCAAAATCACTGAAAATAGTATATCCGACTATGAGGAAAATATCAAGAGTTTTGAGGAAATGCAGTTAAGTTTAGATCCCTCATATCTCAAGACAGTTTCAATGAGCGAGTTATATGACAATGTATACCAGAGCAAGCCGCCGTTAATTGACGGCCTGCTCTACCCCGGCACTTATATCTTTGCAGGTTCCCCGAAATTGGGAAAGAGTTTCCTGATGGCACAGCTTGCTTACCACATCAGCACAGGTACACCGCTTTGGAATTATACCACCCGAAAAGGAACAGTGCTGTATTTAGCCCTCGAAGATGATTACCGTCGGTTACAGGAACGCCTGTACCGGATGTTTGGAACAGAGGGGGCAGAAAACCTTTATTTCTCTGTTTCTGCCAGTCAGCTTGGGAAAGGACTGGACGAACAGCTAGCAAGATTTGTGGCGGAACACGTTGATACAAGACTGATTATCATTGATACGCTTCAAAAGGTGCGTGAGGTTGGAGGCGACAATTACAGCTACGCCAATGACTATCAGATTATGGCAAGATTAAAAAGTTTTGCGGATGTTCATGGTCTTTGCCTATTGCTCGTACATCATACAAGAAAGCAAACCGCCGATGATAAGTTTGACATGATTTCTGGAACAAGCGGACTGCTTGGGGCTGCAGACGGAGCATTTCTTTTACAGAAAGAGAAACGGACAGGGAATACCGCAACGCTTGAAGTATCGGGCAGAGACCAGCAAGATCAAAAGCTGTACCTGATCCGAAATATGGAAACCTTACTGTGGGAATTGCAAAAAGCGGAAACAGAATTGTGGAGGGAGCCGCCGGAACCTTTGCTGGAACAAATTAATCAAAGACTGACCGCAGATTATCCGAGGTGGCAGGGAACAGCAACCGAGCTTGTAGAGTGGCTTGGAGTAGAGATACCGCCGAACAGTATTGCAAGAAAACTGAATGTATTGTATGGACGCCTTCTCAACGAATACGGTATTTTCTACCGGCGTGATCGTTGCCATGAGGGGAGAATGATAAAGCTGTACCGTGGAGAGCGTGACGATATGTGACGGTGTGACGGTATTTTTAGCAGCGGTGCGGTATCAGAAATATCGTCACATCGACGCAAACCGTCACGGAAAGGATAGACAGGATGAAAAATGTGCAAATATCGCAGGAATTATTCATGCAGTTGCTTCGTTTTCACTTAATCGGAGATGAGAGCTGCGAAGGAAAAATACAGCAGGAATTAGAGCAAAAACTGGACAGAATGGCTATGCGTGATCTGTATGGCAAGGCCAAAACTGCTCCGACAGAGGGAGAACGGGAACAGGCAAGAAAAGAATATTTAGACAGACGTGGAGTGCCTGACAGCTTCCGTTGGTAGTTTTCCCTGATGATACGAACAGGGGTGTGGCACACCCCTGTAAATAACAGACAAGGCAGGAATAGGACGCAAATTCATTTTTGTTTTGGGAGGAAGTGATGGAAATGTTAAAACAGCCGGAAAGCGGAAGCAGAAATGTGAATGATCTATTTTATGAAGTAGAAGGCAGACAGATACAGAAAATCAACGAGGTATTGGCAGGCGTGGAATTGACAAGGTCAGAGGAAAGAACTTTGTTATGGCTTGCCGGATGGGAAGAAAGTACCGTAGATAATCTGCTGTCAGTCATAAAAAAAGCAGCCCGGATACGGGCAGATAAAATGGGCGGATACGCCCATCAATTTAATGCTGAATCCGAGAGATAATCAGGGGTAACACCATAATAAGCCCTCGGCGTTTGAGAGCGAAATACACCCATCGCACAAAACTAAAGTTTTATGCTCTGTGTATTTCGCCCTGCCGGGGTGCTAAGTGCCAGTGGCACTTGTTAAGCACCGACCGAAGCGGAGCGGAGACCTGTACCGCCGATAGGCGGATGAGTTCGTAAACAGGTGCCTATGCACCTACTCACAAGATCGGCTAGAGCCGGGGAAAGGAGAATGCTCATAGGCAGACATTCATTTGTAAGACAGAGTAAGCTGTCTGATGTGGCAGGGCGGATTGATTATATCTCCAATCCGAAAAGGCAGGAGTACCTATATGCAACCTACCAGACAAAGGGAGCAACGCCGGAGTTTTGGAAAAATCTTGCGAGGGAAAATCAGTTGGAGTTTAAGGCAAGCGGATCGGCGGGAAAATGTATTGAGGGGCGGGAGTTTATCATTGCACTTCCCGAAAGTTTTGTTCAGTACAGGACAGATGATGTGGTAAGGCTTTTTACAGAGATTTTCCATACAAGGTATGGTGTGGAATGCAGCGCAGCCCTTCATCACAACAAGAGAAAAACCAACTATCACATTCACTTGGTATTCAGTGAGAGAAAGCTGTTGGAAAATCCGGAAGTAAAGATTGCTGCTCGAAATATGTTTTATGATGAACAGGGAAAACACAGGCGTACTAAAAAAGAGATTACAGACGAGCATGGGAATATCCGGGCGGGGTGCAGCATCATCCCAAAAGGAGAGGTCTATGAGAGCCATATCTTCACAAAAAAAGATGAATGGTTTAAGAGCAAAGCATTTACCAAGGAAGTTAAGGAAATGTTTACCGAAACAATCAATCGCTATGTCAAAGAAGAATCGGAAAAGCTATCTGTGTTTCAGCAAGGCGGCGTTTATCTGCCGACAAAGAAGATTGGTAAGAACAATCCGAAAGCGGCAGAGATACGGGCAGACAATGCAGCAAGACAGGAATGGAATCGAACCGTAGACGTAGCATTAGTAGAGGGCGTTCCTGAAGAAGAAATCTTGAAAATCAAACGAGAAGAAATCAATGAAAAGACATTGGAATCTATAAAGGAACATGGGTGGATACCTGATATGTTCCGGCAGATCGTTCGGGATGCAAAAGACTTTTTGCAGGAATTGATTTTCAAATTTACGCTGCCGCCAAAACCAATACCAAAGATAGACTTGCAGGAGTGGAAAGATATGCAGAAGTTAATGGGAAAACTGCAGAAACAGTCACAAGAAATAAAGTTCATGCAGCAAGATATTTCCTCTTTGAAACAGCAGCTTTCCGAAGCAAGAGGATTATTCAAGGGAAGGGAAAGAAAATCTTTAGAGGGGAAAATTCAGGAGGCAGAGAAGTCGATAAACCGTATGCACAGGAATTTGGAGCAGATAGCAAAGCAGGAAGGGTATTCCGATGTTCAGTCCTTTGTAAAGGTATATAACAAGTCGGAGAAACTGGTAAGGGAATACAACGAGGAATTGAGAGCATGGAGAAATCAGACGGGACAGAAGAAAGAGGAAGCGAGGGAGCTGGCAAAAAAGGCAAGCGTACTGGAAAAGTTGCATCGCTATCAGCAAGAGGGCAGACAGCAGCCAATGCGATCCGCAAAGAAAAAATCAATGGATAGAGAACGATAAAAGAAAGGTGGAAAAGACAATGAAGAAAACAATTTTTGAAGAAATGGGCGGCACTTATATCAGACATGGGGATTATTATATCCCCTGTCTTACCCTATCGGATGAAGAAGAAGGCAAGTTGATCGGCGTATGGGGACAAAGGCATTTGCGCTATCTCAAAGAGCATAAACGGTTTGTGTACCTTAACCTGATGGCAAGCGGCAGGTTGAATGAATACCTTGCAAACGTAGATGAGCAGGCGGAGAATATGTTTTCACGGCTTGTAAAGGAATATGCCGACAGGCAGGGAGTGACAGAACGGTTGAAGGCTGAAAATCAGCTTGAGTGGATTGGAAGAATGAATAACATTCGGGCGTGTGTGCGGGAGGTTGTGAATGCGGAAATAATTTATGTATGATGAATTGGTCACGGATGGAAAGCAGGACCAACAAGAAAAATTCTAAAAAATATATTGACATTTATCTATGCTCGTTATATTATATAGACACATTCAAAAACGTGAATGAGAGGTAAAAAACATGATATCACAATACAATGAAACAATACGGGTATTTAAAGCCTTTTGCGATGAAAACCGTTTATCAATATTAAGTTTGCTTCGTACCGGGGAAAAATGTGCCTGTGATCTTTTGGAAGATTTACGCATTACTCAGCCGACACTTTCCCATCATATGAAAATATTATGTGACGCAGGGATTGTTCAAGGGCGCAAAGACGGTAAATGGGTATATTATTCAATAGATCAAGAAGGATCAGAGAATGTAAAAAGGTTACTGGAACAGCAGCTTACGGTTTCTGGCAGCAACAAGGAAAATTGATGAAATAATAATTTAGGCCATCTGGAGAGATGGCTTCCCTTTAAAAATACAAATAGATACTTTTGAATATATAAATCTAATGCTGGCATAAAAACCAGTTAGAAATAAAGAGGAGGAGGGTTTATGTGTGCATGTGGTCGTCGGCTACAATGCCGTTCTGAATAAAAAATATTTCTGTTTGTAGTTCAACAATAGAAATCACAGATAGAAAGAAGGTAATTTATATGTTTACGACAGAAACTCTTATTCATGCAGGGCAGACATTCCTGATGCTGTTTGGCGAATTGTTTAGTTTGTTTATCGGTATCAGCTTTGTCGTTGCTTTATTACAGATTTATATTTCCCAAGAGCGTATTAAGCGTATTCTGACCACTCCGAAAAAGGGCCTGAATAGTGTATTGGGTGCGGCATTAGGAGCAGTGACACCTTTCTGTTCTTGCTCTACAATCCCGGTGTTGGTAGGTTTATTTAAGAGTGGGGCACCTTTCTGTGGGGCAATCTCTTTTCTACTGACATCGCCGATTCTGAATCCAGCTATTCTGACTTTGTTGGTTGCGTTCTTTGGAATTAAGGCCACAGTTATTTACAGCGCATTTACCTTTGGGTTTGCAGTTGTGATGGGGCTTATTCTGGACAAAGCCGGTTTTGAAAAAGAAGTAAAAAATGTTACGGTCAAAGGCGGACATCAGGATGGTGTATCATGGGAGACCTTACAGGGGAATTTCTGGCAGAAGCAGTGGCAGGCAATCAAACTTTCTTTCAAAGATGCGTTTGGTTTATTTAAGGGTGTAGTGCTTTTCCTGTTATTGGGTGCTGGCATTGGCGCATTTATCTATGAGTTTATCCCTACGGATTTGTTGGAAAATTTTGCCGGAGCTAATAATCTGTGGGCGGTTCCTCTGGCGGCGGTTGTTGGTATTCCTATGTATATCCGTACCGAGACCATGATTCCGATTGCAAGTATCCTGATTTCAAAGGGCGTGGCTCCAGGCGTTATGATTGCCCTGATCCTGGGCGGTGCCGGCGCCAGCATCCCAGAAGTGTCCTTACTGAATTCTATTTTCAAAAAGAAAATGGTTGTTACGTTTGTACTGTGTATCTTTGCTGTAGCCACGATTACGGGTTATGTGTTTAATTTTGTACTGTAATATCGAAAGGAGAATTTTATCATGTCTGAGAAAAAAAGTTTTTGGGAAAGGTTGTTTAACGGCGGTGGATGTAGCTGTGGGATGTCTTTAGAGGAAGAACCAGCTCCCCGGAAACAACCTAAAAAGAGTGGATGCTGTGATATGCAGATTGTGGAGGAAGACAATAAAAATAACGCCAGACACAAGGCGGATGAGTAAACGCAACTGTCAAATATAAAGGAGTGGTTTGCCGCTGAAAGGTAGCAGTTTATGGGCTGTGGATCTTCAGCGGTTAATCCGCTGTTTTATATAAAGTGAAATGAAAGGCAAAATTATGAGAGGCAAAGAATGGCTAATTTGTCCTCTTTGTGAACATAAATTCGTACCAAAATAAGGAAAGTTGCAGTGTTGGAGAACTTTCTGTTGCACTGCTGATTTTTAATATGATGTATAAGAGGAGATATCAGTACAAATGAATATTGAACGTCAGTCTGTCATCCAACGAGGAAATTTCATCATCGATCCACAATGCTATACAGTTACATTAGCCGGAGAAGAAATTGATCTTTACCCGAAAGAATTTGACGTCCTTTGCTTATTGGCCCAATATCCTGGTTGGGTACTTTCTTTAGAACAGATTTATCGAGCTGTGTGGCAGGAGGATACGTTTGGATGCGAAAATGTAATTTATAACACGATCTGTCAGATCAGGAAGAAAACGAAATGCCCCAAAATAATCCGAACGGTTGTAGGGCGTGGATATAAGTTTGTAATATGATATTGGCCAACGGTATGCATCTGCGAAAATGGGTGTAGCTGTCGGCTTGTTACAACTCTGTTGCGTTCTCATTTTTTGAAATGTGGATATTAGATATATAACAAGATTAATGTATTTTCTGCAATATCTTGATTTTCTAAGCAAAATCGCTTACAATCTAATACGAAACATATTGTTATTATCTGCAGTTGCCGAGATGATGTTATCAACAGCGATAACAAAACGATAACATTAGCTCATATAGGCAGGATAATATGGAAATATCAAATAATCAAAAGAATAACAAATTCGATAGGAAACAATCACTAAACAAAATTAGTTAGGAATTGGCGAGTTCGAATAGTACAGAGGTATATCATATTGACGGGCTATAAATTGTATGGTTTGTAAATGAGATTCAAATAGTAAGATGGATATACAATCCTAAAAAGGCACTGCTGATTGACTATTGGCATATTATAGTGTATACTAAAAGTACAAAAAGAAGATAATATAGTCGGAACGGCGACTTAAAATTCGTTTCCAGTGGTCGGGATGAAGACCTAAAACTCATTCCCATTACAGAGTAAACTGCTAAAAATCAGAGAAAGGATGGCTGCGGTCATCCTTTTTTCTTAGTTGCATTGCATCCGGAGGGAGCTGCCGGTGGCAGGTCCTGCAGGTAAAGGAGTACAAATGGCGGAAGAAAGTTTTAAGGAACGTGTCCGGTTGGAAATGATAAAAGCTGCAAAAGAATACAAGAAAATGTATGTAGACTATGAATATCTGATTTGTTCGGAGGCATTTAAACAAAAAAATTATTACATAATAGATGCGGAAAAAGATAATTTTCAACATCTAACAGGAGTGCATTCACAAATTAGCGCACAGAGTTTTTTCGATAAATGTGTTCAGGGAACATTATCAGATACAGACTTTGATTTTGTTAAAAAGGGACAAGATGAGAAGTCGGTAAAAGGTACTGTCAGAAGAAAGATTAAAGTGTTACCTGATATGATGGAACTTCTTAAGGAAGGTTTGCAGGCAGAAGAAAGTTTTAAGAAGAATAGAGTGATCTGTTCCTTTGCAACAGCAGACGGGAATTGTACTTTGGGATTTTCGGATTCTCAAAAAGCCAGACCTAAGTCGCTGATAAAGGGAAATGAATTGAAAAATCCAAAACCAGTAGAATTAGTTTTGAAAAGAAAAACTGGAACAGAATTGTTTGATCAAATTGTCATAGGAGATGAAACGGTTTTGTGTAAGTATAAAGAGCAGATTAAAGGTTTGTTTGCAGTGGATTTGTTAGATTCGCATACGGATGGAGAGGCAGAGAAGTGAGTAAAAGGGTTGGACCTATTATGGTACTAAAACGCAGTGATACTTAAAATAACCTCAAAAATTTGTATAATATGAATATGAAAACAAAGGAAAAAGTGGCTAAAATACCACGATAGCACATTTCCTTTGGCGAGTTCGAATAGTTGGAGCTAAGCTGTAAAGCCTTTATCTATAAGAGTTTTACAGCTTTTATGAGACGGGGATGCGGACAAAATCGGCTACCGCCCTTAAGTAACTATTCATATATCTTATATCAGTTTTTTGAGTTTACACAAAACTTGAAACGGCCGCTCTAATTATTCCAAAAGTAATATGTCAGTTCAATAATTCCATATCTCCACTGCAGTATAAGTATGGCTGTAATGGTAGCCCAATTTTTCCGCTAACGCAACAGAGCCTTTGTTCTGCGCGTCCCAACTTGGATATAAATTTCTCTCCAAGCACTCTAAGATCAGCCTTGCCCCACATGCATAGGCTAATCCTTTTCGCCGGTATCCCTCTTTCGTATCAATCTCGATTTCGATCCCCTTCTGGTATCTGGAATAGGAGGAGGCGCCGGATACAATAAAATTGTCTTTACAGACTACAACCCCCAGTCCGAGCTCATGGTATTTTTCATAGCTTGAAAATTGAGAGACTAAATCGGCGCTCCATCCTTCTGTTTTGCACATTTGATACAGCCGTTCATCAATCAAGGAGAGGACATATTGCTTCGGCAGAGAACCAGCCGCCTTTTCCAATTGTTCTTTATCAAAAATGTGAGGCTCTTTCTTCATTGCGTATCGAGAAACAATTTTCGATTTTCCCCCGTAATATTGTGTGATCAGACTTTCCCAATGCTCATTCTGCGGAACCATAATCATAAAAGTTTGGGTACACCAGGCAGGCTTATAAGATACCAGCTCTATGTTTGGTTTTCCCGCCAAAAAGGCAAAATCCCCAATAATGGCCATTGCCGCTGTTGGCTTGTTTAAATTATTTTTTAATAGTGTTGACTTGGCAGGGTGCGGCAGTTAGATGGAATTGAAGTGGCCCAGGTTTTCGTGTATAATTGGAAGGAAAACTGAAATGAAAGGATAAATTTGCCGATAAAAAGGGAGGATTATAGAATGGATTCATTGATACGTGAGAACAATGTGTCAGAAAGGTGGTATCCCAATAGTGTTAATCTATACAAATCAAGCATAAAAATTCCAAATAATTCTTCAGAAGGGAAACGAATGAATAGTAATTTTGCTTATAGTATGCAATATATAGAATATATTGAAAAGCAGATTGATGAACTCAAGCTTTCAAATGTATTACTCGCAATGTTGTATAAAACATACATTATAACTGGTATGAGCGTTATTGAGCTTTTGTTCACTTATCTTCTTAAAGACAGAGGCTTATGGAATCAAACCGAATGGGAAGACTATGCTGAAATCAAAGCAAATCCAAAAGAAATTGATGGCGATACTGTAAAAGTAGAAACAAAGCTGTATAAAAAAGTGCCATTACATGATATGCGAATGGATTTGGATTCCATGATTAAGAAAATAGAGAAAAAGCGTATTTTGACTATTAATCATGACGTGTTTCCCGCGTTAAAAAAGTTACGTGAATTGCGAAATCGAGTTCATATCCAATTGGGTGAGGGCGCGTATGACCACGATTATAATAGTATTGGATTTGATGAAATTCAAATGATGCGGCGAATTTTATATACAATATTGACCACCCCAGAGATATGCAATAACGCGGAGACTTTTGAATTTATAAATACCAATTATACGAAGCGTTTGAAGTAGGATAATGCTTGGAAAGAAAGCAAGGGTTTTCTTTCCAAGCGCGGCTTTAGACGCGGATGAGACAGAATTTGTAAACATAAGGCCAAATTGCTCAAATGTTTACATTTTTTTTGAAAACGATGGTCATTTATTTGCGGCATGCGGGAAGCAGCCGGCTTTTCGCGATCTGGCGACCGTACCCGGCTGCCCGCGGGTCATGGAGGTGTAAATTAAATGAAAAAGCCGGACTTTTATTGAAACCGCCCTGCCCCTTGTTATATAATGGGAGAAAGACTTTTGAGAAGGAAGGATCAGAGCGATGAAAGACATTTATATAGCGGAAATCAGGACAGCCCAGGAAGTAACTGACTTTTTCATGGTAAAATCCATTGCGGTAAAGATCGGAGCCAATAAAAAGCAGTATCTGGATCTGATGCTGGGGGATAAAACCGGTGAAATTTCAGGGAAAAAATGGGATGTATCCGATGAGGAGCTTCCCTCTCTGGCCCAGATCAAAGCGGGGGACATTATTAAGATCCGGGCGCAGGTAACAGAATGGAACGGTTTAAAACAGTTTCGGGTTATGCGTATCCGCAGGAAAGCGGAGAACGATCCGGTGGAAATCAGCGATTTTATAAAGGCGGCACCGGAAAAGCCGGAAGCCATGTATCAATATATCCTGGAAAAAGCGCAGAATTTCCAGGACGAAGACCTGAAAAAGCTGTGCGTAAAGGTTTTAACCGAAAACAAGGAAAAGCTGATGTACTACCCTGCTGCGCAGAAAAACCACCATGCGGAACTGGCGGGGCTGTTGTATCACGTAAAGCGAATGCTGATGAACGGAGAGCGGATGTGCCAGGTTTACACCAATTTGAACGAAGATCTGGTCATGGCCGGCGTGATTCTTCACGATATAGAAAAGCTTAACGAGATCGAATCCAATGAACTGGGCATTTCTTCCGGCTATTCCTTTGAAGGACAGCTGCTGGGCCACCTGATCCAGGGTGTCAAGCTGCTGGACCGGCTTACAGAGGAGCTGAACTTCCCAAGAGAAAAGGCGATTATGCTGGAGCATATGATCCTGTCCCATCACTATGAACCGGAATTCGGCAGCCCGAAAAAGCCGCTGTTTCCAGAAGCGGAGATCCTGCATTATCTGGATATTATCGACGCGAGAATGTTCGACATGCAGGACGCTTTGGACAAAACGCGGCCGGGAGAGTTCAGCGAACGGGTATGGACCCTGGATAATCGAAGATTGTACAAGCCGCAGAATAATGGAGAAAACACATGATAAAATTACCGAAGGAAGTCAATCAGGCCCTTAAAACACTGGAACGCGCGGGCTACAGCGCCTATGCGGCGGGAGCCTGCGTCCGTGAAGCGCTGATGGGTATGGAGCCGCTGGACTGGGATATCGCCTGCGACGCAGGCATAACAGAGCTGAAGACGCTGTTCCCAGAGGCCCGGGTTCTCAGCGAAACGGAAAGCGTTATCCGTATCGACCGGACCCTGGAGGGAAAAGAGGAAGATGGGATTATTCTGGATATCTCCACCTTTCAGTCCGCGGGCGGCGCTGGGGAAAAGAGCGGTACAGGACCAGAACCTCCCAAATTTTGCAAGACAATCGAAGAGGATCTGGAGGGCAGAAACTTTACCATCAACGCGGTTGCCGATAACCCTTCCTTTCCGCTGGTTGACCCATGGGGCGGCTACAGCGATATGAAAGAAAAGCTGGTGCGGACCATAAAAGAGCCGGAAATCGCTTTCGAAGAAAAGCCCATTCTCATGATGGAGGCCATCCTTCTCGCCTCGGAATTGGACTTTGACCTGCCGAAGGCAACCTATGACGCTATGATAAAAAAAGCCAGGCTGCTTGATCAGGAAGATGTGGCCCTGCGAAGAGAGACTTTTAAGGATATTATTACAGCGCCCTTTGCGGGAAAGGGCCTGCGGATGCTGGCCGGAGCGGACCTGATGCCTGCGCTGATCGGGGAAGCGGCGGAGAAAATGTCGGCCCGGCAGCGGGAACTGTTCAGTGAACTGGCGGATGGCATCGACAAGCTAAAACCGGTTACCCAGCGGCGTCTGGGACTGTTTTACATGTGTTTTGAAAAGAAAGGACCCAAAGCGATTGAGCTTTTACAGTATGATCCCGACACCCACCAGCATCTGATGGACGCCATGACCGAAATGACAAAGATTTACTTTATTCGGGACAAGATCGAATTGAAAAAGTATATCTACCGTGTGGGAATGGAGCGTTACGATTATGTCCATAACCTGGCAAAAGCCCATAGAATCGTGTATCCTCAGGGAAACGTAAAGGTCCAGAACCGGCATTATATGCTGGAAGACGTCTTTGCCAACAAAGAGCCTATTTTCATAGAAGATCTTGCCATCGACGCGGGGGATATCATCGAAGCGGGAATTACAGACAGTCAGGAGCAGGCGGCGTATCTTCTGGGGCTGCTTCCAGAAATTGTACATAGAAAGCCCAGCCAGAATAAAAAGGATAAGCTGCTGGCCTACGCCCGAAAATTTGAAAAAAGCAAGCTGAAGGCCGCCTTCCGGGGAGTGAAGTGGATCAAATGACGGAAGAAAAGCAGGGAACCATTGCGGAGATCATCTTTCACAATAAGGAAAACAGTTATACCATTGCGGTCTTTGAAACGGAAGAAGAGCAGTTTACAGTTGTGGGAAACCTGCCGGCCTGCAGGAAGGGAAGTAGCTATCTTCTTCGGGGTCAATGGAAAGTCCATCCCACCTACGGCGAGCAGTTTGCCGTCAGCGGCTTTGAAGAGGTAATGCCCTCTACAGAGGCCGGAATCGAAGAGTTCCTTTCCTCCGGCGTGCTGAAAGGGATTGGGAAGAAAACAGCGGAAGCCATTGTTTCCAGATTTGGAAGCGAAACCTTTGACATTATCGAAAAAGAACCGGGGCGATTGACCGAAGTGCCCGGCATCGGCGCGAAAAAAGCCGAGGCTGTGGCCGAAGCCTTTCAAAGTCACAGGGAATTTGCCCGGATCACATTGTATCTACAGCAATTTGGGATCAACGCGGATTATGCCATGAAGCTGTACAAGGTCTATGGCGCGGATACCATTGCGGCGGTGGAAGAAAACCCTTACCGGCTGGCCGAGGATATTTTTGGAGTCGGCTTTAAAAAAGCTGATAAGATCGCCCAGAAAATGGGGATCGCAAAGGATGATGAGCACCGGATCAAAAGCGGCGTTAAATTTACTTTGTGGTACTTTGCCGGAGAGGGCAACACCTTTTTGCCGCAGCAGCTTCTCTGCGAAAAGACCGGAGCGCTGCTGGATGTGGAACAGGAAAAAATCAGCGACGCCCTGGTGGAAATGGCCTTTCAGGGCGATATCCATGTGGATAATCTGGAAAACCGCAACGCAGTATTTCTCATGCCGTACTATCTGGCGGAGCAGAATGTGTGCAAGTGCCTGGCCGCCATGGAAGGGGCCCAGCTCAAGCTGATCGGATCGGATCTGGACAGCCTGATTAACGTCACAGAGCAGGAAAGCGGCATTGCTCTTTCTGAAAATCAGAAATACGCGGTGAAGACCTCTCTGGAGCAGGGCGTTTCCGTCATCACAGGCGGGCCGGGAACCGGAAAAACAACCATCATCAATTCCATTATCCATATTCTGCGGCACAGCGGCCTGAAAACAGCCATCGCGGCGCCTACCGGCCGGGCGGCAAAGCGCATTACAGAAACCTCCGGCTGTGAGGCTTCCACCATTCATCGCCTGCTGGAGTATTATTATTCTGAGGGCGAGGATACCATGCGTTTTGGCAAGACCGCCGAGGATCCGCTGGATTACGACGCAGTTATTATTGATGAAGCTTCCATGATCGATCTGCTGCTGATGAACGGCCTTGTCAGCGCCATCCGGCCGGGGACCCGGCTGATTCTTGTGGGCGACGCGGATCAGCTGCCTTCCGTGGGAGCGGGAAATGTTCTGCGGGATATTATCAGCAGCGAATATGTCTACTGTGTAAAGCTGACGGAGATTTTCCGGCAGGCAAAAGAGAGCCTGATTGTAGTCAACGCGCACAAGATCAATAAAGGGGAATATCCGGACTGCAACGAAAAGGGCAAAGACTTTTTTCTGATGCGGCAGAAGACGGAAAAGGAGATGCTTCAGGTGATCAAGGATCTGTGCGTCCGGCGGCTTCCGGCCTATTACACAGATACGGTTCCGGCGCGGGATATTCAGGTGCTGACCCCGGTTCGCAAGGGGCTGCTGGGAAGCGTCAATCTCAACCGGGAGCTGCAGGAAGTGCTGAATCCGCCCTGCTTTGAGCTTGCCGAGCGCCAGTTCGGGGAGCGGACCTTCCGGGAGCGGGACAAGGTCATGCAGATTCGCAACAATTATCAGCTGAAGTGGCGCAATCAGGAGGATTTTACCGAAGGAGAAGGCGTTTTCAACGGAGATGTTGGGTTCATCCAGAAGATTGACCGGGAATTCAATGAAGTGACCGTAATATTCGATGAATGTAAATATGTGACTTATGATTTCAACCAGCTGGATGAACTGGAGCTGGCCTACGCCATTACGGTTCATAAAAGTCAGGGAAGCGAATTTCCCATTGTAGTTATGCCCATCAGCTGGTTTCCTCCGGTGCTGGCTACAAGGAACCTTTTGTACACAGGGGTCACTCGGGGAAAAACAGCTGTCGTGCTGGTAGGCTCCGAAAACAAGATGCGGGGCATGGTGGATAACAACCGTATCACCCAGCGTTATTCGGGGCTTGCGGCGCGTCTGAAAGCCCTGCTGGATTTTTAGGAACATTTGGATAAAGAGAAATTTGCAAAGAACAGAAGTAAGGGGTAATTATGGGGATTTTAGAAAAGGGACTGGAGGCCTTGTATCCTTCCAGTATTTATTGCGTTTCCTGCGGCAGTATCATCGACGCCACCAGGAACTACGCGCTTTGTGACGCATGCGCCGAAAAGCTCCACTGGCTGGGGCAAAAAACGTGCTCGCGATGCGGGAAGATTTTAAATGAAGAGGATCGGCATGACCTGTGCTGGGACTGCAGGCAGTTTGCCCATGACTTTGACCGAAGCTATACCTGTGTCCAGTACGGTCTTTACGAGAGAGGGATTCTGATGGACTATAAGTATCGGGGCAAGTCCTACATCGGGAGAAAGCTGGGTGATATCCTTTATGACCGGATCTCCTTGGAAGAAGAAGTCTTTGATCTGATCGTTCCGGTGCCGATGCACAGAAAAAAGGAGGCAAAAAGGGGATATAATCAGGCAAAGATCATGGCGGCCCAGCTGGCCCGGCGCATGAAGCTCCCCTGCGCGGCGGGGCTCTTGGAGCGAGTCCGCGAGACACTGCCGATGAAAGGACTGGGAGCCTTTGAGCGGCATATGAATCTGGAGGGAGCGTTTCGGATCTCCCGGCAGAGCCATTATGAGCTGAAGGAAAAAAGGATCCTTTTAGTAGATGATATCTATACAACCGGAAGCACTTTGGACGCCTGCAGCAAAGTACTGCGCCAGGCAGGAGCGGGCCGGATCTGCGGATTGACCTTCGCCTGCGGAGCCAACATTCCGCCAAAGCAGTAAGGGGATTCCGAAGCAAAGTATAAGTGAATAAAAAACAGTCTCTGCCGGCTGCTCAGGTCTGTGGTTGAAAGGCCAGGCCAGCTACGGGCAAAAGGTCCCACGTAAGCTGATCCGCAAGGCGGCAGTGATCATGGCGTAGTTTAGAAGTAAGTCCTCTGACAAAGTCAGGTAAAGGCAGGTGTGGGGGCAAAGACCAGGTCAGCTGAGCAGCCGGCAGAGACTGTTAAACACTTGCCGGGCCTTTAGGAGCCGTTGAGCTGAAAGAAAAGATAGAAGAAAAGGCAAGGAATAGATTGAATATATTGAAAATTATGGTATAATGAATTCATACAAAATGATACGGCAATTGCCGCAATCGAGAAATTGATCCGGCTTTACCGGATCGCAGCCAAGGAGGGATTGACTATGAAGACTGTTATCAACAGCAAGAACTACAACACAAGCGAAAAACTCAAAGAAACCATCGAAAAGAAATTCGCCAAACTGGACAAATACTTTTCCGATGATATTACTGCCAACGTAATGACCCTTAGGGAGAAAGGAAGATATAAAGTAGAAGCTACAATCAATACAAAAGGCACGATTTTCCGGGCAGAAGTCCTGGCAGACGACCCGTACGACGGCGTTGACCGGGTAGTAGACAAGCTGTCTCGTCAGATGTCCAAATTTAAGACAAAGCTTCAGAGAAAGTACAAGGATCACAAGGATTTCGCTTTCACAGAGCTGCCGGAAATTGAAGAAGAACAGGAAGAAATCCATGTAGTCAAGAAAAAGAGATTCGACCTGGTGCCGATGACGGTAGACGAAGCGGTTGTGCAGATGGAGCTTCTGGAGCATAATTTCTATGTGTTCCTCAATATGGAGACCGATACGGTAGGCGTCGTTTACAGGAGAAACGACAATGACTATGGCCTGCTGGAAACCGTATATTAAAAAAATAAATTGTAAGCCAAAGGGATGCCGCGTCAGATTTTATCCGACGCGGCATCCCTCTTTTGCGCAGACGCCAGCAGGGCAGAACCTTTTTCTTTTGAACGCTATAGGCGTCTTAACAATTTCTTATACAGACCTTAATATCAATAAAACTTATGGCATCATATTGAAAAAAGTATAGATTTTCTGTACAATATATAAGATAAAGTATAAGGGGAAAAAAGAATGCAGGATTTTTTTAACAACGTAACGTCCGGTATAGGAATCATGGATATTATCGATATTCTGATCGTTGCGTTTCTGATATATAAAATACTAGGGTTTATACGGGAAACCAGAGCAATGCAGCTGATAAAAGGACTGCTTGTTTTGGTTATTGCTACTTTTTTGTCAGAGCTGCTGCATCTGCATACCCTTAATTGGCTCCTGAAAGGGACCATGACGTTGGGGCTGGTGGCTTTGGTCATCGTATTTCAGCCGGAGCTTCGAAGAGGGCTGGAATTTTTGGGCCGGACAAAGCTGCTGCGGCCTGGCTTTGGGCAGCTGGACAAGGAAAAGGCAAAACACATTACTACCGAATTCATCCGGGCCATCGAGACCTTCTCAAAGGACCGGACCGGCGCGCTTATCGTGCTGGAACGGGAGACGGCGCTGACGGATATGACCGAATCGGGAACCATTGTAGACGCGGAAATTTCCGCGGAGCTTCTGGGAAACATTTTTTACGAAGGATCTCCCCTTCACGATGGAGCTGTAATTATCCGGGGCGACCGGATCTTTGCCGCGGGCTGTGTCCTGCCGTTATCTCAGAATAAAACCATTGGAAAAGAGCTTGGCACCCGTCACCGGGCCGGAATCGGAATCACAGAGCATTCTGACGCCATGACCCTGATCGTTTCTGAGGAAACCGGTATCATTTCCATGGCAGTCAATGGAAAGCTTTCTAGGTTTCTGGATACGAAGACCGTAGAAAAAACGCTGCTGAATATGTATCTGAACACGGGAGAGCTGGGGGATAAAATGTCCTTCCTGCCTGACTTTTTCAAAAAGATAAGGGGGAAGAAGCATGCTGAAAAATAATACAGTCCTGAAAATACTTTCTCTTCTGATCGCTATATTCCTCTGGTTTTATGTAATGGGAGAAGTGAATCCGACCATCACAAAAACGATTTCCAATATTCCGGTGCAGCTGCTCAATGAGGATACTCTGGAGCAGAGAGGACTGGCAGTGCAGGGAGACTCCGAGTTTGTTGTTTCCATTGAAGTGCAGGGGAAGCGGGCGGAGCTCAACAGCATGGAGAAGAGTGAATTCAAAGCCACCGCGGACCTTTTTGGCTATAAAGAAGGAGAAAATGAAGTTCCGGTAACGGTGGAAGTACCGGATAATATTACCCTGAAAGCCATAAAAAACCCGAAAATAAAAGTAACACTGGAAGAGCTGGTTTCCGTATATAAGACGGTTACAGTCGACTTTACGGGAAAGACCGAAAGCGGCACAGAACCGGGAAGCGTGACTGTATCGCCGGAGGAGATCGAGGTAAAGGGAGCGAAATCTTCCGTGGACTCTGTGAGAACCGTAAAGGCTGAGATCGACGCGTCAAAGATTACAGACGAAGAAAAAAGCTTTAATGTAGAGCCGCAGGCAGTGGACAAAAATGGAGATCTGGTCAGCGGCGTGTCTCTTTCCGCAAAGACCGTTCAGGTCGGGGCGGTCCTCTATTACACGAAAACCGTTCCCCTAAAAGTAGAGGTGAAAGGCTCTGTTCCGGAGGAATATCAGGTTACGGATATGTCGGTCCCGGAGAAGATTTCCATCCGGGGGCCAAAAGCCGCTCTCGATGAAATTACCAGTATTTCCGCGGATCCTGTAGATATCAGCGGTGTAACCGCAAGCACAACACTGGAGATCCAGCCAAAGCTGCCTGAGGGCATTGAAGTCGCGGACAGCTCAGCTAATATTGGAGTTACCATAAAAATCAAGGGTCTGGATACCAAGACCGTAGCTTTGCCGACCCAGAACAGCCGGATACGCAATCTGGGCGATGGACTTAACGCGTATGTCAACACAGCAGAGGTGGAAGTGACCGTTACAGGCAGCGAAGCCCTGCTTAAAGATATCAGCGCGGATGATTTTACCCTTTTTATCGATCTGAAGGATTTGAAAGAAGGAAATCACGCTGTCGCTGTTAAAGTTACATCAGATAAAAAATTCAACAGCCTGGAGATAAAGCCCCAGCAGGTGGAAGTGACCATCAAGGGGCAGGAGTAGGCTCGTTATTTCTGTAAATGAAGAAAAGGAGAAAAGAATGGGAAGACTTTTTGGAACTGACGGTGTCAGGGGTGTAGCCAATTCAGAGCTGACCCCGGAGCTGGCTTTCAAGCTGGGAAAGGCCGGCGCCCATGTGCTCAGTAAGAAGAAAGGGAAACCAGTTGTACTGATCGGAAAAGATACAAGAATATCCGGAGATATGCTGGAAGACGCCCTCAGCGCGGGGATTCTGGCAGTAGGGGGCAACGTGATCAAAGTCGGTGTGCTGCCGACGCCGGCAGTTGCTTATCTGGTAAAGCATTACCAGGCAGATGTGGGCGTAGTGATTTCTGCTTCCCACAATCCATTTGAGTATAACGGCATCAAATTTTTTAACGGCGAAGGCTTTAAGCTGGATGATGAGATTGAGGATGAGATCGAGGATATCATTCTGCGGGATATTGATGTCAACAGCCATATTACCGGCGAAAAGCTGGGCCGGTGCCTGGAAGCGGATGAAGACGCTTTGGCTATCTACGCGAAGTATCTTACCGGAACCATCGACTGCCGCCTGGATGGGCTGAAGCTGGTGCTGGACTGCGCGAACGGCGCTTCCTATAAGGTGGCGGAAATGGTCTACAGAGAACTGGGAGCTGACGTGTCGGTGATTGGAAACAATCCTGACGGCCTGAACATCAACGATGGATGCGGGTCTACCCACCCGGAAAAGCTGCAGCAGGAAGTGATCCGCCAGGGCGCGTTCATGGGTCTTGCCTATGATGGCGACGCGGACCGGCTCATTGCGGTTGATGAACTGGGACGGCTCATCGATGGAGATAAGCTGATCTGCATCTGCGCGAAAATGCTGAAGGAAGCGGGAGAATTAAAGGATGACCGGGTAACAGCCACGGTTATGAGCAACATCGGCTTCCACAAGTACATCGAGGCCATGGGCGCTACGGTAGATGTGACCTCTGTTGGGGACCGGTATGTATTGGAAAGCATGATTCAGACCGGCTGCGTTATCGGCGGGGAACAGTCCGGCCATATTATTTTCCTGAATCATTCTACCACGGGAGACGGAATCCTGTCCTCCCTGCAGCTGGTGAAGGCCGTATTAAATTCAGGAAAGAAACCGTCAGAGCTGTCGGATGAGATTGAGATTTATCCGCAGGTCCTGAAAAACGCGAAAGTAAAAAATGAGAATAAATCCAAATATGAAAGCGATCCCGAAATCCGCGAAGCCATCAGGAAGGTGGAAGCGGAAATGGAGGGAAGCGGCAGGGTGCTGATTCGCCCGTCCGGAACAGAGCCCCTTGTACGGGTCATGCTGGAAGGACAGGATGTGGATCACATTACAGAGCTGGCGCAGGAGCTGGCAAAGCTGCTTACAAAGAGATTTGGTTAGGAGGTAACATATGTGTGGTATCGTTGGATACATCGGAACAGAAAATAACGCGAAAGAGGTCATCATCGAGGGCCTGAAGCGTCTTGAATACAGAGGCTATGACTCCGCGGGGATTGCTCTGCACAGAGGCAGCATGATCGAGACCAGAAAGCATGTAGGCGAAATCAGCAATCTGGAAAAGATTATTGGAGACGCGGATTTTGAAAGCACCTTAGGGATCGGTCACACCAGATGGGCTACCCACGGAGCGCCGTCTGATGTCAATTCCCACCCTCACAGCAACAGCGACAACACCATTACCGTAGTACATAACGGGATCATTGAAAATTATGTGGAGCTGCGGGAATGGCTCAGTTCTGAATACGGTATTAAATTTAAATCCGATACGGACACCGAGGTCATCGCTCACCTGATCGGGATCTACTATGACGGCGACCTGCATCAGGCCGTGAACCGGGCTGTAGAACAGATGCGCGGGGCCTATGCCATCGGCGTTATCGCAGCGGGAGAACCGGATAAGATGGTGGCCGTGAGAAAGGACGCGCCGCTGGTAGCGGGCATCGGAGAAGGCTGCAACTTTATCGCTTCCGATATTCCGGCCCTTCTCAAATATGTGAGAAAGATCTATCTCATTGAAAATAACGAAACCGTTGTCCTGACAAAGGACGATATCAAAATCTACGATGAAAATCAGAAGGTGGTAAAGAGAGAGGTGTTCCATGTTACATGGGATGCGGACGCTGCGGAAAAAGGCGGCTACGACCACTTTATGATGAAAGAGATCCACGAACAGCCGAAGGGGCTTTATGAAACGCTGAACCGGAGACTGGCGGAGGACGGCTCTATCAAGCTGGACGGGATCACCATGACAAAGGAAGATATCGAGGGCTTTAACAAAGTCTATATCGTTGCCTGCGGAACCGCTTATCACGCCGGTCTTGTGGGAAAAGCGGCCATTGAAAAGATGGCGAGGATTCCGGTAGAGGTGGATATTGCTTCCGAATTCCGTTACAGAGATCCATTTGTAGATGATAAAACCCTGTTTATCGCCATCAGCCAGTCAGGGGAGACGCTGGATACTCTGGCAGCCCTTCGGGAAGCCAAGAGCAAGGGCGCCAGGATTTTGTCTGTCGTAAATGTGGTCGGAAGCTCTGTCGCGAGAGAATCCGATGATGTGTTCTACACCTGGGCAGGTCCGGAGATCGCGGTCGCTTCCACAAAAGCGTACACCACACAGCTCATGTGCATGTATCTGATCGCTCTGTACATGGGACAGACGAAAGGGGTCATCGACAAGGAATACTACAATACGTTCATTAAGGAACTGCAGCAGATTCCGGATAAGCTGGAAGCCCTCTTGAAAAAGGAAAAGGAAATCGAAGAGATCGCCAGAAAATACTGCAGAAAAGAGCAGGTCTTCTATATTGGAAGAGGCGTGGATTCCGGCGTTTCCTACGAAGGATCGCTGAAACTGAAGGAGATTTCCTATATTAATTCCTTCGCCATCGCAGCGGGAGAATTGAAGCATGGAACCATTGCTCTCATTGAAGAGGGAACGTTAGTCTTTGCTCTGGCTACTCAGGATTTCCTCTTTGAAAAGATGCTTTCCAATATTCAGGAGATCAAGGCCAGGGGCGCCAATGTAGTGGGTATTGCCAAGGAAGGCAACCGCGAGATCGAAAAGCAGTCCAGCGAGGTGATCTACATTCCATCCTGCCTGGACGAAGTAACTCCGCTGCTGGCTGTCGTACCGCTGCAGATTTTCGCCTACTATGTGGCAAAATTCAGAGGCTGCAATATCGACAAGCCGAAGAATCTGGCTAAATCTGTAACCGTAGAATAAAGTTAAATACAAACAGAGGGGATAAAATTTTATGAAAAACTATGAGATCAGAGATATCAGTCTGGCCCCTTCGGGACACCAGAAGATTCAGTGGGTGAAAAATAATATGCCCCTGCTTTCCGGCCTGGAAGAGGAGTTTGTGAAGACCAAACCCTTTGAAGGAATCCGGATCAGTCTTTCCGTCCATCTGGAGGCGAAGACCGCTTATCTGTGTCTGGTTCTGGCGGCAGGCGGCGCTGAGATGTCCGTAACGGGAAGCAATTCTCTGTCCACGCAGGACGATGTGGCGGCGGCCCTTGCGGATGCGGGATTAAAAGTTTTCGCTTATCACGGAGCGACAGAGGAAGAATATAACAGACATATTGAGATGTGTCTGGAGCACAAGCCCAATATCATCATTGACGATGGCGGCGATCTGGTGGGACTGCTTCACAATCAGCGTCCCGATTTGGCCCGGGAGGTATGGGGCGGCTGCGAGGAAACCACTACAGGCGTAATCCGTCTGCAGGCCATGGAGAAGGAGGGAATTCTCAAATTTCCAATGGTAGCCGTCAATGACGCGCAATGCAAGCATCTTTTCGACAACCGCTATGGCACAGGCCAGTCGGTGTGGGACAGCATCATGCGAAACACCAACCTGATTGTTGCCAGCAAGACTGTGGTAGTCGTAGGATATGGCTGGTGCAGCCGGGGAATCGCTATGCGGGCCGCGGCGCTGGGGGCGAAAGTCATCGTCACAGAGATCGACCCGGTAAAAGCCATCGAGGCCAGAATGGACGGCTTTGACGTGATGAAGATGGAACAGGCGGCGCCTTACGGCGATATCTTCGTAACCGCTACAGGCTGCAAGCATACCATCACTGTGGAACACATGATGAAAATGAAGGATCGGGCCATATTGGCCAATGCCGGACACTTTAATGTGGAAATCGACATGGAAGGCCTGGAATCCGCGGCGGAGGAGAAAAAAGAAACGCGCCGCAACATTATGGGCTATCGGCTGCCAGGAGACAAATGGATCAATGTGTTAGCGGAAGGAAAGCTGGTGAACATTGCGGCGGCAGACGGCCATCCCGCTGAGATTATGGACCTCAGCTTTGCCGTACAGGCCCTGTCCGCCATGTACATAAAAGATAACTACAAGAGCCTGCCTGACAAAGTCATCGATGTATCAGCCGAGATTGATGATAAAATTGCCAGAAGAAAGTTGAAAAGCTGGGATATTGAGATTGATCAGCTGACGCCGGATCAGGAGCGGTATTTGAACAGCTGGCAGGTATAAGAAAATCAGCCCCGCGGACAGCGGGGCTTTTTATGAGAGGAATTTGATTATGAGATTTGCAAGCAGAATAAATTGTCTGGAAGACCGGTCTCTTCTGGACGCTTTTGAACTGATCGAAACGAAAGATACCATTTCCTTTGCGGCAGGATTTCCGTCAGGAGAAACCTATCCTCTTGCCGCTATCGAAGAGTCCTTTGTAAAGGTTCTGCGGCGGGAAGGCGCGGGGGCCCTCAGTTACTGCGCTACCAGCGGATACAGCAGGCTGCGGGAGATCATTCGGGAGCGAATGGCACTTAAATTCGGGACGGATTACGCTTTGGATGAGGTAATTATCACCAGCGGCTCTCAGCAGGCGCTGGATATGAGCGGGATGCTCTTTGTCAACAAGGGAGATGTGGTTTTATTTGAAACCCCCTCCTATCTGGGAGCGGTCAATGCGCTGCGGGCCCATGAAGCTACCCTGGTAGCGGTGCCTACCGACGAAGAAGGCATCGAAATTCAGGCCACTCGCCGGTGTCTGGAACAATACGGGGATCGTGTTAAGATGATCTATGTGAACCCGGACTACCAGAATCCAACCGGGCGCAGCTGGTCCGTGCAGCGGAGAAAAGCTTTTATTGAGTTGATAAAGGATTACGATGTGCCCGTCCTGGAAGACGGGGCTTATTCAGAGCTTTCCTTTGAGAATCAGCTGGAAAAGCCTCTCAGCTTTTACGATCAGCGGGGACAGGTGGTTTATGTAGGGACCTTTTCCAAGACCTTCTGCCCGGGACTTCGGGTAGCGTGGCTCTGCGCCAGAAAGGAGCTGATGGAAAAATATCTGGTTCTGAAAAACGCCTCGGATCTTTCCTCCTCCACTATATCCCAGATGCAGATGGCCTATTACCTGGAACACTATAGCCTGGACGATCACATCGAAAAGATTACAAAGCTGTACAAGCACAGGCGGGACCTGATGGCAGACTGCATCCGGCGGGAATTCCCTGATTCGGTTGATTTTCAGCTTCCAGGGGGAGGCCTGTTTATCTGGCTGCGGCTTCCGGAGGATAAGGACGCGAAAGAACTGCTGAAACGTTCCATGAAGGAAAATGTCACCTTTACGCCGGGCAGCGCCTTTTATCCAAGCGGAAGCAAGAACAATGAGCTGAGGCTAAACTTTTCCAATATGAATGATGAGGAGACAATAAAAGGAATGGCAATCCTGGGACGGGTCACGAGAGAATATCTGGCGGAATGATTCTGTGCGGGAAAGGAACAAAATGGGTTAGATATTTATAGCGTTTTGAGCGATAAAAATTGCTAAAAACACAATCGCAACGGTTGGTTTACATATTTCAACGTCTGAATGGTGGTTACGCAACCAATGTTTTTGTTATGATTGCACTATGAAAGAAAGGAGTGCTGAAATGAATCTATCAGACAGAATACAATATTTACGAAAACAGAAAGGCTTTTCTCAAGAAGAACTTGCGGATAAAGTAGGCGTATCAAGACAGGCGGTTTCAAAATGGGAAAGCAGGCAAAGCGCGCCGGATTTAGATAAGATTATTATTATGAGTGAAATTTTTGGCGTTACAACGGACTATATTCTCAAAGGAATAGAGCCTGCCTCCGCGACGAAGAAAAAGCCCATTTATCCGTTATATCTGGGATTTGCCATTACATTCGCGGCCATAGCGGGAATATGGTCTTTTGCGGCCAATCGATTTCTTTTCAGTGAGATTTTTTTAATTATATTAGCGGGCGCGGCTTCTGGGATAGGAATAAGTTTAATTTTTTCAATAATATTCAACCTTTTTGGGAAAAAAGCGTAATTGTTTTATCAAATTCCGGTCTGGTGGATAGCGCGCCTTTTTTAGGCCGCTGCTGCCGCAGGCTGGTCGCCCAGGCTCATATTTTGATGCGGAAACCGTCGCCATTGGGCATAATTCGGGCTCATTGGTAACCATTTTCTGTTTTCAGGCGGCTGTTTCTGCTTTTTCAATGGGCCTGGCGCCGAAAGCCTGATTCTTTTTGAAACAACTAGCGGAAAATTAAATTTTTTTCATAATTTCTCGTTGCTGATTAACTTTCAGCCTCTTTAAACAGCTTATCTCTGCAGCACCAGGAAACGATTGAAAAAATTAAAATTGCATGGATATCGCACGCGACCAGAATACATTGAATGAGCATTTGCGTAGTATAGTATCCTTCCAGCCGGTCCTCTATATCGTAAGGGTATTGAGAAATAATGGCTGAATAGGCTAATATCGTTACAAGGATGATACAAAGCGCAACCGCAATATTTAAAATAATTGTTTTTATTGTTCTTGTCATGGCGTTACTCCCTCGTTTTATTTGCGTAATGGGCTAAATCAAAGATGAGGGGCTATCTATTCTGGCCCCATGCCTGGTCGGCGCATTAGCTTCCGGGGTATATTAATATCTTTTTGTATATTATATCAAATTTTAACAGCCGAGAAAAGGATAAGACCCTAAGAAGCTTTGCCCTGCGAGCCGCGCATGACTAACAATCATGCCGCGCCTTTGTTCCATAGTTCTGGTGAGGGCGCGGCAGAAAAGGAGAATTGTGAAAAAAGCTGAAACAGGCGACCTTTTTCTCCTATTTGTTTCCGAAAGCATCTGGCTTTGCGGGCTGTTTTTCTTCCCCAAAGCCTTTGTTTACCCCTATAAGCCTAAACCTGACCAATTCACAGGGCTGCAGCCGCTAAAAAACAGAAACAATCGCCTGAAAACAGGGCAATGTTTCTGTTTCTAATTTTAAAGAATTGCTGGTCGCCAACGCCGCAAACTCAGGCAAAATGGCGACTGAATCCGTATAATTTTAGGAAAAGCGGCGACGGAGGCCAAGGCAAATCGCGGGCCATCAGACGCGGGCCATCAGATAAGAAAAAGCCGCCAAACCCTCGGTCCGCTACTTTTTCATGGTGTCAGCCCGAAAGGCTTTCCCCTTCATCTCCCGAATCTGAATCTTCAAAATGGCAGTCCGATGAATGGCCGCCCGGATAAACTTCATGCCGCCTTCCTCAAGGCCCGGAGAAAAGCGGGACACAATTGCTTCCATCACCTGCTGCCGTTCCGCGTCATCCTCGACAAAGGAAAGATCCCCGGTAGCCACAACGCTTTCAAATTTCGTAGTGAACAGCTCCGGCGCGATTTCAGAGCGAACAATAACGGAAAAACCCACCTTCTGATTGGCGCGCAAAGCGTCGATCTTGTAGCCCCTATCAGCGGAATGCATATAAATTACGTCGTTCATATAAATGTAATTCATGGGCAGGGAGTACGGATATCCATCGTCGCCATGCATGGCCAGCGTTCCTTCCGTACAGGCCGCCAGCATTTCCTTGGCCCGGGCAAGAGAAGTCTGGCGATCCTTTTTCTGCATTTCACGATTCATAATAATCACCCTTTCTATTGGATTTTTGATTCTTTTATTATAAATCAAATTGCGCCCTGCCGAAATACTATTTATAATGATTCTATAAAATTACAGGAGGCGTCAAATGATCATACTGGATCGGGAAAGCGCAAAGCCGCTGTATCTGCAAATTTATCAGCACATACGGGACGAAATCATAACAGGAGAGCTGGAGGAGGGCCGCCGGCTTTCCGCAACCAGAAGGCAGGCGGACAATCTGGGCGTCAGCCGGAATACGGTAGAGCAGGCTTATCTGCAGCTGTGCTCCGAAGGGTACCTGGAAAACCGGCGGGGCAGCGGGTATTATGTAAAACATGTGGACATGTCGCTTCTGGACAGCGATACCGTATCCAGGAAACTGCAGGCGTTTCATAGAGAGCGGCCGGAGAACCGAAAATTTCTCTATGACATGAAGTATGGAAACTGCCACACCGAAAACTTTCCCGCGAGAAAGTGGCGGCGGGCCATGGAGGCCGCTCTGACAGAAGCCGTATACGGAAAGCTGGGCGTATATGGAGATAACTGCGGAGACTGGGAGCTGAGAAGCTACCTGGCCGATTATCTGGATCGGGCCAGAGGGGTTAAATGCAGTCCGGATCAGCTGGTGATCGGAAGCGGAACCCAGCAGCTGGCAGGGATTTTGTGCCAGCTGATTCGGCCCGAGCGGTGCGCGATAGAAGAGCCGGGCTACGATGGGGTGCGCCATGTACTGGAAAACCACAGGATCGAGACCGCGCCTATTCCTGTGGGAGCGGGAGGCATCGATCTTGCGGCCCTGCGGCGGGAAAAAGCGCAGGCGGTTTATGTGACCCCTTCTCATCAGTTTCCACTGGGAGAGGTCATGCCGATCCAGAATCGGATGGAACTGCTGCAGCTTGCGGAAGAACAGGATTTTTATGTGATAGAGGATGACTACGACAGCATATTCCGTTATACAGCAAAAGCCGTTCCTTCCCTGCAGAGCCTGGACCGGAAAGGACGGGTCGCCTATCTGGGAAGCGTTTCAAAAGCGCTGGCGCCTTCTCTGCGTCTGGCGTACATGGTGCTTCCGCCGGAGCTGAAAAACAGATACGATATGTGGTTCAGCGAATATCACAATACCGTGCCTTCTCTGATGCAGGATACCCTGCGGATTTTCATGGCAGAGGGAAGCTGGGAACAGCATGTGCGGAAGATCTGCCTCGCCAACAAGCGAAAGCATGATCTTTTTGCGGCAAAGCTGGAGCGGGGGCTGGGACCTGGATTTCAAGTGCGGGGAAAAGGAGCGGGCCTTCACCTGATCATCGAATCAGATCATCTGACAACCGAAGAAATGATCGTGAAGTGCCAGCAGCAGGGCGTCAACGTTTATTCCATGGAAAAATATTTTGCCATGGGAAGCAGCAGGAACCTGATCATGGCCGGGTTTGGAGGCATTGGAGCGGCGCGGATCGAAGACGCGGCAGACCGGATTTTGCGGGCGCTGAAAACGGACGATTAAATTGGAGCCAATAAAAAGAAGAAAATTGGAACTTTTAATCAGGCCACAAATAGGGTAAAGTGAAAAGACAAGCAGAAAAATGAAAGATGAGGTGAGCAGAATGGCAAAGCGACCGAAAATAAAAATCAGCATGGTAGATAAAAAAGAAACAGGGCCGTGCCATTATGGGCATAAAATCGGAGATACCTTTGATTTTGACACGGATCGGGGAAAGATGTGCCCTATGATGCTGCATACCGCCTTCCCGTATATCGATATTCTGCGGTACGGCGGCAGTGTACCGGGTGAGGACAGTGAAGACGAGTGCCTGTTTTGCTGTCCGGACGCGAGGGTCATCAATGTTTTTAAAATTGAAAGAGTAATAGAAGAATAGGAAAAAGACACAGCCGGGCCTTATTAAGAGGCTGTGCCAGATAGGAGGAACACGCGACGATGCATATTGGAGTAGATATCAAAGGAAAGATTTTAACAGATGTAAAAGACGCAATCAAAAAATTTGAAGCCAGACCGGATATAAAGACCAGGTTCGGCGAGCCGCTGATCGGCTACGCGGATTCCAGAAACCCAATTTTTGATATGTATTTTTCCCGGACGATATGCGACCATCCAAAGAGGATCTACCGCCCTGGAAATACGGTAGTAGTACATTTCGTCCCGTTCGCACCGGAAATCACAGAGAGCAATCGGGGAGGGGAGGCCCCTTCCGAGGACTGGGAAAGAGCCTTTAACGAGTCCATGTGGCTTTCCATGCGGCTCAACGGAGTAATCCGCGAGGCGCTGGACACAGTGGGGAGACTGTCATCCTGCACCAATACTCCTACTGACTGGAACGAGGAATTATGCAGGGAAGAATGGTCCCACAAGCTGGCCGCTTTTGCCGCGGGTATGGGAGAATTTGGTCCGGCCGGCTGTTTGAAAACAAAGAATGGCTTTGCCGGAAGATTCGGCTCCATCATCACAGACGGCCAATACGCGGAAGCCTTTGAGACTCTCGATTCGGATCAGCTGGAAGCGCTGTACCAGAAGATTCAGCGGCAGTACGCTTATCAGGAAGCGGAAGGCGTGACCTGCAGTCAGGAAATGATCAAAGCCTGTCCGGCAGGAGCTATCTCTGAAAAGGGAATCGACCGGAAAATCTGCCAGGCTCATTGTAAGACCATTGATAAATATATTCCTTCTCCGGAAGTCTGCGGAAAATGCTTCTTTTATTAAAAGAAGCATTTTTTTAAGCCGTCGGAAGCGCTCTGGCAGAGTATATTTTTTCGCAAAAGGTTTGAAAAAAGCATCAACTTTGCGCCTGAGTTGGAATATATGGAATTATTTACAATAAATGGTTGACAAGTGCCGGAAACCGTGTTATATTTGTTGTGTAAATTATTTCCAAACAAACAAAAGGGGAAAAAGATGATGGATTATGAAGTTTTCAAACAAGTTATGGCAGAAAGGATCAAGGATTATCTGCCTCCGTTATTTCACGGCTATGAAGCCCGGATCTGCACCGTTCGAAAGGTCAATCAGGAAAAGGACACGCTGCTGGTCATGCCGGGGTCCGCGTCTTCGGAGAAGGACGGTGTCGAAACGATGCCCAATCTTTATCTGGATGATCTATATGAGGAATTTCAGGATTGTGAAGACCTGGATCAGGTGCTGCGGCTGAGCTCTGCTATGATCCTTCAATATACAGGAAGCTACCCCAAAGAAGAGCTGGATCTGGCTTTGCGAAACAAAAAAGACGCTGTTGTTATGAACCTGATCAATACGGAACGCAACAGACAGCTTCTGGCCAGCGTTCCTCACAAAGCTTTTCTGGACCTTTCTGTAATTTACCGGATCATCCTGCGGCAGGAGGACTGCGGGCTGTCAACGATTCTGATAACAAACAGGCTTATGGAGCAGATGGAGCTGGACGAAGAAGAGCTGGACCGGCTGGCCAGAGAAAATACAGAGCGGATGTTTCCGCTAAAGCTGATGGAAATGTCAGACGCCTTCTGTGTTATGACCAATGAAATCAAGATTCATGGAGCCACCGCTCTGCTATACCGGCAGACCGGAAAGGCGCTGACGTCTGCCGCGGGAGGAAGCTTTTTCCTGCTTCCAAGCTCTGTCCATGAAATGATCGCGGTGCCGGAAGGGATTCTTACTGCCAGGGAGCTGCTCTATATGCTGGAGGAGGGCAACCGTTCCTTTGGTCCGGAGAGCGAAGTTCTGTCGGACAGTATCTATCATTATGATCAAAAGACAAATATCCTTAGCGTAGCCGCTTCCCTCCGGGGAGAAGATCTCGCGGGATAGAACAGATTTTTTTTCGGGACAGTAACCATTTTCTGTCCCGGACCATAATCTATACAGAACTTAAAAAAATTGAAAAGTAGGTGAAAATCAATGGGTAACAACTGTGGACTTCTCAACGGAGAAGGTATCGATACCAGCTTATTATTCTTCTTCTTACTGTTAGTGATCATCTTCTGCAACTGCTATAACTAGAAGAATCCATAAGTAAAAACAAAGAGCGGGCCGCGGTGTCCGCTTTTTGTTATTGAACCGAGAATATGGTACAATAAACGCAGAAAAAGAAAACGAGGAACTGATCATGCCGCAAAAAGAAGAAATTACATTTATCCCCGGTACCCCTGCAGCTATGCGGGTCTATCATATCCGGAATTATCGTCCGCACTGGCACAGCAAATGCCTGGAAGTGCTGTTTGTGCTAAAGGGAAAGGCGCGGGTGCTGGCCAGCTACGACCGCTTTGATATGGAAGAGGGGGACTTTGTGGTGCTCAATGAAGGCGATATCCATTTTATCCACAGTGAAGAGGAAAATTTGCTGCTGTCACTTTTTATTGACCTGACCGCGTTTGAAGAAATACATCCGTATATTCTTTACTTGAATTTCATCTGCGAAAGCTTCAACACCAACGCCATGCAGGAGAAGGCGATTCCGGAGCTGAGACAGCTGCTGCTGAATGTGATTGTGGAGGCCGCTGGAGAAGCGCCGGACACAGAAAAAATCAATCAAAATATGAAAAAAATCCTGGATCTTTTGGTCTGCAAATTTGATATGGTCCACTATTATAATGGACGCAGCATACCGGAAGAACAGCTGCGCAGGTATCACCAGATCATGAAGGAGATCGAGACCGGCTACAGCGGCAGGATCAGTCTGGAAGAACTGGCGGAGAAGGTATTTATCGGAAAGAATTATATGTCTCAGTTCTGGAAAAAGATGACCAGCATGAATTTTACCGAATACCTCAATTCCCGGCGCAGTGAAATGGCGGAAAAGCTGCTGCTGACCACAGGAAAGAGCATCAGCAGTATTGCCCTTGACTGCGGCTTTTCCGACCCAAAGTACATATATAAAAGCTTTCGAAAGTGGTATGGCGTGACGCCGTCTGAGCATAAGGCGGCATACTCCGGATATGAGGCGAGAGAAGAACAGTTTGACGAATACGATGGGGCCTGGCTTCTGTCCCGTTTTGGCAGCGACCTGCTGGAAACCTTTATGGATGAAGAAAAGTCTTATTTGATCCATTCCGCGCAATTGGAACAGAACTGGCGCAAAAAATACGACATCCAAATGCGGAAATTTACAGGAAGCAGAATCAAAAAGGAAATGATTCGGAGCAGCCATCAGGAGGCGGGACTTAAAGAGCTTCATTTGCCGCTGCTGGATCGGAATGTGGCGCGTCTGCGAGATGGAGCCGTGTGTTTCGATGAAGACTTTATCGAAACGGTATTTCAGCTGGCGCGGGAGATGGGCTACCTGCTCTGTATTGAAATCCGCTATGAAGAGCGAAGCGGACAGGAGTGGGAGACCGTTGTAAAAGCCTTTATGGAGCAGGCGCGCCGAAGAGGCGGACGGGAGATTCTGAACCGATGCAGGTTTTCCATTTTTATCGGTGAACCGGAAAACGACAAAGACGCCCGGGAACTAGTAAAACAGCTGGAGCGGGATATCGACACAAAGAAGATCAAGCTGGCTCTGCGATTTGCGTGACGGACGATTTCATATGTCCCGGCTTTACAGCTTGATCTCCTGTTTCATAGACGATTTTTCGTTGAAAAATCGAAAAATCATCAAGGCTTTATTTTCTGAATTTTTTTAAAAAATAGTGAACCTGAAGCAATTGAAGCGCCGGAAAAATCCATTTATCATAAAAGCACAAAGAAAAAAGGCTGGTCAAAAGCAATCTGTTTTTAAAAAAGCCGCTTGAAAGCGGCAGTGCTTCAAACTGGAATGTGCTTTGAGCCGCGCGAAAGGAATGGATATCATGAAAAAAGTATTAGTATTAGGAACCGGCGCGCAGGGAACCACAACAGCAAAGCGGTTGGATCAGGAACCAGCTGTTGGAGAAATTATCTGCGCGGATTATAATAAAGCCGCGGTAGACGAATTGGTAGGAACGTTAAAAAAGGCAAAGGGCGTCCAGTGCGACGCGCATGATCTGAACAGCGTCATTCAGTGCGCTCAGGGCGTGGATCTGATTGTAAACGCGCTGCCGCTGGAATTTGGAAAGAATGTCCTTGACGCGGCCTTAGAGGTGAAAGCGAACTATCAGGATTTTTCATCAACAACGGCGTTTGATGAAGATGTGATTCTGGGGTGGATCCGGGGCATGAAGCATCAGCTCAAGGTTTACAGCCCTAAATTTAAGGAAATTGGAAAACTGGCAATTATCGGGACAGGTTCTGCGCCGGGGCTGATTTGCTGCGCTACAAGAGATACTATGAAGTATCTGGATACCTGTGATACGATTTATAATTTCGTATGGGAGGGCGTAGAGGCTAAGCGGTTCCAGCCTTTCTGGTGGTCGCCGGAAACAGCACTGGAAGATATGTCGGAGCCTGCCTATACCTATGAAAATGGAGAACTGATTCTCCGCCCGGCCTTTGAGGATCCTATTGTGAGACAATACGACTATATGGATCATCCGGTGACCTTCCTCAATCATACCCACGATGAACCGGTCCAGTACGGCATCAACGCGGAGAAGTATTTTAAAGGCTGCAAGAACGCTTATTTCAAATACGCGGGCGTAGGAATGGATTTTGCGAAGCCTTTGCATCGGGCGGGTCTTTTGTCCCATGAGGAGCAGGACATTAAAGGCGCGAAAGTCGCTCCGTTTGACGTAATCGTAGAGAACATTCCAAAGCCGCCTAGATTCGAGCATGAGATCAAGGCCATTATCGATGAAGGCGTTGTGGCGGATGACGGATGTATGGTTATCGAAGCCTACGGCAAGAAGGACGGAAAGGATATTCTGGTAGAGAACCATGTTAACTCGCCGGGGCTGGTAGAGGCCTTTGAAAAAGCCGGTATGACCGGAGAGATGTATTTGACCGGACAGGGCGGCTTTCTGTTCTCCAAGATGTTTGTCAATGGAGATCTGGAGGGGATGACAGGGCTCATAACATCCGATATGCTGCCGATGGATAAAGTCGATCAGTATTTTGAATACGCGGCAGAGCTGGATATTACACTGGAAACCCGGATTAAAGAGTTGTAATTTTCACGTTGATATTGTAATAAAATCAGGTATCCGTTATAGTCCCGTCTTTGACAGTCAGGTAAATATAAAACGCTGAAATCCTTACAAACAAATGGATATCAGCGTTTTTTTGTTTCACGGTACATATTGCGCTTCTTATGGATTCTCTCCCTCTTCCCTCTCGTTATGGACGGAACGTCAGTCCGAAAACCGCGGTCTCTGTGAAGCGCGGCGCTTGTTAAATGGACAAATTAATGATATTGGAGTATAATATAAATTAGGAATATATCGATTCCGAAAGGACAAGAGAGGATAAGACAAATATGCGCGCCAGACAAGTAGAATCAAAGATAAGCGCGGTGATAGCCTTGCGTATCGTGACTATCTTCACCGTATGTATCGTGGCCTTTGTGTGCCTGGGTCTTGGGACCACAGCGCACGCAAAGGCCACGATCGCCAAGCCGAAGAGTGTCAGCGCGGCGGCGGGCGGTTCCGCCTTTACCGTCAAGGCTACATGGAGCAGCGCGGTAAAGCCGACTAAGGCGCAGGTGCGCTACAGCACCAAGAAGACGATGAAGTCCGCGAAGACAAAAACCTATAAGGTGACTGCGTCGCAGTTGTCCGCCAGAAAGCTGAGCAAGACGATTACCGCTACGGCGGGAAAGAAATACTATGTACAGGTGCGCCTGTACCGCGGCGGTAAGTACAGCCCGTGGTCAGCGAAAAAGTCCGTGACCACCGGCTACAAGATTACCTATAAGCTCAACGGGGGAAAGCAGGCCTCCGGTCAGCAGAGCTATTACGTGAAGGCCAAGAAGTACATACTGAAGACACCAACCCGCGCGGGCTATACCTTCGGCGGCTGGTACACAAACAGCAGCTTGAAGGCGAAGTACAAGGTAACGTCCATCAAGAAAGGCTCCACAGGCGCGAAGACCCTGCATGCCAAGTGGACGGCAAAGACCTATGCCATCACCTACAACGCCAACGGCGGGACGCTGCCTTCCGGGGCGAGGGCAACATATAACATCACGACAGCAACCTTTACCCTGCCAACACCGACTCGGACGGGTTACACCTTCGAGGGCTGGCAGTACGGTACCAAGCGAATCAAAAAGGTTACCAAGGGAACTACGGGCAACCTGAGCCTGAAGGCGGTTTGGTCACCGAATACCTACACCATCACCTATCAATATGGGGATGATGTGGTCATGCCCGCTTCATATGGGAAGTACTTTGCGGTAACCACGCCCGCGGTCTTGCCAACGCCGACCCGGGAGGGCTACGAGTTCATCGGTTGGTATGACGAGGATGGCGATAAGTACACGGGAATTGTTACCTACAGCACAGTAGGGGCCAGGGACCTGACCCTTACCGCGCGATGGGGCATCGCGGCGGTTGATGACCCGGAGACCCCTCAGCTACCGGAAGAACCGCTCGTGACCATGGAAGCCGTGAGAGAGGCCGCCACTTGTGAGGAGGGTGACGGTCATGTCCATGAGATGGCGGATGGCTACGTAATCACCGAGGCCGCCACCTGCGCGGAGACAGGAACGAAGGCGCGCTACTGCAAGTACTGCGGAACCACCTACGCGGGCACCGAGCAGGAGATCCCAATGATCGATCACACCTGGGAACAGGTGATCATCCATCACGACGCGGTGTACAAGACAGTCCACGACATTACAGTAGACGCAAGCCTTGATCAGTGCCAATGTGGTGAGATTTTTTACACTACAAATGAACTAGATGCGCACCAGATGTCTTATGCGCTTGCAGGTATAAGTGGTCATAGTAGCTCTTCTACACTTACTAATTACATTCAAGGCGCAACCTATACCTATGACGATGGGGAAGACCCATCTACGGTCATCCCATATCAGTATTATCTGATCACATCCGATGTGACCAGAAGTGTCCTTGTGACTGACGAATATGACGAGATTACAGAGCGGTGCGCGGTATGCGGCATCTTGAAAAGCGAGCTTTAATCGGAGCTCCGCGAGAGTAAAGCTGAAAGCCAGGGCGGCAGAGGTTCGGGCTGTCGCTGCCGTAGGTTAAGTATGACAAGAATAGGAGTAGCGGATATCGGTTATGGAAAATACATTTTTTAACTTTCTCTATATCGCGGTAATTATTCTGGGAGGAGTTACGCTGCCTCTGACGATTATTTTATACATGAAGGAGCGGGACCGTTATCACCGGGCAATGGCGCTTTTTATTGGAGCGATCTTTGTCTATATGGTGGTGGATTTTGTAACCTACTATTTTTTGGGCGAGCGGGTTTCCGGCAAAGCCACCTTTGCGCTGATTACCCTTTCCGACATCCTTTTTTATCTGGTGGTGCCATCCTGGCTGTATCTGGTGATTGTTCTTATCGGAGCGGAACAGAGCATAAAGCCCCGGTTTCTCATTGGGCTGACTGTGGTTTATGAAGTGCTGTCGCAGTTTTTGTCCATATGGCTGGGACGTTATACCTCCTATTCCCTTTCCATGGAAACAGGGGTTGGAAAGCTGCTGCTGCAGATTTTGGATGTGGCGTATGTCGCGGTGATTATCGCTTTGTGCTGCTGGTGCGGGGTCATTGTAATCCAAAAGCATTCCAGAGGAAAAGGAAGCATTGTCAACCTGCTGCTGATCCTTCTTTTGATCGGCTATATGCTGTGGATTGCGCTGTGGGATTACACCACCTGGTATAAAGGAGAGGACCGGCTGATCGATATTTACGCTATGGATCCGCTGATCTTGTTCTATGCCATCCTTAGCGCCTTTGTCATATACTATTTCTATAAAAAGGATCCGCTCAAGCTGAACGGCCTGCAGATCGCGCCGGAGGACGCGGTAACCATCATTGCCCGAAGATATGAGCTTTCAGGCAGAGAGAAAGAAGTGCTGGAGCTTTTGAACCGGGGAAACAGCAATCCGCAGATCGCCGCGGAATTATCCATTGCGGAGAATACGGTAAAGCGGCACCTCAGCAATATCTACAGAAAGACCGGCACTCAGAGCCGTCATGAAATTCTGTTTAAGATTTCAAATGTAAACCAGATCGACTTAGACCAGTAAGGTCAGGATTTTAATAAAAGAGCGGGTAAGAACAGGAGCTTTCCTATAAATGGAAGAAGGCTCCTGTTTTTGTATTTATTTGCGCTTAAATACAAAACTTTTTTGCTGTGATTCCGCAATGATACTATTGTGCTATTGCAGAATTTTATGAAAATGATATAAAATTCAGATATATTCAAGGCAAAGGAAAGAAAAAAGGAGGCGAAACAGGCAAATTATTTTATAACGTCTAGGAGGAATTATTTATGGAGCAACGTATAGGAACAGACGGAGTCGCGGGCTTAAAAAAATATGATATAAAAGTTACAGGTATCGTATTTATGCTGTATTGCCTGGTAGGCGCGGGCGCTTTCGGTATTGAAGAGATGATTCCGGAAGCCGGCCCGGGGATGACTCTGCTGCTGCTGGTGATCTTTCCGATTATCTGGGCATATCCCATCAGCAACATGGTGGCTGAGTGCGGAGCGGTCCTTCCATCGGAGGGAGGCGTATATGTCTGGGTAAGAGAAGCTTTCGGCGAGTTCTGGGGCTTTCAGGCAGGCTGGTGGGCAACAGTTTCCACCTACATCACCAACGGCGTGTATGTGTCCCTGGTAGCGGGCTATGTGAGCCAGACCATCGAAATGTCAGAGCCGGCCATACACGCTTTGAAAATTGGAATGATTGTTATTTTTACCATTATTAATCTGATGGGAGTTAAAGAAGTTGAGAAGGTAAGCACCTTCCTTTCCATTCTTATCGTTCTGGCTTTTGCGCTGGTGGCGGTAGTGGGATTCCTTAACTGGAATACAAATCCGGTACAGCCTATGATGCCGGAGGACTACAATATACTGGACAGCCTCAGCGGCGGAATCTGCATCTGCGTATGGATGTACTGCGGATACGAATGTATTTCAAATATGGCGGGCGAAGTAAAGAACCCGCAGGTTATTCCTAAGGGACTGATTATAGCCATGCCGCTGGTAGCGCTGACCTATGTGCTTCCTACATTGGGCGGACTGGCTTGCCTGCCGGAAGGATCCTGGCAGAACTGGACTCTGAGTGAAGAGGGAATGGCAGCTGATAAAGTGGGATATTCAACCATCCTGACCACATATCTGGGTGAAACATGGGGCTATATCTTCCTGATAATCGCAATTATTTCTCAGTGCGCGATCTTCAACACTTACCTGGCTTCCGGGTCCAGAGGCTTCTTCGTACTGGCGGATGACAATCTTTGTCCGAAATTTATGGTCAAGGTAAGCAAGAAAAAGGGCGTTCCGTATATCGGGATCCTGTCTCTGGCCGTTGTTACCCTGATCCTGGCCCAGTCGGATTTTACAACGCTGGTAAGTACAGAAGTCGTATTTATTCTGGCAATGTACATTTTGCTGTCCATCTCTGTAATCAAGCTGAGAAAGAAAATCCCGCCGGAAGAGCGGAAAAAGCAGGGACTGTATGTAATGCCGGGAGGAAAGCTGGGACTGGTATTCTTTGCGGGCTTCCCAATCCTTATTTCCGTCTTTGCCCTGGTAATCAACGGTTCGGACTACTTCTTTATGGGAATCGTCGCTACCGGCACAGGACCAATCGTTTATTTGATCTTTAAATGGCTTTACGGAGGCTTGTACAAGCTGGATCCGGAAAACAACCCGCTGAATAAAAAGACAAGACTGGCCTATAAAGATACTCTGCGAATCGGTCTGTATATGATTATCGCGGGACTGTTCTCCTTCTTTGCGGAGCTTTGGCTGCACTGGTACGAAATCGACTACGGAGAATGGGGTCCTGATGATTACGATATGTTCAGCGATTTTATTCCACAGATCATGCAGTTCCTTAAATGGGGAGGCCTGATCCTGGCGGCGGCAGGCGTTGTACTGGCTCTCATAGGAAGAAAAGTTGAAACAAAAGAAAACGTTCAGAAGTAAATTATAGTGAAAATAAAAGGAGAAGAAAAATGAAAAAGATCTTAGTATTAGGAACAGGCGCGCAGGGCTCAACCGTAGCGCAGAGAATGGACGAGGAAGCCAATGTGGCGGAAATTATCTGCGCGGACGTTGACCAGAAAGCTGTTGATGAATTAGTAAAAATCCTGACAAAGGCAAAGGGAGCTATTGTAGACGCGAATGATGTGGACAGCATCGTCAAGGTTGCCGAAGGCTGCGACCTGATTGTAAACGCGCTGCCGATCCGTTTCGCTCCAAAGGTGCTGGAAGCGGCACTGCAGGTAAAAGCGAATTATCAGGACTTCGCGGCGACTGATGTTTTAGATCCGTGGTGGCCGAAATGCGTGGAAATCATGTATGAAGACTATGGAAAACGCTTTAAAGAAATTGGAAAAATGGCCATCATCGGGACAGGCTCCGCTCCTGGCATGATGTGCGTGGCAACTAAGAGCTGTATGCGTTATCTGGATACCTGTGACGATATCCTGATGATGGTATATGAAGGCGTAGAAGCGAAACGGTTCATGCCGTTCTGGTGGTCTCCGTTTACAGCGCTTTCCGATATGACTGACCCGACCTTCGCGCTGAAGGACGGCGTTCTGGTGGAAACTGAACCGCATTCCCTGCCGGTGTACAGACATTTCAAGGGCTGCGAAAAGGAAGTCGTATTAGTAGAGCACGCGCACGATGAAACGGTTTATATGGGACTTAATAAAGACACGCACTTTAAAGGCGCTAAAAATATTAACTTTAAATATGGCGGCGTTGGTATTGACTTCTCTACACCTCTGTATCGCGCGGGCCTTCTTTCCAGAAAAGAGGAAACCTATAAGGGACATACGTTCATCCCATTTGATGTAATCGTATCTCACCTTCCGCCTGCGCCGAAATACAGAGATGAGATCAAAGAAATCCTGGATGAAGGGCTTGTAAAAGATGAAGGCGCTTTCGTTATCGAAGCTACCGGAACAAAGGACGGCAAAAAAGTCATGGTCGAAACTTACCTGTACGCCCCGGGTTGTGTGGAATCCTTTGAACGGGCAGGAATCACAGGCGAAATGTATCTGACCGGACAGTGCGGATCCCTGTTTACAAAGATGTTTGTAAACGATGAATACACTCAGACCGGACTGATCTCTTCCGATATGCTGACTTATGAAGAGTGCGACAAGTACCTTGCGTACGCGGAAAAGCTGGACATTACATTGGAAACAGAAGTAAAACCTTTATAAGACATAATTACAATGAAAAAGAGCGGGATGAAACCCCGCTCTTTTTCTATAAAGAGGATGGATGCAGCTTCTCCAGGGATACGCTGTAATCATAGAGGGTCTTTAATTCCTGAGAAAACTCAGGGGAAGCGTCCGGCTTGAAAACTTCCGGGTTCACCGCGCAGATGACCCGGCGGCATTTTCGGATCAGCTGCTTTGCCTGATCGACAGAGGATTCGCTGATCCCGCGGAAGGGCTTTTCCGATATCACCTGAGAAGCGAGGGCCTTTGCGGCAGGATAGTCCAGATCGTTCTCCCAGAGAATTCCGGCCGCGAATGGCGTGCCGGCTCGCTGCAGCTGACGGAAGACGGGCGTGCCGCTTCCGCCTCCGGCAATAACGAAAACCTCAACTTCTCCCTTTACCGGTTCCAGCTCCGCGTTGCCTGTAAGGGTATCATAAGAGCCGACGGTCATATTATAAAGAGAAGGAATATAGCCGGGCTGAAAAATTTCCTCAGGCGGGCCGATCCGGTCTACCCGGTCCCCCTTGACGCACAGGATCTTGTCGGAGATCCGTTCTGCCAGATCCAGCTCGTGGAGGGACATGATGACGGAAAGGTTTCTGGTTCGGGCCATATGCTGCAGAATAGACAAAAACTCCAGCTTGTACTTGATATCCAGAAAAGAAGTGGGTTCGTCCAGAAGAATCACTTCCGGCTCCTGGCAAATGGCCCGGGCCAGCATGACCCGCTGCTTCTGGCCATCGCTGATTTTGGTAAAATCCCGGTCAGCAAGCTCTGAAATGTGAATCAGCTCCATGGACTCCTTTACGATTTTACGGTCTTTTTCCGACAGCAGGCCAAAGCGTCCGGTGTAAGGATAGCGGCCTGTACCCACTACGTCTTCGCAGGTCATAAGCTCCGTCTGCACCCGGCCCGTCAGAACCACGGACATTTTTTGCGACAGGCTCTTTCCGGATATGCTCTTAGTGTCCTGATTATCGAGAAAAACCGTTCCCGCAATCGGAGCGAGTTGCCGCATAACGCTTTTTAATATGGTGGTTTTTCCCGCGCCGTTTGGTCCGATCAGCGTCAGAATCTCGCCCTTTTTCATCTGGATCTTAATATCTTTGATCAGCGGGACGCCATTGTATCCCACGGTAAGTCCCTCTGTATAAAAATAGAACTGGCTCATATTGCTATCCCCTCTCCCGTTTTCGATGGATCAGAATGTAGATTACTACTGGCGCGCCAAATACAGCGGTAACGGTACTGATGCTCAGCTCTACCGGCGCGAAAAGAACTCTGGCCAGCAGATCGCACAGCAGACAGAACGCGGCGCCGCCAAGAAAGCAGGCTGGAATCATGAGGATCGGCCGGGAAGTTTTGAACAGTCCCTTGACCAGGTGAGGAACAGCGATCCCTACAAAGGAAACCGGCCCCGCGAAAGCCGTCACGGTAGCGGATAAGACGCTGGACAAAAGCACCAGCAGAGCGCGGAACAGACGAATATTGAGGCCCATATTCTGAGCGTAGGACTCGCCCATCTGGTAAGCGCTGATGGGTTTGGATAAAAGGAAGACGCAGAACAGAGCGGCGAAGACAACAATACTCATGACCCATACATTTTCCCAGGTGATCCCTGAAAAGCTTCCCAAAGACCAGTTGTGCAGATTGACAATATCGGAATCTTCCGCGAAGGTGACAACGAAATCTGTGATTGCCGAGCAGATGTATCCGATCATAACGCCTCCTACGATGAGCATGGACATCTGATTTAAAACTCTGGAAATCAGCAGCACAAAGCCCATAGAGATCATAGCTCCGACAAAAGCGGCGCCAATCAGCATAAAAGAGCTGATATAAGCCATTCTTCCGGCCAGAAACACCATGGTCAGGGCCACTACCAGCTTGGCGCCGGAGGAGATTCCCAAAATAAAAGGTCCGGCGATGGGATTATGAAAGAAGGTCTGCAGCAGATAGCCGGAAAGGGCCAGCGCGCCTCCGAGAACGGCCGCCGCCAGTGTTCTTGGAAAGCGGACATCCATAATAATATTGGAGAAGGTTTCGTCCGCCTGGCCTTTTCCAAGTATGGTGAAAAGCTCTCCCAAAGGGATGCTGACGCTCCCGATGCAGATGTTCATGGCAAGGAATACCAGCGCGAGCAGAATCAGGATCAGAAAGGCGAAGGTATACCAGCGTTTTTTATCCGGATTGTTTTTTGTCATCATTTTACTTCATCTTTTTTACTTTAACCTGTATAGGTAGGTCAAATCGTTCTCTTTATCGGACAGCATACAGTAGATATCGGAAATCATGGTTCCCAGCTCCATAGAATCCTGATACAGATTTTGGGAAGTACAGTACACATGGCCTTCTTTGACTGCTTTAAAATCCTCCAGCAGCGGACTCTGGGACAGAAAATCCTCCAGCGAAGACAGCTCGCCCTCAATGGAGCTGTTATAAATCAGGTAATCCGCGTCTTTCGCGGCTGCGTAAAAGTCTTCCATCTGCATGGTCATGGTAGAGGAAGCCATGTTGTCCTTTTCTCCCAGATCTTCAAAGATATAGGTGCCGCCGGCCAGATCGATCATTTTTGGCAGGTAGTCTGAGGACTTCCGCACATTGACGCCGCCGCTGGAAGTAATGTAAAAGAAGGCTACAGTCTGGCCGGAGCTTTCTTTTTCAGAGACCTCTCGAATGGCGTCCACCTGAGCGTCAAAGACCGAGGCGGCTTTTTCCTCATGGCCTGTCAGCGCGCCGTAAAGTTTGACCCATTCCATCCTTCCCTGAGGGGTCGTTTCATAGCTGGAATAGTCCACAAGAACCGGAATGTGGAATTTTTCAAGCTGCTCCTTTATTTCCGGCGTATGAAAGATCATAGTGTTTTCCACGGCAAGGTCGCAGCCCTCAGCCAGGATCAGTTCGTAATCCGGCGCGGAATATTTACCTGCGTAAAGAATGGAGCCATCCCCCATTGCTTTCTTTGCTTCCTCCACATACCAGCTGTCCTGTTTCAGCGCGGAAAAGCGGATCGAATCCATAGCGTCAATGGACGCGAACATATCCATGGAAGCGGAAGCTACCAGATAGATATTTTGCAGCGGCTGGTTCAGTGGGGTGATCTCTTCTGCCAGATCTTCGGGAGCCTGAGCGCCTTCCGGCACAACAAGGAAGTAGTTCCCATCTGATATGGAGATCAAAGCGAAGCCTTCTTTGTAATAATCTACTTGAAATTCCTTCGCGTATTCCAGGTCCAGGCTGTGATCCCAGGTGAGCTGGGAGCTGACGGTCTTCGGATCCAGGGCGGCGCTGTTTTCTTCCTGGTCTCCGCCGCAGGCCGCCAGGACGAAGACCAGGCTGATTATAAACAATATTGCGGATATCTTTTTTTTCATTTTGCGGACTTCTTTCTTTTGAACAGAATTACTAATGCGGCGGCAAGGATGAGAACTGCGATTACGATGACGATGATCACTACGGTGTGGTTTCCTGCTGACGGCAGGGAATCCGAATGGAACAGCAGTGTGTATTCGATTTCGTGCGGCACGCTCATGGCGGTTGTATCGGCTGTCACCGGAATTTCTTTATCAAAAGCGGTGATAGGGATTTCAAAGGTGGAGTTGCCGGCTATGCCAAGGGGCAAGTACTTTTCTCCGTCCAGCAGCATGTAATCGTAATTGGGGCTGCTCCACTCGATGCGGGCGTACGCTTTTCCATTCTTTACAATCAGAATGGCTGGAGAAGTGATGGAAGCTCTTCCGGTTCCGCCTTCCAGGTCGGCTTCTACCGTATATTCGCCGTCCTCCAGCTGGACAGAAACGGCCCCGTCTTCCGCGTCGGTATTCTCTTCCCCTTTCATGGCAGCGATCCGTTTATCCCGCTCCGCCTTTTCCAGGGCCTCATAATCGGGCAGCTCAACTAAAACCGCGCCTTCCGGCAGGCTTTCCGCTTCAAAGAGCAGAGAACGGTCATACCACTTCTCTTTATTTTTGCTGAACGCGGCGCAGGAAATAGCCTGATCCAGAGCCTCTACAGGAATTGTAAAGGTGTGTTTTCCGTCCTGATCCTCTTCAAAGCTGATATATTCCGAAAGCTCGGCCGCGGCGGCTTCTTTCGCGGTTCCCATGAAAACCTTCAGGTAGCCGGTTCCGCTCATAGTCATGACTGCCTGCATTTTTCCGTCTTTTACGGTCAGCGAGGCTTTTTCCACATGAAACATACTGGAACTGGATTCTACGGTAACATCGTATTCTCCGTCTTTTACATCCTTTGCGGAAATCGGCTTCATTCCCTCGATACCCACTTCTTCCACGGTGGTCATTTCACCGCTTCCGGCAACCTGGTCGTAGCCTTCCGCGGCAAAGGACGGAACGCTGCCGCAGAATACGGTTGTTAAAATAACAGATGTCATGAAAAGACATGTAATAAATTTTTTCATACGCTTTGATTCACTTCCCTAATATTAAAGTTGCCTCCGCCTTTTGACGGAGGCAAACAGATTTTTTTAAATCAGTCTGATCTTTATTTCAGAGCGTCTACAGCAGCCTGAGCATGGGCTACATAGATATCCTGAATTGCCGGGATCTGACCCAGACCCTGCAGCAGGCATTCTACCTCATAGCCTTCGTTTGTAAGGGTAGTTTTCCAGGAATCTTCTTCGTCTCCAGCCATATCATTGTTGGCGTGGTCTCCGGCTACTACCATCAGAGGTTCCAGAACGACTTTTTTGTAATCGCCCTTTTTCACAGCGGCTGTGATATCTTCCAGAGATGGTTCTGCCTCAACGGTTCCGATATAGTAATTATCAAATCCGGCAGCAGTAATCTTTTCCTGCAGATCCGCGTATATATGGTTGGATTCCGCTTCTGTTCCGTGTCCCATGAAAACAACCGCGGTGTCATCATTATTATAGTCTTTTGTCGCGTCTGTAATGGCTGTGATTACGTTATCATAATCATCATCGCTGGTCAGCAGCGGTTCGCCTAAAGAGATCTGGTCAAAGGTATCTTCATATTTTGCCAGTTCGTCTTTCAGATCGTTGTATTCCAGACCGTCCATCAGGTGGGTCGGCTGTACTACCAGGTTCTTGATTCCGTCTGCCGCGGCCCGATCCAGAGCTTCTGTTACGTTATCGATGTCCAGGTCGTCTCTTTCTTTCAGTTTGTCAATAATGATCTGGCTGGTGAAAGCTCTTCTTACTTCGTACTGCGGGAACTTATCCTGAATGGCTTTTTCGATCGCGCCGATGGTAGCTTCGCGGCTGTCGTTAAAGCTGGTTCCAAAGCTTACTACCAGAATGGCGGTATCCTTGGATACTTCCGTTTCTTCGCTTGCGGAGTCATCACTGCCGCAGGCCGTCAGACCAAAGGCGAAAATCATGGTCAGAATCAGTAACACGGATAATTTCTTTTTCATCTCTTACTTCCTCCTGTTCCTAAATAAATGATTAAGAAATAAAGAATGCGCTTAGTCAAAGGCATTGGTAAGAGGACGTATTGATGAATGTAACTTGTCTGTGAATAGGACAAACCATCAAGATGCGACCAATTACTCGTGGCCCGGGAATCTTTCCCTGATCCTTTGCAGGCAGGTCTCCTGGCTTACAGATCGTTACACAGCAACCGCCTTCCCGATTTCTCAGTGACATCTCTGGCGCTGTATTCCCTGTTTACAGTGACGAGTTCGCACAGGATTTTCACCTGTTTCCCTTTTCACCGGCCTTTCAATCGCGCGGCCGGCACCTGCGGATTTGTATGTATGCTGCCTTTTGATAACCGCAATTTTCAATGTCAGTTTAGCATAGTTCGGGAATCTTTACAAGCTATTGAACACAAATTGTTCTGAATTGTCTGCTGAACAAAAAGTGTCTCCTGCGGAATTCTGAGGCACTACTGGCCAAAGCAAAAACAGGCCTTTAAGGACCTGTTTTTCTGGCGCTATTTGATTTGTGCGGCGAGCCTTGCTCTGGTCCGCTCTTCTCCCAGAATCTGCTGGATTTCCCAGACATCCGGAGACTGGCTGCGGCCCATAACCGCGATACGGATCACTGTACTCACATCACCCACATGGCCTTTGTACTGATCCGGATTTTTCTTGTAATCCTTCGGGCGGGCCGCGTAGTTGAGTTCTTCCGCAATAGCGCGGATCTTGTCGAACCACTGGCTCTGGTCGTCCTTGTGGTCATAGCTTTCCAGATATTTTTCCAAAATGACCTTTGCGTCAGGGGCGGCGTTTTCCGGATAAGGATCTTCGATTTTAAAATAATCATCAAAAAAGTAGCTGATAAACTCAAAAATCTGCTTTCCGTAAATCAGATCTTTTCTCGGTTTTTTGCCGCTTCTTCCAAGATCCAGGATTTTTTCAATATAGGCTTCGTGGCCTTCCAGCAGCGGCAGAATTTCCGGCTTCCATTCAGTGGCCCATCCTTTTAAGAAATCGCAAAGCTCCTTTGCCGGGATCTTTACCAGAACATCCTTTGAAACGTCGTTGAGCTTGTCCAGGTCAAAGAGCGCTCCTGAGTTGCTCATTTTCTCCGCGGTAAATGGGAAGTCCTCTGCCGGCGCGTCCGGATTCGCCTGACGCCATTCTTCGTAGTTGGAGTTGAGGATCGTCAGCAGATACTCTCTTACTGCCTGAGGAAGATAGCCTTCCTGCCGGTAATAGTCAAGAGAAAGCTCCGGGTCTTTCCGCTTGGACAGTTTTCTCTTATTGCCGTTGTCCAGCTTCATCAGCTGCGCGGTATGACAGAATACCGGCATTTCAAAGCCCAGCTTTTCAAACAGCTCTACATGGATCGGAAGGGATGAGATCCATTCTTCTCCCCGGACAACATGGGTGGTCCGCATCAGGTGGTCGTCTACTACATGAGCAAAGTGATAAGTCGGGATCCCCGTAGCCTTCAGGATGACTACGTCCTGGTAGTTTTCCGGCATGGAAAGCGTGCCTCGGATTCCGTCTTCAATGGAAATGGTCTTTGCCTTTTCCGGGTCCTGGTTTCCATCAGAATGAAGGCGCACAACATAGCTTTTTCCAGCTTCTATGTTGGCCTCAATCTCTTCCAGAGTCAGGCTTCGGCATACGGCGTAATCGCCGTAGATCCCCGGGTTTTCTTTGTTTGCTTCCTGTTTTGCCCGGATATCCGCGATTTCTTCTTCTGCCAAAAAGCACGGGTAAGCCTGTCCTTTTTTTACCAGCTCCTTTACATAGCACTGGTAGATCTCGCCCCGCTGACTCTGATAGTATGGGCCGTAGTCGCCAGCCGCGCCGTCCATGGTCGCGCCCTCGTCAAAGTCGATGCCGAAGAAATCCAGAGAAGTAATAATGGTTTCCACTGCTCCTTCCACATAGCGCTTGTCATCGGTGTCTTCGATCCGCAGGTAGAAAGTCCCTCCGCTCTGGCGGGCCAGCCGCTCATCCACAAAAGCGCCGTACAGGTTGCCAAGATGAATAAAGCCTGTGGGGCTTGGACCAAGCCTTGTGACTTTCGCGCCCTCCGGCAGCTGACGGGGCGGATAGATGGCCTCATAGTCCGCCGGAGTTTTGGTAATCTGCGGAAATAGCAATTCCGCCAGTTTATCGTAATTCATAGTTTCGTACCTCTCTTTTACATAATCTGTATCCCGCGGTCAGGCTCATTGGAAAATTGCGGGATATTCTGAACGTAGGGGCCATAAGCCCTGCTCTTTATTATATGATGAAAGAAAGGGGATTTCAAGATTCAGAGGGATTTTTGGCGAAGGCCCCGCGGAAAAAGGGAATTGTGGAAAAAGGAGAAACAAGCTTCAATTTCCACTTGCTTGTTTCAAAAAGTATCAGGCTTTGCGGGCCGCAATTCTTCTCTCAACCCCTTTTTCACCCCTCACAAGCCTAAAACTAACAATTCATGGGGGCTGGAACCGCAAAAAAGCAGAAACAATCACCTGAAAACAGGGTGATGTTTCTGCTTTTGGATCAAATTCTGAGTGTTCCTTTCTGTCTCCTTGTGGCAGCCCGACAGAATTTCTGCTAGAAAACCCAGCGAGACTTGCGAGCGTGAGGTTTTCATCGTAGAACACTCTGTCCAGCGACGAAGGAGCTGCTCGACAGAATTTCTGCTAGAAAACCCAGCGAGACTTGCGAGCGGGAGGTTTTCATCGTAGAACACTCTGTCCAGCGACGAAGGAGCAGCCTGACAGAATTTCTGCTAGAAAACCCAGCGAGACTTGCGAGCGCGAGGTTTTCATCGTATACTAATAGGACAACGACGAAAAAAAGGAGGAAAACCGCGATGAAATTGAAAACGCTGCTTTCCGGTCAGCAGGAACAGGAAAGGTCACTGCTGATCGGAAGAGAAATAGAAATTCTGGAGGAAAGGGTGCTGCTTTTGGGCCTTATGGAGGCGAAAGACGCAGGCGAAGACGGCACGGAAACCATAACAAAGCTGCTGATGCTTTACGAGGAAAAGGAGCCTGAGGAAGATTGGGACGACGAGGAAAACTGGGATGATGAGGAATGCTTGGACGAGAACAAGACGAATCGTCAGGTGCTTATCGAATGGATGGAGGAAGTCTGCGAGCCGGAAGTGACCGATCTTACGGCGCTTTTCATCAACGGAACCCGATATGAAGCGGATGAGCTGTGCGATGTCAGTATGGATGAACGGCCCTATGAAGAGGTGCTGATGCTGAAGGCCCTAGCAGAGCGGGGAGCGATCCCTGGATACTGGATGAATCAGGATCTGGAGCTTTTGGGACTGGCGGAGTATGAAGTGGACGCCGCCATGTGGGACGTTGCCTGGGACGCGGATATTCTTTCCATTACAGCGGAAATGGGCCACCCGGGGGAGGAGGTTCTGATCGGCAAGGTGACAGAATGTCCTATCGGCCATTATGACCAGCCCATGGAGTTTGCTATCAGGGACAGGGAAGGAAAAGAGCTTCCTGTAAAAATATATGGAGTTTACCTGGAAAACATATGGGAAGATGAAGCTTGCCTGGAGTTTGAATTCAGTGAGCTGGAAGAGCTCTGCCATCGGGATGAACGTCTTCTGGTGCTGGATTACAGCGTCCAGGCCCCAAACCTGCAGCTGAACTTTTTCCCAAAAGAGCGGCTGGACGCAAAAGCCTATCCTGATGGAGAATTAACAGAGTTATATGATATCCCTGTTGCGGAATCGCCTAAGAGCCGGGGTATTATTGGCTCCAGCGTAGGACGCTGCGTGCTGGATGTAGTCTCTGAGGATTTTGATCAGGAAGCGGTGGAAGTGGAGCTGCTTTCCTACGCTGTGCTGGAGGACTGAATATCCACCTGCTCGATACACAATGCTTTACGCTGTGACTGTTTTTCCGGTCACAGCTTTTTCTTTCCAATTTTTATTTGCGGCTGCGGTAATGTTTTGAAAGTCAAGGAATCAGGTTGCTTTTTCAGAGGAATCGTATTATTATAATTATATTAAACATATAGGAAAAATAAAGAACGATGCTGCGCGTAAAGGGGAAACCCAGGAAAGCGCCAGAACAGTCGAAATAAAAAAGGAACAGAGGGAGAAAATGAGATGAACAGGACAAATGAAACCTTACAGAAAAGCGGATCGCTTGCGGATAAACAAAAGGCGCTAAAGGAGCATTTAAAGTCGCTGGGAAGCGCCGCGGTAGCCTTTTCAGGCGGGGTGGACTCCACCTTTCTATTGAAAACAGCCTTCCAGGTATTGGGTGATCAGGTCATTGCGGTAACTGCAAGGTCCTGCTCCTTTCCTCAGCGGGAATTAAAGGAAGCGGCCGCCTTCTGTCAAAGGGAAGGGATACGTCATTTTATCTGTGATTCGGAGGAGCTGGATATCGAAGGTTTTTCCCAAAACCCCCGGAACCGATGCTATCTTTGCAAAACAGAGCTGTTTACCAAGATCCGCTCCATTGCGGAAAAAGAGGGGATCCGGTATATCTGCGAAGGATCCAATCTGGATGATAACGGGGATTACCGGCCGGGTTTGATCGCGGTACAGGAACAGGGGATTGAAAGTCCTCTGCGAAAAGCAGGGTTTACAAAAGACGACATCCGCCAGGCGTCAAAGGAAATGGGGCTTCCTACCTGGAACAAGCAGTCCTTTGCCTGCCTCTCATCCCGCTTCGTATATGGGGAGACCATTACAAAGGAAAAGCTGTCCATGGTGGACAAGGCGGAACAGCTGCTGCTGGATCTTGGCTTCCATCAGGTTCGGGTCAGAATCCACGGCGATCTGGCGAGGATTGAAATCCTTCCAGAAGAATTTGAAAAAATCATAGAGCCTGAAACGCGCCAGCGGGTCAACGATTACTTGGAGCGGCAGGGCTTTTCCTTTGTTTCTCTGGATCTGGCCGGGTACCGTACCGGAAGCATGAACCTGACCCTGCGGGAAGACTGAGGGGAAGCGGAGCCAGCCTCACCGGAGTTTTTTGCGGGAGCCCGAATTTAGTATCATTTCCTATTGATTTGATATGAAATAGCTGATATACTTTAATTCAATCAAAAAATATACGGGTGAGGACCCGAAAAATGGAGAAAGAAATGCTGGACACAATAAACAAATTAAAAAAAGAAAAAAATGCTGTAATTTTGGCACACTATTATGTGGATGGAGAAGTGCAGGCTATTGCGGATTATGTTGGCGATTCCTTTTATCTGAGCCGGATCGCCGCGGAAACCGACGCGGATGTGATTCTTTTCTGCGGCGTTTCCTTTATGGGGGAAAGCGCCAAAATCCTGAGTCCGGAAAAACGCGTTGTTATGGCCGATGAGCTTGCGGACTGCCCTATGGCTCACATGGTGGAGCTGGAAAAAATCCAGGAAGTCAGGCAGCAATACCCTGACGTAGCGGTTGTATGTTATGTGAACTCTACCGCGGAGATCAAGACTGCCGCCGATGTATGCGTCACTTCTTCCAACGCGGTAAAAGTCGTAAAGGCTCTGCCTGCCAAACAGATCTTCTTCGTTCCGGACAACAACCTGGGCCGGTATGTAGCGGACCAGCTTCCGGAAAAAGAATTTATTTTCCATGACGGCTTTTGCCATGTCCATGTAAGCATCCAGCGGGAGGCGGTTATAAAAGCGAAAGAAGCCCATCCTGAGGCGCTGGTACTGGCTCACCCGGAATGCACACAGGATGTTCTGGAGCTGGCGGACTATATCGGCAGCACTTCCGGTATTATCGACTACGCCACAAAGAGTCAGAACCGGGAGTTTATTATATGTACAGAAATGGGCATCTTCTATGAACTGGGGCAAAAGAACCCGGACAAGCGGTTTTACGCCGTAGGGCACAGGCAGTTTTGCCATAACATGAAGCGGATTACGCTGGACAAGGTGGTAAACGCCCTGGAAACTCTGGAGCCGCAGGTTCTGCTGGATGAAAAGACTATGGAAGCGGCAAGAGCCCCTCTGGCGCGGATGCTGGAGCTGGCGGGAAAGTAGAGAAGCGGCTATGAAAGAGTTGATATATCTGGATAACGGAGCCACCACCGCTGTGGAAGCGGAAGCCTTTGAAGCTATGAAACCCTACTTTTTAGAAAGGTACGGAAACTCCTTTGGCGGCTACCGCTTTGGCGCGGAAGCGGGCCGGGCCGTAGAGCAGGCCAGAGAGCAGATCGCGGCCCTGCTGGGAGCCGGGCCCAAAGAGATTTTTTTCACATCGGGCGGAAGCGAATCCGATAACTGGGCGCTGAAAGGGGTGGCCAGACAATTCCGGTCGAAGGGACGCCACATCATTACGACACAGATAGAACATCCCGCAGTGCTGAACACCTGCCGGTCTTTAGAGCGGGAAGGCTTTGAAATCACCAGGCTTCCCGTTTCCAAAGACGGATTTGCGGAGCTTTCGGCTCTTCAGAAGGCGGTTTGTGAGGATACGATTCTGATCTCGGTCATGGCCGCCAACAATGAGGTGGGGACCATTCAGCCTATAGCGGAGATGGGAGCTTTTGCCAGAGAGCAGGGAATCCTGTTTCATACCGACGCGGTGCAGGCCGCGGGGCATATCCCCATTGATGTGAAGGCGTGGAACGTAGATCTGCTTTCCGGAAGCGGCCATAAATTCGGCGGTCCAAAAGGCGTCGGGTTCCTCTATATGAAGCGGGGAATCGAATTGGAGCCTCTGGTCCACGGCGGCGGACAGGAGCGCGGGCTGCGGGGCGGAACCCACAATGTGCCCGCCATCGCAGGGATGGGAAAGGCCGCGGAGCTGTCCCGGATTAATATGGAAAAGCGGGCTTTATACGAAGCGGAATTGCGAGACTATTTCATAAACCGGGTGCTGGAGGAGATTCCGGGCGCCAGACTGAACGGAAGCCTGAAAAAACGGCTTCCGGGAAACTGCAATTTTATGTTTCCAGGCGTGTCCAGCGAATCCCTTCTCATTATGCTGGACCGCAAAGGAATCTGCGCTTCGGCAGGATCGGCCTGCGCGTCGGGAGCCATAGAGCCCTCCCATGTGCTGACCGCCTTAGGGCTTGATAAGGAGCAGGCGCAAAGCAGCCTGCGGTTTACCCTTTCTCACAGAAATACAAAAGAGGAATTGGATTTTACCGCGGAGCAGCTGAAAACAATTGTAGAAGATTTAAGGAGGTTTTCACCTTATGGATAACAGGGCGGAACCAATCTACATGGATCATGGGGCAACAACGCCTATTTCGCCCGCGGCCAGGGAGGCGATCTTTGAGAATCTGGAGCTGTTCGGAAACCCGTCTTCCCTGTATAGCCTGGGACGCAAAGCGAAAAACAAAATAAAGGAAAGCCGTCAGATCATCGCGGGCGCGATTGGAGCGCTGCCGGAAGAAATCTACTTCACCTCCGGCGGCAGCGAAAGCAACAGCTGGGCCATAAGAGGAACTGCCGAAGAACGGGGATTGGGGCATATCATTACAACGGCGGTGGAACACCCTTCTGTTTTGAACGCCTGCGAGAGCCTGGAGCGGAAGGGCTGGTCCGTGACTCGGCTTTCTGTAAATCAGGAAGGGCGGGTTTTTGCCCGTCAGGTGCTGGAAGCGGTCAGAGAGGACACCATTCTCATTTCTGTCATGGCCGCCAACAATGAAGTGGGAACGATTATGCCGGTCGAAGAAATTGGCCGGGCGGCAGGAGAAAAAGGGATCCTTTTTCACAGCGACGCGGTGCAGGCCGCAGGTCATATCCCGCTGAACGCGCAAGAGATGGGAATGGATCTGTGCTCTCTTTCCGGCCATAAATTCGGCGCTCCCAAAGGAACCGGAGTCTTGTATATCCGAAAAGGAGTAAGGATCGCTCCCTGGATTCACGGCGGAGGCCAGGAGCAGGGGCGCCGGGGAGGAACCGAAAATACGCTGGGGATCATTGCCATGGCCGCGGCGCTGGATAGCAGCGTCAGACAGCAGAGGCAAGCGGCAAAAAAACTGGATGAGCTGACAAAGCAGCTGGCCCGGGGCGTCCTGCAAATAGACGGCGCCCGCCTCACCAGCCCCGAAAACCGCCTTCCCGGAACGATTTCCTTTGTATTTGAAGGCGTTGACGGAAACCAGCTGATCCACCGGCTGGACCGGAAGGGCCTTTGCGTTTCCGGCGGTTCGGCCTGCAGCTCAGGAACCGGGCAGGTGTCTCATGTGCTGCTTGCTATGGGCTACGAGCATAGCCTGGCTCAGAGCGCCCTGCGGTTTTCTTTATCCGAACATAATACAGAAAGCCAGGTAAAGGACGCGGCGCGGCTGGTGGCAGAAACAGTGAAAGAAATGAGGGAGGCCTATGGGTACTATTTATAAAGAAATAATGGATTGTCTCAAAACAGGACAAAGCCTGTTTGCGGAAACCCGGATTCCGGCAGATTCAGGAAAGGTTTCTCTGCTGGAAAAGCGATTGGTGACAGAGGAATCCGTGACGGGAGCGCCGGAGCTGCTCAAAACAGAAGAGGGAAAGCTGTTCCGGGAGCCTTTGGCAGCCGGGGAACGGCTGATTGTGCTGGGCGGGGGCCATATCGGCCTGCCGCTGGCGGAATTCGGCTCCAGGCTGGGATTTTCCGTCATTGTTGTGGATGACCGGTATGAATTCGCGAACAAGGCCCGCTTTCCGTGGGCAAAGCAGGTTTTGTGCAGGAGCTTTGACGGATGCTTTGACGATCTTTACATTAACGAGAATGACTATATCACCGTAGTGACCCGGGGTCACAAGTACGATGACGTCTGCCTGCGTCAGCTGTTTCGCAAGAGAGAGCCCGCCTATCTGGGAATGATCGGCTCCCGCCGCCGGGTAAAGCTGCTGATGGACGGCCTGCGCCGGGACGGCTTTTCGGAGGAACGGATTAAAAGCGTTCATACTCCCATCGGCCTGGATATCGGGGCTGTGACGCCGGAGGAGATTGCCATTTCTATCTTTGCGGAAATCATTCAGGTAAAGCGGTCTTCTGAGGAAAGAGTTGTTTCTGATCTGGACTGCGATGTACTGAGGGTCCTGGCAGAGGATGATAGCCAGGATCGGGTCGTGGTGACGATTATGGATGCGAAGGGCTCTGTTCCAAGGGGAAAAGGCGCGAAGATGGTCCTTTTTGAAGACGGAAGACTGGCGGGCAGCATCGGAGGCGGATGCAGCGAAGGAGCGGTGCTGCAGGACTGCCGGGACATTATGGGAACCGGGAACTATTTGGTAAAGCATATCGACCTGACCGGCACCTCCGCTGAAGATGAAGGAATGGTATGCGGCGGGGTCATGACGGTTTTAATCGAGGATGACAGCAGATAAGGGGGAAGCCATGAGAAAAAAAGCGATGGTGGCCATGAGCGGCGGCGTTGACAGCAGTGTAGCCGCATATCTCACCAGGGAAGAAGGCTTTGAAGTAATGGGCGTTACCCTGAAGCTTTTTGAAAATGAAACCGTTGGCGCGTCCTGCGAAAAATCCTGCTGCAGCCTTTCCGATGTGGAGGACGCCCGCAGTGTAGCCTTTCGCCTGGATATTCCTTATTACGTCTTTAATTATACAGAAGCGTTTCAGCAGCAGGTTATCCAGCGCTTTGTCAAGGCTTATGAAGAGGGAGAAACACCCAATCCATGCATCGACTGCAACCGCTACATCAAATTTTCCCAGCTGTTTGAGCAGGGAAAAGAGCTGGGTCAGGATTATATTGTGACGGGCCATTACAGCCAGATTCAATATGACAGCGGCAGCGGCAGGTATCTTCTGAAAAAAGCGGTGGACCCATCAAAGGATCAGAGCTATGTGCTTTACGCCATGACGCAGGACCAGCTGGCGCGGGCCCGCTTCCCACTAGGCGGCATGAGCAAGCGGCAGACCCGCCGCATTGCCGACGAGCAGGGATTTGTCAATGCGAAAAAGCGGGACAGTCAGGACATTTGCTTTGCGCCTGACGGGGATTATGTCCGCTTCATTGAAGCGTATACAGGGAAAACCTATCCTCCCGGGGATTTTGTGGACCTGCGGGGAAGGGTCCTGGGGCGGCACAGGGGGATGATTAGCTATACCATCGGACAGCGAAAAGGTTTGGGGCTGGCTCTCCCGCGGCCTATGTATGTATGCGGAAAAGAGCTGGATACTAACCGGATCGTGCTGGGGCTGAATGAAGACTTGTTTTCCCGGTCCTTTTCGGTCAGAGATGTCAACTGGATTGCCTGCGATGTCCCCAGGTCCGGGCTGGATCTGAAGGTAAAGATCCGATACCGCCAGCAGGAGCAGGCGGCCCGGGTGATTCCCACAGGAGACGATACGGTACAGGTGGAATTTACAGAACCCCAGAGGGCCATTACAAAAGGACAGGCCGCCGTGTTTTACGATGGAGATGTGGTGGTAGGCGGCGGCAGGATTGGAGAGACAGTATGAACCTAGTAGAGGAACTGAGGACCCGCAGAAACCTTTCAGATGAGGATTTTCTGCGGCTTTTAAAAACAGACGAATACGATCAGGAGCTTTTTTCTTCGGCAGTCCGGCTGCGGCAGAAGTATTATGGGAACGATGTGTATCTTCGCGGCCTGATCGAAATCAGCAGCTATTGCAAGAACGACTGCTATTACTGCGGCATCCGGAAGGGAAACCGCCAGGCTCAGCGATACCGGCTCAGTGAAGAAGAGATTTTGGAGTGCGCCAGACAAGGGTATGAGCTGGGATTTCGGACTTTCGTTCTGCAGGGCGGGGAAGACCCCTGGTTTACCGATGAACGGATCTGCGGCATCGTCTCCCAGATAAAGGCGGAGCATCCGGACTGTGCTGTTACCCTGTCGCTGGGAGAAAAGGAAAGAAGCAGCTATCAGGCCTATTTTGACGCGGGGGCGGACCGGTATCTGCTGCGGCACGAAACGGCGGATCCGGAGCATTACAGCCTGCTGCATCCGGCGGGAATGAGCCTTTCTGCCCGAAAGCAGTGCCTGTGGGATCTAAAAGAGATCGGCTATCAGGTGGGCTCCGGCTTTATGGTGGGATCCCCCTGGCAGACGCTGGAGCATCTCATCGCGGATATCCGCTTTTTGCAGGAGCTGGAGCCGGATATGATCGGAATCGGACCGTATATCAACCACCGGGACACGCCTTTTGGTGGCATGGAAAGCGGCAGCCTTGACTTGTGTCTTCGTATGCTGGGCATCTTGCGTCACGTTTTTGCGGACGCGCTGATTCCGGCTACGACGGCTCTCGGCACCATCCATCCTCAGGGAAGGGAGCTGGGGCTTCTGGCGGGAGCCAATGTGGTGATGCCAAATCTTTCCCCAGTCAGCGTGCGGAAAAAATACGAGCTATACGACAACAAGATCTGTACCGGCGAAGAAGCGGCGGAATGCCGGGGCTGCCTTCAGCGGCGGGTTTCCTCCGCCGGATTTGAGATTGTAGTAGACCGGGGAGACAGGAGAAAAGAATATGGATTATAAAAAATATGGATTTGGAACAAGAGCGGTGCATGAAGGAAATTCGGTAGATCAGGAGACAGGAGCCATTAAACGGCCGATTACTATGGCCAACAGCTACGCGCTTCCCTACGATCCTTCCGCCCTCAACTGGAGCGAAGCGGGGAAAAATCTTTATACCCGCAACGGAGGCTCCAATCAGCAGTATCTGCAGGAAAAGATCGCGTCGCTGGAAGGAGGCGAGGACTGTATCGCTCTGGCAAGCGGCGTCGGAGCCCTTTCCGGACTTTTCTTCGCGCTTCTCAAGAGCGGCGATCATGTGATTTGCTCCAGTATTACATATATTGCCGTATACCGGCTTATGAACGAGCTGTTTAAAGATAAGTTTCAGATTGAAACAACGATTATGGATACCGGCGATCTTGATGCGGTTCGGGCGGCGGTCCGGCCCAATACAAAGCTGATTCACATTGAAACGCCAGGAAACCCGACGCTGACCATCAATGATATTCAGGCGCTGGCCCAAATCGCGCACGAAAACGGAGCCTTTCTTTCTGTAGATAATACCTTCGCTTCCCCATATAATCAGCGGCCCATCGAGCTGGGCGCCGATTTTGTGGTGGAAAGTATGACAAAATATATCAACGGGCATGGAGACGCCATGGGCGGCGCGATCATCGGCAAAAAGGAACTGCTTGACCCAATCCGGGCGCAGTCCCAGGTCAATCTGGGGGCAACCATCAGTCCCTTCAACGCCTGGCTTATTTCCAGGGGAGCGTCGACGCTGCCGCTGCGGATGAAGCAGCACAATGACAATGCCCTGGCTATTGCCAGATGGCTGGAAAAGCAGCCGCGGGTCAGATTCGTATCCTACCCGGGTCTGGAGAGCCATCCAAAGCATGAGCTGGCGAAAAAACAGATGTCGCCGGGCTTTGGCGGCGTTCTGTCCTTTGGGCTTGACGGGGATCACGATACGCACAACCGCTTTGTCAGCTATTTGAAGGTCATTACCTCAGCGGTATCTTTAGGCCATGACGCTAGTCTGATCGTTTTTCTGGGAGAGGACGATGAGCGGCAGTATCTGTATCCACAGCAGTTCCATAAAGGCTTTTTCCGGTTCAGTGTGGGAATCGAGGACGCGGAGGATCTTATCGGAGATTTACAGCAGGCCTTGGAAAAGCTGTAAAACGTCATTGCGTATACCTCCAACCTTTGTTATAATTTATATAACAAAGGGCGAAACCGTTAAAGACGGTTGCCAGTGATAACGATTAAATAACCGCTAAGTTTCTGACGCTCGGGCGGTTATTTACTTTTTTGGGAAACCATTATCACCAATCCCAACACCGCCAAAAATATTGACAGCATTTCAAAATCGGTCATATCTGAATATCCTTTCTTAAGTAGTCAATCGCCTTATTGCTCGCCCCGTGTTATTGAAATAACCGTCGGTGGCTTCGGCGGTTATTTTTCTTGTGGTTATCCATGTTAACAGGCCGGACTTAGACTGGATGATTCTAAGACAAAAGCGATTTAATTTTTTAAAAACGGAGATATATAAAAAAATAGCATCATATTTGAGATAATATAATAATTTATTGCGTATTTTACAAAAATATAGTAGTATAAGGATACTTACTAATAAAAATGGGGTGAATATAGTGGGATATGTTTCTTTAAAAAAGGTATATTATTCAAAACGCTCAGAATATGAAAATGAATATAAGAAAAGAAAAAATGGTATATCCTGTGTCTCACTTGGATTAAATGGTGGGCAAGGTGAGATGTTTTTTGTGTATACCCCAGAAATGGTCTCCCTTTTATCGAAAATTCTTACCATAAACGCTAAGATCGAACGACTATACAAATTGCTTCCCGGGGTTGCCTGCGACTGCTATTCAAGGAACTGCCTCGTTGATGAAATCATGATGACAAATGACATCGAAGGGGTAAGAAGCACGAGAAAAGAAATTATTGACGTAATTGAGGCTCCAGAAGGCAAAGAGGATAAACACAGTAGATTTGAAGGGCTTATTCAAAAATATTTAAGGCTATTAGAGTCGGATGAAGACAATATTCCATTAAGCTCTTGCAAAGATATAAGACTTCTTTATGATGAAATTGTTTTACCGGAAATAGATGATTGCAATAAACCGGATGGAGAAATTTTTAGAAAAGATAGCGCGTGTGTTGTTTCCGCAACGCAGCAGGAAAAGCACAAAGGCATAATCCCTGAAGCTAAGATTGTGGAATATATGTCTAAGGTGATTGAAATCTTAAATAGTGATCAATTTCCACTGTTGATACGTATAGCGGCTGCGCATTACCTGATTGGTTATATACATCCATTTTATGATGGAAACGGAAGACTCAGCCGGTTCATAAGCAGCTATATGTTACAAAAGGATTTAAATATATTAATCGCTTTGCGATTGGCGTATACTATAAAAAATGACAAGTCACAATACTATAAGGCCTTTGATCTTTGTAATGATGTGAAAAACAGAGGAGATGTAACGCCCTTTATTCTGATGTTTTTAGAAATGTTAGATACTGCTGCCACTAGCATATATACTCGACTTGACGAGGGGCTGGAAGCGTTGAATTATTATAACCGATTGGTTGGGAAGATAGAAAACGCGGACGAGCGTAATGTAATATTTTTTTTAATACAGAACAAGCTTTTTGCCAGTGAAAAATTTGATATACAAAATATGGCGAATCTTTTAAAATGCAGCTATGGAAAAGCAACAAAAATATTAGATCGTTTAATTAGGGAGGGTGTACCGATAAAACGAAAGAAACCATCAAGAAAATATTTATTTAGCGTAGACTTAAATGATATTTCTGATTATCTTGAAAAATACTGAGATTAGCCCCGGATCCGAGCGATCTGTTCCGGGAGGCGATTTGCGAGGCCTTAAAAGGCCAGAGTGGTAATTAATGCTTTACAGAAAAAAGAAAACCCTGAAATCTTGAAATTTCAGGGTTTTTTGGTATCCCGTAGGGGAGTCGAACCCCTGTTGCCGCCGTGAGAGGGCGGCGTCTTAACCACTTGACCAACGGGACATATCAAATCGCTGTTTATTATTATAACTTCTTGCCAGCCGATTGTCCATAGGTTTTTTGAAAAAACCCGTGAATAAAAGCGGGAAAAAGGCGCTTTTCTATTTGTATTTCCGCGGCGGATACGGTAAAATATTGGAGCGGAAAAACGCGAATCAGGATATAAGGAGCAGGCGGTGGAGTTAAAAGGAGCGAAAGAGCAAAAACGAAATATCATCATGGCGGACGCGGGGTTGTTCCTTGTGGCTTTATTCTGGGGCGGCGGGTTCGTAGCCGGAAAATTTGCGCTGCGGGAGCTGGATCCAATGACCCTTCTGGCCTACCGCTATACCGGCGCGATGCTGGTGCTGCTTTGCTTCAGCTTTCGAAAGCTAAAGCTGATCAATAAAAAAATGATACTGTGCGCCGGATTGGTGGGAGTTCTTATGTTTCTTGGAAACATGGTTCAGACCATTGGGCTTCAATACACAACGCCGGGAAAGCAGAGCTTTATCATTTCCACATATACCTTTCTGGTCCCGCTGTTTTCCTGGATCATTCTTAAAGTAAAGCCTTCTAAAAAAATAATCGCGGCGGCGCTGATCGCTCTGACCGGAATCGCCCTGCTTACGCTGAAGGATGACCTTACCATTGGTCTGGGGGATTTTCTTACCTTTATTTTTGCCATTGCCTTTTCCATCCAGGTAATCCTGATTGGAATTTTTGTTAAAGATATGGACGCGACCTTGTTCTGCTTTTTGCAGATTACGGCGACCGCGGTCTTTTCGGTAGCCGGAGCGATTGCCGCGGGGCAGCCGCAAAATGTGCTGGAGCTGTCTGCCGCTCCAATGGCAGGGCTGTTCTATTTGATTCTGTTTAACAGCGCGCTGGCCTTTTTGCTGCAGAATTTGTGCCAGCGTTTTGCGCCGGCCAACCACGCGGCCATTATTCTTTCTACCGAAACCGTATTCGGAACCATTTTCGCAGTTACTCTGGCAGGAGAAGTATTCCGGGGCAGAATGATCCTTGGATGCGTTCTCATGTTTACCGCTATTATTATCGCGGAGCTTCCATCAAGAAAGCCCAGGCCTTCGAACTGAGGCCTTTTTCTCATAAGCCTTCCCTGACAGACCGCAGCAGAGCTTCCTTTTCATTGGGAAGCTCGCCTTCCATGACCTTTTCCAGCAGCTGGTTGAGAATTCTTCCGATTTCCGGTCCCTGGGCGAAACCCATTTCTAGAAGATCCGTTCCATTGAGAGCCAGATGCTTTAAGGAAAAACACTGCTCCGCCGCGAGGACCTGATGGACCATCTGGCTGAAAGCGGAAATATTGTCTACCCGCTCATGCCGGTAGACCGGATTCTGGCTTTTTACATCGGCGTATTCCAGCTGGATCAGGAGCCGCAGACGATCTTCCCCCAGCTGGTTCAGCAGTCTGCGGGCCTGTTTTGGGGAGGGGCGAAAGACTGTGCCGTGGCGGCGAATCACTTCTACCACTGTTTCCCGGGTGTAATTATCATATTTGAGCCGTTTCATAATCCGGTCAGTCAGATCGGCGCTGAGGCGCTCGTGCTTGTAAAAATGGCCGTGCCCCTTTTCATCCACCGTCATTTTCCCCGGCTTTCCTATGTCGTGGAAAAACGCGCAGAGCTTTAGGACGGGGGTATTTTTCACATGAGACAGAGCGTGGAGGGTGTGATCCCAAACTGTGTAAATGTGGTACTGATTTTGCTGGTCCAGATCAAACATAGGCCGGATCTCAGGGATGACGCGGGCGATCAGCTCCCGGTAATTTGTCAGAACCTGCATGGCTCCTGGACCGCAAAGCAGCTTTTCCAATTCCGTGCGGATCCGCTCCGCTGAAAGCTGATCCAGCAAAGAACAGTAGGAAAACAAGGCGTCAGCCGTTTCCGCCTCTATATGGAATTCCAGCTGGGAGGCAAACCGCAGAGCCCGCAGAACGCGCAGCCCATCTTCCCGGAACCGTTTTTGTGGCGCTCCTACGCAGCGAAGGCGCCGGCGGTCCAGGTCTGAAGCTCCGCCAAAGGGATCCACCAGCCCCGCGGAGGGGTTGTAGGCCATGGCGTTGATTGTAAAATCCCGGCGGGCAAGATCTTCTTCGATCCGGGAGGTAAAGCCTACCTGATCGGGATGCCGCCCGTCAGAGTAGCTTCCATCGACGCGGAAGGTGGTGACCTCAAAGGCCTCTTTTCCGGCAAGGACCGTCAAAGTGCCATGCTTCAGGCCAGTCTCTATGACCCGGAAACTGGAAAAACAGGCTTTCATTTCCCCGGGGCTGGCGCTGGTGCAGATATCCCAGTCATTGGGCGCGCGGCCAAGAAGACTGTCCCGGACACAGCCTCCTACGACAAAGGCCTTATGGCCCTTTTTTTCCAGCAGCTCCAATAAAGCGGCGGCCTGCTCAGGCAGTCGGATCTGTGTTTTCATCATAAGAACCCCTCCTTTTGCTTTCTATTTTACCACAAACACGGTATAATGAAGAAAACTTCCTGAAAGGAGATTTTTATGGAAAAGAATAAGACGACAACAGACTTTTTGCTGGAACACGCCTCTATACAGCCGGTGTCCTTTCACATGCCGGGGCACAAGGGCGCGGAGCTTTACTGCAGGTTCGGGTATGGAGCGTTTCTGGATAAATTGATGGATTGCGATATTACAGAGATCCCAGGAGCCGACAATCTGTTTCAGACTGAGGGAATCCTGGAGCGGACGCAGCGGCGTTACGCGAGGCTTTATGGAGCGGAGCGTTCCTATCTTCTGGTTAACGGTACCAGCGGCGGCATTCTGGCGGCGGCGCTGGCCAGTGTACCGGAGGGCGGAACCCTGATTATGGCCCGGAATTGCCACAAGTCCGTTTTTAACGCGCTGACCCTGGGAAATCTGCGGCCGGCCTATATTTATCCGGAAATGCTGGAGGAATTTGGGATACTGGGGGCAGTGACGGCGGCGGAAGTGGAGCGGGCCATAAAGGAAGCCCCAAACGCCTCGGCAGTGATCCTGCCCAGCCCGAATTATTACGGCATATGCAGCGATATCCGGGCTATTGCGGAAGTGACGCGTAACTATGGAAAGGTTCTCATCGTAGACCAGGCCCACGGAGCCCATCTCAAGTGGCTGGGCCAGGAGCGAAACGGGGGACGCGGCCCGGAATGCGCGGAGGACGCGGGAGCGGATGTGGTTATCAACAGCATCCATAAGACGCTGGCTTCCTTCACTCAGAGCGCGGTGCTCAATCTGATGTCGGATCGGGTGGACCGTTACGCGCTGGAGGACAAACTGCAGGCCGTCCAGAGCACCAGTCCTTCCTATCTGTTAATGGCTTCCCTGGATATCAGCGCCGATCTGCTGGAAACCTATGGCGGGGACCTGATGTGGCAGTGGAATGAGAATTTGCGGTATTTTTATGAAGAGGTAAAATCCATTTTGGATATACAGGTCATAGAGAACCTGGAAAGTCTGGACCGAAGTAAAATCAATCTTGATACCTCTCCCCTGGGGATTACGGCGGCAGAGCTGGAGCGGCGTCTGATGAAGCGGGGGATTTTTCCAGAGCTGACCACCGGGAATATCCTGATGCTTATGACCGGCATTGGAAATCAGCGGCGGGATTTTGGCCGTCTGCTCCATGCCCTGCGGGAGATCCGCGCGGAGCTGGGCCAATGCGGAAAAGGGGAAAGAAAGACAGAGGCTCAGGGCGGCAGGATGCCGGAAAAACGGAGGATCTATCCAGTGCCAAAGCAAAAGCGGCGGGTAAGGCTGGAAGAGGCGGAAGGTCTGATCTGCGCCGCTTCGATCATTCCGTATCCACCGGGGATTCCGCTGGTCTGCCCGGGTGAAAAGCTGAAGGCCGAGGACATTGCCTACATTTCACAGCTTCGCCGCGCCGGAGAAAAGGTGATCGGCGTCAATGACGAAGGACGGGTGACGGTAGGCGTCTGATTGGATGAATGAGTTGTTTGCGTAAATGAAAAGGTAATAGGTGAAGCTTTGGATGTTCTGATTGCGTTTCTTATATTTATTGGGGCTATGGTGGCCTGTCTCCTTGCGGATGGGCCTATGCTGCTGCCCCTGCTGGCAGGGTTTGTCTGCTTTTACATAGTGGCGCTTCATAAAGGATTTTCGTTCCGGCAGACAGCGGGAATGGCGCTGAAAGGCGCCGGAGATTCGCTGGTGGTGATCCGGGTGCTGCTGATGATCGGTTTTCTGACTGCGCTGTGGCGGTCTGCCGGAACGATTACTTTCTTCGTTTATTATGGGATTCAGATTATTACGCCTTCCATGTTTATCATGATTACCTTTCTGCTGGCCTGCCTGCTGTCCTACGCTCTGGGGACCTCCTTCGGTGTGGCCGGTACGGTAGGGGTGATTTTTATGGCTCTGGCCAGAAGCGGAGGCGTCAGTGAAATCGTCACTGCCGGGGCTGTCATGTCGGGCGTCTACTTTGGCGACCGGGCTTCCCCCGCTTCCTCCAGCGCCAATCTGGTAGCGGCAGTGACCCATACAAAGCTGTATGATAATGTAAAGCTGATGATGAAAACAGGTCTTTTTCCGCTGATTCTGTCGGCGGGGATCTATCTGCTGCTTTCCATAAAGCATCCCATCAGCCATGTGGATGAAGCGATTCTGGACGCGCTGCGGAGCGATTTTTCTATCAATCTGTGGCTGATCGTTCCGGCGGTTCTCATGCTGGTGCTTCCTCTCTTTAAGGTCAGCGTGATGATCGCTATGACCGCCAGCGTTCTCAGCGCGGCGGCAGTGTCCATCTTCGCGCAGGGGCTGTCCTTTGTGGAAACCTTTCAGTTTGCTGTTTTAGGATACACTGCTAAAAGCGGCAATCTGGGAGAGATTCTGAATGGTGGGGGAATGGTATCTATGCTGGAAGTATGCGGGATCGTGCTGCTGTCTTGCTCCTATTCGGGGATATTCAGCGGCACACAAATGCTGGAAAGTATTCAGGCGCTGCTGGAACGGCTGATGAGCCATATCGGAAAATTCGGCGTTATGCTGGTGACTGGCATTGCGGCAACCGGTATTTTCTGCAATCAGACCATCGCGTCTATCATGTGCAGCGATCTGCTGGCGGCTCCTTACGAAAAGAGGGGAGCCAGTCGGGAGGAGCTGGCCATGGATATTGAAAACTCTGTCATTGTAACGGCAGGGTTGATGCCCTGGGCCATCGCCTGCACTGTACCGCTGGGAATGCTGGGGGTCGGCATCAGCGCCCTGCCTTACGCGGTCCTGCTTTACCTGATCCCTGCCTGCTACATAGTTACGAAAAAAATCTGGTATCCCGCATAGGCGCGGGCGGAGGCAATAAAATCAGCTCTACGATTTCCATGACCTCCATTAAGGAACTGGGCCTGGAAGTTGGAAAAGAAGCCTACGCGGTGATCAAAGCCACTTCTGTAATGGTCGGCGTGGACGACTAAGGATAGGCGATGAAAGGAAAACCCCTGCCACGCGCTTTTTGCGCGTGTGGCAGGGGTTTTCCTAGAGGTGGATTTCCGTTTTACTAATATGTCGTATCGTAATATTTTTGAAGTGATTTAATGTCATAAGATTGGATTCTTTGTAATTCACCATTATTTATATATTTTTTAATTCATTTAAGGATATTCCTACGATCCATTCGTTTTTTATTATGTAGGAAATATCGTTTTCGATATTTCCGGAATATCAACAAAGTCTACCGCTGGACATAAATCGGCGAAGCCGGCTTTGTTCTAGAATCCGCTTCCGTTTGGTTGTTCATTGTCCCATATTTTCCATATAAATATCCCCCTTCAAATACGCAACAAAATAAAACTATAATAATAATAATTTTCGCGATGTATTGAAATGGTAATTTATAAAAAATTTTTTTAATGGAGACTATGATTACTGCTCCTATTATAAGAATGAAGAACAGCCATAAAATATCCAGCTCCAGAGTCTTTCCCATCAGACTGAAGTTGTCCCTGATGTATCCGGACCAGTATAATTCTCCCCCTGTGGCGCATAACAACAATAACGAAAGGATAACCCATATAAGACGTTTTTTCATAATACACACTTACCTCTCTTCTTGCGGGGAAGCGTCTCCTGGAACCGTTTCGACCAGTTCTCCATCCTCATAGATTTCGATTATCTCACTGGCCATACTCTGTTCCTGTCTGGAAAGATCTATACAATGAGCAATGGCGGCAACCAAAAGAACTGCGAGTACCGCTGTAATAATCCAGCGGAACCGCTTCTTACGGGCTCTTGCCTTCGGCGGAATATCCTCCATACTGTCAAGGAATTCTCTGGCTGTCTCTTGGGGTGAGCCAAACTGATGGATCAGATCTTCCAAGGTACAGTTCGGGTTGTGATCCGCATAATCATGAAGGCTTTCCCGTAACGCCGCAAGGAAGGCGTCCGCCGGAGCAAGCCGGTAAAGCTCCTTCTTTACCTGGTGGATATAAAGATCGATAACTGCGTTTTTTTCCATGGTGCTTCCTCTTAATAAATACAACTAATACACAATTTTTTCAACTGCCGCTGTCAATACAGAATAAAGCTCTTTCAGCTCCGAAAGATAATGGCGTCCTTCCTCTGTGATCCTGTAATAAACGCGCGTCCTGTTGGCTTCTGAGATTTCATGACGGCTTTCCACAACATACCCCTGATTTTTTAATTTTGTAAGTACGGTATAAAGGAGGGGCATTTTATACGCGCCATCACTTCTCCTTTGCGCTTCCTGAATCATTTCATAAGCGTACATTTCCCGCTCGGATAAAAGCTGGAGCACTAAAAGGGGAATGGTCGAACGCTTGAACTGCGCTTCGAAATTATTCAGATGTTCTGTTTTTTCATTGACTCCCTGTTTTTTCATTTGATCCCCTAAATGTTGAAATAGAAAGTTTTTAATGGATGCTTTCTATATTATTTAGAATAACATATTAGCATAGGTTCGTCAAATATATGAATTTGTTATTAATATATTTTGTTGACATATATAGACAAGCATGATATTTTATGTGTAGGGTGTGATGTAAGTCGTGCGGACGATGGACAAAAGGCAGGAAAGGATAAAAAAGGTAAGGATGTGTGTTCAATATAGGAAGGACGTGGTGTGTATGGGTGTTTGGTAAGTATAACATGGTTGTAGGTGGAAGAAAGGTTAAGATATGCATAAAGTTAAATTTATAACGCTGTTAATAAATGCGATATTTCTAATCGATCAATTAAGGTTTTTTCATGTGGCAAATGAAAATGCGCCAACAGATCGATTTGCGTTTGGTTTTATTCTTTGTGGTATCTTATATGCTGTGGCACTATGGATATTTTGTCGGTTTCATACTAATACATGGAAGAAGCTTGAAATTTTATCAGGCGTAATTGTCCTGATATCTATGACCCTCATTTCGTTAATTGCAAATGGTATCGATGTCTCCATGCCGGCTGCGGGGAATATAGGTTACATAATCCTTATCTTGGGTATTATCGGATATTTTAAAAACAGAGATAAAACATATGTCTCTTTTATATTCTGGGGAATTTTCGTATTACTGTGGACAGCGAATTGGTATGAATCTTTATATGTTACTAATGGGTGAAACAAATCGAGAGGTAAAGTAAATGAATATTAAAAAAAACAAGTAAAAAGTTGGGTGGTTCTTCAATTTCCGTAAGTATTGTATAGTAGAAGGAGGATGAACAAGTTAGTTACGTTTTTCCCCTATTCTATTTTTATAGAGAGGAACAGAAATGGTATATAGTTTTAACGGGTGGCGATTAATTAGCTTTATCTGCTTATATTTTGCATTTGCGGCTTATTTTAAGATAAAGCGAAAAAAAGAAATCATATATTTGTTTTTCCTTGCGGCGATGTGGGTTTACTTAGGAGAAGTTATTTCTTGTACACAATTTCCGATCCATGCGGTAGAAGGGTATGGAGAAAGATTTTTCGATGGACAAAATGTTTGGCGGGAAATGAATTTTATTCCTTTTAAAATGGGCTTTGATTGGACTTGCCTTCTAAATATTATTATGACAATTCCATTAGGCTTTGGGCTGCCATTTTTGATAAAGGGCACTTACAAAAAAATGTGTATAAGTGGTTTTGTGTTCGGAGTAGCCATAGAACTGGGGCAGCTTGTTTCTGCGCTGTATGCGGGGTATACTTTTCGATCGGTGGATATTACGGATGTAGTATGCAATTTTTTCGGGGCCTTTATAGGATATTCGCTATTTAAAATTTTTAAAGTAGGGTTTAATTGGCTGGATCAAAAATTATTATTGAAAGGAAATCCAGTTGTTGAGCATATAAGAAGCTGTTAGAAAAAGGTTATAATTGCTACTTTAAAGATGTGCTTAAAAGGAAGATAAATTTGCGGTTTGACGCAGGCGGCAGCTGTACTGCCTGCGCCAAACCGTGCCTTACATATTAGATTAAAAGATGTTATTGAGGAACTTAATGAGCTTAGTCTGCCGCTCCTGGAACAAGTTCCATCTCCGTGAAAACCGAACTGATTATACGACCAGGATAAGGCTCTGTCGGCACTCCCAAGGGCTCTTACGGAAAGCAATGGCTACGGTGGGCCGAGAAAATGAAATTTACATAACTGGCTAAATCTTAAAAAATTTAGAAAAAATGAAACTATTTGATGGTTTTTGCGTCTAATTAATAAAGGAAGTGTGTGTTCAATACAGAAAGGACGTGGTGTGGATGAAATTAAATTTCCTTCAGGGGAATGGAAACTGAAGGTGACAACGCAAGGATTTATGTATACTATACAGCCAATACTTATAACCTGGGTGACAATGGGAAAATCCATTTTGATGGTGAAGATATGGCGGAAATGTATATTGATACCATAATTAAAGGGAATTCTGTTTTCCTTAGATCGGAAGGGGCCGCGGCAGATGACGAGAACTATTTGAAGGATAGAAGAAAAAACTTCCCGCTTCTCATCCGCGTTACGATGGGCGGGCCTGGAGCTGAAAAATACCGGGAAGAAGACGCAAAATTAGCAGAAGCGTATTTTTCTGAAATGTGATTCTTGCAATTTGAACTTTCCCAAGCGCACCAAAACTTTTTTAGAAAACCGGTCACAAAACAGCGTCCCATTTCGTTTATATAGTATAGGGACAAGCCGCTGGGCTTTCAGGCGGCACACAAAACCTTGAAAAAATGAATAAAAATTTTGCCAAAAGTTGAGTGGTTCTTCAATTTCCGTAAGTATTGTATAGTAGAAGGAGGATGAACATGTTAGTTACGTTTTTGCCATTGATCACAATGGTTGGATTTGGAGCTATAATTATAGGGTGTGTTATATTAGTTTTAAAAAAGTTTTCCAAGAAAAAGTAGGATACTGTAAATGTAAGTTGTAATGCTTTGTGGTAGCCATCAAGCCATTGAAAATAGTTTAAGGGAGTGTGCCGATATGGAACGAAAATCCTTCTTACAGGGAGCCGCCGTCCTTGCGGCGGCGGGACTGGTTGTAAAAGTCCTGGGAGCGGCTTTCAAAATCCCCATCACAAATCTCATTGGGGATACCGGTATGGCAAGTTTTATCCCGGCCTATAATGTATACAACTTTTTTCTGGTTTTCTCTACCGCGGGAATCCCTGTCGCAATCTCAAAAATGGTTTCAGAAAATATAGCTTTTGGAAAATACAGGGAAGCTCACCGAATTTTTAAATTGTCAAGAAGCCTCATGCTGGGCATTGGCGCTCTGTCTTTTCTCATTACCTTTTCAGGAGCCGAAGCTTTTGCGAACCTTATAAGCCTGCCGGAAGCGGCGCTGGCAATGAAGAGCGTTTCCCCGGCGTTGATTTTTGTGCCCTTAATGGCGTCCTACCGGGGATATTTTCAGGGAATGCAGGATATGAAGCCTACGGCGGCATCCCAGGTAATCGAACAGGGCTTCCGGGTCGCGGCAGGCGTCGCTCTGGCTTACGTGATGTTTCAGGGGGCGGTCGCAAGCGTGTTGTTCGATGGGTTTTCTCCCCAGGCAAAAGGCGCCGCGGGAGCTTCCATGGGAGCGGCAGTTGGCGCAGTTGGCGGACTTGTATTTATTGTTATCCTCTACTATAGGAGGAGAAAGCGGTTTATCCGGCGCATAAAGGCGGAAAACAAGGAAGCGGAAGAATCCAGCAAAACCATTTTAAAAAAGATAGCGGTCATTGCTGTGCCCATCACCATTGGAGCCGCGATCATGCCCATTGTAGGATTGATCGACGCGGGAGTTGTCAGCAGGCGGTTGATGGACGCGGGGCTTGAGCCGGAAATAGCCAGAGGTCTGTATGGTCAGCTTACAGGATTTGCGGGGCCGCTGATTAATTTTCCGCAGGTTCTTACACAGGCGGTTGCGGTGAGTCTGGTGCCCCTCATTGCGGCGGCGTATAAAAAGCGCGATGCCCAGTACTTGCAAAAGAATGCCGCTGCGGGGATTCGGGTCGCTTTGATGCTGGGCCTGCCCTGCTCGCTTGGACTGATGGTCCTGGCCAAGCCCATTTTACTGCTGATTTACCCCTATCAGGCGGACAGCGCGGCCAATGCGGCTTCCTGCCTGATGGTTCTTTCCGCCGGAGTTGTTTTTCTGTCAGTCGTTCAGACCTTGACCAGTATTCTGCAGGGAATTGGAAAGCAGATGATTCCGGTTGTAAGTCTTTCCGTGGGAGTAGCCTTAAAAATTGTAATAACCTGGTTTCTGGTTCCGTTGCTGGGGATCGACGGCGCGGCGATAGGTACCGTATCTGCGTACTTACTCGCTTCCATTCTGAACTGGCTTGCGGTAAAGCGATACACCGGCTTAAAATGCGATTTGGTTACAACGATTATCAAACCGGCTTTCTGTACAGGCGCCATGGCTCTCTTTGCGGCGGGAAGCTATAAGGCGTTGTATTTACTGCTGGACGGAAGCAGGGCTGCAGTACTGATAGCGATTTTACTGGCAGCTTTCCTATACTTTATTCTGCTGATTGTTACCGGCGCTGTCACAAGGCGGGAACTATTAAATTTACCGCAGGGAAAGCGAATCGACGCCATCCTGCGAAAAATCGGCAAATAAAAAGGATAGGCCCGCCTTTTAGGCGCTAAGCATATGAACTTATAGGGCCGATTTCAAATCACCACTTGAAGTGGCGGTTGGTGACTCAGGATAGGAAGTGATATCTATGAATATAAGAAGAAGTCTTATAAAGCTTATAAAGATAATGTGTGTGGCAAGTCTACTCTATTTGATTCAGTCGTACATAAATCGGATTGATGTATATAGTTTGGATTACCATCCGTTTTTCTCCAAACACTTGCGTTTTTCGTATATGTAGTATATGGAGGGCTGATCGGAATTTTTGTGGTTGACTTAAATGTGATAAAAAAAGACCGTTGGAAAAATGAAATTCCGGGATTGGTTCTAATATTTTTCCTGGCTTGTGTAGATATCTTATCGCCGTGGTTATTTTGGCTTCCAGGCTTTGTTAATGGAACATCAAAGTACTTTCAGCTGATCTTAGGGGGATGGGTTGCGGTTTTAATCAAGAATCAGATAATGCGAAGGAATGAAAGCTGTCAGACAAAATCCGCTGTGATTGGAACTAAAGCTGGGTGCGATGGAGAAGGAGAGGGTTACTTTGAACGGGAATCTTAAATATGTTATTAAAAGCGTTATTTTCAGCGTGATACTTTCTATTGCCGCGGTGATATTAGAAGAGCGTTATTTAGTGAATGACAGCCAATCTTTTTCCTGCCGAACGTCAATTCTGTTCTGTGTGCAGTTCGTTTCTATTGTACTGCTTTGTCTGGCTTTACCAGCGTCTTTGGCACTGGCAAAGTCATGGCGTTCAGCTGGAAATTCGATTTTAAATGCAGAAAAAGCGGGACTCTTATTACAGCTTGTGTCAGTAATTTTATGGATTTCCATTGCGTTTCCAGCAAACTTTCAGTGGATTATTATAAGAACGTATGGGAATTATTTTCTGGTTATTGTATTTTTGGCTATAGGTGTACTTTTATTGCGGGAAGGGCGCCAAACAGGAATGGCGTTTTTACTGTGGGGCATTGCGTCAATTAGCATTGGAATTCTTACGACTGGATTGATTGGTGTTATGGGATAAAACTGATTGCGCCAAACCGTGCCTTACATATTAGATTAACGGATGTTATTAAGGAACTTAATGGGCTTAGTCTGCCGCTTCTGAAGCAGACTCCATCTCCCTGAAAACCGAACTGTATACTTTCGGATGGATTTTTAACGAAAAAGTATACGAAAATCAGGGCTGCGGCCCGGTGATTCAGTTATAAAAAGAAATATATGGCTGTTTTATGAAAAGTGAAGCCGGAAACGGTTGAAAGCGTATATCTTTTCTGCGAAATCTATGAAAAAAATATGCAACGTCATAAGAAGGTTATTTAGCGAAAGCCAAGGGAGGCGTATTGAGCTTGAATAAAACAAAACGGCGATTAGAAATTGCTTGCGTTTTAATGATTTGGATCATTATACCAATCAATCAAAATCATATTGTTGAGTGGTGTTTTTCTGTCTTGCCGGATCGTTGGGTGGATAAATATATATTATCTGATGTGGATATATTTGTATATTTACTTTGTTTTCTGGCGATTTTGATACTGTTTTGCGGTTTTCATGGGGTAAAAGAAAATTTATTTCATGAAAGAAGATTAAGGTGTTTGGAAATTAAGCAGTCGCTGCTTATTCTCCTGACCTACTGTGTTTTAGTCATAATATCAATTCACATATATAAGGTGGAATTTGAGGCCGATTACTTAGCCCGTTTAATTTTTGTGAATTTAGCTATTGTCGCATTGAGTGAAGAAATTTCCTTTAGGCGGTTATTGTTATGCCAACTTTTGTCCTTACGGATAAAGAATGCTTACGCAATCCTGCTATGTGGCGCAATCTTTATGGCTGTCCATATCCTTGTTTACTTGTTTCAATTTGAAAGCTGGAGCAGCATAAATCTTGCGATTTTATTAATAAAAATCGTTTGCCTTCTTATTATGGGAATCCTGCTGTCCGTTGTATATTTCCAATATCGGAATATAATCCCAGCTGTGCTTATCCATGGAGGTCAGAATATAATTGCGCGGCTCATCTACATGGATGAAAGAAAAGGACTTGTATTGTATGCGATCGGCTTTATTGTAGCTGTGATATTTGTAATTTATCATCCTAGCTGGAGGAATATACGCGGGTCACGTATAGCGAAAAATCGCTTGACAGAATAGGGGGAAATTATGATCATAAGAAAGTTTAGTTTGGTTTTATTGGCCCTTGTATTAGGGCTATGTTCGGCATATATCGCGTTTGCGGCAGAGGAAAACAACACACAACAAATAGAAACCGCGATAGAGAAAGATGTGGAAACGATAGTAGAAAATATAGAAATGGGAATTGACGGACAATTAGCGAGTGATATTTCAAATAATGTTAAGGTGTTTTTGCGGGAAAAAGAAGATGCGTATCAGTATGTCAGAAGCGTGTACAATTATGAAAAAACTAACTTCAAGGTAAATGCTAATTTGTTAGAAAAAAAGGTTGAAGACGCTCAGTTGATTTTATTATATGCTGTTGAAAGCTGGTATCAGTATAAAGATGACCCATCAGAAGAAGCTTCGGGTGAGTGCGTTGAAATTCAGGTCGTTGTTGACTTGGAGAAAAATCAGATGATTGACTTTTATGAAAAAGAAGATGCTTTTGATGAAGCGATTCGGGAGGTGAATTCTTCAACATATAGGTCAGGGATTAACAAAAGAAACAAATTGCCCGCAAAAACAACGATAATTAACAAAGCGGAAGAATTTAAAGCGGAAGTATTAGAACAGTGTGCCCAGCAGGATGATGTAAGTCTAACTGAAAATATGAAAAATCCAGTTGAACCAACAGCAAGTTACACTTGGTTACAAGCGCAAAAACCGGAGTTCTTTATGGTCGGGAGTTCCAAATTTACATTCACTGATATTAGATTAACGGATATTATTAAGGAACTTAGTGGGCTTAGTCTGCCGCTCCTGGAACAATTTCCATCCCCCTGAAAACCGAACTGGATACTTTCGGATAGATTTTTAACGAAAAAGTATACGAAAATCAGGGCTGCGGCCCGGCGATTCAGTTATAAAAAGAAATATATGGCTGTTTTATGAAAAGTGAAGCCGGAAACGGTTGAAAGCGTATATCTTTTCCGCAAAATCAATGAAAGGAATATACAATGTCATCAAGGAACAGATACTTTATAACGCTGTTAGTAAATCCCCGAAACATGTTAAAGCGGTCGATCCTAGTTCCTTATTTTTTGGAGATATATTTTTTTCGTTGTTTTGAAGAAAAAAGTATATAAAAATCAGGCTTACAGCCACTGGAATGTACGAAACGCAGAGAAGAAAGGCCGCTTTTCGAAAAACAACGGTAAAATCCATTGCAAACGTATATTTTTTAGGCCAAAAGCAAAGAAAAGATATTTTGAAGGAAAGGAAGGTCTATCATGAAAAAACAAAGCGTTTTAATCCTGCTCGTAATTTTGTGTCTGGCAGCGGCCGGGTGCGGAGAGCGAACTCTGATAAAAGAAACGGATGAAACAGCGGATATCCTTGTCAAGGATGGAGTCTTTGACATCAACGTAGCGCAATGCATCCAGCTTCTTAATGAAGATCTTGAAAAAGAAAATCTGCCGCTTATATCGGAGGAATATACCAGCGAAGATGTGATTGCGGATGACGGGTTGGATGAAAACGGGAACCCTGTAACAAAAGCCGCGGACGAAGGGGAAGCCTATACGATTTATCACGCGAAGATCACGGATACAATCGAGCTGCAGCTGCGGTCTTTTAAGCGTCTGGATGGGGGTATTCCGGTTATTGAGGTCATTAACACAGCTGGAAAAAATCAGCAGAGCGAGGACGCAAAGCTGTTAAAGCGGTATTTCAGCGTGATCTGCGGGAACGTTGAGCCCAGGTTTGACGTTGAACAGTTTAATATTAATGTCTTGTGGAATGAGCATTATGAGCTAAACGATCTGTTCTTCTGGTGTGGGCAGATGAACAGCGACGATCAGGCAGTGCGTCTTTATTTTGTCACAACAAATTCAGATTTGTTCAGTCACTATATGTATAATGAGGAATAGAGTGGCGACGGCTCTCTGCGGAAAATCGTAAACCTGGCGATCCGCCCGCAAAAAGGAAGCAGACCTGGTCGCCACCGACCCCAGATTACGCCCAAAGGCGACCGCCCCAGCGGCAAAGCCTGAAATCTGGCGACCCGCCTGCGGCACTACATGGAAGGCGAGCCACCCACAAACCGAAATTTTTTGAAAGCAGGAGAACTCATGACAAAACCACTGAATAAAAGTAAAAAAAGAATTATTATCCTGTCCGCCTGTATGCTTGGCCTCTGCGCTTTGCTCTGCTTCCGGGTAGGCTGGGTACAGATCGTCAAAGGAGAGGAATACTCCAGAATGGCGGCAGAACAGCATATAAGAGATGTTCCCATTGCGGCAAAACGAGGCATGATTTATGACACCAATAAAAAAGAGCTGGCCATCAGCGCTGGCGGAAATTCTGGATAAAGAGGAAGAAGAAATCACCGAACTGATTACAAAAGAACAGACTCTGGTTAAGGTTGATAAATATCTTGACAAAGCTATAGCTGACAAGATTCGGAAAAAACAGCTGACCGGTATCGAAATCTCCGAAGATGTACAGCGGCACTACCCGCTGGGCGCGTTTCTCGCCCATACTCTGGGAAGCGTCACAGATGATAATCACGGGCTTTCCGGGCTGGAGCTCCAGTATGACCAGTATCTTTCAGGCGTTTCCGGAAGATGGATTAAAAACGCGGATATTACAGGAAGCGCTTTGTCCTATGGAGAAGATACATATTATCAGGTGGAAAACGGGCTTGGCCTGGTACTGACCATTGACGCGACGATCCAGCATTATATTGAGAAATCCATCAAAAAGGTCAGGAAAAACACCAACGCGGACCGAGTCCTGGCGATTATGATGAACCCGAAGAACGGCGATATTCTGGGCCTGGCACAGACCCCGGAATTCGATCCTAACGACGCGAAAACCCCTCTTTCCGAAGGCGAACAGAAAAAGCTGGCGGCCATGAACGATGAAGAAAAGGCGAATTACTGGAACTCCATGTGGCGAAATTCGCTGGTCAGTGATGTTTACGAGCCGGGCTCCACCTTCAAACTGCTGACTACCGCCATGGCGCTAGAAGAGGGGAAAACGACAATTGATGAAACCTTTACCTGCGCGGGATCGGTCAATGTGTCGGGAAGTGTGCTGAAATGCTGGCGCTGGTACAGCCCGCACGGGACTCAGACTCTGGAAGAAGCGGTAGGAAATTCCTGTAACCCGGTTTTTGTAAAGCTGGCGCGGAGAATGGGGAGCGCGAAATTTTATGATTACCTGGATACCTTTGGAATTTCTGAAAAAACCGGAATCGATTTCCCGGGAGAGGGGACTTCTATTTTACAGAAAAATCCCGGGCCGGTAGATCTTGCTACCATGGGATACGGGCAGGGCGTGGCTGTGACACCCATCCAGTTGATTTCCGCCATTTGCTCTTTTGGAAACGATGGAAAGCTGATGCAGCCCCGGCTTGTAAAGGCGCTGGTAGATGAAAAGGGCAATACAGTGAAAGAATTTAATTCCAAAATTGTGAGACAGACCGTTTCGGAAGAAACTGCCGGAGAAATGCTCGGTATTATGGAATATGTTGTAGAGAAAGGCGGAGCGGGAACCGCAAAAGTAGATGGGTACAAAGTTGGAGGCAAAACCGGAACAGCGCAAAAGCCCAAGGGGAATGGGAAAAGCGGCTATAGTGAAGAAACCTTTTCTTCCTTCATCGGTATGGCGCCAATCGATGACCCGCAAGTTGCGGTGCTGGTTATCGCGGACAATCCAAAAGGCGTTAAATTTGGAAGCCAAACCGCGGCTCCAGGCGCAAAAATGATATTAGAAGATACCCTGCGGTATCTGGAGCTTCAGCCTAAATTGTCAAAAGATGAAAAGTAAACGAAAGTCAGGGTAGGAACATGAGCGTAAAAGATTATTTAAAATTGCATCTGATAAAATATGATCTGAAGTCCGAGCTTTTGCTGCAAAAAATAGATAAAGCGGAAAGAAAATTGGAAAAAATAGCGAAGAAGAAAGGCGAGGACCCAGAGCCTCTTACGTTTTCTAATATCCAGGAATTGATTCCTGGATACAGCGAAGATGAAATAGAAGAAAGCGTCAAAGTCTTAAAAGAAATGGAATACATCGCCACGGAATACAATGAAATTTTCATTACGGAAAAAGGAATGAAAAGTCTAAATTGTAACCTGAGCGTTACAATTATATGGATAGCGGTTATCCTGCTTTTCTCCATTGCCGCAATTGCGTTTTTCCTATGTGGAAGCGACCTGTTATATCGAATTTTATAATTGAATAAAAGAATAAGGGGTGTAGCGATATGGAGCGAAAATCCTTCTTACAGGGAGCCGCCGTCCTTGCGGCGGCCAGATCTGGTTTTCTCTACCGTAGCCAAACCACGAAAATGGCGACCAAGCCCGCAAAAGGAAGAAACCCTGGTCGCCAGGGCCCCCAGAATACGCCCCATGGCGACGGTTCCCTGAGCCAAACCACAAAATTGGCGACCAAGCCCGCAAGAGGAAAAAACCATGGTCGCCATCGCTCCCAGAATACGCCCCATGGCGACAGCCCCTGAGCCAAACCAGAAAAATGGCGACCAGGCCCGCAAAAGGGAAAAAGCCTGGTCGCCAGCGACCCCGAAATACGCCCCATGGCGACAGCTCCTGAGCCAAACCAGAAAAATGGCGACCAGGCCCGCAAGAGGAAAAAAACTGGTCGCCAGGGCCCCGAGAATACGCCCCATGGCGACGGTTCCCTGAGCCAAACCACGAAAATGGCGACCAAGCCCGCAAAAGGAAAAAAACTGGTCGCCAGCGACCCCGAAATACGCCCCATGGCGACAGCCCCTGAGCCAAACCACGAAAATGGCGACCAAGCCCGCAAAAGGAAGAAACCCTGGTCGCCATCGCTCCCAGAATACGCCTCATGGCGACAGCCCCTGAGCCAAACTATGAAAATGGTGACTACAATCGCAAAGTCTGCAGAATTTAAAAAAATAGCATTACGAAAACCTTTATAATTGATAATAGAATACATATCACACAAACAAAAGAGATTGAAGAATACAAGGCTGTGCCTTTTTTATTTTTTGCGAGAATAAAAGGCGCAATCAGACCACCGATAGGGATAAGAAACAAAAGCATAATTGAAATAAAAAAGAGAATGTGATAATCCTTAATATCAAATTTGAAAGCTTTTCTTTTTACAGGGGCTCCTGATTCATCAGGAATATCGCTCTTATGATCAGTTTCATCCTCCATTAGCTTATTGATAGGGATTTTGTATAATTTACTGATTGTTAGCAGTGTATCCAAATCGGGATAGCTTTTTCCCGTTTCCCACTTGGAAACAGATTGTCTGGATACATTTAGATATTCTGCCAATTCGTTTTGTGTGAGATTGCTCTTTTTTCTGTATTTTTTTAACTGTGCTGATAGATTCATTACATAGCTCTTTTCTTCTTAAACACTAAAATTACTAATCATATTCTAACAAAAATAGAGGAAGAAAGCCACTTTTAGTAGCATTAGACAAATGCAACCAAAAGTGGCTTTCTATATTGGCCCTTTTCTGTTATTCCTTAGGTATGAAATATTTTATAATCACCAAAAGCTACTACCCTGCACTAAACTGAAGGAGGTGTTATTCTTGACGAAAAAGAAAATTTCTATTGGCATCTTAATATTCTTTTTTATAATCCTATCGTGTGATTTATTTGTAAATACTGCAGGACCTATAACAATAGAGGATATACTATATTCTGCTTTTACAGGTTTCACTGCAAGCCTGTTTGTATTACTGATACTGCTGAGTATCGCTTATTTGTGGAAAAAACTGTTTAAGCGCTAGCGGTTGCGCTTTTTATTCAATCCAATCCACTATGATGACCGCCTTAAAACAGGGCTCAAAATACATGAACAAAGCCACCGCAAAGCATCTCTTCCATTTTGCCCGCAAAGAAAAGGCGAAAGAAGGAGATGCTTTTTTATGAAACAAACCAGCGGCGGCCAGGCCCTTGCGCCTGCTTTTGCCACATGAAAATATGTCTGATAAATATGGTATTTCCCTGAAATGTATAGTAAAATAACAAAATAAGTATGTTTTGTTGTCATAATCAGAGGAGGAAAGCATGGATAAGAAAAAACTGCTGCTGGGCGGGCTGGCCGCGGCTGCCGCGATCGAAGTGGTTTTGATTGTAGTGGGAATTCTGATGATCTGCCAGCTTCAGCAGACCCGGGAACTGATTCAAACCGGCCTGGCTACTCAGCAGACAGAGTTTACCGATACCGGAAGGCAGGAAGCGCCTTCGATTCTGGCGGGCAGCAGCGTAGCCTTTGGGGGAAAGGATACGGTTTCAACGGAGAAGGGAACCATAGAGCTGAAGGTTTCCGCGACGCCCAGCGAATTTAAAAACGGGACCAAAGCAAAGGTAAAGATCGGAGATAAAAGCTACAAACTAAAGCAGGATGACAACAGGTTTTCCGGTACTTTCCCAGTCTCAGTTTTTGAGCCGATTGATACAGCGGTCCTGGCCTTACAAGACGGGGATATGACAAGGTCGGAAGAGCTGCTGGACTATGAGATGGAGCCCCTCTGCCCTTCACGGATAAGCTGGGAGATTCTCAATGAAGGTCTTCAGTTTAATAAATCCGCGGTGAACATAGACACGGAGTTGTCGGCCTTTGATTTTTCCGGAACCAATCCGGAATTCTCTTCCGCCTGGATTCTGGCGCGGGCAGGAGATAAAATATTATATAAGGCAGCTTTAGAAGAATACTTCGCGGAAGACGACACGGCTCAGACTTTCCGCTGGACTGATAAGGTTTCCCCGCTGAAGGCGGACGCGGATTTTTATGTCGAGGCAAAGGACAAATACGGATTTATATACCGTTATAAGCTGGGAACACTTGGGAAGAACCGGACAGCCATAGAACCGGCGGAGCCGGGGGAAACTGTTCTGGAAGTGGAAAATTCCAAGGGAGAGACGCTTTTAAAAAGAAACGTTGAAGATATACAGGAGGTCGAAGATGAAATTTAATTTTGCAACCATACACGTTAAAGATCTGGAAACATCCATCCGGTTTTATGAAGAAGTGATCGGAATGAAACTGGCGCGCCGTTTTCCGGCAGGACCCGATACGGAAATTGCCTTTATGGCAGAAGGCTTTGCGGAGATCGAGCTGATCTGCGTCAAAGGAGCGGAGGCCTCTACTTATGGAGACGGGATTTCCTTCGGTCTTTCCGTGGAGGACCTTGACGCGGCTATGGAGCATATGAAGAAAATGGGCGTGGAAATTACAGCTGGCCCTATGCAGCCAAACCCAAATACGCGGTTTTTCTTCATCCATGACCCAGACGGCGTAAATCTGGAAATTATTGAGCAGAAGAAATAAAGGGGAAAGCAAAAGATGAACATTATAATTACAGCAGGGGGAACCAGCGAACGGATCGATGATGTCCGTTCCATTACCAACACTTCCACAGGACGGCTGGGCCATACCATCGGGCAGTGCTTCCTGGAAAATCACGGGGATGAAATCGATAAGCTCTACTATTTGCACGGTCTTCGGGCGCTTCCCGTAAAAGGGGAGAAAGTGACGGCCATTTCCGTGGCCGGAGCGCGGGATCTGCAGGCGGAGCTGGAAAAGCTTCTGACAGAGGAGAAGATCGACGTGGTGGTTCACGCTATGGCGGTTAGCGATTACATGGTGAAAGAAGTGACTACTCTGGAAAAGATCAAGTCCGGCGACACCACAAAGCTGGAGGGAAACAAGATCAGCTCCAGCATTGACGATCTGACCATCATCCTGCAGCGGTCGCCAAAGGTCATCAGCAGCATCAAAAAACTCAGCCCGGAAACAACCCTGGTGGGCTTTAAGCTTCTCAGCCATGTTCCTCATGAAGAACTGATCCGGGTGGGAAAAGCGCTTCTTGAAAAAAATGACTGCAGCTTTGTGCTGGCAAACGATCTGGCGGAGATCGGGGAAGGAAAGCATCGGGGATATCTGATCCATCGGGACGGAAGCTATGATACGATGGAAACCAACGAAGAAATTGCGAGGGTGATCGCAAAGCGGGTTTTGGAGGAAAGAAAATGAACATATTACTGGGAGTGACCGGAAGCATCGCGGCGTACAAAGCCGCGGAAATCACTAGCAGACTGACAAAGCTGGGACATAATGTAGACGTGCTGCTGACAGAAAGCGGAAGCAGATTTATTACACCTCTTACCCTGCAGACCCTGAGTAAGAATAAGGTTTACATGGACATGTTCGAGGAAATTACCCCCAGCGAAGTGAAGCACATTTCTCTTGCCAAAAAAGCTGATCTGGTGCTGATCGCGCCTGCTACAGCCAACATTATCGGAAAAATTGCGCACGGCATTGCGGATGATTTTCTTTCCACGGTTGTAATGGCAGCGGCGGGCTTGGCGCCTGTCTATATCGCGCCTGCTATGAACACGAATATGTATGAAAATCCAATCGTTCAGGAGAATATACAGTCGCTGACAGACAGAGGGTATCGCTTCATTGAGCCGAAGGCGAGTCTTCTGGCCTGCGGAGATCTGGGGAAAGGCGCGCTTGCCGATGTGGATGAAATCGTGGATGTTGTGACCAAAGCATTGAAATAGAGCGGGTTTTTTGATAAAATAAAGCATTATGACATGGAGGAGATAAATAGAGATGATACATTATCAGAGTACAAGAGGAAGCAAATACATAAAAACATCGGCGCAGGCCATTATTCAGGGCATTGCGGAGGACAAGGGTCTTTATGTTCCCAACGAGATCCCGGCGCTTCCTTTTGAAATAGAAGAGATGGTAGGAAAATCCTATCAGGAGATCGCGTTCCGTGTAATCAAAGCGTTCTTTGAAGATTATACCGATGAAGAAATGCAAAAGTGTGTTGACGGCGCTTATGATTCCAAGTTTGAAGAGGAAGAAATCGTGCCGGTTGTTAAGGCGGGAGACGCGTTCTTTTTGGAACTGTATCACGGTAAGACCGCGGCCTTCAAGGATATGGCTCTGTCGATTCTGCCATACCTTCTGACCACAGCTATGAAAAAGGAAAAGGAAGACCGGAAGATCTGCATCCTGACAGCCACCTCCGGAGATACGGGAAAAGCCGCGCTGGAAGGCTTTGCCGATGTTCCGGGAACGGAGATCATCGTATTTTATCCAAACAAGGGCGTGAGCCAGGTGCAGGAACGCCAGATGATTACGCAGGAAGGGGAAAACACGCACGTTTTCGCTATTAACGGAAACTTTGACGACGCCCAGACCGGAGTAAAGAAGATTTTCAACGACAGTGAGTTTGCAGCAAAGCTTAATGAGATCAACTGCAAGCTTTCTTCCGCCAATTCCATCAACATCGGAAGACTGGTGCCGCAGGTGGCGTACTATGTTTACGGCTACATAAAGCTGGTGGAGCGGGGTGAGATCAAAAACGGCGACAAGATCAATATCGTTGTTCCGACTGGAAACTTTGGAAACATTCTGGCCGCTTACTACGCGGGGCAGATGGGAATTCCAGTAAAGAAGTTTATCTGCGCTTCCAACGAAAACAAAGTTCTGACGGATTTTATCAATACAGGAACATATAATACCAATCGGGAATTCTTCCTGACCAATTCACCATCTATGGACATTCTCATTTCCAGCAATCTGGAACGTCTGCTCTATCATCTCAGCGGACAGAACGGCGAGGAAATTAAAGAACTGATGGAGAGCCTGGAAAAGAATAAGAAATATACAGTAAGCCCGAAAATCAATTACGCGCTGGATGACTTCTACGGCGGATTTGCCGATGTAAAGCGCACAAATGAAACGATCGGAAACATGTATAAAAAGCATGGCTACCTGATGGATACACATACAGCGGTTGCTTACAGAGTTTACGAAGACTACATTGCGTATACAGGCGACAAGACGCCGACTCTGCTGGCCTCCACCGCAAGCGCCTATAAATTTGCGGATAGCGTAGTAGAATCCATCGGCCTTGAAAAAGGTGAAAACGGCTTTGAATCTGTGAAAAAGCTTCATGCGGAAACAAAGGTACGCGTCCCGGCAGGACTTGCGGATCTGGAAAAGAAAGAAGTGCGCCATAAAGGCGTTCTGGATGTACCGGAAATGCCGGAAGCCGTTTATAACTGTTTGAAATAAACGGCCGCTGTGATTATACATTAGATACGAAAGACTAAAACGCCTGACAAAAAGCCCCGGCCCGCCGCCGGACCCGCCTTTGCTTCAGGCGTTTTTTAAGTAGGAAATTTCGGCGACAATAGAACTAACCCGGAAGCGGGACCCAGGCAGAAGCCGGCCGGAAGCGGAGCGTGTGGGTCGCCAGATCAGAGGAAAAGAAGCGGAAGGGGTCGCCATTTGAAAGAAAACCAGCATATTGGCGACCAGCGCTGTCCAAAGAAGGAGCTGTAAAAAGAATTTGAATAAATTTGGGAAAAAGCAGATTTTCTGCTTGCAAAGAACCCTGTTCTGTGGTAAATTATTAAGTGCGCTAAGCGTTTCAGTTTGAGACAGGCTTAGGGTAGCTATGGAGGATTGACCGAGTGGCTAAGGAGCTCGCCTGGAAAGCGAGTAAGGTGTAACAGCCCCGCGGGTTCGAGTCCCGTGTCCTCCGCCAGTGGAACGTTGAAATTTCAACGTTCCTTTTTCTTTTTCATTTGGCGTAATTTTATATCGCTTTCAATAATTGAAAAGCCTTTCGCTTTTGAAACCAAACAGATAACGGCGTTAGCCCATTCCAAGCCAATCCACATAATCCCGCACGGACATATCTGAATCCCGCAAGTCGAATTTCCCCTGCGATTCTACGATATTGGGGCTTTTTAACGGTACCAGCCGGTCGATAAAATTCTTAAGCATAGCCGTCATATTCCATGTGTAAATCGGAGTGCCAAAACACACAAGGTCTGATTCTCTGTATCGTTTCAGCAGCGGCTCCATATCGTCCGGGATTATACACTGCCCCGGAGTTTTGAACCAGCAGGAAAAACAGCCCTGACAATGGGCAACCTGGTAATCCTTTAAAAAGACAGTTTCTATTTCGGCCCCTGCCAAAGCCGCGCCTTTTAAAAAGGCGCCGGCTATTACGTTTGTGGCGCTTCCAGGTCCGGCAGGGCTTCCATTAAATATGGTAACTTTCATTTTATCACTTCCTAAATTTTTTTCATAAATAGCCCGTGGTGATTGCAGTACCAATACAATCTTCCGTGTCCCCGGCTAAAAAAACGGGCTTTGGCGTTACCCTCGGGATAAAGCTTTACGAATTCAAACCGCTCTTGGGTGCAGTAGGCGATAAAGGAAATAGAATGCTCCTTTGTCATAGCGTGGGTGAGAGTAACATAATATTCATCCTCACTTCGTTCACATATAAGCCGGTGGTCATCATCTTCCTGTTCCGCTTCTAAGGCCGGAAGGGTAATCCCGCAGCAGGATACCATAGCGGACCCTGTGGCTCGCAGGACGTTCCCGCAGATGGGGCAGACATACAGCTTCGTCTCCATAATATTGGCTGAACGGTTGGCGTTTATAATCTGCTGGCCGGACAGCAGCTCCGGCAGAGATATTTTCAGTGCGTTGGCCAGCGGCTCCAGCAGGGATATATCCGGGAATCCTTTGCCGGTTTCCCATTTGGACACCGTCTTGTCGCTGATATACAGCCTTTCGGCTAATTGGGATTGCGTTAAACGCTGCTTTTCACGCAAGGCCTTAATCGTGGCGCCTGTGATGTAACAATTCATCTGATGTGCCTCCTTTTCATAAGCGTAGTATACTATCGCGGCGAATCCATATCAACCTACGGAGCGTAGAGAGAATGTTTTCACGCGGCTTTGCGCAAAACCAGCGCGGGCAAGGAAGTATCGAGGCGCTCTTGCCTAAATAACAATACTAAAAACAATCAGCGCTGCCCCTATTACACCTTTCAAGGTAAGGGCTTCTCCAAGGAATACAGATCCTAAGACAGCCGCGGTAACAGGATTTAGAGCGCACATTATCGCGGCTCGTTCAGCAGTGGTCCCGCTTTGGGCATAAGGCTGAAGCGTAAATCCGAAAACACTGCATATGATGGCAAGATACAGCATATAGATCCATTCTGTTCCAGTAGATGGGAGTACCGGCGTTTCAACCAGAACCGCGGCGATAAGGGAAAGGATTCCCATTGAGCCGACCTGAAAGATGCCGACCCGCAATGTGTCTGCTTTGCCTGCAACGGCTGAAATCAGAATGATTGTTGCGGCGTATGTTATAGCTGCCATCATCCCACAAAAATCACCGATATTAAATTCAAAGCCTTCAGGCTTGAAGCTGAGAAAAATGATTCCCGCGGCGCTTATAATAAAGATCAGTACCGTTTTTTTAGAAGGCAGCTTGCGGTGAAGTACAGCCAGCATAATAGGCACAATAACCACGGCAGTGTTTTCTTCAAAGGATACAGACACAGAAGAAGTGTATTTGAGACCCGCAAGATCAAAGAACATAACGACAAAAAACGCGGCGCCTATGAGAGATCCATAAAGAACGTCTTCTTTTCGGGTCTCTTTTAAAGTCTTAAAACAAACGACAACAAGGAACGCGAAAGCAATTGCGGACCTTATTCCCAAAAGTGTAAACTGTCCCATTGACTCAAGCAGCAGTTTGGAAAACATATATGCTGTGGCTCTTGCGATTATCAACGCTGCCAGAAGTATTTCGGCTGTTTTTTTATTTAATTTCTTATCAGTAAAGCTAGCCATTTTATCTCTCTGTGTGAATAATAGTTATGTACATAACTATTATATTGTGGTACTCTTATTGAGTAAAACGAAAATATAGCACATTATTTTTGATAAAATTCAAAGAAGAGGAGAAACATGATCGAGGATAAGTTAAAAGTTTTAATGACAGTAATCGATGAAGGAAGTCTCTCAGCCGCCGCTTCTAAGCTGGGCTATACACCTTCCGGCATAAGCCGTATGATGGCTTCTCTTGAAGACGAACTGGGGTTGACCCTTCTGGAGCGAGGCAAAAACGGAGTTAGCGCGACGAAAGAATGTAACATGCTTATACCGTCGATCCGTAACGCGGTCTTTTACAGCAGTCAGTGTGAACAAATCGCAGCAGAGCTCAGGGGGTTAGATGTTGGAGCTGTTACAGTTGGCACTTCTTATGGCGCGTATTACAGGTGGTTAGCTGAAATAATTGCTGATTTTGCCGCGGCGTACCCTAATATAGATGTAAGGTTCATCCATAAAAACAGCACTGAATTATCAAAAGCAATTGAACTGCATCAAGTGGATATGGGAGTCATAAGCAAAAGAGAGGCTAAAGGGAAATGGCTTGGCTTGTATAATGACCCTATGACTGCATGGGTGCCGCAGGGAAGCCAATATGAAGAACAGGGGTATGTTCCTGTTGAAGCCTTTGAAACTGAACCGTACATAGAACCATATCCTGGAGAAGACACCGATAGCGCCAGATATTTTAAAAAGCATGGAACAAGACCGAATATAAGATATACAGTCAATGACACATATGCCGCTTTCTGCCTTGTGGAAGCCGGCCTGGGCATTACCTTGATGAACAATTTGACAATGGGCAATTGGGGCGGAAAAGTTTCTGCTGTTCCTATTAAACCAGAAGAAAAAGTCAGCATTGGAATCATAACCGCGAATGAATCAGTATCACCAGCGGCAAAAAAGCTTATTGAATATATTGAAAAGAAGCTTTTAAGCGGTAAAGGGCTGTAAACGGACTTCCCATTACTTTGTATTGGACATACAAGAATGAAATGGTACTTTGGTTCAGAACCCAGCGAAGTGCGGGTATATGAATTCGTCTTAAAGAATGGCCGCAAGCAGCAATACAGTCCGGCTGTTGAGGCAGTTGTGAAAGAAGCAAAGAACCCCAAGAGGACGCGGGGAAATCGGCTGAAAGCTTTGCTTAGCGGCTTGTGCCGGATTCAAAACTGCTGATGCTTAATGGCGTTATATTGGCGGGAGTCCTGCTACTTTTTGATGCCGGAAATCAGCTGCAGCAGTTTGATTCTGCTGGTTGTGTTTGTTTTGCTAAGGATATTTGAAATGTGTTTCTTTACTGTATAAACACTGATATTTAATCTGCCGGCTATTTCACTGTTGCTGCAGCCATTCATCAGCTCTCTGACAACGGCTGTTTCGCGTCGTGTCAGCTGATAGTTGTTAATCAGGTATAAATCAACATAATCAATTTCGTCGGAAGCTTCCTTCGCGCCGGCAGCAAAGATAGACATGCTTTTTTCCATATGAGGAAGCAGAGTATGCAATAATTCAAGTTCATGTTCTGAAAAGTCTCCCTGTTCATTGCCGCGATACATGGTAATGGCTCCGGGGAGCGCTTTTTTATTTGGGATAACGATGTAGCAAATAATGGAATATATCATGTTACGGGGTTTCAGAAAATCTGTAAAATACTTGTTGTTGGCTCTGACTGCATCATCAAAAATATCGGATTCTCTGAATACAATTGACTCTTTGTTGCTCAGACACCACTTGGTGTAGTCCATCTGGCTGTAGTAGTTCTGATAAGCGTGTTCATATTCCTGTTGAAAAGCTCGAGAAAATTTTGTTTTTACCACAGGATCGGTAATAGGTGCCGATAGCTCATCTTTTGTTGTGTAGCAGAAGTCGCCAAAATCAAAAGGTACCAGAGAATGTATAGCGTCAAGAATATTCCGGCGTACCTGACGTTCAGACCCTTCATTGTAAATCAGTTTTATTGCTTCGTTTATTCTGATCCATTCTTCGGCAGTAAGTCCCATAAATGACATACCTCCCATCTATAGAATGAATATAACATAAAACCTTTGAAAATGGTAGTATAAAAATACTACCTTAGGTGTACACATCAAAAAAAATAAGTCTAAGGGATGTATTTATCCAAATGTTTAAATGTTAAATTGTAAGTACAGGAAAGATAAAATATAATATTAGAAAGAAGGTGCAGCATGTTTTTGTTAGAGGGAAAAGTTGCAGTCGTAACAGGAGCAGGTTCGGGACTGGGCCTTGCGACCGCTAAACGATTTGCAGATGCAGGAGCAAAAGTAGTAATGGGAGATATAGCGCCAGAAACTCAGCGGACTGCAGATGAACTGGACTGCCTGTTTGTCAGAACGGATGTAAGCAGGGAAAACGATGTTGAAAACCTTATGAAATCCGCTGTAGAGCATTATGGCAGACTTGATATCGTTGTGAACAACGCAGGCATTATTTGCCCTGAAGAACGCCTGGAAAATGCCAATCCGGACACGTATCAGAGATTATTTAATGTAAATGTAATGGGCGTTGTTTTCGGAATTAAATACGGACAGAAATATATGAACGACGGCGGCACAATATTAAATACCGCTTCCAATTCCGCAAACGGCGACTATTCAGGATACGGCCCTTATATCATGAGCAAGATTTCCATCGTCGGCCTTACGAAAGTGGCAGCAATTGAACTGGCGCCGAGAAAGATCAGGGTCAATTGCATCTGCCCCAATACGATAGACACACCGATGGCTTATGTTGACGGGTGCGAAACTGAATTGAACGCCATGAAAATACAGACGCCTCTTGCGCGTATGTGTAAACCGGAAGAAGCGGCGGCGCTTTATCACTTTCTGGCATCAGACGACTGCAGATACATAACTGGAGAAGATATTTACATAGACGGCGGTTTGAAGGCAGGCCCTGCTGAGCAGCTGATCGATGCCATTCTCGCAAGTTTGGAAAAGTAAAGGAGACAAAATGAGAAAATTTATGGATTTTACAGACCAGGTTGTATTGGTTACAGGAGCAGGAAGCGATACCGGAATCGGTTTTGCGGCTGCAAAAATAATGGGTGAGTTGGGCGCAAAAGTGGCTGTTGTGTCCACTACAGACCGAATTCACACCAGAGCGGACGAGCTGAAGGCCCTTGGAATAGAAGCAAAAGGATATATCGCAAATCTAATGGACCGTCAGCAGGTGCGCAGCATGGTAGACGAAGTAATTAAAGATTTTGGAACAATTCACGTCCTGGTTAACAATGCGGGAATGGTTCAGGTGGGAATGGAAGAAGACTTCGCCGGATTCATAGACATGACATATGAAAGCTGGGACGATTCCATTGACAGAAACCTTAACATTCCCTTTAACGTAACAAAAGAAGTTATCCCGTACATGGTAAAAAACAATTACGGACGTATTGTCAATACCTCCAGCGTAACAGGCCCTGTAGTAAGTAACCCGGGCGAAGGTTCATACAGCGCGGCTAAAGCGGCAATCATCGGATTGAGCAAAGCTCTGGCAATCGAATTCGGAAGCTGTGGAATAACGGTGAACAATGTGCTGCCTGGCTGGATCGGAACTGCTTCCCAAACGGAGGCAGAAGCTGCAGGCGGCCTTAACACTCCCCTTAAGCGCAGCGCATCTGCAGAAGAAGTTGCGGCAGGGATCGTATTCCTCGCAGCCAAAGAAGCTTCCTACATTACAGGAGAATCGCTGGTAATCGATGGAGGAAATACACTTCAGGAATATAAAGGTCCATCTGACCTGTATTATTAATATTTCAAATACGAAAGGAGAGGAAACATGATTACTGATAAAATGAGCCCTTACAGACTGGTTACGAAAGAGGAACTGAGAAAACTCAAAGCGAGAGAAACAGAAACTTTCTTAAAACGCACACCTAAGAGCAAAGCGATTTTCGAAAAAGCTCATGAAAACCTGCTGGACGGCGTACCAATGCCATGGATGGCGGACTGGGGAACTGAGCACCCTATTTTCCTTGAAAGAGCGAAAGACGCAAGGTGCTATGATGTAGACGGAAATGAATATATCGATTTTTGCCTGGGCGATACAGGAGCCATGTTCGGTCATTCTCCTGACGCGACAGCAAAGACAATTGCGGAACGAGCTTACAAGGGTATTACAACAATGATGCCTACAGAAGACGCTCTCGAAATCGGTAAAGAACTGAGCAAGCGATTCGGACTGCCAACCTGGCAGGTTGCAATGACAGCTACAGAAGCAAACCGATATGTGATCAGAAACGCGAGAACCCTGACAGGCAGACCGAAGATTCTGGTTATGCAGGAATGCTACCACGGTTCACTGGATGAAACGCTTCCGCATATCGGCGAAGACGGCAAACTCTGTCTGAGATCCCCTTATGATTCCAACCCGGGACTTCCTAAAGACCAGCTGACAAGAGTAGTCGAGTTCAATGATGCGGCAGCCCTGGAAGAACAGCTGGCGTACGGGGATGTAGCGGCAGTTCTGCTGGAACCTGTAATGACAAACTGCGGTATGGTTTTACCAGCGGAAGGATATCTTGACGCGGTAAGAGAACTCTGCACAAAATACGGTTCCTATATGATTATAGACGAAACGCATACTTTATCCGAAGGCTACGGAGGATATACAAGAGCGCATAATCTCAAGCCTGACTTTGTAACAATGGGTAAATCCATTGCGGGCGGTGTTCCAATTGCGGTATATGGATTCACAAAAGAAATCACGGACAAAATCGGAGAAATGTATGGCAATGGCGGCGTTTCCGACCCGATGGGGATCGGCGGAACTCTGGCAGCCAACCAGTTTGCTATTGCGTGTATGAGAACACAGCTGACAGAAGTTGCGACAGAAGAAGCTTTTGAAAAAATGTTCAGAGGTTTGAACCGGCTGGCTGACGGACTGGAAGCTGTACTTAAAACGTATGATGTTCCTTGGAGCCTGACAAGATCCGGGGCAAGATGCGAGCTGCAGTTTATGCCTACGAGCCCAATTAACGGAACAGACGCTAAAAACAATTTTGACTGGGAACTGATGTATTATACGCATCTGTATCTCCATAACAGAGGTATCGTAATTACTCCTTTCCATAATATGATGCTTGTTTCCCCACTGACTACAGATGAAGACATTGACAAGCTGATTAAAGGATGGGAAGACTGCATTAAAGAACTGTGTGAAGTAGGTACATATAATAGATGATGAAAGCACGCTTATAAAACAAGAACCTGGAGAATGAATCCAGGTTCTTTAATTTATTCATAAAGAAGATCCGGTGGGTTAGGAAAACCAAAGCAAGTTTTCCGCTACTTTTCATATACGATTTTCCCATTGAAGATGGTCATAGTTTCCGATGCCGTGTGAATCTGGTCAGCTGCAAGATGACGCAAATCTTTATCGAGAAGAACGATGTCGGCCTTTTTCCCTACTTCCAGTGAACCGGTAGAGCGGTCTAAATGGTTGGCGTACGCGGCGTTAATCGTAAAGGAACGAATCATCTGGTCGAGGGTTGCCGATTCACAGGCAGGAGGCTGAGGCGCACAGTCATTACCGTTTGCGAAATTCCTTCTTATCATACCCATTTCAATGCCGTTAAGAGGATGCGGAATGTCGGTAACAGCGGGATAAGCCGTACCTGACGCCACATTGACACCCGCTTTTATAAACGACTGCGTCAGATCCAGATCACCGGCATTCAGCTTTTCTTTTGTCCTTCCGTAGAATTCCTCGACACAGTTAATCCAGTAGGGGAGAATGACGGAATTCAGATTCAGCTCCTTAAAATGCGGAATATCCTCTCTGTCAACGACTCCGATATGAGCAATTGTGTGGCGGGCATCCCGCTGGCCATTTCTGTCCCGGACATTTCTGGATACAGTAATGGCCCTCTTGGTTTCTTCGGCGCTCAGTGCGTGCAGGAACAGCTGAAATCCATTTCTGTCAGCGATCGTACCTAAATCAGAGAGCCGGTCATCTGTCCAGTAGTCAGCATAGATTTTGATGGCGTTCATATTGAAGAACTCGTGCTGAAAGCCATTTTTATATTTGAGCATGAGCGCTTCGACGCTTTTGTCGTCTGTATAATCTTCCTGATCGATTACTATGGATGCCGCATAGCGAAGCAAAAGCTTATCTTCCCTGGCGCATCTTTGATATGCTTCATAAGAATGATCGCCCGGAAAGCCAGGTAAGCCCTTTTTTGTATAGAGACACGCGTCAAATACAGAGGTTATGCCATATGGGTGGACTAATCTCTGGAAATCCTCCAGACACGCCATATACTGGGTGATCTCATAATCTGGAAAAATTGATATTACCTGAAGGATGGACAGTTCGTTTATAATGCCTGTAGGCTCATTATTTGCCCTTCGCATAATATCGGGCTGATCAAAGCAGGTTTCCGCCGTGATGCCGGCCTCAGAAAGCGCCTTGGAATTAACCCATACTGAGTGATACCCTTCATCATAAAGAAGGATCGGAATTTCCTGTGAAATTTCATCAAGCATTTCCTTTGTAGGACCTTCCTGTCCGAATTTATCATAGGCCCAGCCAAATCCGTAAATGAATGTTGCGTCCGGATTGTCCTTCAGATACTGGCGAAGCCTGGCTTCATAAGCTTTTCTGCCTTCAAGGCCAAAAAGATTGATTGCGTACATAGGATCGATATGCGCGCTTGGGTGGGTATGACAATCGATAAAACCGGGGAGAGCCATTCCTCCTTTAAGGTCGATTATACGAGTGTCAGGTCCTATGTATTCCTGAATACCCTGGTCATCTCCAACATAGACAATGCTGTCGCCTTTGACAGCCATAGCGTCTTTGATTTCACCTTTTGGGTTGACTGTGTAAACAGTACCTCCAAATATTACAATATCTGCAGTTTTCACAAGTTATCCTCCCTATTACGCGTTTTCAGCTTCCATAGCCTGCTGTTCTATTTCAGCGCTGTGGCGGTAAGCTTCTTCGATCTCTTCCTTATGTCTGTTTTTGTACAGCTGGAACAGGATCCCGGCTATTGCGGAAATGATCATTCCGGCAATAATGAGTCCCCAGATTCTGTTGTATCCCGCGTCTCCATGCTTATCAAGCCATGTGCCGCAAAGGGTGTATAACCAGATATCAGAGGAGTATCCGATCGTCGATACAATGCCGACTGCGGTTCCTGTAATTTCAATGGGAACGCCGCCTTCAGGAACAGGTGTGTACATACATGGCTTTGAAGTATTAAAGCCTATGTAGAACAGAAGAACAACAGCGATGATTAATCCCGGGGCTGCTGTCGGTCCGATTACAATGAGCGCGCATACCAGAATTACGCAGACGGCGGCTCCTGTCAGAAGGACGGGCGTGGTGTTGTGGAGCCTGTCAATGGCAGCTCCGCCGATTGGGCAAAAGATCGCGTTGAAAACATAAACGGCAGCAATCTGTAGCCCGACAGCCAATGAAATAGGAATACCTACGACCTCGCTGAGATAGGGACTGATATAGGAGGATGAAGTATTGAGAATGTACATACCCAGCACGATAAATCCATTAAGCCATACGACCGGATGTTTTAAGACTTTGCCTACGCTCTTGAAATCGAAATCGTTGGTTTTAATCCCGGCAGACGGGTCATCGCATAAAACAGTAATGAGAATACCGCTGATGATCAGGAGTATGCCGAATATACTTGTTACAACTTTGAACCCGGTAGTTTCCATAAGGGTGCCCAGCGCGGCCAGTACGCCGTAAAGACATGCCGCTCCGATAATTGCGTTGGACATCTCCATTGAGCCGAACAACTTGCCCTGCTCTCTCTCGCTTCCCATAGAACGGATAATCTTGCAGAGCGCGGACCACTGAAGGAATGTGGTAGTAAAGCCGAAAATGACATAAATCGGCAGCAGGATATAATAGCTTGATACAAATGTCATGAGAATGCCAAGACCGCCTGTTGCAAAACATGAAATGATAATCAGTTTCTTGGCGTTAAACTTGTCCGCCATCAAACCCCCGAACAGATATGCCGGAAGCGAAGTCATTCCGTATACGGATAAAAGTGTTCCTGCCTGCGCGTTGGTAAGCCCATAGGCGTCAAGAAAGAATACATAGTAGAATGTGCTCATCTGGGGCAGAAAGAACACCAGCGTGGATAATGTAAAAATGAAGACTTTAATATATTTACTTTTGATTCTCATCACAACCTCCTGAGATAACAATAACTTTTCTGTATAATTATATAATTTTAAACAGTTCCTTCAAAACACATATATTCCATTCTCATTAAAATTGATCCCAATAATTCCATTATAAGTGGAATAAGAGGGAAAATATTAGTCAAAAACGCAAAAAAATCGAGAAAAAATTATGATTTTACCCATAAAAGCGCCTTTGTAATGGATTTTCCTGAAAAAACCTTACACATTGTCAAAAAAGTTGTATCATAACTAAAAAAGCAGAATAGGAGATCATTATAATATATGAAAATTGCAGATACAATTATCAGAGGGACGATCTATACCGCAAACCGCGGCGGGGATTTTGCGGAAGCTATTGCTGTTAAAGATGGTGTGATTCTATATGTGGGATCTTCAGAAGGCGTACAGCAGTATATGGGAAGCGGTACAGATGTTATCGATGCGGGAAACGGGCTGGTAACGCCTGGGTTCATAGACGTTCACGCGCACCCCGCGGCTGCTACAGACGTATTGTATGCGATTGATCTTACAGAGCTAAACAGCAGGGAAACGTACCTGGAAAAAATAAGGGGCGTGTATATCGAAAGCCCGAATTCAAACCTGTTATACGGATTCGGATGGGGCATGGATGTCTTTGGGATAGAAGGCCCAAAAGCAGCGGATCTGGATGAAATAACAGACCGGATTCCGATTGTATTATGGGACCTGGGATATCATAATATGTGGGTGAATTCCGCAGCGCTAAAGATGGCAGGATTTATTCAGGATAAAAACGATTATGACAGCAATGTGCCAAGAGATGAGGAAGGGAATCCTACCGGCCTTATCAAAGAAGCGGCAACGGAAGAAATCATAAGGACACTGCCTGGATATACAGTTGAGCAGTGCCGGAATGGAATTAAGGCCTATCAGAAAATGGCAGTGTCCTATGGACACACCGCGGTATTCGACGGGTGCGTTTATAATGCGGAGGAGAAGCTCGGATATCCCGGAAATAACTCGCTCAGGGCTTATGAGGAGCTGGCGGGGGCCGGTGAATTAATCATGAAGACGAAAAGCTGTGTGGTGATTGACTCACCTGAAAGGGATTCCTATGAGAGGAATCTGGAATATCTGCGGAATGTAAGTAAACGCGTAAAGGACGAGTTCTTTGAAATTGATACAGCGAAGTACTACCTTGACGGAGCGATTGAGGGAAAAACCGCGTTTCTTCTGGAGCCTTATGCTGATTCCCCGGGATTTTGCGGCAACAGTAACTGGGGCGCGTGGGAATTCTGCGACGCATGTACAAAGACAGCAGCCAAAGGGTTAAGAATTCATATACATGCCATAGGCGACGGCGCTGTGAAGCAGGGTCTGGACGGAATTCAGGCGGCATCCGAGAAAACGGGCGACACGGGTTTACGCCATATTATTACGCATCTGCAGCTGGTAGACGAAGCGGATTTCCAGCGCTTTGCAAAATTCAATGTCATAGCAGCCGTACAGCCTTACTGGTTTCACAAGGATGGGATGTACGATGTTGTAAAAGAAATGACAGGGCAGAAGCGGGCTGACCTGCAGTATCCTATGAAGAAATTCTACGATAACGGAATCCGGGTTGCTTCATCAAGCGATCACCCGGTTACGCCGGTGCCAAGACCTTTAGAAGCTATGGAAATTGCAGTGACAAGATGCGACCCGGGGGATTCATCTGAGGCGACAATGCTCGCGCCTGCCCAAGAGCGAATCAGTCTGGAAACAGCCCTCAGAAGCTTTACAATTGATGCGGCCTATGCGCTGTTCATGGATGATAAAACCGGATCTTTGGAAGTTGGAAAGAAAGCGGATCTGGTGATTCTGGACAGAAATATTTTTGAATTACCGGTACATGAAATAGCAGCCACGCGTGAAATGGCCACTATGATTAACGGAAAAATTGTGTACCGCCGCGATACTTCGCGTTAGAGCGTATTGAGGTTCAGATGGTAATTGCACTCCAGAGGGATTACGAAGCAGTTTACCTTCCTGCAGCGCTTGAGAAACTCTTTGTCAAGCGTCAGCTTGGATTTGAGCCATTCCGTGTCTGTAACAGGAACATCCGAAAGGATTGCCATAGACGCGAGAGGCGAATATGGAGGGATGGAAATAGAGGTTATGTACCCCAGTACAGGATTATGCTTATGAAATCTGGCAGGAAAGTCCATGATGAGAATATCGTCGGGAACAACAGGGTTTGAAACCAGGATGCGAGTAAAGGACGATTCTTTAACGATCGCCCCGGTGTAATAACATTCAAAAGACTTGCCGTCGGCAATATGATCCGGATAAAAATACACAACGGCTTTATCGTCGGCATGCTGAATTTGCTGGACTCGCAGAATCGGTTTGTTCTCATGTGAAAAGTAGGAGTATACATAGGACGTCTTGACACTGCAGCTTCGATTAAAGTCAACGGAATCGTCCGGCCGGAAAAGCGGAGCGCCATGAGTCAGATCCTCGTCAAGCAGGGATGAAACAGGTACATTGAGAGTCTGTGCAATCTGTCTTATTGTCAGAATATCAATTGCCACTTCCCCGCGTTCATACTTGGAAACGATAGATTTGCTTTTGTTTATAAGGTTAGCCAGATCTACCAGCGTGTAGCCGCATCTTTTTCTGTAAAGCCGGATTCTCTCGCCGACTTCCTTGCAATAGTCCATAGTATACCTCGATTCATAAATTTGTTTTACTGTAAATTAATTTTATACTGTTATAAATTCCAATTCAAGTGGAGTTTTATGTTGGGACTTGTGACATGAAAGGAGCATACTTATGATAGCACTTACAAATTGCCGCCTGGTAAAATATCTGACAGAGGGTTACAAGCATGAACTTGCGGATATTCTCATAGACGGTAAAAAAATAGCAGCCATTTATCCGTGCGGTGAAAACGAGTTTTCAGGTGATACAGAGATCATCGACGTGAAGGGTAGAACCGTCCTTCCCGGATTTTTCGATCTTCACGCCCACCTTATGTTCTCAAATCAGAACTGGGATTATCTGATCAGACGTCCGGAGCAGATTTATCTCATGGAGTCTGCCAGCTTTGCAAAAGAATATCTCAGAATGGGTTATACAACGATACGGGACGCGGGCTGCAACCACTACGCATCGGGAACTGTCCGCGATTATATAGAAAAGGGGGTTCTGTCCGGCGCGCGTGTTATTACATCCGGTAAGATTTTATCTCCCACTGCTGTCGGCAACGAATGCTTTGGCGCGCTTTACGAGGAATTTGATTCTCCGGATAAAGCGTTGGAATTATGCAGAAGAGAAAAAGCACATGGCGTCGATTTCGTGAAGTATATGGTGACTGGCGCGGTTTTGAATCTTGGAGGAGTACCCGGTGAGATGGTTACTACCCAGGAGGAACTGGATGCTGTGGTAAAAGCCGCTGAAAGCCTGGGTCTTTATGTAGCGGCGCACTGTCATGGAACAGAGGGAATAAAAGCCGCGATCCGAGCCGGAGTATATACAATCGAACACGCTTCCTACATGGATAGGGACAGCGTGGACATGATAGCGGAGTATGGGAACCGGTCTGTAACCGTTCCTACCTTTGCTATTCCATTTATACTTGCGAACGAGCTGTCCGGACCGCAGCCTGAGGAGTTTAAGCTTAAGGCGAACGATGCTTCGGAGGCAATGGCTGAGAGCATGAGAATGTGCCTTGAGGCAGGCGTTCAGACCGGATTCGGAAGCGATCTTGATATGTCCAGTCATCTGAAATATCCGGGACTTGAGTTTACTGCCAGAGCGAATTACAATTTCAGCAATGAGGTTATACTAAAACAAGCCACGATTCAGAGCGCGCGAATTGTCGGGCTTGATGACCGGCTGGGGACCATTAAGGCAGGAAAGTACGCGGATCTTGTTGTGATGGATGGCAAGCCGGATGAAGATATGTCTGTAATGAAAAAGCTCCCGGATATGGTATTTAAAGAAGGAAGAAGATTCATGTATTGGACATACAGGAATGAAATGGTATAATGAAAATGAGTTTAATCATTAGCAAAGATAAAAACGCAACGCGCGTTATGCCGCGCCAGAGCCGGTAGGTAGCCCGGCCGTCACGAATCCGTTCGTGGTAAGTAACCTGCCCCTCCGGGTTGTCCATTCTTTGCCTCGAAGCACATAGGAGGGAATATGGACAAAATAAAAGGGCAGCTTACGGTTTATTACGATGGAATGTACTGGGCCGGATTATTTGAGCGAAATGAGGGAAACCGATTATCCGCTTCCAAGGTAATCTTTGGTTCAGAACCCAGCGAAGCGCGGGTATATGAATTCATCTTAAAGCATGGCTACGAGCTGCAATACAGTCCGGCTGTTGAGGCAGTTGTGAAAGAAGCAAAGAAGAACCCTAAGAGGATGCGGCGTGAGGCCCGAAAGCAGATGGCGGAAGCGGGCATAGGCACCAAAGCGCAGCAGGCTTTGAAGCTTCAGCATGAACAGCAGAAGCTAGAACGCGGAACCAGAAGCCGGGAAGAAAAGAAGGCTGAGGCGGAGCGGAAGTTCCAGCTGAAACAACAGAAAAAACGAGCGAAGCACCGGGGCAGATAACGCCCTGGTGTTGTCGTGTACTGGGATACGATAGATTGGAGAAAAACATGGCAAGAGAAATTGACCCCAAAAATACAACGCGTTCCACAGCGTACGCGCTTTGGATGAAAGCGCCGAAACAGCGGGATATTTAACAATCCGTTTATAATATGGGGAAGGTATAAAAAGAAGCTGATTATGGCGGAAATTGTCCTGCGCACCCCGCGGCCCGCAAAAAAAGGAACCTGGTCGCCACCGGCCCCGGATTGGGCAAAATGGCGACAGCTTCCACCCCAAACCTGTGAAACTGGCGACCCGCAGCCCGCAAAGAAAAGGACCTGGTCGCCACCGGCCCCGGACTGGGCACAATGGCGACAGCTTCCGCCCCAAACCTGTGAAACTGGCGACCCGCAGCCCGCAAAAGAAAGGGACCTGGTCGCCACCGGCCCCGGACTGGGCACAATGGCGACAGCTCCCGCATCAAACCTGTGAAACTGGCGACTGTGAAGGCGCCTTATACTTCTCCGCGGCTGATGGCGCCAATCCCTTCTACGCACATGGCGATTTCTTCTTCCGTGGTGAAATAGCCCGGACTGATGCGGACGGTTCCGCCCTTTTCTAAAGTACCAATGGTACGGTGCGCGTCAGGCGCGCAATGAAGCCCGCTTCTTACAGCGATATCGAAAACCTGATCCAGATAAATGGAAATATCCTGCGGATCATATCCATCAATGGTCAAAGATACGACAGGTCCCCTTACAGGTCCTTTCGGGCCATAAAGGCGCACCCCGTCAATGGAGCGGAGCCCGTCTATAAGCATATTGGTCAGTTCCGCCTCTCTGGCTTCTATTTTTTCCTGCCCTTCCTGAAGAAGGAATTGGATTCCGGCGCCGAGACCCGCGATGCCGGGTACGTTTAATGTCCCGCTTTCATACTTGTCCGGAAGGTCCTCCGGCTGACGCAAAAGCTCCGATCTGCTTCCGGTGCCGCCCTGCTTGAGCGTTTTCAGGGAAATGCCCGGTCTGACATAGAGCCCGCCGGTGCCCTGCGGTCCGTAAAGACATTTGTGCCCGGGAAAGGCAAGCAGATCAATGCGCATCTTCTGTACATCAATTTTTCTGGCGCCCGCGGACTGAGCCGCGTCTACCAGAAACAGCACGCCTTTTTCCCGGCAGACCTTTCCAATCGCTTCAATATCGCTGACTGTCCCCGTTACATTGGAAACATGGCTGATGATAACAAGGCGAGTGTTGCTTTTGATAGCGTCTGCGACCTGCTGCGGATCTACCCCCGTTTCGATACAGGTGTCCAGCTTGGTCACTTCCACCCCGAATTGCTTCAGATGCTCCAGCGGTCTTGCTACAGAATTGTGCTCCAGAGAAGATGTAATCACATGATCACCCCTCCGCAGCGCTCCATGAATCGCCAGATTCAGAGCATCCGTCCCATTGGAGCAAAAACAAATCGAATCAGCGCTTTCCGCGTGAAAGAAGCGACTGCACAAGGCTCGGGTTTCCATAACCAGCTTTCCGGCAGCAAGAGAAAGTCTGTGACCGGAGCGGCCCGGGTTTCCGGAAGCGTTCCGCAGCGCGTGGTCGACAGCTCTGTATACTTCCTCAGGCTTTGGACCGGAAGTGGCGGCATAATCTAAGTAAATCATAGTTTTTCCTCTCTGTTATACGGATAATCTGCCTCATCGCGGTTCTGCCGCGCAAGGCGACGCTTACCGGATGGAGGATATTGAGGACATTATATCATATTTTTGTATTTAAGTTTGTGGATTGGCGGATTTTTGTTCTCCGCGCTTGTTTGGGGAAAGGGAATCCTGCCTTCCTGAATATGCTTTTAAAATGCGGAAACACTAATACTGAGAAAGGAAGGTTATCTTATGTTCAAACATGAAAAACAATTATTTCACCCAGTTGCTGTGGAGCGGCCCAATCCGGGATACGCGGTCCTTCTTCAGGAGCAGCTGGGCGGCGGAAACGGCGAATTAAAAGCGGCCATGCAGTATATGTCTCAGAGCTTCCGCGTTAAAGATCAGGAAATCAAAGACCTGTTTTTGGATATTGCGGCAGAAGAGCTGGGTCATATGGAAATGGTGGCGCAGACCATCAGCCTTCTGAACGGGCATGATGTTGACGCGGCAGCGGTCCCGGCGGGAGAGATCCAGTCCCATGTGCTTCTCGGACTGAACCCGGGGCTGATCAACGCTTCCGGCTATTCCTGGACCGGAGACTATGTAACAGTCACAGGGGATCTCTGCGCCGATCTTCTTTCCAATATCGCTTCAGAGCAGAGGGCCAAGGTGGTTTATGAATATCTGTACCGGCAGATCGATGATAAAAAGGTAAAGGAAACCATCGACTTTTTGCTGAATCGGGAAGAAGCGCACAACGCCATGTTCCGGGAAGCCTTTAATAAGGTGCAGGACACCGGATCCAACCGGGATTTTGGAACGACAAAAGCGGCTAAGATGTATTTCAGCATGTCAGAGCCGTCCCCGGAGGGCAGCCCTCTTGGAAGTATCGGAGGGCAGCCACCGTCATTTAATTAGCTAAAACACGGAATTCGTAAAGCAGCCATTGCCCGTCAGACTTTCAGGAAAACGCCTCCTGATTCAGACCGCAATGGCTGTTTGAAAGTTTTTCTTGACTTTTTTTGCTTCCATATAATAAAATAAGAATCAAATTGAATCAGACACAAAATGCAAACGACACATGTAGGGCGCACGCCTGTAAATCTGATCTACGGCACATAAAACCAGATCAGCTTGCGTGTGTTTTTTTGTGTGAAAAAATCGTTTTCTTAATATGGAAGGTGTTTTATGACAGAGACAAAAAAACAGAAAATCGAGGCAAATGCCTCCAAATCAAAACCGGAAACCATCGTTTTCGTAGCGGCCTTTTCCGCGTTTTTAGCCACATTTAATGAAACCTTTCTTAATGTTGCTTTTGCGCCTATCATGGCCGATTTTGGAGTAGATGTTTCTACGGTACAGTGGCTCGCGGCGGCGTATATGCTGGGAGCGGCAGTAATGGTGCCGGTTTCCGCGTTCCTTTACCGCAGCATTCCAACCAAGCCACTATATTTAGCTACAGTAGGCCTGCTGGTTGTAGGAAGTGTTATTGGAGCCCTTGCGCCAAGCTTCCCCATTCTGCTGACGGGCCGGATCGTGCAGGCGCTGGGTACTGGTATGCTGATCCCTATTGGGATGAATATAACACTGGAAGCGGCGCCAAAGCGCAAGCTGGGGACCTACATGGGAATTATGGGAGCAATGACCACCCTGGGTCCGTCTTCCAGTGTAATCGCGGCAGGCGTACTGCTGGCGTTCTTTGACTGGAATGTTCTGCTATGGGTCTTTGCGGGACTGTCCTTTATCTGCCTGCTTTGCGGGCTGTTCCTGCTGCACAATGTGGCAGAGCTGACCCATCCAAAGCTGGACACATTATCCGTAATCCTGATCGGACTTGCCTTGATCGGAATTTTATACGGTATCTCTACCGTTTTCGGCGGAAATGTCATTATTGCTGTCGCCTCGGCGGTTATAGGAGCCATTCTTCTGATTGTTTTCATCAATCGTCAGAAAAAGCTGGAAGAACCGCTGATCAATCTGAAGCCGCTGTCCGTCAGAGCCTTTTCTCTGGGCGTTGTGGCAAATATGCTTTCGCTGGTGATCATCTTTGCCATGAATATCGTAATGCCGCTGTTCATGCAGAATGTACTGGGCGTATCCGCGCTTCAGGCGTCATTGACACTGTTTCCCGCTATTGTGTTATCCTGTGTCGTATCTCCTATCGCGGGGAAAATTTATGACAGACATGGGGCCGGAGTGCTGCTGCCGCTTGGGTTCGCGCTACTGTGCCTGTTCTCCCTGGGGCTTATTTTCGGAAAAGGAACCGGATCGCTGGTTCTCATGGCGGCTTTGTATATTCCGGTTATCTGCGGCTCCGCCCTTATTATCGGACCGGTACAGAGCTTTGGCCTTTCCCGCCTCAGCCCGCAGCTGAATCCGCATGGAGTAACAGTAATGAGTACCGGCTTTCAGATTGCCGGATGCATTGGCTCATCCCTGTTTTCCGGAGTGTATTCCGTGTCAGCGGCGGCAGGCGGCGACGGATTTACCGCGTCTGCTCTTTTGGCCGCGGCGTTTGCTGTTATAGGCTTTGTATTGGCTCTCATGATCCGCAAAATCAGTCTGGCGGGAAACAAAGAAAAGGCCCTGTCCGGAAAGCTGGAAGATTCCGGTATTGCGGCGGCAATGAAGAAGGACGCGTATTGCGTTTCCGTTCACGCGACAATATTAGACGCGCTGCGCTGTATGACAGATAAAAAAACAGGGGGTATTCCGGTAGTAGCCGATGACGGAAGCGTAGCGGGCTTTATTTCCGATGGCGATATCGTTCGGTTTATGCTGGATTCTGACTCAGACACCTTTAACTTCGCGTCCATGTATCCTCTGTGGCACAACGCGTCTGCTCTGGATCAGCGGCTTTCGGAGCTGGCCGAGGTAAACGTCATGGAGCTGGCAAATAAAAAAGTGGTATCCATCGATCTTGCGGATGATATAAGAAGCCTGTTTAAGGTTCTGTCTGATAAGCGGATCAAGAAAGTGCCGGTTTTGGATAATGGCAAAATGATTGGAACCGCCAGCAGATCCGATCTTTTAAGACAGCTGGTGCGGCAGTCTTCCTATTTGCAGGACAAACAAGAAGCCCAATAGAGGAAAAGGGGCCGCCGCGTAATTTTTTCAATATTTTGCGAAAAAATTATGCTTTTAAACCATAGACAAACAGCAGGAATTGAGTTATACTTATTCCATAAGTGAATTAACCTATACCGTGAGTGTAAGGAAGCCGGTGAAAGTCCGGCACAGGCTTGCCCCTACTGTAAGCGGGGACGAAGAAGCAAAGACCATTGCTGTAAAGCGAGAAGGCGCTTCTGAGGTTGATCCGTAAGTCAGGAGACTTTGCTCAGCAGGTATCACCAACAAGATCTTTGGGTAGGAAGATTGGAGCTTTTTATGCTACTGTAAAATCTCAGCTTCCGTATTCCAATTACGGAAGCTTTTTTCATTCACAGGCGACTGGACCTGAATATTTTGCCTTTTCATCCGCAAGGGTGCGGCAGCAGCGGACTATTCCGCTGGGGCTGTATCCTTGCTCCTTTTTGCGTAAAATTCAGAAAATATAGCATCGTGTTATTGCGAACAAACCCTATCAATGTTATAATATGAGCGTTACTGAAAAAAGAAATTTAGGAGGTCTTAAAATGAAAGGCTATACAAGCGAAACTATCAGAAACGTTGCACTGGTCGGACATGGCGGATGCGGTAAAACCACATTCCTGGAATCAGCACTTCTGGCTACAGGTGTAATCGACAGACTTGGTAAGGTTGAAGACGGAAATACAGTTTCCGACTATGATAAAATGGAAGTTGAAAAGGGATTTTCTATCAATACCTCCATCGTTCCGGTAGAATGGAAAAACAGCAAAATCAACTTTATCGATACTCCGGGATATTTTGACTTTATCGGTGAAGTAAACGCGGCGCTGAGAGCTTCCGAAGCAGCAGTGATCCTGGTGGACGCTGGCGCGGGTATTCAGGTAGGAACCGAGCATGCGTGGAAAGCCTGTGAACGTTACAAGATGCCTAGATTTATTGTTATAAACAAAAGGGATAAAGATGAATTTGACTTTTACAGGACGTTTGATGAACTGAAGGCTAAATTCGGAGACACTCTGATTCCGTTCAGCTGGCCGCTGTCCGCTGAGATCGATGAGGACCTGAAGGAAGCCATCGCCATGACAGACGACGCTCTGATGGAAAAGTATTTTAACGGAGATGACTTCAGCGATGAAGAAATTAAAAAGGGTCTGGTAAAGGGAATTTCCGAAGGCGGTATCGTTCCGGTATGCTCTTCCGCGTTCTCTTTGGGACATGGAATCGAAGGACTTTTAGACCTGCTGGTTACATACGTTCCAACGCCGCTGCAGCACGGACCTTATCAGGGCTTCAACGACAACAATGAACCGGTTGAAAAGCTGTGTGTTGTGGATTCTTCCCCATCCGCGTTTGTGTTCAAGACCATCGTTGACCCGTTTGTTGGAAAGATTTCTGTTATGAAGGTTGTCACCGGAAAACTGACTTCCGGTATGGAAATATTAAATGAAAGAGCGGGAAAAACCGAAAAGCTGGGAAAACTTTTCTTCCTGAGAGGAAAAGAGCAGCAGGAGCTGAATTACGCGGAAGCAGGCGATATTGTAGCGGTCGCGAAGCTGCAGCATACCTTGTCCGGAGACACTCTCTGCGATAAGAACGATATCATCCGTTATCTGCCGCTGGATTTCCCGACTCCATCCCTGTACATGGCCATCGAAGCGGCGGACAAGAAGGATGAAGACAAGGTATTCTCCGGCCTGACCAGACTGAGAGAAGAAGACCCGTCCTTCGTTGTTGAAAGAAATAACGAAACTCACCAGACGCTTCTGGGCGGTCAGGGCGAAATGCAGCTGAATATCATTATGGCAAAGCTGAAGGACCGCTTTGGTGTTGAAGTAAAAACCATTCCGCAGAAGATCGCTTACAGAGAAACCATCAAGGGAACTTCCGATGTTCAGGGAAAACATAAAAAGCAGTCCGGCGGCGCTGGCCAGTACGGAGATGTACATATCAAATTCGCGCCTTCGCAGGAAGAGTTCGAATTTACTGAGTCCCTCTTTGGCGGCTCCATTCCGAAGAACTATGTTCCGGCAGTTGAAAAGGGTCTCATCGAATCCATGGAAAAGGGACCTCTTGCGGGATGCAAGGTAGTAAACATCAAGGCTGATTTGTATGATGGCTCCTACCACGATGTAGACTCCAACGAAATGGCCTTCAAGATCGCGGCTTCCCTGGCCTTCAAGAAAGGAATCAAAGAGGCAAAACCAGTTCTTCTGGAACCGGTAATGCATCTGGATATCTTAGTACCGGATGATTACATGGGCGATGTAATGGGCGATATGAATAAGAGAAGAGGTAAGATCCTGGGTATGGAACCGCAGCAGGATGGAAGCCAGAAGCTGATGGCCGAAGCTCCGCAGGCAGAGCTTTTCGACTACGCGATTACGCTGAGAGCGATGACCCAGGCGAGAGGCACCTTCTCCATGAAATTTGAACGCTATGAAGAGGTTCCGACTCAGATCGCGCAGAAGATCATCGACGCTTATAACGAAGAAGAAAAATAAATCAGACGCGGGTATAAGGGGAGTAGCTTACAAGCAATAGAATCAACAGCCGGCTGACGCAGCCTGGTTCTATTCTCCGAAAGGATAGCAAGACCTTAATGTTCACTTTGAAAAGGGTGGCATTAAGGTCTTTTTGGGCGCCGCAAAGCCGCCCCCAATTTGCTTGCCGCAAGGACTGGAAGCGGAGTGGGAATAGAAAGGCGCGGGCCGGGGAAAAAGACTCGAAAACACAAGAAGGAAGAAAGGATGACGGAAATTGAAGGATGTTTTTAAATCGCTGAAATGGGTGGCTTTCTGGATGGCGCTTGCTGTGCTGTCCGGCCTGGCGGTCTGGTACTTTATGGGGAGCCAGAAGGCCTTGGAATTTTACGGAGGATACCTGATTGAGATGAGTCTCAGTATGGACAACCTGTTTGTGTTTATCAGCATTTTTATGAGCTATGGGATTAAAGAACACGCCCAGCATCGGGTACTGTCCTATGGCATTGCGGGAGCCATTGTTCTTCGGTTCATCTTTATCTTTTTCGGAGTAAAAATCGTTACCATGTTTGAATGGATCCTGTACATCTTCGGCGCCATTCTCATTATAAACGGGATCAAAATGTTTAAAGAGGAAGAGGAAAAGGATCCTCATGAAAGCCGGATCATAAGAGCCGTAGCGAAGGTGCTGCCTATGACAGAGAGCTTTGAAGGCGAAAAATTCCTGGTAAAGCGGAACGGAAAACGACTGTTTACACCGCTCTTCGCAGTGCTGTGCCTCATTGAATTCTCCGATATCCTCTTTGCCATCGATTCGGTTCCGGCTGTATTTTCTGTCTCCACCGATCTTTTGATCGTTTATTCCTCCAACATCTTCGCGATTCTGGGACTTAGGCAGCTGTATTTTGTCCTGGAGCATCTGCAGGAGCGGTTTGCCTATGTAAAATATGGTGTAGCTATTATTCTTATGTTCACCGGCGTGAAGCTGGCGGGACTTATTGTGGGCCTGCATATTTCGATTCCGATTTCCATCGGCGTGATTATTGGAGTGCTGGTCATCAGTATTATCCTGTCCATGATCCTTTCGAAGAAACGGGCATCATAAACAGAATCCTCCCGCATAAAAATATATCATGCGGGAGGTATAGAATGAAACATGTGTTAAAATCAACAAAATGGCTGCTGTTTTGGATCGCGCTGGCCATGTGCTTTTGCGGCGGTATTGGTTCTTTTCTGGGACAGCAGAAGGCTTTGGAGTTTTTAGGAGGTTATCTGATTGAGCTGAGTCTCAGTATGGATAACCTTTTCGTATTTATCACGATTTTTACCAGCTTTCGTATTGGGGAAAAAGCCCAGCACCGGGCATTGGGCTACGGCATTGCCGGCGCCATTGTTCTGCGCTTTCTATTTATTTTTTTCGGAGTAAAGCTCGTTACCATGTTTGAGTGGGTCCTGTATATCTTCGGCGGCGTCCTGATTATAAACGGGCTGAAAATGCTCCGGGATGATGAAGGCAAAGATCCTCAGGAAAGTCTGATTATTCGGGTGCTTTCTAAAATCCTGCCTATGACAAAGCAGCCCTGCGGCGATCGGTTCCTTATAAAAGACCGGTACGGAAAGCGGCTGTTTACGCCTTTGTTCGCGGTGGTCTGTCTTATTGAATGCTCCGATATCCTCTTTGCTATGGATTCGGTGCCTGCCGTCTTTTCTGTCTCTACCGATCTGCTGATCGTCTATACTTCCAATATTTTCGCTATTTTGGGGCTGAGACAGTTTTATTTTGTTCTGGAACATTTGCGCCAGCGCTTTGCCTATGTGAAATATGGCGTATCGATTATTCTGGTGTTTACCGGAATGAAACTGGCGGGTCTTGCTATCGGATGGAATATCCCAATCCTTCAGTCCATCGCCGTCATCGGCATCGTGCTGGCCCTGAGCATTCTTATATCCATGCTGCTGTCAGGAAAATCGGGAAGGCGCCCGGTCCGAAGGGTTTAAGCAATGGACTGCCACCCAGACCGCCCAGCAGTCAGAGGAACTTGACAAAAATCCAATCCCCATTTATGCTACTCATAATACACCAACAAAAGAAAGAGAGACACATATGGCGAAAAAAGCAAAGACCGTATTCGTATGTCAGGAATGCGGCTATGAGAGTCCGAAATGGCAGGGGCAGTGCGTTTGCGGCGCGTGGAACAGTATGGTGGAAGAAAAAGTACTGCCCGCGCCAGGAAGCGACGATAAACGCCGGCGGGGCGGATTCGCGTCGGCCCCCGGGGAAGGCAAGGGGCGGAACCGGCCGTCTAAGCTGACAGAAGTAAAATCCGGAAATTATACCAGAATGGATACGGGGATTGGAGAATTGAACCGGGTTCTGGGAGGAGGAATGGTAAAAGGCTCCCTTACCCTGATTTCCGGAGAGCCGGGAATCGGTAAATCTACCATCATCATACAGGCTGCTTCCAATATCGCGGGGCAGTACGGGAAGGTTCTTTATGTTTCCGGAGAGGAATCAGAGGACCAGATTAAAATGCGGGCGGACCGGGTGTGCAAAAGCCTGCCGGACAATCTGTTTATCCTGTCCGAAACCTGTATGGAAAATGTTTCGGCTATCGCGGAAGAGCTGAAGCCGGAGTTTGTTATTATCGACTCCATCCAGACCATGTATACGGAAGATCTGGACTCGGCTCCAGGCAGCGTTTCTCAGGTGCGGGCCTGCGGAAACGAGCTGATGCGGGTCGGAAAGACCTTCAATATTCCCATTTTTATTGTGGCCCACGTGACTAAAAGCGGTGAACTGGCGGGGCCGAAAATCGTAGAGCATCTGGTGGACTGTGTTCTCCACTTTACCGGTGAACGAAACCAGGAACTACGCATTTTGCGGGCATTTAAAAATCGTTTTGGCACTACCAGCGAGATCGGGGCCTTTGAGATGGCGGAAAGCGGTCTTCTTGAAATTGAAAATCTGTCGAAAAGCTTTCTGGAAGGCATGGAGGAAGGAGCGGAAGGCTCCATGGCAGCGGCCGTATATGAAGGAACCCGCCCGCTTCTGCTGGAGGTACAGGCTCTTGCGGCTCCGACGAATGTAGGCTTTGCGAGACGTTCCTCCATCGGCGTAGAGCTGTCCCGTCTCAACATGATTCTGGCGGTGCTGGAGCGAAAGGCAGGTCTGAATCTGATCAATCAGGATATTTATGTCAATATCGTAGGCGGCCTGAGACCGGAAGGCACTTCCACTGACCTGGCTGTCGCGCTTGCCATCTATTCCACCTGCAGGGGAAAGACCTGCTCCGGCAGAACGCTGGCGCTGGGGGAGATTGGCCTGACCGGTGATCTGAGATCTGTACAGAACAGCGAAAAAATTGTACGGGAAGCGGCCCGCATGGGCTTTGAACGTGTGATCCTTCCCAAGAAAAACGCAGATAAACTGAAGGAACTGGATATCAAAGGAATCCGTCTTATAGGGGCAAAACATATTTCCGACGCGATTCAGGCGTTTTAAGCCGGCCTGGAAAAATCTCGGCTTCCCATAGAAAATCTGTCATTCCCGCTGACCTTTCCACATAATAAAATAGGGGACTATGCCGCTTGGGTCTGGTTCCTGAAAAGAGGGAATGAATATGACAAATGGGAAAAACCAGTTTATGGCCAGCGTTCTTAGTATTCTTGCCGCGCAAATCGCGGTAAAGCTTTTGGGGTTTTTATACAGGGCTGTAATTACCAATGTGGAAGGGTTTGGAGATATAGGAAACGGCTTTTATACGGCGGGATTTCAGTTTTATATTTTATTTCTCGCGGTATCCTCTGTGGGGATCCCCAACGCCGTTTCAAAGCTGACCGCGGGAAGCGTTTCCCGAGGGGACAGGGTAGGCGCGCACATGATTTTCAGGAGCGCCTTTGAGCTGTTTTTTCTTGTAGGGCTGGCCTGCTCTCTTCTGCTTTATCTGGGAGCTGATTTTATTGCTCTTTATATTATTAAAATGGACGGTGTTCAGTATACCCTCAAGGCGTTAGCTCCGTCTGTTCTTTTTGTCTGTCTGGCCTCTGTAATACAGGGGTATTTCATGGGACTGGGAGAAGTGAAATCTGCCAGCAAAGCTGATATATTGGAACAGATCCTAAAGTCTTCGCTGTCGATTGTCTTCGTTCTGCTTCTTTCCGGAAGTTCAGCGCAGATTCTGTCAGCCGGGGCCAATTTCGCCGCGTCTCTGGCGGCGATGCTGGGCTTTTTCTATCTGGTCCTGGTTTATATGAAAAAAGCAAACCGGAACCGGATTGGAAGAAGGCGGCTGCTAAAAGGGCGGGAATTTCTTCATTACGCAAAGCGGATTCTGCTCATGTCGGTGCCCATGTCCCTGAGTCCGGTCATTATGTCTTTCGGGCGGGTACTGGATATGGCCACGATTTCCAGAGGGATTGAAAAGGCTTTCGGCGCGGCGGGACCAAGAGACCCGCGGAAAGCCGCCGCTTTATTTGGAATGATGTCCAAAAGCGATCCTCTGATCAATCTGCCCCTTTCGGTAAATATCGCCTTTTCTGCGGTACTGGTTCCCACCATTGCGGCGGCCATTGCCAGAGGTGACAAACGGGAAGTGACGGCTAAAATTAGATTTTCCATGCTGATTTCCGCCCTTGTGGTCCTTCCCTGTATCATCGGGCTGATCCTGTTCGCGAAGCCCATCTATCTTATGATTTACCCCAGCGCGCCGCAGGGCTGGACCATATTGCAGATCAGCGCGGTCTCTATGGGCTTCGCGGCAATGAATCACACCCTCAGCGGAAGCCTTCAGGGGCTGGGAAAGGTATTGGTTCCCGCAGTGGCGCTTTTCTGCGGTGTCGCGGTGAAAATCGGCCTTAATCTGATTCTGATCCCCGCCCCGCAGATCAATATTTACGGAGCGGCCATCAGCACCGCAGTTTGCCATTGTATTGCCTACAGTATGTGTCTCATCAGCTTGAAGCGAACCATCCGGATTTCGTTTGGAATAAGAAAGTATTTCCTGAAACCTATGCTTTGCAGCTTGCTCATGGGTGCGGCGGCAGAAGCCGTTCGCCATTTCATGCTGCGTATGGCGGTTCCGGATACGGCCGCGGCGCTGATTGGAATCACAGCGGCAATTCCTTTTTACATCGTCTGTGTGCTGGCCATGGGAATCCTGAATCGGGAGGAACTGGCCCAGCTTCCCGGCTTTGGCCGGCTGTCAGAAAGAAGGCGAATCAATGGCCGGAGGCTATAATGCGTACATATGATCCAAAGGTCCGGAGCCTTTTCCAAGATCCAGACCGGCCCTGAGCGCTCCGGTCAGATAAGCCTTCGCGTTTTGGATGCTTTCGTCCAGGTCCCTGCCGGCGGCCAGATTACAGGCAATGGCAGAGGAAAGGGTGCAGCCCGTACCGTGTGTATTTGCGTTTTCGATCCGCTCTCCTTCATACCAGAGGGCGCTTCCCCGGACGTACAGCAGGTCGTCCGCGGTGTTTTCCAGATGTCCGCCTTTGATCAGAACGGCTGTGTTCAGCTTTTCCGCGATGATCTCTGCCGCCAGCAGCATCTGGTCTTTGGTTTTGATGGGATTTCCGCAGAGGACCTCAGCTTCCGGGATATTGGGAGTGATGACCGTGGCCGTCGGAAGAAGCTTTGATACCAGGGCGTCCAGGGCCTCTTCCGAAAGAAGCCTGCTGCCGCTGGTAGAGATCATGACGGGATCCGCCACGATTTTTTTTGCGCCGTATTGAAGCAGCTTCTCCGCAATGACCCGGATGATCGCACTGTTTGAAACCATCCCGATCTTTACCGCGTCGGGAAAGATGTCCGTAAAAACGCAGTCCAGCTGTTTTGCGACAAATTCCGGATCTGTGTCAGCTACGCCATATACGCCGGTGGTGTTTTGGGCGGTGAGAGAGGTAATGACACTCATGGCATACGTTTTATGGGCGGTAATCGTCTTGATGTCAGCCTGGATTCCGGCGCCGCCGCTGGGATCTGAGCCCGCAATTGTCAGAACTTTTTTCATAGCGCCTACCCCTTTATCATTTCCTGCGAAAGCGCGCGGAGAAGCTCACATTCTTTTTTGATATCCTTGCTTGCGAAAATGGCGGAAACAAGCGCTACCCCATGGATGCCTGTGCCGGAAAGCAGGGTTATATTCTCCCTGCTGATTCCGCCAATCGCGCAGACCGGAATGGATACGGCGCTGGTGATTTCTTTCAGAGTTTGGTGAGATACCGGATTTGCGTCTTTCTTTGTGGAAGTGTCAAAGACGGCGCCTACGCCCAGGTAATCCGCTCCATTTTTTTCCGCCAGCTTAGCCTGCTCTACGGTCTGGGCGGAAACTCCCAGGATCTTGTCAGGGCCCATCAGCTCCCGAACCCGCGCGGCCTGCATATCCCGCTGTCCCACATGGATTCCGTCCGCGCCGCATTCTAAGGCGATCCGCACATTATCGTTGATGATGAAAGGAACCTGGTAGGAGCGGCAAAGCTCCTTTATTTCCAGCGCTTCTTTCAGAAAAGCCTCATGAGAAAGGTCCTTCTCCCGCAGTTGGATACAGGTGGCTCCGCCCTGAAGGGCGGCTTCCACCTGCTGGTACAGAGTCTGATTCCCCAGCCAGGTTCGGTCGGTCACAGCGTAAAGCAGCATAGCTTTTTTATCGCAGTTCATATTTAGCACCCCTTTCTAATGTTTCTCCATCCAGATGATAGACCGCGTCGATGAGATAATTACGGAAGGAGGCGTTTCCATCCTGCCGGTCAAGGCGGGCGAAGGCCTTTTCGCCGCAAAGCCCCATGGCGCAGACAGCGGCAAGGCAGGCGGTGAGCGGCTCGGTAGGGTTTGCGGTAAGGTAAGCGGTCATCATGGCGGAAAGCATACAGCCGGAACCTGTGATCCTGCTCATCATAGGGTGCCCGTTTCTTATAATATAGGCGGTGTCAGCATTGGCCGCAATGTCGATGGCTCCAGTGATGACGATGACAGAGCCGGTTTTATCAGCAAATTTTTTCGCGAATTCTACGGCGCTATCTAAGGTGTCCTCTGTAATTGCGTCAGCCACATCCGCATCGACTCCTTTTGTGGTGCCTTCTCCCAAGGCCAGGGTTTTGATCTCGGAGATATTGCCTCGGATGGCCGCAAAATTGACTTTCTCCATCAGCTCATAAGCTGTTTTTGTGCGAAGAGAGGATGCTCCGGCGCCGACGGGATCCAGCAGTATGGGATGGCCGCATTGGCTGGCCTTTTTTCCCGCCGCGAACATGGCGGGAATGGTCCGTTTGTTCAGTGTTCCGATATTGATGTTGAGGCCCCCGCAGATGGCGGTGATTTCTTCCGCGTCTTCCGGATCATCGGCCATGATGGGTGAGCCGCCGCAGGCCAGCAGAATGTTGGCGCAGTCATTGACGGTCACATAGTTGGTAATATTATGTACCAGCGGCGTTTTGCTTCTTACATTGTCTAATTGTTCTTTCAGCATGGCAGGGTCCTTTCTTTATTCATCAAAGATGGAAACGATTTCACCATCCAGGATACGGTTCATATTTTTTACTGCGCAGAAGTTTCCGCACATCGAGCAGGTGTCTTCTTTTTCCGGCTCCGAGGACTCCCGGTAAGCTCTGGCTTTTTCCGGATCAATGGCCAGGTCGAACATTTTATTCCAATCCAGCGCTTTTCGAGCCTGGCTCATCTGGTTATCCCAGTCCATCGCGCCGGGGATCCCTTTTGCGATGTCCGCTGTATGAGCGGCGATCCTCGCGGCTACGATACCTTCCTTTACATCTTCAACGGAAGGGAGTCTGAGATGCTCCGCGGGAGTAACGTAGCACAGGAAGGCTGCGCCGCTTGCGGCAGCCACCGCGCCTCCGATGGCGGATGTGATGTGATCATAGCCAGGAGCTACGTCTGTGACGATAGGACCGAGAACGTAGAATGGCGCTCCGTGGCACAGGGTTTTCTGGATTTCCATATTGGCGGCTACCTGGTTGAGAGGCATATGTCCCGGACCTTCGATCATGACCTGCACATCTTTTTCCCAGGCCCGCTTTGTCAGCTCGCCCAGAGCGATCAGTTCTTCAATCTGGCTGGCGTCAGTTCCGTCGGCAAGGCATCCTGGGCGGCAGGCGTCGCCAAGGCTCAGTGTGATGTCGTATTCCCGGCAGATCTCCAGCAGCTCATCGAATTTTTCATAAAATGGATTTTCCTTTCCGGTCATTTCCATCCAGGCGAAAATAATAGAACCCCCTCGGGAAACGATGTTCATGAGACGCTTGTTTCTCTTGAATTTGTGGGCTGTTTCCCGGTTGATGCCGCAGTGAATGGTCATAAAATCCACACCGTCTTCCGCGTGCATCCGAACGATATCCATCCATTCTTCAGTGGTGATTTCAATGAGGGGCTTGTGATAATAGACCACGGCGTCATAGATAGGTACGGTGCCGATCATGGCAGGGCAGTTTTCTGTCAAATGTCTGCGGAATTTCCGCGTATCCCCATAAGAACTGAGATCCATAATGGCTTCCGCGCCAAGATCCACCGCGCTCTGTACTTTTTGAAATTCCATGTCCAAGTCAGTCATGTCCCTGGAAGTCCCCAGATTGACGTTGATCTTGGTTTTCAGCATGGAGCCCAGGCCGCTTGGAGAAATGGCTTTGTGTCCCTTATTGCAGGGGATAATGGCTTTTCCCTGTGCCATCCATTTCATCAGCTGCTCTGGAGAAATGCTTTCCTTTTCAGCTACAATTTTCATTTCCTTGGTAACGATCCCCTTACGGGCCGCTTCCATCTGTGTTGCGTAATTCATCATATTCGTTATCCTTTCTTTTCGGGTAAGGGCAAGGGTAGAAGCTTTGAAGCTCTGGACAAGGGCGGGTCTGGGCATAAAAAACGGGAAACCCCTATATAGGCATTTCCCGTAATAAAAAGTCAGTTTCGTCCTTCTTCCTACGTTGGCATTACCCACATCAGGTTAAAAGGGTCGAAGTTGGATTACTTCCTCTCAGCCTGCTCAAACAAGCTCCCCTGAAATTAAATTTATTATATTGCAGCGCGGCAGGCTTGTCAATAAGAGAAAATTGCGAAATTTAACGAAAATTTTGCAGCCTTAGCACCCGTCCGGTCGCCAAGGTGCCCGTTTGTGCTCAAATGGCGACGAAATTCCGGCGCTGCCAGCCTCCGGGGCGACCGCTGGGGAGGAAAGAAAGAGCCCCGGTCGCCAGGGCGCCCGTTTGCGCTCAAATGGCGACGAAATTCCGGCGCACCCGGCCGTCCGGGCGACCGCCGGGGAGAAAAGAAAGAGCCCCGGTCGCCAAGGCACCCGTTTGTGCTCAAATGGCGACGAAATCCCAGCGCACCCGGCCTCCGGGGCGACCGCTGGGGAGAAAAGAAAGAGCCCCAGTCGCCAGGGTGCCCGTTTGTGCTCAAATGGCGACGAATTTCCAGCGCTGCCGGCCGTCCAGGCGACCGCCGGGGAGAAAAGAAAGCGCCCCGGTCGCCAGGGCGCCCATTTGGCCCCAAATGGCGACAAGATTCCGGCGCACCCAGCCGTCCGGGCGACCGCCGGGAAGGAAAGAAAGCGCCCCGGTCGCCAGGGCGCCCGTTTGGTCCCAAATGGCGACGAAATTCCAGCGCTCCCAGCCTCCGGGCGACCGCCGGGCGCGGCGCAAGGAACTGCCGCCCGGGTAAGGAGCGCCGCCGCTCCTATTTTTCCTCCAGCGATTTTTCGAGCTGCGCCATTTTCCCCCGGGCCAGATCCTCTGAAATGAATACTTGTCCGCAATCCGGGCAGCGAAGGACCTTGTGACGAAATTTTTTATCCAGATAAGTAAACTGGGTATCCATTTCCTTTAACGCGCACTTGCATTTATTGCAGATCAATGTCTTGTTTGATTCCATTCCAGACTGCCTCCAATTCTATTTTCGTTCTGTGGGAATAAGCGTTGACCAGCTCATAGTGAGCTGCTGCTTCATCCAGCGCTTTATACTCTACCCAGTAGGTCATGTAGCCGATGACGCAGTAACCGGAAAGGGTGCCTGTTTCTTCATTTAATATGGTCCGGTTATGACGGCGGCAGAAATCTACCGTATGAAGGATCTGTTCTTCCAGGATACGGTCTTTATCCAGCTTTGCCTTCAGCTCCGGTGAGATTTCCACTGTTACAGGATATTCTTTTCTTTCGATTTCCATATGCTCCTCCCAGAAGAATTCCAGCAGCGTTTCCTTCAGGTCGCGGCGGTTTTCCTGGCGCTCCGTTACAGTTGGAAGCCGCTTCCCTTCTCCTTTGCCAAAGAGCAGCTCCAGAATATGGCAGGCTTCCTTTCCCTGCCTGAGGAAACTGTCGCGGCAGTTGATACAATAGGTGATATAAGGTGTTTCGCTTTCGGATGCCCGTTTCGATATTACGAATTTGCGATAATCCGGATTGGCAATATCGCCGTGGCCGCCATATCCGCAGCAGGTCAGATATTGGTTGTTTTCCGCAAGGGGCTCCAGTGTAACGCCGATATCCTCCGCCAGATCCCGGACCGCCTGGCGAACCGCTTCCTCGCCCCGGGAAGAGCAAGGATCGAACACCGCGTAAGTTTCCTCGCAGCAACCGCCGCTGATATCCCACTCCCGCAGAATCTCAGGAAGAGATACAACAGGAAGCTCAGGCAGATATTCCTTGAAATGCTTCATGCAGGTCATGCAGCCCATGATCATAACCGGCTTCCCCAGAGCTTCCCAGTGCCTGCGGATTTCCTGCAGCAGATGGTCGAATCCGGGCTTGTCTCCGGCCCAGAGAAGTGGAACCCCGCAGCACTGGAGAAACATAGCCGTATCCGGGTGCTGGTTCAAAAGCGCGTCATAGAGCTTTACAATCAGCTCCGGCTCCGACGCGCCCAGCTGACAGCCAGGGAACAGAGCGTAAGAGCACTGGCCCAGAGAAGGGGAATCTCCCTCATATCCTTTTGGAGCGCGGATTAGGCAGCCTTCCGGGCCGTTGGCCTGCTCCATATCCCGGAGCCAGAAATCGTGGTAAGGCCATGGCATTTTCCCCTGCGCGTGCATTTTCTGGCGGCCAGCGAGAAACAGGCCGTCCATATCGATCTCCTCAGGGCATACTTCCTTACATATGCCGCACTGATTGCACATGGACATAAGCCGTTTAGCGGGGGTGGCCTTCAGTTCGCTTTTTCCTTCCAGCGTTGTAGCGACAATTTCATCCCGGACCCGGACCGGCCATTTGTCGACAAATTCCAGCAGATCGCAGTGATCCCGACAGGCTCTGCACTGGCACCGGACGCAGCGGGACGCTTCAGCGGCGGCTTCTTCCTTTGTATAGCCGCCTGCTCCGGCGCTGTCCGGATTGGAACCGGGGAGCACTGACGGAGTCTCATCAGCAACACGGACCATACCGGAGCACATTCTGGTTTTCCTGGAACCCTTTGGATAGTAGAGGCTGCGGGTTTTCAAATAATTATCGATGACTGTGCCTATGGCAAGCCCACCGGCAAGGGCGTAGAGGGGCGTGTCTCCAATCAGTTGACCGCCCGCGAAATAGCCGGTGCCGCCTTGCTCCACGCAGAAGGTATCGCCGGAAGGGGCCACTGCCTCCAAAAGGCCAAAGTCCCGGCCCCCGGCGCCTGTGGCAATATAGACAGCGTCAAAACCCTCCAACTCAGTCAGGTCCGTGATTTCCGCATTCAGACGCAGGGTGTAGTCCTGATGAGCCAGCTGCTCTTCGAAATCCTTCTGGAAAACTTCAGGATCCAGGCTCTCCCAAAGGTGGCCGCCGACCCGGTCTGTTTTTTCAAAGACTTCTACCGTATATTTCTTAGTGGAAAGCCGCAGCAGGGCGGCCATGCCGGAAAGCCCGGCCCCGACAATCGCAATCCTCTCTTTTTTCGGCGGAATATTATAGTCTGTAGCGGAAGTGTCTTTTGTCAGCTCAATAGAGGCTTTTTCAAGAAGAGACATTTCCACTGCCCCGCCGTGATCCGCCCGGGGGCAGACCTGTTTGCAGGGAGCGTGGCAAAGCGCGTTTGCGATACGGGGAAAGCCAGTGGCGTTGCGATAGACCTTAAAGGCGGCCTTCATGGATCCCCGGGAAGCTTTCTCTATAAAATTTAAAATTTCCATATCAAAGGGACATTCTCCCACACAGTAGGGAATCTCCCTTTCCAGGCAATGTTCAAAATTTTCAAGATATCGGTTCATAGTATTATACTCCATGTCATACAATTATCGGCCTAAGGAAATCCTTAAGCCGATAAAATTGTAACATCGTTTTCTTGTTGTTATCAAGTCAAATACAGAATTAGTCTGGAATCTCCGTGATCGGTTCGTAGGTTTCGGCCTTATCTTCCGGGAACATGTCTTCGAACAGATCGACCATCGGATTGTTCTTGATGTATTCCATTTCTTCATAGAAATCAGAGCCCAGGAAATACTTCTTAGGAGGCAGAACCTCTTCTCCTCTGGCCAGCTTGTCAAGACCTTCCTTGATCTTTTCCGGATAAGCCGGAATCTCGTAGATTCTTACGCCACAGGCGTTATCGATGGCATTGATAACCGCCATATGTCCGCCGGACTGGAACGCCTCGGACGCTCCGGAGGAACCAAACGGATTGGTATTTCTCGGAGTGCAGTGGTGAATCAGATTGAAGTTGTCAGGAATATCCTTAATCGTCGGAATTCCCGCGCCGGCAATATTGCTGTGCTTCTTCACATCTTCATAGTTTTCTGTCAGAGCGAAACCGATGGAGTGAGACAGACCGCCGTAAGCCTGACCATCGACTGCGGCGATATTTCCAATAACGCCTACGTCGTCAACAGACCAGAAGCCGATGCAGGTCGCTTTTCCTGTCTTGGTGTCCACTTCTACTTCCGCCATATTCAGGGCATAGGTAAACGCTGGTGTCGGATTTCCTTTTCCTGTGTTCGGATCCAGATATTTCAGGGTCATATCTTCCGGATTGTTGTACTGCGTCTCGTATTTAGTCGGGATGCCTTCCGCGATCATTTCGTCATAGGTACGGTATGTGCCATCCGGTTTTCTCATAGCGTTCATCAGCTGCTCCGCCGCCATAACAACGGATTTACTGTTCATATAGTGCTGTCTTGAAGAAGCGGTAGCTCCTGAGTCAGGACAGTATTTGGAGTCGTTCTGAATCAGCATGATGTCATCCGGGGTTACGCCCAGCGGCTTTAACGCTTCCAGAGTCGTCATCAGCGCGCCGATGTCTCCGCCCTGACCCTGATCCTGCCATGTGTCGTATTTCGCGATCTTGCCGTTTGGCATCAGTTCCAGAGCAACGGTACACTGGTCAAAGATACCTTCTGTTACATTGTAGCCGCCCCACGCGATGCCGACGCCTCTGCGTTTCTCCGGCGTAGTTTCTCTCGCGCAGCGTTCTTTTACTTCTTCATAGATCGGCTTTAAGATATCCATCATCTTTTCCATCGGGTATTCCCGGAACGGATACTGGTTGATGTTGGTGTCACCAGGTCTCGCGATATTCTTGTAACGGATATCGAACGGGTCCATGCCGATTTTTTTCGCCATCATATCCATCAGAGCCTCGGAAGCGGTGTAAGCCTGCGGAGAACCGTAGCCTCTGTAGGCGGTTCCGTAGTTATGGTTTGTGCAGGCAACTCTTGTCAGTCCCAGGCAGTTTGGAATGTTGTAAGGGAAGAACATGAACTTGGCCGGTCTTGTGATCAGGTCGTCGCCCAGCTCATTGTAGGAGCCGTGGTCCATACCGCAATCCCATTCGGCGCCGATGATCTTTCCGTCTTCATCACATGCCAGTCTGCCGTTGGTGTAAGCCGGAGCCCGCTTTCCGGAAAGGGCCATGAATTCAGGATATGTAATGGACAGAGCCACCGGCATATCATCACACGCCATGCAGGCGATAGCTGCCATTGCGTAAGTAGCTGCCGCGATACCCCAGCCAAATGTCGCGCCGGTAGGGTTTTCGATAACGCGGATCTTTTCTGCCGGAAGTCCGGTTGCTTCCGCGATGTCGCCTACGTTTGCGTAGATCTGCATCGCTTTACAGTGAACCGTCAGCATTCCGTCATCGCCCCAGTAAGCCTGTACTGTATCGCCCTCAATTGGCATATGAGGCTCTCTGGAGGAATAGAAGGAACCCTCTACTACATATGGAGCTTCATCCATCAGCTCCGGCGTATCATGCCCCGCACCCTTGACGGTAGGCTGTTCGGACCATACGTTTGGATGATCCTCATGGATCCTCTGAGCGTCCGGCATAGCCGCTTCCAGATAAGTCCGGTACTCAGGCAGCTGTTCCCAATCGATGGTGACTTTCTTTGCCGCGTCCTGAGCGTGCGCTTTTGTATCGGCAACGACCAGGGCTACAACGTCACCATAGTTGAAGATTTTGTCTTCTACCAGAATCGGGTGAGACTGTCCGGTGGCCAGTGTTCTCGGTGTAAACGGCATAAAGCCGAGGCGGTTTGGTCCTTCAATGTCAGCGGCGGTTACAACTTTGTATACGCCAGGCATCTTTTCCGCTTCTTCCTTGTGGATCGCCTTCAGCTTAGCGTGGAACGCGACTTTTGGCTGTACTAAAACCGCGTGCAATGTATTTTCCGGCATCTTCAGCTCGATATCGTCGCCGTAGTCCGCAAGCCCGCATACCTTCGCGAGCGCGGCAGGACGAACCAGCGGTTTGCCGTAGTATTCTTTATCATCAGGAAGTTTTACCATAATATCTTCCAGAGCGCATTCGCCGCGCATTACTTTTGCGGCGTTCATAACCGCGTCAACAATCTGCTTGTAGCCTGTGCAGCGGCAGATATTTCTCTTCTTGTGGAACCAGTCTCTGACCTCTTCTCTGGTAGGATTCGGATTTTCCTGCAGCAGCGCGTAAGTGGAAACGATAAATCCAGGGATACAAAAGCCGCACTGCACCGCGCCGGCGTGCATGAACGCAACCTGAATTGGGTGAAGATATCTAGGCGCGCCGATTCCCTCGATGGTGATGACCTCACTGTACTCATCAATTTTTGCAATTTTCTGCATACAGGAACGAACAACTTTACCATTGAGGATCACATTACAGGATCCGCAGACCCCGCTGCCGCAGCCTACTTTTGTGCCGGTCAGCCCCAAACGTCTGACTACATCCGCAAGGGTATCCTTTGCGGGATCACAGATGAACATACGGTCGGCACCATTGATGTTTAACGTCATTTTTCTCAATTTCATAATAATTTGCCTCCAATTAATTCATTGAATATACTTTAACGTTTCACATCCAATAACAAAGGCCTTTTCACGCGTTTGTGAAAAGGCCTGTAAATACAAATGCTTCTGTGGACGCGGCGGCAGGACCTTGATCCGGGTCCGCAGCTTCTCTGAAACAACAGATACACATACCTTTCCAAACGCGGGAGGCTCATATGTTTCCATATGAACCCATCGTTCCCGGCCCCATAGCCTGATTATTGGCCGTAGGAACCAGAAATCGGATTGTGTATTGAATTGTTACTTCTTAATTGATATTTTATCAGTTGCTTTACAGGACTGTCAACTAAGTAAGTTTTGATTTTGGTACAAGTTTGCGGTGTTTGATGGTATTAAATAGCTGAATTCTGAATTGTTTTAAAATTATGGAAAAATCCAAAAAGAATTGAAAATAAATTGGACTTAGTCTAATATAGAATTGAAATACAACTTTCCCAACAAAGGAAATGGAGGAACTGCATTATGGCAATGGTAGAAATGAATGAAGAAAAAGCTTTGGAATGTTTTGCTGGAGGACTGGACTGTTCTCAGGTAGTCTTCGGATATGGCGCGGAGCTGATAGGATACGATAAAGATACCGCAATGAAAATCGCGGCGGCCTTCGGCGGCGGAATGTGGAAGGGTGAAACCTGCGGATGCGTAACCGGGGCGCTCATGGCGATCGGCCTGAAATACGGGCATTTCAAGCTGGGCGATGAAGAAAGCAAGAATAAGATGCTGGCTGTAAGAGAAGCGTTTGAAAAAGAATTTACAGCGCAGAATGGAAGCCTGATCTGCAAGGAAATTCTGGGATATGATCTGAGCAAGGAAGAGGAGCTGGAAAAGATCAGGGAAGAGCAGCTGCTGGTAACAAAATGTCCCCAGCTGGCCTGCTGCGCCTGCGACATTCTGGAAGAATTGCTGTAGCGGAGAAGCGTCATAGATAAATGGAATCAAAATCGGATCGATAAAACAAAAACAGGACCTTGCTGGCGCGCTGCCGGACCGGGTCCTTATTTCTCTGCTGGAATAGAGCCGGACGCGGAAGCGCTCCGGCCGGCCAGCGTGTCGCCAGATTGTGGGACGCGGCCCGGGTTCGGTCGCCATTCTGCGGAAAAGCGGAGGAGAGGTGACGGGATTGCGCTCCGGCCTGCCAGTGTGTCGCCAGCTTGCGGGACGCGGCCCGGATTTGGTCGCCATTTGGCGGAAAATCGGAGGGGAGGCGACGGGATTGCGCTCCGGCCTGCCAATGTGTCGCCAGATTGTGGGGTGCGGCCTGGGCTCGGTCGCCATTTGATGGAAAAGCGGAGGGGAGGCGACGGGATTGCGCTCCGGCCTGCCAGTGTGTCGCCAGCTTGCGGGACGCGGCCTGGATTTGGTCGCCATTTGGCGGAAAAGCGGAGGGGAGGCGACGGGATTGCGCTCCGGCCTGCCAGTGCGTCGCCAGATTGCGGGATGCGGCCCGGGTTCGGTCGCCATTTGGCGGAAAAGCAGGGGAAAGGCGACGGGGCCGTATTTCGGAAAGCTGATTTGCCCCAGTAAAGCCGCTTTTCCATGCGAGCTCTGACAAATGCCGCCTGCCGCCCCTTGCCGAAAAGCGCGTTTTATAATAGAATGACTAAGAATACATTTTACAAAGAGAAACTTACACAAGGAGAAAAATCATGAGTTTAGTTAGACCGGGAAAGTTTGATATCACAGACAGAGCCATGGAACTGTGCGGATTAGAAAAAGGCGCGGCCGTGCTGGACGTGGGCTGCGGCGACGGGACAGCCGCCGAATATCTTCAGGACAAATACGGCTACAAGGTGACCGGAATCGATATGAACCTGGCTAAGATCAGCGAAGGAAAGGAAAGAAACAGCCAGTTGGACCTGCGTATGGGAGACGGCGAGTTTCTCGATGATTTTACATCTTACTCTTTTGACTGCGTCATGATGGAATGCAGCCTTTCCCTCATCAACCTGCCTGATGAAGCCCTTCATGAAGCCTACTGCGTTTTGAAAAAGGGCGGAAAGCTGTTCATCAGCGATCTGTACATCAAAAATCCGGACCCTAATCAGGTAAAAGCCATCAAAATCGAGGCGGACCGTCAGGCGAAGATCCCGTACAAAGAAGAAGACTGCGGCCAGGGCAAAATGCGCTTTGTAGATTTTCGCTTTGAAGGAGCCTTTATCAAAGAGCCGCTGATCCGTTATCTGGAGGAAGTGGGCTACAGCGTGAAAGCTTTTGAAGACCGGTCCGATGATCTGGCTGTTTATGTAGCGGAAAAGATCCTGCAGGAGGGCTCTTTAGACAGCTGCGTTACCTGCGCAAAAGGAAAAAAAGGGATCGGATACTTTATGCTGGTTGCGGAAAAGCCGGCGAAATAGGAAAAAGCGGGAAATTGGATATCGGAGAAAATCTGTGAACTTTCGTCAGGGATCAGGAGAAAGGCAAGGGGAAAATGATGAATGAAGAAATTTTAGATTTAAAACTGAAGGGCTACTGCTGCAGCCAGATGATTATGGAAATGGGGCTTTCCCGTCTGGAAAAGGAAAACGAAGATCTGGTGGCAGCTATGGCCGGATTGTGCGATGGAATGTGGTCCGGTCGGGTCTGCGGCATTTTATCCGCAGGCATCTGCCTGCTGTATCTGGCGGATCCAAAGGGAGCAAGCCAGGGACTTGTGGAGGAACTGACCGATTGGTTTGAAGACGCTTTCGGAGAAACAGACTGCGAGGCGCTCATGGAAGGAAACCCTCTGAACAAGGTGGAAAAATGCCCGATGATGCTGGAGGCCTCCTTTCAAAAAATCGAAGAATTACTGGAGTGGGACTAGTGGAACGATATCTGGACATTTGGACCGCTCGAAAACTGGGCGTCAGCCAGCTTACCAGACAGGCTATTGAAGACTGGCAGCTGGAAAAAATAAAGGAAACACTGGCCATGGCCGTAAAGAGCAGTCCTTTTTATAAGAAAAAGTACGAAGGCTTTTCCGTCAATACGTGGGAAGACTTTCGCAGGCTTCCCTTTACCTGCGGGGAGGAGCTATGCCAGTATGGCGGAGAAATGGTATGTCTGCCCCACAGCCAGATCAGCAGGATCGTAACTATGGAAACCAGCGGCACAGCGGGGAAGCCAAAGAGGATCTACTTTACAGAAGAGGATCAGGAGCTGACAGTGGATTTCTTTCACAATGGCATGCAGCTTTTGGCAGAGCCTTCTGATACAGTGATGATCCTTATGCCCTGCAGACGGCCCGGATCCATTGGCGATCTGCTGAAACGGGGACTGGAACGCTTTGGCGTAAAGGCAGTGCCTTACGGCCTGCCAGACGGATCGGATGACGACGCTATTTTGCGGATTATGGAAGAACAGCAGGTGACCTGCGCGGTAGCTTTAGCCAGTCAGCTTGCGGCCCTGGCCCGCAAAGCGGCGTCTTACCGGATCCCAATGAAAAGCGTCTTGCTTTCCGCTGAGTATGTTTCAAAGGAAAACAGGGAGCAGATCGAAGCCGCTTGGAACTGTAAAGTCTTTGAACACTATGGAATGACCGAGATGGGCCTGGGCTGCGCGGTAAGCTGCGGTTTTCTGGAAGGCTGTCATATACGGGAATCAGACCTGTATCTGGAAATCATCGACCCGGAGACTGGGCAGGTACTGCCTGACGGGCAAGAGGGGGAAGTCGTTTTCACCACACTTACAAGAAAGGGAATGCCTTTCATCCGCTACCGGACCGGAGACTGGAGCAGCTTTATACCGGAGCCCTGCAAATGCGGCAGCCTTCTGAAACGGATCAGCCGGGTAGGCGACCGGCATATAAAGAAAGGAGCGTGGAAAACGGATGCAGGAAAAGAATAAACAGATTTTATTTTCCGTTCTGCTCTTTTTAGCCGGAGCGGCAGCGGGACTTGCCTCAGGCTGGTTTTCCGCGGCGCCTTCCGATGGGACAACCCTTCACACCCTCTTTCAGGTACTGGGAAAGGTCTTGTCACAGACCGCCTTTTGGGTCTTTATCGGATGCGTCATCGCCTATTACAGCCGAAATCCGGGAAGAGCGGCAGCCCATGTTCTGTGCTTCTTTGCGGGGCTTCTGATCAGCACCGCGGTCTACGGAGCCCTTCTGTCTCACAATCTGACCCTTCCGCAGCTGCTGCGATGGGCCATTCTTGTTCTCTGCGGGGCGGCAGCGGGCTACATGGTGTGGCACGCGGGAAATCAGGGCTGGCTGCCGGCCTTGTGCGCCGCGGTTCCGATTGGATACCTGATTGCCCAGGGCTATCAGGTCTATCGTACATACCGCGTCGAGGAGATGGCGGATCTGGTAATGGCGGCAGCTCTCTATGTTATGCTGCCCCGATCGAAAACCCAGAGACTGCGGGTCCTGCCACTGATGATTCTGACCGCTTTTCTCATCGTGCGGTCCGATCTGGTGGTCTGGCTGTTTTCAGAATTGTAGGAAGGAGTATTGCCGATGAAAGTCATCATGATCAAGGGAATCACCAAAACCGGAAAAACCACAACAGCAGAGGCTGTGATTCAGGAGCTGCGCAGACGGGGATATACCGTAGGCTCTGTAAAAGAGATCCATTTTGAAGCCTTTACCATGGAAACCGAGGGCAGCAACACGCACCGTCATAAAAAGGCCGGCGCCCATCCGGTAACAGCAAGAGGTCTGCGGGAAACGGATATCATGTTCGATCATACGCTGGATATCGACGATGTTCTGGACTATTATCATCAGGACTATGTTGTTCTGGAAGGAGACAGCGGCGCTAACTGCCCGGTGATCATCACCGGAAGGACCGTAGAGCAGCTGGATGATCAGTACAATGACAGAACCATCGCTGTTTCCGGCGTCATCTCCGCGTCGCTGAAAAGCTATCGGGACCTTCCCATTATCAACGGAATGACAGACATTGAAAAACTGGTGGATCTTATCGAAGAAAAAACGCCGGAGCGGATGCCTAATTATTCCGCCGACTGCTGTACAGCCTGCGGTACCGACTGCCGGGGCCTGACCGCCCGGATTATCCGGGGAACGGGCAGCTTGTCTGAATGTATTTTAAAAGGCCAGAGCGTACAGCTGTATGTAAATGGGGAAGAAATCCCCATGGTGCCTTTTGTGAAAAGCATGGTCAGAAGCGTCTCAGAAGCCATGGTGGGGCAGCTGGACGGGTATGAAGAGGGAGCGGAGATTGTAATAAAAATAAAAGCAAAATAGAAGAAGCCGCATATCAGCCGAAACACGGGCCGCTGATACGCGGCTCTTTTTTTATTATGTAGGAAATATCGTTTTCGATATTTCCGGAATATCAACAAAGTCTACCGCTGAACATAAATCGGCGAAGCCGACTTTGTTCTCTTGAGCCAGTAAACCTGCGGGAGTTTCTATAAAGTAACAATTTTGTTGTTTTTTTTTGGAAAATGTTGGCGAAACGACAAAGTCGGTTCCGCAAATAAGATAAAATATCTTGTGACAAATCAAAAAGGATTCCTTTTTGTAAATTTAATATTTTGTAAACTACAGTCATTCTGAAAGTCGGAAAAGCCCTGGCCTATGGCCCAGGGTCTCCGGCTGTCAGATTTGCTGTTTGTAAAAACTTATGAAGCGCACTCCCTTTTAATCTAATATAGAATAAACAGAACTGCCGTTTTGGAAAAGCGATAACCAAAGCGGCAGCTTTGTGTAACAGAAAAAGTACGGTGCCCTTTATACGCTTTGGCAAAAGCGGAGCCAAAAAGAAGAGACGTAAGATATAGCTTGTTTGAATGTAAAAAAATTGATTTTAAGAAAAATATTGACATAAAGTAAAAGCTGTGCTACGATAAATAAAATTGCAAAATATTGGGAGATAAACGAGGGGGAGGGATAGCCATGTCGGTAAATTATTTCTTGCACAGTGAGGAGCAGAATCTTATAATAAAAGGAGAGGTGTTAAAAGAAAACACAATTTCTTACAGTACAAACCGGAATATTAAGGATACGGTTTTTCGGCTTTTGATGGATGATGAGAAGAACCTGCTGGAGCTGTTCAACGCGCTTGAAGATACGCGTTATACGGAGACGGATATGATTCAGATCAATACGCTGAAGGGGCCTATTTTCGGCAAGAAGCGAAATGATTTGTCTTTTTCCGTTGAAAAATGGTTTTTAAGTCTTATTGAGCACCAGTCTTCTGTGACAGAAAACGCGCCGCTGCGGATGTGCCTGTATCTGTCCAGGGTCTGGGAGCAGGTTCTGGATGTTTCTGAGACGTATCGCCGTAAACTCTATAAAATACCGCTGCCGAGGTTGTATCTTTTGTATAACGGCGCGGAAGATTTTCCACAAGAGAAGATATACCGCCTTTCAGACACCTTTCGGATATCAAAAGAGGGAGCGAAAATGGAATTGGAGGTCCGGGCGATCAATATCAATTTGGATAAGGACCACCCGATTCTTTCCAAATGCGGAGTTTTGAAAGAATATAGTATTTTTATAGACAAGATTCGGTCAGGGCTGGCCCAGGGGAAAAATCGGGATATTGCAGTGAAAGAAGCGATACGTGAATGCCTGGAACAGGGGATACTGAAGGAATTTCTGGAGCGGCACGGCAGGGAGGTGCAGAATATGATGTTTGATGAAATTACATATGAAGATATTCTTCGCATAAGGGTAGCGGAAGCGGAAGAAGACGCAATTGAGCGGGGCCGCAAGCAGGGCCGTGAACAAGGAATTGCGGGATTGATCGCAGGCTTTGTCGAAGAAGGAATTCCGAGGAACCGGATTCTGGAAAATCTGCGGAACTGTTTTGATTTAAGCCAGGAAGCGGCACAGCAGTATTATGAAAAATACGCTAACTAGCGATTGCGCGTAATAATTGATAGAATGGAAAACAGGGAGGACTTATGTCAGATAGAATTATATATTTTGCGAGAGATCTGTTAGAAAACGGTGAAGACTTTGTTATTGCCAAAGTGGTAGACACGCATGGATCCACACCGAGAAAAAAAGGCGCGTGGCTTCTCATGAAGCGGGACGGCACAACATCCGGGACCGTAGGCGGCGGAAGACTGGAAGCGGAAACCGAAAGACTGTGCAGGGAAACCTTTAAAACAAAAGAAAAGAGTCGCCTGCATCATTTCAAGCTGAACACAGAAGAGCGGGACGCACTGGATATGGGATGCGGAGGAGACGCAGACGTGCTGATCCAGTATATCGACGCGGCTCATCCGGAAGAGTTTGTGGAGGAATTCAATCTGGAAACGACCGCTTATATCTTTGGAGCGGGCCATGTGGGCCTGGCGCTGGAGCCGGTGCTGCGGTATGTCAACTTTAAAACGGTTGCCATTGATGACAGGGAAGAATACGCAAACCGGGAACGGTTTCCAAACGCCTCGGAGGTAAAAGTCATTGAAGATTTTAAGCACTCCTTTGATGATATTGAGACCAATGAGGACAGCTATATTGTTATCGTTACCCGGGGTCATATGGGAGATTACGACGTTTTAAGGGACGCGCTTAAACAGACCAGCGCCTATGTGGGAATGATCGGAAGCAGAAAGAAGAACGCGATGCTGTTTGATATGCTCAGGAAGGAGGGCTATTCGGAAGAAGACATTAAACGAGTTCACGCGCCGATTGGCCTTTCCATCCAGGCGGAGACCCCGGAGGAAATCGCCATCAGCATTGCGGCGGAAATGATCCAGGTAAGGGCGAATCATGACTAAAAGACGATTTGGAGCGTGTATTCTGGCGGCGGGGTTTTCGTCAAGAATGGGCAGCTTTAAACCTTTATTGCCATTAGGCGATAAAACAGTTGTCGAGCGGGTTCTGGCGGTGTCGAAAGCTGCTGGAATCCGAGACATCGCAGTCGTTACCGGATATAACAGGGAGCTGCTTTTACCCGTTATAGAACGGGAACAGGTGGCGGAGGCTTATAACCCCAATTTTGAGAAGGGGATGTTTACATCGATCCAGACTGGAGCGGCAGCCATGCCCCCCGGACTGGATGGATTTTTTGTCATGCCGGTAGATTGTCCACTGATGACAGAGCCGGTCCTTCGTCTGCTGATGGAACAGTTTGAACCGGGCCATTTTGCGGTGGCCTGTTACCGGGGAAAAAAGGGGCATCCGCTTCTGGTGCCGGAGCAGGCCCGGAGCCAGATCATTGAATATGACGGAAAGGGCGGCCTGAAGGCCATTACGGATCGTGATTTTAGCAGGATGAAGCGGATTGAAACCGGATATGAAGGGGTTGTCATGGATATGGATACGCCGGAAGCTTATAAGGAGGTAAAGGCGTATCTGGATGGCGGCTGTCAGTCAGAAAGCTTGTCTCGGCAGGCTCAGGACAGGCGTTTTTTTCTTGTCCGGCACGGACAGATACAGCAGCACAAGGAAAAGATTTTTCTCGGGCAGACCGACGTGCCTCTCAGCGAAGAGGGAAAACGGCAGGCGGCAGCCGCGGGAAAAGTGTTAAAAGACTTTCAGCCGCGTACGGACCGCCTGTATTCCAGCGATCTGACGCGGGCCTTGCGGACAGCGAAAATCATACAGGCGGAAACAGAAATTCCACATCTGTTTGTGGAAAAGGGACTGCGGGAAATGAATCTGGGCCCCTGGGACGGAAAATTTATCAGTGAAATAAAACGCGAGATGCCTGAGGAATATGAAAAGCGCGGCGCTCATATTATGACTTACAAATTAGGACACGGCAGCGAAAATTTTTTTGATCTGCAGTACAGAGTTGTGAAAAGCCTGATCCGGATACTAAAGCAGGATCCCCATAGGGATATCGTAATTGTGGCTCACAGCGGGGTGCTGAGAGCCATCTGCGCGAATCTGGAGGGAAGAGATATTTCGGAGGACTGGAATAAAATGAGCAACGGCCAGGTGAGAGTGATTCAGAAATAAAGGAAAAAATAGAAAAATAACAAAAATGTTGTCGAACCAACAAACTGGTACGCCGAAATATGGTATTCTATAATGTGACGATTGTAGAGAAGAAAGCATGTAATATGCAGGTCCGATTCCCAAAGCTCTAAGGCGGCGCGCTAAGACTCTGGGAACGATGGGTTTCTGTGGAAACGCGGGAGCCTCCCGTATTTGGAAAGGGCGTGTATTTGTAAATCCTCAGGAGAACCGCGGCGTGGCCATTTTGTATTGTGCCGCAATCCGGAGCGGGTATTTGCAGACCTTTTCAAAGACGTGTGAAAGGGTCTTTCTTTATTTAGGAATAAGAGGGAGTTATGGAACGGAAGAACACTTTAAAAGCTATTTGGGGCATGCTTTTTATAAAAGCGCTTGGGAGCGTGAGAAAGATTACAGCGCAAATAAAATCAGGGCAGTGGAAATGCAAGGACAAGTTGAAAAATAGAGAAAATCAGTTTGGCCCATTAGAGCTGATTGTGGAAAATCAGATTTCAAAGTGGGTGAAAAGCGTAGAGGAAATACGGCTGGGAGAATAGTGAGATAATCCGTATGGGAAAAGAAAAAGCTATAAAAAAAGCATATTTAGAAAGCGTCTCCAAGTCCGGGCTGTTCCGTTACCTGAAGGAAGAGGACTACGAAAGAGCGTGGAAAGAGCTCAACATGGCGCCTCGCGCCTATGAAGACCAACAGACGATTTATGGGCAGGGCGACCAGGTTAAGCGGGGAGCGATTGTTCATAGCGGACTAGTCAAGGGCGAAAAGTTTCATGTGGAGGGGACTTCTCATCTTGCGCATATGTATACGAGCGGAGAACCCTTTGCCTTTGAAGGCGCTGTTTCCGGAAAAAGAACATCCCCTTTGGACTTTATTTCGGAGGGTGAGACAACGATTATCTTTTTTGATGTGCAGAAGATCTTCAGCAATTCCTTTCAGCTGCAATTGGTGAAAGGATTCATGGAGGTTCTGGCAAATGATAATATTAAAAAGCTGTATCGCATCGAGACCCTTTCTAAAAGAGGGCTGCGGGATCGGATCGTAACCTATTTCCGGATCCTGTCCGCAAAGAGCGGCTCTTCCAAAATCACACTGGAGCTGTCCAGAATGCAGCTGGCCCATTATCTGTGTGTAAATCGGACCGCTCTTTCCTATGAACTGAATCAAATGCAGCGAGAAGGGATTATAAGGATGGACCGGAAAACCATAACCATCTTAAAGGAACTGTGAGACGCTAGTTTCAGGCGGTAAGCCGCGGCGGGGAAGGTCCCGCCGGCGAAAAACCGGGGCGCTGCTTTGCAAAATCACAGGGGCTGCCGGAAGGTTCAGCAGGTGGCCAGGAATCCTTAAAAAAATTAAAATTGACGGTTGCGGTCCGCACAAAAGAAGTGTATAATAGGAGAAGTCAGATCGAGGCATAGCTCAGCTTGGTAGAGCGTTGCGTTCGGGACGCAAAGGCCACAGGTTCGAATCCTGCTGCCTCGACCACAGGAACGTTGAAATTTCAACGTTCCTTCTTTATTCTTTGGACTGTTGACGTAAAATAGGAAATGTAGAAAGTTGCAGACCGAAAAAGTGGGTAATTGCAGTTATTATACAAAAAGGGTTTGCAACAAACATCCACATCGGCTAGGCGCCCCTGAGAGACAAGAAAAAGGCAGTGATTGTCGATGTCTTGAAGAATAAACATTCACTGCCAGTCCTGCTAAAACGGATTTTGCTGTCGCTACGCCAATTTCTTCGTATTCAAAGCGCGCATGGAATTGAGGATACAAATGACGGCAACCCCCACATCCGCGAATACCGCGGCCCACATAGAGGCCATTCCCAGAGCGCCCAGAATCAGAACAAGGAATTTGATCACCAGGGCAAAGACCACATTCTGTTTTGAGATCCCCAGGGTTTTCCTGGCGATTTTCATGACCGTCGAGATCTTTGAAGGCTGGTCGTCCATAATAACCACATCCGCCGCTTCTATAGCGGCTTCCGAACCCAGCCCGCCCATGGCGACGCCGATATCGGCCCGGGCAAGAACCGGAGCGTCATTGATTCCATCACCGGCAAAGACAACATTTCCCTTTGATTTTTTACTGCTGATAATATCCTCTGCCAGCGAAACCTTGTCGCCTGGAAGAAGCTCAGCGTGAAATTCATCCAGCCCGATTGTGCCGGCAACCTTTTCGGCAACCGCTTTCCGGTCGCCAGTCAGCATAACGGTACGGGAAACGCCCGCGTTTTTCAGCCCTTTTACCGCGTCAGCGGCGTCCTCCTTGATGGTATCGGAAATGGCTACATGGCCCAGATAGCCAGAGCTGTCAGCCAGATAGACCAAAGTGGCGCTTTCATTAACAGGCAGTCCGGAAATCCCCAGATCAGCCATAAGCTTACTGTTTCCCGCGTAGATCACATCTCCGTCGATAAGCGCCTTAACCCCCTTGCCAGCCAGCTCTTCCGCGTCAGAGATGCGGCTTTTATCGATGCTTTGCCCAAAGGCCTCCTTTATGGAAAGAGAGATCGGGTGATCGGAATAGCTTTCCGCGTAGGCGGCCAGCTCCAGCAGCCGGTCATCGCCGCAGGCGGCGCCACAGACCTGTGTTACCTGAAACGCTCCGGTCGTCAGGGTTCCGGTTTTGTCAAAGATAACCGTATCCACCTGCGCGAGCGCTTCCAGATAGTTGCTTCCCTTTACCAGAATGCCGCAGCTGGAGGCTCCGCCGATACCGCCGAAAAAGGCCAGCGGAACAGAGATAACCAGGGCGCAAGGGCAGGAGATTACCAGGAAGGTCAAAGCTCTGGAGATCCACTCGTGGAAGTGCTGTCCCGGAACCAAAAGCGGCGGAATAAAGGCCAAAAGAACGGCGGCAACCACCACAAGAGGAGTGTAATAGCGGGCAAATTTAGTAATGAATTTTTCCACCTTCGCCTTTTTGCTGCCGGCGTTTTCTACCATATCCAAAATCTTCGCCACCGTTGAATCGTCAAATTCGCTGGAGACCTGTACCTTTAAAACACCCGTCAGGTTGATGCACCCGCTGGAGATGGGCTGTCCGGTCTGAATATCCTGTGGAAGGGATTCCCCGGTGAGAGCGGAAGTGTCCAGGGTAGAGTGGCCTTCAACAATGAGGCCGTCCAGCGGAACCCGCTCGCCAGGTTTTACTAAAATCAGATCCCCGATGGAAACATCATATGGGTCCACCGTTTCTTCTTTTCCATCCCGCAGTAAATTAGCGTAATCCGGCCGGATATCCATCAGTTCGCTGATGGAACCCCGGGAGCGGTTTACCGCGTAGTCTTCAAAAATGTTGCCTACCAGGTAGAACAGCATAACAAAGACCGCTTCGCTGTAATCTCTCAGTCCAAGGGCCCCCAGCGTGGCAATGGCCATCAGAAAATTTTCATCAAAGACTTGCCCGTGACAGATGTTGCGGATCGCGGTCCACAGCGTATCGTACCCCGCGACGAGATAGGACACGATCAGAACCACAAAGCTCGCGATGGCGGGCAGAGGAAGCAGAGATCCTAAAATCAGCAGAATACCGGAAAGAACCACTCTGCAAAGCCGTATTTTTTGTTTCTTTTTCATATGTCATTACCCCCTTTGAAACCGCTATTTCCTAAAACCCGGTCAGCCTCGGCAGGTGGCGGGTTTTAGGAAAAGCCGGGCGCAAAGCCGGTGTGAACTCCCGCGCCTATCTTACGATTTTGCAGTCCCGTTCCACCTTGTTAATAGCTTTCTGCGCCTGATCCAGAACCTCTTCGAACTTGTCCTCCGCGGCTTCGATGGTCAGCCTCTGAGACATGAAATTGATTGTCGCCGTGTCAACCGCGTCTAGCTTGTTGATAGCGGCTTCCATTTTTGCGGCGCAGTTTGCGCAGTCCAGCTCGGATAATTTGAATGAACGTTTCATAAGATTTCCTCCTTGAAATAAATAATTAAGCAATCGTTTAATTGAAAAATAAAATTTTTACCTCTTGCAATTCATATCGAAGACGCTGTCCACGATTTTATGAACCAGCTCCGCCTCCGGAGTCTTTGCCAGAGTATAATAGGCCTCTTTCCCCTCTCTTCGAGCGGTAAGCAGACCAGCCTGCTTGAGAACCCGGAGATGGTGAGAAACGGCAGGGGAACTCATATCAATGGCGGCCGCGATATTGATGACACACTCTTCACTATGACAGAGCAGCCAGAGGATCTTCAGGCGGGTCGTGTCGCTGATCAGCTGAAACGTGCTGGATACTTTTTCAAAGGTCTCCAGTGTCGGCTTTTGCTCCAGCAGCTCCTGAGTGTGGTTGCCATGGTTGTGCGGAAGTTTTGTCATTGGATGGCTCCTTTCTTTCGAGTAAACGATTAAGCAAATGTTTAATCGTTGTCTATACTATATTCCCTATTGCCCCGGTTGTCAAGAGAATTCCAAGAGAATTTTAGGATTTTTTTGATTCTCTGATTTTAATAGACCCCCGGAGGCAATGGCGGGAGAAACTATCCGGACCGCGTAAAGGGGCGTAAACGCCCGATTTTACTGAAAATCCAGATGGGTTATGTAAGATATGAACGTACGCATGGCAACCGAGCGGTAGGCGTTCTTCTGCCAGAATATGTGGACATGGGCTGGAATGGGCTTTTCCATAGGAATACAGCGGATATCAGGGTTGGACGCGAAGACATCCTTGTAGATGATAGTGGCGGCGTTTCCACCGGATACCATATATTTAATAGTGGAGATCTGGCTGGAATGCATAATAATATTCAGGTCAGTATCGCAAAAGGTGTTGAGGATCTCTTTATAATGATAAGACCCTTTGGAAATAATGACCATAGGAAGTCCGGACAGCATCTGGGCTGTAATTTTCTCTTCCTTTGCCAGAGGGCTGTCCTTGCTTACGGCCAATTGCAGCTCTGTGGCAAAAATTTCTTTTGAATCGCAATTGGTGTAACAAGTCTCGTTTTTTATGCCAAGGAGAAGATCCAGCTCTGCGTTGCCCAGCATTTTGATTCCGTCCATCGTAGCGATCTCAAAAATCTCCAGACCGATTTCAGGATGCAGCGTATTAAACTCAGGAATAAACTTTTGAAAGAAGAACGTCCCCATGACCGAAGGAACACCCAGGCGAAGGATAGTTTTCCGGTTGGAGGAAAGATCCCGGGCCTTTTCATAGTAGTCCGCGAACTGCTTTAAAAAATCATCGGTCAGATCTTTGAATTCGTTTCCTTCATCGGTCAGCCGCAGCCGATTGTTGACCCGGTAAAACAGTTTGTAGCCCAGTTCTTTTTCCAGGCCGTTTATGGCAGCGGTAATGGATGGCTGAGAAATGTGGCATATCTCCGCGGCTTTTGTAATACTTCCCTGGTGGCATACTTCTTTGAAATAGTTCAGATGGTTGATGTTCATGGCGCTTCCTCCTCTGCTGAAAGCCTCTGCTATAATATATTCCTTTTCATCCATCCTTATCCCTGTTTTCTGTGAATAGTATAACATAATATATTAAATCGGTATACTTTAAAAAAATTGATGGTATTATCAGAATAATCAATTTTTAATCCGCTGCGGCTTGTGATATTCTTGACAAAGATAAAACAGCGCTGGAAACCAAAGAAAAAATTTTTAGAAGGAGGCCCTTATGAAATTTGAATTTATGGACTTGATTATGAACCCCTTCATGCTCATGTTTGTCGCTATCGGAACCGGCTTGATTTTCGGAAAGATCAAATTTGGAAAATTCAGTTTCGGATCATCGGGAGCCCTTTTTACCGGCTTAGCTTTGGGATGGGCGATGTACAAATATGGGGACAGCATTCTCGCGAAAGGCGAGGGCGCGGCAGGGTATGAGGCCGCAAAGACGATGATGGATAATGGAATTATTGATGGTAATTTTCTGGAAATGTCTCTGATTTTCTTTGTAGCGGCTATCGGCCTTCTGGCTGCCAAGGATATGGGTGTTGTAATTAAGAAGTACGGCCCTAAATTTGTAGCTCTCGCGATTATCATTACCTTTATGGGAGCCCTGGGAAGCTTCGGCGGAATGAAGCTGATTAAAAGCGCCAGCGCTTATGAGTTCTCCGGCGTTTATGTAGGCGCGCTGACCAGCTCGCCGGGTCTTGGGGCGGCGCTGGAAACAGCGGAGGATCACGCCAAGTCCATCGCTTCGGATTATGAGAATCTAACGAAAGCGGAAAAAGAGCATGTGATCAGCACCATTGGGGATGACGCTCTTACAGTAGAGAATACAACGTCCCTTACACCGGAACAGCAGAGTAAATACATAACAAACGCGACCGGCGGTGTAGCCACAGGGTACGCCATCGCTTATCCTTTCGGGGTAATCATCGTAATCTTTGCGGTCAGCTTCTTTGCGATTATCTTCCGCATGGATCTTAAAAAAGAAAAAGAACGATACAAGCTGGAGATGGATGAGGCCAGAGGAAACGCGAAAATAAAAGATATTCCGGTCAGCCCGTTTAATATGATTGCTTTTGCCATTGTCTGCGTGGTCGGATATGTGGTGGGAAGCATTGAAATCTATCTGGGGCCTCTGGGCTATTTCAGTCTGGGAGCCACCGGCGGAATCCTGATCATGTCCCTGGTTTTGGGATGTATCGGAAAGATCGGGCCCCTTTCCTTCCGTATGGACAACAAGGTAATGGGTATTATACGGGACATAGCGCTGGTATTCTTCCTGTGTATCGTGGGACTCAGGTACGGTTATGTGGCCATTAACGCCCTGGCAGGCTCCGGCGTGCTGCTGGCCATTTCGGCTCTGGTAGTCGGAATCGTAGCTATGCTGGTGGGCTTCATCGTAGGCCGGTTCGTATTCAAACTGAACTGGGTGGTTCTTTCCGGAGCTATCTGCGGCGGAATGACTTCCACTCCGGGCCTTGGAGCCGCGGTAGACGCGCTGGAAAGCGATGACCCCGCCGCGGGATACGGAGCTACCTATCCGTTCGCCCTGCTATGTATGATCATATTTACCATTATTTTAAATCAATTGCCAATCGTATAATGGAGGTATAAAAATGAGTGAAAAAAAGATGGGACTGGAAGCCCGGCTGCGGGATTCCAAAGCGCTTGCTCTGGTCAGATCAGCCGAGGAAGCCGCGGAAATCATTAAAGACGGTATGACCATAGGCGTCAGCGGCTTTACACCGTCCGGATATCCCAAGGCGGTGCCCCTTGCTCTGGCGGAGCGGGCAAAAGCCGGAGAGCAGATCAAAATCGATCTGTACACAGGCGCGTCCGTGGGACCGGAAATCGATACGGCTCTGACAGAGGCCGGCATCATCAGGAAACGTCTTCCATACCATACAAACGCAACAATCCGCGGAAAAATCAATGAGGGAGAAGTAGAGTACATAGATATGCATCTGTCTCAGAGCACCCAGTATGTCAATTACGGAATGCTCAACAAAATCGACGTGGCTATCGTGGAGGGCCTTGCGGTTACAGAAGAAGGCCATATCATTCCTACTACAGCAGTTGGAAACGCGCCTTCCTTTATAAAAAACGCGGATAAGGTTATTGTAGAAATCAATCTGAAAAAGCCAATGAGCCTGGAAGGCATGTCGGACATCGTGCTGCTGGACAATCCGCCAAACAGAAAGCCGATCAACATCTGCGCGCCGCAGGATCGGATCGGAACGCCATATATGGAATGCGGGTTTGACAAGATCGCCGCCATTGTAATTACCGATATGCAGGATAAAACAAGACCTCTGGGGGAAGTAGACGACGCTTCCCGGAGAATTTCTGATAATATTATCAAATTTTTCAATAAAGAAGTTGCTGAAGGTAGATTGACAAATTCTCTTCTGCCGCTACAATCAGGAGTAGGGAGTGTAGCAAACGCGGTACTTTACGGATTGTGTGATTCAGAGTACGAAAACCTGACCTGCTACACAGAGGTTGTTCAGGACTCCATGCTGGATCTTCTCCGTTCCGGTAAGGCCGTCATGGCGTCAACTACAGCGCTCAGCCCTTCTCCGGCGGCTCTCGAAAAATTCCTCGATGAAGTGGAGTTTTTCAGAGATAAAATTATTTTAAGACCGCAGGAGATCAGCAATAATCCGGAAGTTGTGCGGAGATTAGGCGTTATCGCCATGAACACCGCCATCGAAGCGGATATTTACGGGAATGTAAATTCTACCCATATTATGGGTTCCAAAATGATGAACGGCATCGGCGGTTCTGGAGATTTCTCCCGAAACGGGGCCATTACCATCTTCAGCACGCCGTCCACCGCGAAGGGAGGAAAAATTTCTTCCATCGTGCCGATGGTCTCCCATGTAGACCATACGGAGCATGAAGTCATGGTGCTGGTTACAGAACAGGGTTATGCGGACCTGCGGGGGCTGAGCCCAAAAGAGCGGGCCGTGAAAATCATTGAAAACTGCGCGCATCCGGACTTTAAGGAAGAGCTGATGAGCTATTTTAAACGGGCATGCGACGCGTCCGCGCTTCATACCCCGCATATCCTCAGCGAAGCCCTCTCATGGCACAGCCGCTTTTTGGATACCGGAAGTATGCTGGAAGAATAAATTGTTAAAAAAATTACGTTACATAATTGTTAAAAATTTTACGGAGGTAGTGAAAAATGGATGAAAAAGCAATGAGCCAGGAATATATCAACGGATATATTGAAAGAGCGAGAAAAGCGCAGGCTGAATTTGAAAAAATGAGCCAGGAGCAGGTAGACCTGGCCGTAAAGACCATCGGTAAGGTGGTTTATGACAACGCGGAATATCTGGCGGAGCTGGCAGTTGAAGAAACCGGCATGGGAAATGTACCGGATAAAATCGCGAAGAACAAGCAGAAGGCGGGGATTGTATGGAACAATCTGAAAGGCAAGAAATCCAGAGGGATCCTGGATACTGATGAAACCACCGGAATTACCAGAGTGGCAAAGCCTATCGGCGTAGTTGCCGCTATTACTCCATGCACCAATCCGATCGTTACGCCAATGAGCAACGCCATGTTTGCTCTGAAATGCGGAAACGCTATCATTATCACGCCGCACCACAAATCGCAGAAGTGCAGCACAAAGACAGTAGAGATGATGAACGCGGAGCTTGCAAAGCTGGGCTATCCTGAAAACCTGATTCAGATCCTGGATCAGCACTCCAGAGAAAATACAAGAAACCTGATCTCCACTGCGGACATCGTAATCGCGACAGGCGGCGCGGGCATGGTTAACGCGGCTTACAGCTCCGGAAGACCGGCTCTCGGCGTAGGCGCTGGAAACGTACAGTGCATCATCGATGAAGGCTATGACTATAAAGAAGCTGTTCCGAAGATCATTGCGGGAAGAGCTTACGACTACGGCATTATCTGCTCCGGCGAACAGTCCGTAATTTGTCCGGAAAAGGATTATGACGCCATCATGGAAGAATTCAAAGCCAACGGCGGTTATGTAGTCAGCAGTCAGGAAGACCTGGAAAAAGTAAGAGGCGCGCTGTTCCAGGACGGAAAACCAAACCGCCACTCCGTAGGACAGTCTCCTGAAAAGGTTGCTGAGCTGGCTGGAATTGAAATTCCGGCGGACACAAAGGTTATCGTTGTGGAAGCGGAAGGCACAGGACTGACAGATGTTCTGGGCGGCGAAAAGATGGCTCCGGTTATCGCGGCTTACAAGTACAAGAATCTGGACGAAGGAATCAACATTGCCAGAGAGAACCTGGAGAAGGATGGAAAGGGTCACAGCGTAGCCTTCCACTCCGATTCCGAAGAGCATATTGAAAAGGTAGGTCTGGAGCTGTGCGTATCCAGATTCGTTATCAACCAGATGTCAGCCGCGAGCGCGGGCGGAAGCTACTTTAATGGGCTGGCTCCGACCAATACACTGGGATGCGGAAGCTGGGGACACAACAGTATCTCCGAAAATCTGGACTACAAGCACCTGATGAATGTGTCCAGAATCGCTCGCTTCATGCCAAACAACCGCAAGCCGTCCGATGAAGAGCTGTGGGGCTAATGTCTGAAGCGTGAGACTTTGAGAAAGGTAAATGCTAACTCCAAAACATAAAGAATAAAACATGCGAAAAGGGACAGTCCGGGACTTGCGTTTCGGACTGTCTTTTTTGCTGGATTTTCAAAAACGCGTTATAGAAAAAATGTATGACAGCATCAAAACATTGAATTTTTCAGATTCTTCAGCCCATGATACAATTAGTTAAAAGAATAACAACGAAGCGGTAAGGGAGGTAATTATGAAAAAAATCGGAGTATTAGGCACAGGCACAATGGGTGCCGGAATCATTCAGGTTCTCGCTCAGA
>JAJCKG010000029.1 GCA_020558355.1 bacterium 210820-DFI.6.37 | reverse complement strand
CGCCTGTTTTGGCGCAAAGCCCTTCGGCCCGTCGCCATTTGCCGGATTCCAGTGGTGGTGGCGACCGCTTCCCGTTATTCTTTCCCGTCTGGTCGCCTGTTTTGGCGCAAAGCCCTTCGGCTCGTCGCCATTTGCCGGATTCCAGTGGCGGTGGCGACCGCTTCCCGCTGTGCTTTCGCTTTCCCGGCTTCCCGCCTGTTTTCCTATCGTCTCAATCTATCGCGCTACAGGCCGATTACTTTCTTGACCAGTTTTCGCTTTTCCGGCTTTTCATCGCCGATCTCATAGGCGGCCAAAAGTTCTTCCGCTCCCGCCTGTACTTTTTCCTCATCATTTCCATAGACAGCGGCCAGAAGCTGGCCCTCCAGGACTGCCTCCCCAACCTTTTTGTAGAGATACAGGCCAGCAGTCATATCAATAGAATCCTCCTTTGTCGCCCGCCCGGCTCCGGCGTGCTGAGAGGCGATTCCCGCCTGTTTCGCGTGAATTTTCTGGACGAAGCCTGTTTTTGGGCTTACAATTTCCACAAAACAGCTTGGCTGCGCAAAGAGGCTGTAATCGTGGATTACGGCCGGATCGCCGCCCTGGCCCTGAATAAACAGGCGCATTTTTTCAAGCGCCGCGCCGCTTCGGAGACTTTCTTCCGCTTTTTTTCGGCCTTCCTCAGGTGTCTCCGCTTTTCCTCCCGCGTAAACCATCATTCCCGCCAGAGTAAGAGAGAGCTCTGTAATGTCCTCCGGCCCGGCTCCCTTTAAAGTCTCAATGGCTTCGATGACTTCCAGACTGTTTCCTACAGCTCTGCCCAGCGGCTGATCCATATCTGTAATCACGGCAGCCGTCTTTTTTCCATCCGCATTGCCGATTTCCACCATCAGCTTTCCCAGCTCTTCCGCAGCCTCCTGCCGTTCCATAAAAGCTCCGGCCCCGCATTTTACATCCAGAACAATAGCGTCGCTTCCGCAGGCCAGCTTTTTGCTCATAATGCTGGAAGTGATCAGGCTCAGATTTTCCACCGTTCCTGTCACATCCCGCAGTGCGTAGATCTTCTTATCCGCGGGCGCGATGCTTCCCGTCTGGCCGATGACCGCAAGACCATTCTTATTCACCAGATCCGTAAATTCCCGCTCTGACAAAGTAGTCCGAAACCCTGGAATCGACTCCATTTTATCCACAGTCCCGCCGGTAAAGCCAAGGCCCCTTCCGCTCATCTTTGCCACAGGTACGCCGCAGGCAGCCGCGATGGGCGCCACAATAAAAGTAGTCTTGTCTCCCACACCTCCGGTGCTGTGCTTATCCACTTTGATCCCATTGATGGAAGAAAGATCGGCCCTGTCTCCCGAATCCCGCATTGCGGAAGTCAACGCATAGGTTTCTTCTTTATTCATTCCCTGAAAAAAGATTGCCATGAGAAGAGCGGAAGCCTGATAATCCGGAACAGCTCCTTGTGTGTAGCCCTCAACAAAAAATCGGATTTCTTCCTTGGAAAGGACTCCGCAATCTCTCTTTTTTATAATGATATCGTTCATATTCATCGTACTGATCCCCCTCGATTCAGACTTTTCCCGGTTTCTGTCCGGCAGCTCTTTTAGCGCGCTTGAATTTTATCCAGAAAACTGGTTCCTACCGCCGTTCTTTCCGCTCCCAGCATTTCGCATATGGAAGCGCCAATATCCGCAAAGGAATCCCTGACGCCCAGATCCGCTCCGGCCTTAATTCCGTCGCCAAAAAGGACCACAGGCACATGCTCCCTTGTATGGTCCCATCCGCTGTGAACCGGGTCGTTTCCATGATCCGCGCACAAAATCAGCACATCGCTTTCCTTCATAGCCCCCATGATTTCCGGCAGTCTCGCATCCAACGCTTCGATGGCTTTTCCGTAGCCGATGGGATCTCTTCTGTGCCCGTACTTGGAATCAAAATCCACCAGATTGGTGAAAATCAGACCCTCAAAGTCCTGCCGCAGAGCCTGGATCGTTTTATCCACTCCATCCATATTATCATCCGTATGGACCCACTTGGAAATCCCCTGTCCATTGAAAATATCCCGTATCTTTCCTATGGCATAGGTTTCCTTTCCCGCGGCGGCCACATGATCCAGCATCGTCGGCTCAGGCGGAGAAACAGCATAATCCCTTCGGTCCGGGGTCCTCTCCCTGGTTCCGTCCTCCTTCAGCACATAAGGCCGGGCGATCACTCGGCCGCAGGCCCAGTCTCCGGTCAGCATTTCCCGGGCAATCTCGCAGATCCGGTACAGCTCCTTCAGCGGGATTACATCAATATTGGCCGCAATCTGAAAAACACTGTCCGCGGAAGTATAGACAATGGGCTTTCCCGTAGCCTCATGCTCCGGGCCAAGCTCTTCAATAATCACAGTTCCGGAAGCGGCGCAGTTGCCCAGAACTTCCCGCCCTATCGCATTCTGAAATTTCTCGATAAATTCCCCGGGAAATCCTTCCGGATAAGTCTTAAAAGGAACCTCCGTATAGAGTCCGGCTATTTCCCAGTGGCCGGTAATGGTATCCTTTCCCCTTGAAATTTCCTTTAATTTTCCGAAAGCTCCCAAAGGCGCGTCCACAGCAAACCGGCCGCCGGCCGCCCCCTGAATATTTCCAAACCCCAGCTTCCGCAGGTTAGGAATGGACAGGTCCGAATACTCCCGGGCAATATGGCCCAAAGTGTCAGCGCCCTTATCTCCATAACGCTCCGCGTCCGGAAGCGCGCCCACACCCAGACTATCCATTACAATCAACGCAACTCGTTTTATCATTTTCATCACTCCTTTACGCGCAAAGGCTTGCACGCCAGATAATCCAGCGATACCAGCCTGTACGTCACCCCATTATAATACCCTTTCAGGCCATTTCCATATGCGTCATCTCCGTGGAGATGTCCATAAACCACCTGACTAACGCCATAAGACTCAAAGAGCCGGGTAAATTCCGAACCGCAATGGCTGCCCGCTGACGGCGGAAAATGCAGGACCCCGATGATGGTTTCCGCGCCCCTCTCTTTGGCGTCCTTTAAAGACATTTCCAGCCGCAGCAGCTCCCGCTTGTAGATTTTTTCATCCTGCCCGGTAAAATCATCATGGCCCGGACAGATCCAGCCCCGGCTTCCGCACAGGAAACACCCCTCCGCTTCATAAGCCGTATTCTGTACAAAGGTAATCGAATCAAACAGGCTGTTAAGCTTGCTGATTCCGTTCCACCACAGGTCATGGTTTCCTTTGAAAATCACTTTTTTTCCGGGGAGGTCATGAATCCACTGAAAATCATACATGGCCTCAGAAAGCCGCAGCCCCCAGGAAATATCCCCGGCCAGAATCACCGTGTCTTCCGGCCGGATCTGCATCTTCCAGTTTCGTCTCAGTTTTTCCGCATGGTTTTTCCACACACTGCCGTAAATATCCATGGGCTTTTCAACCCCCGGAGCAAAAGACAGGTGCAGATCTCCGATTGCGTAAATACTCATATGAAATCGCTCCTTTAATCTATGTCATCTGTAAAATCAAACAGTTTTTTACTTTCACTTTCTTCCAGCGCCGAAACGCCCCGCAGCTTGCGCTGGATGCTTCTGGTTCTGGTCCCGATCAGCTTGTCAAGCTCCGCGTTAGCCTGATTGATCCGGTTCTGCGTGGCGGTCAGCACATCGCCGAACTTGTCGAATTCTGTTTTTACCGCTCCCAGAACATCCCACACCTGACTGGAATGCTTCTGGATCGCCAGCGTCTTAAAGCCCATCTGCAAGCTGTTGAGAAGCGCGGCCATAGTCGTAGGACCTGCCACATTGATTTTGTAGTCCCGCTGCAAAGTTTCCACCAGTCCCCGCCGGACCACCTCCGCGTAAAGCCCCTCAAAGGGAAGGAACAGAATGGCAAAGTCTGTCGTCGCGGGAGGCTCCACATATTTTTCATGGATGTCCCTGGCCGACTTTTTCACAGCCCGTTCCAGCAGCTTTCCCGCTTCCTGTATCTTCTGCCGGTCTCCTGTATCATACGCGTCTAACAGGCCGACATACGCGTCTGCCGGAAATTTTGCGTCAACAGGCAGATAAACGCAGCCATCCTCCTCTCCGGGAAGGCGAACCGCAAATTCTACCCGCTCTGTTCCGGAAGGCTTTGTCCGCACGTTTTCTTCATACTGATCCGGCGCCAGGATCTGTTCCAGAATAGCGCCCAGCTGAATCTCTCCCAGGATCCCTCTTGTCTTCACATTAGACAGAACCTTTTTCAGATCCCCGACTCCGGCGGCCAGATTCCGCATTTCACCCAAGCCCTTGTAGACCTGCTCCAGCCGCTCGCTTACCAGGCGGAAAGACTGGCTGATCCGGGCGTCCAGCGTTTTCTGCAGTTTTTCATCCACTGTGCCGCGCATTTCTTCCAGCTGGCGTCTGTTATCTTCCCGCAAAAGCTCCAGCCGTTTCTCCATGGTCTGACGCATCTGTTCCAGCTTCTGCTCATTTTGCATTGCCATAACCGCAAACTGACGGTTCAGCTCAGCAAGCCTCTTATCCTGCGCCTCCGCGGACTGGCGCTGATTTCCGGCAAGCATCTGACCCAGGTTTTTAAAGCTTCCCTGTACATACTGCAAAGTCTCCTGGCGGGAAGCGGTGATCTCCTGCTGCAGAGCCCGCTGCGTCTCTCGCAGCTGCCCGCCCTGACCGCTGTTTTTTCTCAGACCGTAAAGTTGTATCAGGCAGAGAATCAGCAGAACCACTGCGGCCAGAGCCGCCGCTAAAATGATATATTCCATAATGTTATCCTTTATATTTCTGATAGATCTTCCTGACCCGCTCCGCCACCTGCCGCCGCAGACGCTCCGGCTCCAGCACTTCTACTGTACTGCCGAACTGAACGGCCCAGTAGCCGATGGACTGCTCGTTGGCCTTGAACCGAACCAGAAAATCATCTCCCCCGCGGGAAATGTCCACATCCCTTCCCAGCCAGTCGATGACATCGTTGATTCCTTTTTCCTCCACCTTCAGCGTGATCCAGGAGGACTTTCCGGAAAACATGTAAAGATGCTCCGCCATATGGGTCGGCAGATCCAGTCCGTCCTTCAGCTCATCCACCTGCTCCTGCGGCTTTACCGCTTCCTTTTCTACCTGAATCTCTGTAATTTTTTCCACCCGGAAGTGGGTCACATTGCTGTATTTATCCACATTGCCGATAAGATAATACCGTCCGTTGGCAACTACGATCTGATAGGGATTTACCAGATGCTTGCTCTTGGTAGTGTGACGCAGCTTTTTATCCGGTCCGTACTTGTTATAAAAGAAGGTGATTTTTTTCCCATCTTCAATCGCCCGGCTGATCTGCTCGATGGTATAAAACAGCTGGTTCCCCGCGTCGTGTTCCATCCGCTCGATATTGTGGACATGCCGCATCTGCTTCTTGAAATATACGCTGGACTGGCAAATAAGCTTTTCCGTCAGCTTCTTTGCCTGAGCTTCCGGAATATGGCGGGAAGCCATGACGCTGTCAATAAGAAGTCGAAGCTCGCTGTCCTCAAAGGGACGGGATTTCAGATAATATCCCTTTTGATCAATATGCTCGATCTCATAACCCAGATCCTGGAGATTCCCAAGGTTTCTGGACACCGCCTTCCGCTCGCAGCTCACGCCGTATTCCAGCTTCATCAGATCCAGAATGTCCTTCTGCAGCAGCGGGTGTTCCGCGTCGGAGTATTTCTGCAGAATCTGAAGAAAATACAGAAGATGCAGCTTTCGGATCGACCCGTCACTCATGGGCTTCATCTCCAAAAAGTTCCGTATAGTCTGTATATACAATGTCCAGATGGTGCAGCGCGGAGTTTGCCGCGTTCTTCGAATCGTTGACCTTATTGAAAATTTCCTTATAAGTGGAAAACTTCGCTTCTTCTTTCTGTGCCTTTTTCTTCAGAAAAACCTGCAGCTGCACATAAGCGTCGCATACCGCGGTAAAAGCGGAAACGGCCTGCCTCAGCGCCTCTGCCACAGCTTTTGTATCCTCCCGCTGGCTGCTGTAAAACTCCGGCTCCCGCAAATCGATGCTCAGCGCCCGCTTTCTGCATTCCTTCAGAAGCGCGATATTGCCGTCATAATCTTTTTTGCGGAAGATGCTGCGGAACTGGGAGTCATTGATGATTTTCTGCTCCGCTTCCCGAAATTCTTCTACTGCGTCGATGTAAAAGCATTCGGTTTTTTCAATTAGTTTTTTGCTAACAGCATTTTCTGCATCGTCTCTGTTCTTCTTTGAAATCTTCATATCCTTGTTCCAGCTGCTCATAAATGACCATCCTCTCCTGCTCTCTGTAGGCCCTCTGACTTTCTCTCCGATAATCCTCCCACAGGAACACTACACCCGCAATCGCGATCAGCATAAAAATCCACGGTAAAAGCAACAACATATCGTATGCACCTCCATCTGTTCTACTTGATATAGTTATACCCTTTCTCTTGATAGTTAAACTATACCACAAACCATGTCCCGTTTTTGGTGCATGCGCAAAAGTTTTTTAAATTTTTTTCTTTCCCGAAAGGGGTATCTCTCGAAAAAAATTACTGGCCCTGCTCTCTCATATAAGCGCCGATCACCTGGTATACGATGTCACTGCTGTAACCGAGAGCCGTCAGTCTTCTGCCGATTTTTCCCATCAGCTTTTGATCAGGAAGCCGTCCCTCCGCGATCTTTGCCGCCTGCAGCTTCGCCCGTTCCAGCTCCGTTTGGGCGCCTTCATAATCTTCAAGGGCAATCTGAATGACCTCCCTGTCAACGCCCTTTTCCTCCAGCTCCCGCTTTACCCGCAAAGTACCCTTTCCCTTTCCAAAGGCGTAGTCAAAGTACCTTGCGCAGTAATCCGCATCATCCAGATAATGGAGTCCCTCCAGCTGCTTAATGACCTGCTGTATCTCCTCCGCTTCAAACCCCTTTTCCAAAAGACGCGTTCTCATCTCTCCGCTGGTCCTGGCCCGGGACGCCAGATACTTCAGCGCGGTATCCTTAATATCCATAGCCGCTCCCTACTGTGGCCACAACACATTTGTCGCCCAGCGCCCGCTTCAGATCGCAGATCGCCTCGATACCGCTGCAGTGGACCGGTATCACCATATCCATGTCTTCCTCCAGGACCTGAGCTATAACCCTTCTCCGCGTTTCCTCATCCGCGCTGTAAAGGTGCATCCCCGCTGTCAGCACCGCAACCCGTTCACCGCCAAAGAGCTCTCTGGCATAGCGAATAGCCGGAACAACGCCTCTGTGGCTGCATCCGGAAAAGACGTACAGACCTTCCGGCTCCCGGATGACCAGAATCTGTTCATGTGTCATAGGATCCGGTTCGAAGCTTCCGTCCGGCAGCTTTCGGTAAAAGGTCTCCGTCTGCCCATGACCTTCAATTTCTGGAATCGTCCCGGATATAATTATATTCTCAGACAGCCGCGCCGGCCCACTGGTCCGAAGAATCCTTGGATCGATTTGGCTTCGTTCTTCATCGGTCCAGCGGATGCCGGAGGTTACTGACTTGGGCTTTCCCTTCTCCATTCCATACGTCTCATAAAAAGCGTCCTCATGGATATAAATCGGTGCGATTTTGTTGATTCGGCAGAATTCCGGCACTCCGCCTGTATGATCGTAGTGTCCGTGACTGATAATCAGCGCCTCCACCTCTTCCAGATCCACCTTCAAACGCTTTGCGTTGTCCGCAAAGAGAGCGGACGCTCCTGTATCAAAGAGCAGCTTTCTCCCCTGCGCCTCAATATATATGGACAGGCCGTGTTCCGCTAAACAGCCTGGCCCATCCGTCTTATTTTCCATCAGAAAGCGAAATCTCATCCTTCTCCTCCTTTGCTTTATTTCCAGAAAAGCTCAGCCCTATTACGCCTCCAATGATCAGGCCGGTACAGATAATATGGTAGGACCGCAGCGTTTCTCCCAGTACCAGAACCCCCGCGACAATAGAAATGGCCGTGGAAACGTTTCCGAAAATTGTAGCCTTTACAGCTGCCATCTTGCTGAGCAGATAGCTCATAAGCTGAGCGGAAAGCAGGATGCATCCAACGCCCAGATATGCTGTAGCTATAATAAACTCTCTGTATCTGAAGGGTTCAAAATAGGTACGCAAATTCCCCGAAAAGAGACCGTACACCAGAAAGGCCAGGTTGAATACCACACAGCCGCCGATAATAATGGCGGCGGAAATCTCCATAGGCCGGTACTGATCCCGCACATAACGCATGTAAACATTGCTGATGGCCATGGAAACGCTAGAGAGGGTCAGAAGTAGGATCCCCACTGGATGAAAGCTGATATCGGCGCTTCCCATAAGAATCATAATCACCAGCGCCGCCACACTGAGACAGACAAACAGATTCTGGAGCAGGGTGGCTTTTTCCCCTAAAAACAGGGACGCAATGATCTGCGCGATAATCGGTACCACCGCAAAGATAATAGAGCCTTCTATGGAAGTGGAAAAGTAAAGGCCTGCCACCTGCAGGACCATAAATCCAATATAAAATCCGGCTGTTAAAAACAGATTTTTCTTTGGCCTCCCCCTAAGATCGAGTCTGGCCACACGCAAAACCACCAGAAGAAGGAGAGCTAGCAAGGCAAAGTTATAGCGATGCACCAAAATCTGCAGGCTGTTTGCCAGAGGCACACAGGTTTTGACTCCCAGAAAGGAAAACCCTACCAGTACTGAAAAAAAGATGGCGGCTCCATAAGCCCTCATATCAGCGTTCTTATCCATAATTCCCTCTTTTCTTCCATGCAGCAGGAGCCTTTTACTCCTGCCCGGATATCAAAATCAACAAATGCGACCGGACCCTTTTTCAGCGTAGAAAAGGAGGCCAGCGCCTCGTTCAGTCCGTCACCGGTATATTTCGCGTAGGCTTCCTTTCTTGCCCATATCTGGAAAAAGCCCGATTCCCCCATAGCCGATACAAACTCCCGCTCATCCTCTGTGTAATACCGCTTTGCGATCCGGTCTACGCGGCAGGAGCGGGTCAGCTGCACATCCACGCCCACCGGGCCGGGATCCGTTGAAATGAGACAGACCCACAGCTCTCCTGTATGACTTACAGAAAACTCCAGCGGCACATCCTTAAAATAGGGCTTTCCTCTATCGGTCCTCAGAATCTGTCCAGAAGCCTTGGGAAGCCGAAGCTCCTCTTCCATGATACAGGCTCTGGCGGCGCGCCGGACCAGTTCTTCGGTTCTCTCCCTGCCGCCTTTGCCTCCCTGATATCCTTCATACACATATAAATACATACGTTACTCCAAAAACAGCGGAACTGATCAGTTCCGCTGCGCATATCCTGTTTTTCCGGTCTCTTTTATTTGGCGTCCGCCAGACGTTTTAGAATCCGCTGATATCCATCCGCGCCGTAAACCAGGCACTTGTTGATGCGGCTGATCGTAGCGGTCGAAGCCTTTGTGATGTCTTCGATCTCACTGTAGGTTTTCTTTTCTGAAAGCAGCCTGGCTACCTGGAGCCGCTGGGCAATGGCGTGTATTTCATTAATCGTGCAGATATCTTCAAAAAAGCGGTAGCAGTCCTCTTCATCCTCTAATAACAGGATCGCTTTAAACAGCTCATCGATATCGGCACGTTTGAATTTTGATTCGTATGCCATGAAATTGCTCCTTTCAACTATTTTCATTACAAATGTACTATAATTATAGCATCGGCCCCGTATACCGTCAACACTTTTTGCTTTCACGCCCTAAAGCGCCGTAGTGCCATTTGGAAGGCAAGCCTTTGCCAGATAAGCCCGCCGATTTTCAATGGTCCTTTACTTCAGCAGCTCGATTGCCTTTTCCAGCTGCGTGTCTTCCTTTCCGTCTTTACTGTTTTTCACAGTATAATCCGGCTTTACCCCTTTGCCGTTGATCACATTTCCTTTCGGCGAGAAATACTGCATCGTAGTGATTTTTAAGGCGCTTCCGTCCTTCAGTTCGCCGGAGGACTGCACGATTCCCTTTCCAAAGGTCGTTGTTCCTACCAGCGGATTATCTGTGTTGTCCTTTACCGCGGCGGCCAGGATCTCCGATGTGCTGGCTGTATTTTCATCTACCAGCAGAACATAGGAAAGCTCGGTGTACTTTGCGTCGGATTTCAGATACTGCTTCTCACCCTTCTGATCTTCCAGATAAGTGACAGTTCCCTTGCCCATGAGCTGATCCGCAATCTCAAGTCCGGAATCTACCAGGCCTCCGCCATTTCCCCGCAGATCAATCACAAGGCCCTTTACCTTCTTTTTTTCCATCTGTTCCAGCGCTGTGGTGAAATCCTCAGCTGTATGCTCTTCAAAGGAAGAGATCTGGATGTAGCCAATCTGGTCCTCCAGCATTTTGCTGTCCACTGTCACATTGACAATCGTTGCCCGTTTCATAGTGACATCCTTTTGCTTCCCATCCCGTTCATAGGTGACTGTCACCTTGGTTCCCGCTTTTCCTTTCATGGCCGCGCTGAAGGTCTCCATAGTCTCATAAGTCTTTCCGTCCACCGCCAGAAGAAGGTCTCCCGCTTTGAGACCCGCTTTTTCCGCCGGAGTATCCGGTATGGTATTGATTACTACATATTGTCCGTCGTTATTGGTGGAAAAGGTTACACCGATCCCGTCGAACTCGCCCAGAGTACTGTCACTCCAGGATTGATACTCTTCTTCGGTCATATAGGCTGAATAGGGATCCCCCAAACCAGCGACCAGGCCTTTGTACATTCCCGTAGCCAGATCCTCCTCTGACGGCTTTTTATAAAAGCTTTCCGTCACCTGATCGTAAAGCTGATTCAGCTTGGAATAACGCTCATCCAGCTGCTGGTAGTAGCTGTATTCTTTTTTCGAAACCTTTACTGTTCCTCCCGCAATGCCGTTTTCTACAAGCGCGACGCCGCCCATTGCCGCGGCGCCGCCCAGCAGGAACACGATAATCAGCAGGATCACAAAGTTTTGTTTTTTCAGATTCATCAAATTGTCCTCCATCCCCTTATGTATCGATTATATCATATTATCTACATTGAATTGTACTTTTCTATGTCCTCTCCATTCCTGAAAATCGACAGAACCTGTCAGATCTACAGGCATTCCGCTGTAAATCTGGCGTTGAAAATCCTTTGCCCTGCTGAAAAGAACACATTCCACCTGGTATCCGTCAGCGCAGATGGCCTGGAACTGCGCGTGGCTTCCATCTCCCATAGGCTGAGGCTGTATAATATCCGCCTGGCCCAGCAGAAACCGGGGCTTTGGATTTTTACTTCCAAAGGGCGCCAAAAGCTCCAGTTCCTGAGCAAGCTCCAAAGTTACCTGTTCTCCTTCGATCTCCATATCAGCTGTAAGCTGCTGCTTTAAAAGCTCCGGATCCTCCCGCAGCATCTGTTCCATATCCCGTTCCAGCGCTTCGGTCAATTCAAAAAGTTTTTCTCGCTCCATCGTAAATCCGCAGGCGCCTTCATGCCCTCCAAAGCGCAGAAACAGCTCTTCATGGGACTGCAGCAGCTTATATAAATGGACTCCCGGAACGCTCCGCCCTGTTCCTTTCACGTAATCGCCTGACGGAGTTACCAGGATGGCGGGTCTTTCATACTTTTCTTTCAGTTTTCCCGCGACAATTCCCGCAATTCCTTCATGGACCTCCTCTGTGTACAGCACCAGAAATTTCCGGTCCGCGATCTGCTCATCGATCCGCTCCACACACCGCTTGTAGGCTTCATTTTGTATCTGTTTCCGTTGCTTGTTGTACGCAATCAGCTGTCCAGTCAGTTCCTGGATTCTGTTCGCGTCCTTTTCCAGCATCAGCCGCACCGCTACCTTTGCGTCTCCCATACGGCCCGCGGCATTCAGATGAGGCGCAAGCCCAAACGCAATCTGATCGGAACGCAGCTCTTCCTTTTTCAAAGAGATACCCTCGATCAGCGCCGCGAGTCCCGGCCGCAGACCGCTGCTCATAATACGCATGCCGTGCTTTACCAGCGTCCTGTTTTCATCCAGAAGAGGGACTACATCCGCAATGGTACCCAAAGCGACCAGATCCAACGCCCGGTTCAATACGGGTTTGGGAAGCCCCGCCTTCTTTTGTATGCCCTGCGCCAGCTTGAAAGCGACTCCGCAGCCTGCCAGGTCATGAAAAGGATAAACACAGTCGCTTCGCTTCGGATTGATAAGAAGGCAGTCGGCCCGGGTATCTGTAATGCTGTGGTGGTCGGTTATCAGGACCTGCATTCCCAGCTCCTTGGCAAGCTCTACTTCCTCATAGGAAACGCTTCCGCAATCTACGGTCAGCAGAACCTCCACTCCATTCTGATGGATTTTCTCCACGGCGTTCCGGTTAAGTCCATATCCTTCATCAAATCGGGAAGGAATATAGTATACGAGCCTGTCGGTCATGCTTCCGAGAAATTCCATAAGGATACTGACTGAGGTGATTCCATCCGCGTCATAATCTCCGTAAATACAGATTTTCTTTTTCTCCCGCACTGCCTGTAATATTAAATCCACTCCCGCTTCCAGATCCGGAAGCAGGAATGGATCATAAGTTTTCTGGGGTTTTTCTGACAAAAACTCCTTTATTTCTGATTCTCCCGCAATACCCCGCTTAGCCAGCAGTTCTATAAGGATTGGGGTTATATGATTCATCTGCGATTCTCCTATTTTAAATAATTCCATGGGCTTACTACATTGCCCCGGCTGTTTCCGCCCTTTCGCACTTCAAAATGGCAGTGGTTTCCAGTAGAGCTTCCCGTACTGCCGATCCTCGCAATGGTCTGGCCCTTTGAAACCTTTGCTCCAGAGCTTGCCACCAGGCTGCTGTTATGACCGTACAAGGTATACAGGCCGCCTCCATGACTGATAATTACCGCGTTTCCATAGCTTCCCAGATATCCGGAAAAAACTACGGTCCCGCTGGCAGCCGCGACTACAGAGGTGCCGTAAGGCGCTGGAAAATCTGTGCCGGAGTGCAGCTCTCTTCCATGGAACGGGCAGTTTCTCCACCCGAAATCAGAGGAAACCCTTGTATACCCCGGAACCGGGTAAGTGAATTTCCCGCTGCTGTAGGAACTGCCGCCGCTGCCGCCGCCGCTGTTCTTGCTGCTGTCATTCTTAATGATGCTGGCAATACGGTCCGCCTCAGCGTCCAGATCATGGATATCATCTTCCAGCTCCGCATTGCTGGCCGCGACGCTGGCCTTTTTCTTTGAAACCTCTTTTTTATCCGCCGTCAGCTCCGCCTGCCGTTCCAGCTGCTCCTGCTTCTGGCTTTCCAGCTGCCCCTGAAGGGAAAGCAGCTCCTGTTTTTTAGCTTCTATTTTATCGTAATCATCCTGAAGATCCGCAAGCACATCTTTATCGCTGGAATATACTTTTTTCACCATATCCATGTTGCTGATGAATTCTGAGATGCTTCCGGATCCCAGCAGCACATCCAAAAAGCCGATAGACCCATTTTTATACATGGTTCTGAGCCGCACATTGAGGTTTTCATTCTGCGTCTCTACCTCTTCTTCCGCTTTTTTCAGATCCGCTTCAGCGGTCACTACTTTATCTTCCGTATCTTCGATTTTATTGCGCAGCGTCTCCATCTTGTTTTCAGCGGCGCCGATTTTCTTCTCCAGCTCTTCAATTTCGCTGGACAGCTCCTTTTCTTCACTCTTACCTTTTTCCAGTTCCTGCTGTTTGTCTTTGATTTCCTTTTTAATCTCAGAAAGACTTTTGGCATAAACAGAGCCTGTGCTGAATACCAACATAAAGGTCAGCATCAGAGCTGTAATGATTGTAATTTTTTTTCTCATAATGCGCCTCCCTACGCGTCCAGAAATTTACGCATCGAAATAATACTGCCGCACGCGCCGATGCTGACACCCAGCGCGGCAAAGATCCAAACCAGATTTTCGATCAGAAAATCCACCGGAACCATAGGCGTTGACAGTACCGCGAAGACCTCCTGCCCGATCAGCTCTATGATTTTTTCATATACTACCGCTGAGATTCCTACGGAAATCGCTGAAGAAATCAGTCCGATAATGATCCCCTCCGCCAAAAATGGTCCCCGTATGAACCAGTTGGTAGCGCCTACATATTTCATGATGCTGATTTCCCTGGACCGATTAAATACAGTCAGCTTAATCGTATTGGAAACCACCACCACCGATACAATGATCAAAAATACCATAATGATAATGGCAGCCATTTGAACAAACCGGGTGGCTCCCATCAGCTTGTCCACGGTTTCCTTATAGTATTTTACATCCTCTATGCCTTCCAGCGAAGCCGCCTTCGCGGCCACATCGTCAGCCGCCTCCAGGCTGTTGATCTTGATGACAATGGAATTTGGAAGCGGATTGTCCGCGATGGAATCCAGCAGATAGCCGCTTTCTCCCCATCTGGCCTTCAATTCTACCATGGCCTCTTCCTTCGTGCGGTAAGTAACATCCTCTACGCCGTTTCCTTCTTTCAATTGGGCCATCATCGTGTCCGCCTGTTCTTTTGTGGTAGTATCCAGCAGGAACACTTCGATGGAATCATAATCCTGCCTGATCATAGCGGCCGCTGTATTGATATTGATCACAATTACAAAAAACAACCCCAGAATCAGGAGCATCGCCGTAATTGCGAAAATAGACGCCATTGTCATGGCCCTGTTCCTGAATACCTGAAGGAAAGCCTGCTTTAGTGTATAGAAAAAACGTCTGAACATATTTTCAAGTCTCCCCCTTATCGTTTTCCTGTATAATCCCGCCTGTGCGGAAGCGTATTGGATGTGACTTCCACTCCGGCAAAAGCTTTTTCAAGTCTTTCAAGCTCATAAGCGCCTACATCATCTCTGACAACGCGTCCTTTTTCAATGGCAATAACCCGTTTGTTCATCCGGTCTACAATATCCTTTGCGTGGGTCACCATAACAATGGTAGTTCCCTGCTGGTTGATCAGCTCTAAAAGCTGCATGATTTCCCACGCGGTATCCGGGTCCAGATTTCCGGTGGGTTCATCCGCAATGAGGATTTCCGGGTTATTGACAATGGCTCTGGCAATGGCCACTCTCTGCTGCTCACCCGCCGAAAGCTCATTAGGGTATTTCTGCGCCTTGGTGCCGATTCCCACAAGGCTGAGAACCTGAGGAACCTTTTTCTTAATAGCCTTGGGCTTTTGATGGACGATTTCCATGGCAAAGGCCACATTTTCAAAAACTGTCTTTTTCGGAAGCAGTCGGAAATCCTGAAATACAATTCCCACATTCCGTCTCAGCTTTGGCACCTGCCGGTTGGAAAATTTCGTTACGTCCTTTCCTTTGACCAGGATCGAACCTTTATTAGCGTCAATCTCTTTCAGTATCAGTTTTATAAAAGTGGACTTTCCCGCGCCGCTGGGACCTACAAGGAATACAAACTCCCCCTTGTTGATCTTTACGCTGACATCATCCAGTCCGATATTTGATTTATAATGCTTTGTTACATGGTCGAAAACGATCATCTGCGTTTTGCCCCTTTCCTTTTATTATACACAACTATGACTAGTGTACTATAATCCGTCCTGTTTTTCAAACGAATCTCGTCATTATTCTCCAATATGCTTTAATCTTATCATTTTCACGTGAAAAGTATGTGAAGGTTTTATAGCCACCCTTCCTTTTATTTACATCTTAAAGTCTGTTACATATTTTGTCAATCCATTTCAGGAAAGTCTGTCCCCAGCACATCAAAAAACCCTCCGCGGCGAAAATTGCCGCGGAAGGCTTCTTTCTGTTTACAGAGATTGTTATTCCTCGTATTGTATCCGAAGCTCGATTTCATCCGGAAGCTGCGCGAGATCCGTCTCAGCCACTTTGACCGGATAGGTGATCACCTGAGCCAGCGCTTTTTCTTTTTCCGGATCTTTAAAATCCGCGTATACGATCAAATTACGCTTTCCGTCTTTTTCTTCCAGCTTCATTTTGTCAATATCCACTTCAAAGCCTGAGGTAGGCTTTTCTCCTCTGGTCACTACAACATAAACCTTACCATCGACCACACAAGCCAGCGCGCGTTCCAGGGTTCTGTATTCCGGGATCACCTGGCTGGAAATGTCCTGAGGTATTTTACTTTCACTTAATGTTTTAAATTCCACTGCTTTATCACCCTTCAGCAGACCTGTCGCTATAACTCCTGCCGCCGCGGCCGCAATCAGAAGAACAATAACCAGGATCACGATTTTTTTCCCCGGCTTTCGCGGCTTTTTCTCTTTTTCTTTTTCACCCAAAACAAAAACTCCCTTCCGTCTGATCTATATTTAAAACTATTCAGGAAGGGAGCCTGTTATTACTTTTTTTCTACTCTTCTGTCTCTTCCGCTGACCGCAAGCTGCGCGCGATCTTGTCAAACTCCGCGGCAAGCTTGTCCTGGCTGGCGTCCGGGCTCCAGCAGATCAGCTGGACGTAATAGCTGTCCACTTCCGCGCAGTAGATCGCGTAAGTGACTTCCAGCTCTTCGACTTTGCCGGACATGACGGTTTTATACGCGTCATGTTCCCCCAGCTTCAGCTCTTCCGATTGGCTGGTTTTTTCCTCGTCCACATTTTTTTCCATATGCTTGACCACCAGCTTGTTATATCCGGAAAGGCCTTCGGAAAAATTATATTTGTATTCGCTGATCAGCGCTATGTAGCCATCCGCTGTTTCGCCGCTCTTTTCATTTTCTGAAGCCTCCGCTGGCTGGGATGTCTCCTGGGCGTCTGCCGTTTCGGCTTCTTTTGCAAGAACCAGTCCGGCGTCTTCAATATTCAGAGACTCTTCCGCGGGAGACCAGTTTTCATCGGCTGTAATCTGAAACAGCTCATCGCTGGTTTTGAATACTTTATCTTTGGCCGGAGCTTCTGTAGAAGGTTCTGTGCTTTCTGACGGCTCCTCCGGCTCGGAAGCTGCCGTACACGCCGCAAAGGACAGACATAAGGCAAAAGCCAGAACAAAACATAAAACTTTTTTCCTCATTGCGAAAAACGCTTCCCCCTTTTTCACTGTCAAAACACTACAGGCTTTTCACTGCCGCTACAATATCCGCAGCGGTCATGCCGTATTTTTCCTTCAGCTGATCCGGTTTTCCTGATTCTCCGAAGGTATCCTTCTGCCCTACAAAAGCCATCTTTGCCGGAGCGTTTTTTGTAACCACTTCCGCTACAGCGCTTCCCAGTCCGCCAATGACAGAGTGTTCTTCCGCTGTAACGATTTTTCCAGTTTCCTCGGCGGCCTTGATGATGATTTCTTCATCAATAGGCTTAATGGTATGAAGATCGATAACGCGGGCGTCGATGCCGTCCTTTGCCAGTTCTTCCGCCGCAAGAATCGCTTCATTGACCATAATGCCAGTCGCGATGATAGCCGCGTCCTTTCCTTCCCGGAGACAGTTTCCTTTGCCCAGGGTAATATCGGCGTTTTCATCATAGAACACTGGCACCGCCGCTCTTCCAAGTCTTACATAGCATGGGCCGTTCATAGCCACCGCCTGCTCCAGCAGTTTTCCCGCGGAAACTCCATCCGATGGATTGATCACGGTCATACCAGGAATCGTTCTCATAAGAGCGATATCTTCGAAGGTCTGATGGCTGGCTCCGTCTTCTCCAACTGTGATCCCCGCGTGGGTCGCGCAGATTTTCACATTGGCTCCGGTATAACCGATGGAATTACGGATAATTTCAAAAGCCCGTCCTGCCGCGAACATCGCAAAGGTGCTGGCGCAGACCACTTTTCCTGAAAGCGCCAGTCCCGTAGCCGCTCCATACAGGTTCTGTTCCGCGATTCCCATATTGAAAAAGCGCTCCGGATATGTACTTCCGAATTCCGCGGTCATGGTGGATTTGGAAAGGTCCGCGTCCATTACCACCAGATTGTCATATTTTTCTCCAAGCTCTACCAGCTTTTTGCCGTAGGCCTGTCTTGTGGCCATTTTTTCTGCCATTACCATTCACCTCCCAGTTCTTCCACTGCCTGCTGCGTCTGTTCTTCGTTCGGTGCTTTTCCGTGCCATCCGTATTGATCCTCCATAAAGGAAACGCCTCTTCCCTTGTGGGTTTTCGCGATGATCATAGTCGGCTGTCCCTCGCGCGCTCTTGCCTGCTCAAAGGCGTCAAAGATCTGCGCGAAATCGTGACCGTCAATCTGGATCACATTCCATCCAAAGGCGCGGAATTTTTCATCAACGGGAGCGACCGTCATGACATCTTCATTCTTTCCATCAATCTGAAGCCCGTTCCAGTCCAGGATCCCTACCAGATTGTCCAGCTTATAATGAGCCGCGGACATAGCCGCTTCCCAGATGATTCCTTCCTGTATCTCGCCGTCTCCCAGCAGTACATAAACCCTTCCCGGATTTCCGTCCAGCTTGTTTGCCATAGCCATTCCCCCGGCGACGGAAAAGCCCTGGCCTAATGAGCCTGTGGACATTTCAATGCCGGGAACTTTATGCATATTCGGATGTCCCTGGAACCGGTTTCCAAGCTTTCTCAGCTGCAGAATATCTTCTTTCGGGAAATATCCCCGTTCTGCCAGCGCGGCATACTGAACGGGACCCGCATGTCCCTTGGACAAAATGAACTTGTCCCTTTCTGCCATATCCGGCTTTTCAGGGTCGATATTCATCTCCTTAAAATACAGCGCTGTTACGATATCTGCCGCGGACAGAGAGCCGCCCGGATGGCCGGATCCGGCATTATGTATAGCTTTGACGATCCCTGTACGGATATTTGCCGCTGTTTTTTCAAACTGTGTGTAATCCATCTTCATCCTCCCGTTATTTTCTATATATCTATATCAGGCGCTGGGCAGAAGGGTCAGACGCCCTCCTGCCTGCCGCCTAAAAAGCTGTTTAAAACTACTCAAAGGTGTTTGTTATTCCAAGACTTACACCTAACGCTTCATCTACATCCGGTAAACGTTCCTGGCTTATGGTACCAATCCGTTCCTTTAACCGTTTTTTATCAATTGTTCTGAGCTGTTCTAATAATACTACTGAGTTCTTGCTGAGTCCATTGCCGTCCGCTGCGATTTCCACATGGGTCGGCAGATTGGCTTTGTTTTTCTGAGAAGTAACCGCGGCCACGATGATTGTCGGGCTGTACTTGTTACCCACATTGTTCTGAACCACCAGGACAGGTCTGACACCGCCCTGTTCGGAGCCGATTACCGGACTTAAATCTGCAAAATAAAGATCGCCTTTCTTTACCAGCAAGTCCTTCACTCCTATCTATCTTGTTCTTCTATTTTCCAATAATTTCTTTGAAAGCAAGCGCTGTCTGGTTTGCAAGGTCCAGCGCTGTCATGCCGGTTTCCCCCAGGGAAGCCGCGCACAGATCGCCTGCCATTCCATGCAGAAATACGCCCGCTTTCGCGCAGTCTGCCGGGTCAAGGCCCTGTCCGGCCAGAGCCGCAATGATACCAGTCAGTACATCGCCGCTGCCTCCAGTTGCCATTCCCGGGTTTCCTGTAGTATTAATATATGAATTTCCGTCTTGGGTTGCCACCAGAGATCCGCTGCCTTTCAGTACGCAGACAGCTCCAGACGCTGCCGCCAGCGCTTTTGCCGCAGCTGGCCGCCGCATGCCGCTCATATCAATTCCGCAGTACGCGAGAAATCTCGCAGCTTCTCCCGGATGCGGAGTCATAATAACCTGAGCGCCGGTCTGCCGCAGCTCCTGTCCCAGATCGAAACGACTGACAGCGTTGATCCCATCGGCATCCAATACAATGGTTTTTCTGTATTCCTTTAAAATCGTGCGGATCAGTTCGGCACTTTGCCCATCATCTCCTAACCCCGGACCGATGGCTATCGCGTCGCACGCCATAAAATCCAGTAGGGAAAGCTCCCTTGGGACACATGTAGCTTCGGGAACTCCTGTCTGCAAAACAGGATACAGTTCCTTCGGAGCAGAGATCCGCACAAGACCCGCTCCTGACCGCAGCGCTCCCCGCGCGCAGAGCATGGCCGCGCCCGCCATGCCCACAGAGCCTGCAATAATAAGGACCTTCCCGCAGTCGCCTTTATGTATGTCCCTGGGACGTTCCTTAATTACAGTATTTACATATTCTCTTGTTATTAAACCTGGTTTCTCCATAAAATTTTCCTTACAGGCAAAAATTTCACCTTTTCCCGCGTTTCGCATTAAATTATTATACATGATTTGGCGATAGGGGGCAAGTTAAAGAAACCTATTCTTCCATTTCCTTCTGCGCGCGGACAATGGCAAGCTCCGCGCTGTCAAAGACATGCTCTTCTCCGATTCTCTCAATCAGTCCGCCTCGCCTCAGCTCTTCCAGTACCTTGGGCTGAACGCTGGAAAGCATAACGGTCACCTCTTCCTCAGAAAGCTCCTGCTGCAGCTCCAGCAGGGCCTGGATGCCGGAAAGGTCAATAACTGGAACACCCCGCATGGAAAGGATCAGCACCTCTGTGTTTCCCAGTTCTGAAAGCTGTGATTTCAATTTGTCTGTTACCGCGAAGAAAATCGTTCCTGTAAGATACGCCATCCGGATTCGTTTTGAAACCTTAGGAATATAGATTCCGATTTCTTCCAGCCTTTCATTTTCAATATCCGCAATGGTAATATCGATATCGGTCAGCTTTACAACGATCATAAAGGTAGAGAAGGCTACCCCGATAATGATGGCCTGGGTCAGATCCAGAACAACGGTTGCCGCCATGGTAATGAAAAATTTAAGCATTCCGGTTTTGAATTTATGGCTGAAAATAAAGCGGATGTTCTCCCAGTCATTCATTCTCCATGCAGTAACAATGAGGATCCCCGCCAATGCGGAAAGCGGCACCTTTGACATGACCGGCGCTAATACGAACATGGACAGCAGCAAAATCACCGCGTGGAAAACGCCCGTCAGTCTCGTTTCACATCCGGCCTTTATGGCAACGCTGGTACGGGCAATTGCCGCTGTAGCTGGAACACCTCCGAAAAGCGGAATCAGAATATTGCCTATTCCCTGCGCGATCAGCTCTCTGTCGCCGTTGATGGTTTCGTTTTTCATTTTCCCAGCGGAAGCCCCGCAAAGCAGCGACTCGATCATGGCAAGGGCCGCGATGGAAAACGCCGGCACAAACAGATCCCAGAACTGGGAAGGGTCCAGGCTGGCCAAAGAGAGACGGTCCGCTAAAAACAAGGTCTTGGGGATCTCTCCTACTACTGCGACATCCAGCCCCGCAAAATGATTGAAAACCAGAATGAAAACCAAAGCAGCCAGAGAAGAAGGTACTTTCGCGTTCCATTTTTTCGGCCACAGGCACATAATGATGATAATGGCAAGGCCGATTCCCATTGTTGGAAAATCCGGATCAAACCCGGAAGTAAAATAAGATAACACTTTGATAATGGCCAGATCGCCTTCAGAAGTCACTCCGAAAAAATTATCAAGCTGTCCCAAAGCGATGATAATAGCGATTCCTGAGGTAAACCCGGTTATAACAGAGGATGGTATGTAGTAAATGATTCTTCCTACTTTGAGAATACCGGCAGCTACCAGTATAATCCCTGCGAAAAAACAGGAAATCAGGATACCCTGCATTCCGTATTTTGACGCCAGTGTTACCAGAATGGCTGTCATAGCTCCCGTAGGTCCTGAGATTTGAAAAGAAGCTCCTGACAAAAGGCTGATAACAACACCTCCAATGATAGCTGTCACCAATCCCGCGGCTGCCGTCGCTCCCGAGCTGACGCCAAAAGCCAGAGCTAAGGGCAGCGCGACTGCCGCTACTGTAACCCCCGCCATAAGATCCCGGCTCAGCCGCTTTCCATTGTACCCCTTGAATTCACACTTTAAATCCCGCACGTAATCTTTTATGAAATGCATGATACATCCTTTCTTTTTCATAATACATCTTCATAATACATTAAAACTCATTTGCTATTATATCACACATTTTTTGTATAATCTTGCTTCGTTTTTGTCGTTGCAGTCACTCTATTCTGACTTTTATCCTTTCGCCGCTTTTATTGCGCCGCCACACAAAAAGGGACAGGTACTAATAACCTTGTCCCTAAAATTACTTGTCTTTGGGCGAATACTGCCCTTTATTCCTGTTATTCCCACACTAGGAACTACGCCCCGTTGTTTCCCGCGGTTCATTGAGCCGGATTGTCACCGGGTAGCTTGCCCTTATCAGGGTCGCCTCGCCCTGAGATACCATCGCTCTGGCCCTCGCAACGCTGCAGGAACGTGATATCCTGTTGCCGTACGCGTCTTGCACAACCGCAAATTCCGCTTTTTTCCCTGTAATGACCAGTGAAACAATTCCAAAAGCTACAGCAAGGATTCCGCATACTAAAAATACGCATACTAAAAGATTCATGATTGCCCTCCTTCTTTTTCTTTCACACACAACTTACTTTCTTGTATTCTACAACAGAATCCTCCGCTTTTCCATAGGAATTTATGTTTTTTTATGTTTTTTGATTGCCGCTTTTGGATTACAGGTTCAGCTTTTCTATTTCATCCAGTGTCAGCTTAGTCAGCCGGGCTATTTGCTCCGGCTCCATGCCCTCTCTTTTCATTTCCAGCGCAATCGCTTTTTTCTGCTCATCCG
>JAJCKG010000028.1 GCA_020558355.1 bacterium 210820-DFI.6.37 | reverse complement strand
TCTCTAGCGCTGATGATACTTGGCGGGGGACTGCCTGGGAAAGTAGGACGTTGCCGGTTTTTTTAGGCCCTATGGTCAAGCGGTCAAGACACCGCCCTTTCACGGCGGTAACCCGGGTTCGATTCCCGGTAGGGTCACCAAAAGAAAGCACCTGATTTACGTTAAGCAAGTCAGGTGTCTTTTTATTATATAGGAAATATCGTTTTCGATATTTCCGGAATATCAACAAAGTCTACCACTGAACATAAATCGGCGAAGCCGGCTTTGTTCTTATTTAAGAATAATGATTGGAAATGATGCAGTTTAAAGGATGTGATTTTAATGAAAATGATTGTAAAAAATCTGCTGTCACTGAATACCCTGAAAAAGGCGCGGATCATTGCGGGTGATAAAGGCGTCTACAACAATGTAGACGGGGTTACAATCCTGGAAATTGCAGGGGATCAGGACAGTGACGCAATAGAGCTTTTAACTGAATCCGCTAAAAGCCAGGATATCATGATAAGCGCGCTGTATACAGTAAAAGATGACATCGTAAAGCAGTGTGATACCATTAAATCAATGCATCGTTCCAATGTTTCGGGGTTGATTGTATTTTACTATGGAAGGATCATCAAAGCCTTCAGCAGAGAAGTAATCCAATTATGCAACCAGTTGTGTTTTCCACTCATAGTAATCGACTATGAAGAAAATAAAGGGATCTCTTATGAAGATGTAATGAAAGAAATTTTTTCAACCCTCAAGCAGCAGGCCGACTATTTTCACAGAAGAGTAATTAGCGCTATGTGGAAGCAATGGGAGAACGGAGGGACCGCGGCCGACGCGCTGAAAGTAATTTCAAAGTTTACGTTGGCTCATATCGTAATTACATCTTTCACCTCAAAGCAGATTTTACTGTCCACAGAGGAAGCGTGTGATGAAGCGCTGATAAAAAGGGTCATAGAAAAAAGTGTGGCAGGGAACAATGGAGCCATGCTGCGGGAAAAAAATGAAACGTATTTAGTGGAGCATTATCATAGCAACAAATTAGATGTAATTATAGTTTTGAAAACCGCTAATAATAACAAATTTGAAGACTGGATGCTTTCCTGTGTGAAATTGTGTGTAGATATCTATCATGAAGAATTAGCTTTGACAGGAAATGATGAGATTATAAAACTTCTTGTTGAAGGAACTTTGGATCTTACTATTCCAATCCTTTGTGAGAATGAAGAATCAAAATGGAACGCGCTCATCCTAGAAGGGCCGGATGAGGGGGTGGCAAAAGCAATCCTTCGCGTTCTCGATTCGAGGAACATTCCATACCTGAGCGGAAAGTTTAAGTCCTATAAAATCATCTTGTTTTTAAGCGGCGCCAATACTTATGATGTACAGGATGAAATAAAGGAGCTTTTCGAGGGAAGAGCGGCAGATATATGTATTTATCTGGACCGGATCCGTGGAAAGCGCGTTATGATGAATTACTTAAGCAGTGGGGTGGAGATGTTCCCTTATTGCGAAATTGTATTTCCTGTCAGACATATAATAGAAAAAGCGGAGCTTAAACTTTTGAAGGACAATAAAACGGTGGTCCGCGAGTGTGAACTGGACGAGGATATTTTAGGTCCCCTGAAGGAATTTGACCAGGCGCATAATGGTAATTTAATGGAAACACTTCAGGCCTTCATGATTGATTTTAATGGGGATTATTCTAAAACGAGCCAGCATCTATTCGTTCATAAAAACACGATACAATACAGAATAAACAGCGCTATGGAAATCTTAAATCTTAATATGAAGGATAACGCGCAAATGTTTTATCTGTATAATGCCCTGATTGCCGAGAGACTAAAAGAAAAATAGGATTTGCTGAACAAAAATTTTGTTTCAAAAACAAAGAATCTGAGATTATTTTGTTTTTGAAACATTTTTTTTTGATTTCTTTTTCTATAAAATGAAAAAGAAAAGAATTTATTATATTATCTTATTCATACATAGGAGGGTTTTATGAATGATACTAATACACAAAAGCAAAAGTATGTAAATGATTATGCTACATTAGTTGTGCCTGTTGATAAAAGGCGATCCTCTTTTTCGTTAGCAATGGTATTGGTAGGCAGTATTATATGTCTCAGTTCCATATATACAGGAGCAAGCTTTGCGGGAAACTTATCCCTGAAAGATGTAATCATCGCCTGTATTATCGGTAATGCGGTTTTATCCGTTCTGGGCGGAGCGCTCAGTTATGTTGGAACTAAAACAGGGGTAGGCATCGCGATGCTTATGCGCCAATCCTTCGGCGTGCTGGGAAACTATATTATAGCGATCCTTACCGCCATCGTGGAGCTTGGATGGTTTGGCTATCAGTGCGGCTTTTTTGGGTCAACAATCCATGCGATGTTTCCCAATGCGGGATTTATTACAGAGCCTACTGTTGCGGGAATCTGGGGAGGGCTTCTCATGATGACCACAGCGTATATCGGATATAAGGGCCTGGAACTTTTGAGTAATATTGCGGCTCCGCTGATTTTGATCATGTGTATCGTAGGATGCGGTCTGGCCGTAAATAAAGTCGGCGGTCTGGACGCGTTTAATGACTTGTCGCTGCAAGGGCCAGGCGCAATGACATTGGCAACCGGCATTGTATCCGTAATAGGAGCCTACGCGATGGGCGCTGTTCTTCAGCCGGATATCACCCGTTATGGAAAGAAAACGTCACACAGCGTAATTGGAGCCATATTTGGTTTTATAATTGCAAACTCATTTGTAATTATCAGTGGATATTTTATGTGCGTAGCGGCTGATACAAGTGATGTAGCGGTTGCGCTGCTTCAGATCTTCGGAACATGGGCGTTATTGATGCTGATTTTCGCGCAGTGGACAACCAATGATAATAATCTGTATTTTTCATCACTCGCCGCTACAGTTGCTTTCCCGAGATTTAAGAAAAAATATATCGTTCTGGTCTTTGGGATATTAGCGACGATTGCCGGCGCCGCGGGCATTGTTAATTATTTTACCGCATGGCTGGGAATTCTCGGCACAGGGATCCCGCCTGTAGCGGGCATTCTCATTTTAGACTTCTTCTTTATTAAAAAGAAAAACTATCAATTCGGGAAAGGCGTCAAGCATGGGTTCTGCTCTGTTCCTGCCGTAATATCCTGGATCATAGCGTGCGTCGTTGGCTATACTGTGCCGTGGGGAATACCGGCGATTAACAGTATGGTTGTCGCGGGAATCTTTTATATCATTATTTACGCAGTGCTAAAAAATAATGAGCGTCTGTTATTTGTTGGCGGAAGCTATGAAGAAGATGAAAATGGAGCAGTTACAAAAATAAAATAAGAAATATATATTCATTTGTCGGAAAGAGAGGTTATTATGGCAACTATGAAATTAAAATCCAGACAGCAGGTCGAAGACTTTGTCCGGGGATGTACTTTTATGGGAACAGGCGGCGGCGGACTTCCTGCCAATGGTATCGAATCTTTAATGTCGGAAATCGAAAAAGGCACGGAAATCGGTTGGGTCGATGTAAGCGAGATTCCGGATGATATTATGACAGCCTGTCCTTTCCTCATGGGATCGATAGCGCCTCATACTCCGGAAGTTACTGCTGAAATGGAAGACTTCGGGCTTACCGACCAGGTTTATACGGAAAAAGAGCAGCTGGCAAAAGCGATTCAGTATCTTGGAAAGTTCTGTGAAACAGAGATCGGCGCAATCGTTCCCATCGAGCTTGGTGGCGCGAATACTCCAGGCGGTGTGGCAGCGGGAATTGTCAGCGGGGCCGTATGCGTTGACGGCGATTATACAGGCCGAGCGATTCCTGAGATCCAGCAGACAACGCCTTATCTGAGGGGTAAAGCTCTATGGCCTGTGGCCTCGGTCGATGGATACGGCGACATCAGCTACATTGAACACGCGGTTAATTATCGGGTTGTAGAACGGTTAGGAAAGAAAATAGCGGAAACCGCTTATGGACTGGTTGGACAGGCAGGCTTTCTTATCTCAGGAAAAGAGATGAAGGAATGCGTTAACGCGGGAACACTGACACGCTGTTATAATATTGGAAAGCTGATTCGGGAAGCCCGTGAAAAGGGAAAGGATCCTGTCGCTGAACTGGTCAGCGATCTGGGAGGATGGGTTCTTGCCCGAGGAACTGTTACCGGGAAAGAAACAAAAGATGACGGATATTATTACGGAACGCATACCATTAAGGGAAGCGGAGCGGATGAAGGAAACGAATATAAAATCTGGTTCAAAAATGAAAACCATGTAATGTGGAAAAATGGAGAGCCATATGTAACAAGTCCGGACATTATTTCCGTTGTAGACGCCAAAACCGGAGAGCCAATCGCAAACCCTCTTGTTGAAGTAGGAAATGAAGTCTGTGTCATCGGACTGCGGGCAAATGAAGTTTTCCGTAATGAAAAAGGTATCAGCATATTGGGTCCTAGATATTTTAAATTTGATATCGATTATGTTCCAATCGAAGAACGTATGGAAAAATAGGAACCGATGGCAAGCGGTGAAATCCCTGAAAAAGATGGCCGTAAGCTTTGAAAATTGATTTGTCTATAAAAATGATAAACCCTCCCGCGGGCAGCTTCGCTTTGCCGCGGGAGGGTTTCGTCTGTGTCCGCATAGAAGAATCAGAATTACTTCTTGCTTTTCTCGCCTTTGTACAAATAGATACCGAGAAGAATAAATACGGTAGCTCCTGCCATAGCGTCAGGAACGCGTCCCCTCAGAGCGATGATAAAACCGCCGATTATGCCAATACAGATTGAAATAATTCCTAATATTCTTTTCATATGTACCTCTCTAAAGTTTTCTCTTCTGCTACGATTTCAGTCTCTGATTCATATTGTATCATATTGTACAATCCATATGAAGAGAAAAAGCTTGAAATCAGTAAAGATTTATAGTATAATCAAATCCGTTGATGAAAAGATAATATGCGCCTGTGGTGGAATTGGCAGACACGCTAGATTTAGGATCTAGTGGGAGACCGTGGGGGTTCAAGTCCCTCCAGGCGCACCATTTAAACGTTGAAATTTCAACGTTTTTTGTTTTAGTTTTTGACGCGGATTTCATGGATTAATTCAAAGTGGACTGCATATAGGCGTCTACCGCTTTTCTGGCCTGCTTTGGCTTATCTGTAATGATTCCGGAAGCGCCCATTTTCAGGCAGGATTCCATAGACTCCGTTTTATTCACCGTCCAGACATAGACCGGAAGCCAGGCCCGGTTGCATTCCGCGATAAAGCTTTGGGACGCCATACTTTCCTCAATGACCAGAAAATCTACATTCAGCTCCTGCAGGGAATTGAGACGCGCGCTTCCCAGATTTCCGTAAACGCAGTATCCCACAGTATATTCCGGATAATCGGTTTTTAATTCTTTTACCAGATCGTATTCAAGGGACATAATCTGACAGTTCTTCTGAAAGTGGTTTTGCTCGATTACGCGGATGACGGCTTTTACAATGTCAGACGTTTCGTGGCCATGCAGCTTCAGCTCAATGAGAAGATCAATGTTTCCGCGGGAGTAATCGATGATCTCATCCAGAGTTGAAATTTTGCCTGTTTTATCGTTTTGAGACAGGGAAAGCCCGGCAAGCTGGCGCGCGGTCAGGTCGTACACATTTACATTTTCTCCGGACAGACGCTTCAGGTTATCATCGTGTATAACAACAGGAACACCATCCTTAGAAAGCAGAACATCGATTTCAGCATAGTCGGCTTTTGCGTCAATGGCGCCTTTTACCGCTTCCAGAGTATTTTCCACTCCCGCCTGACTTCCCCGGTGGCCTACGACCACATGATCATAGGAGTTGGTCTGATTGTAGAGCAACCCGAAGATCCCAAGGAACAAAAGAACGCAGAAAACGGCCCAGAGGGGCTTTTTGTGTTTTTGATAAAAAGGCCTTGCGCTGATCCATCTGGTGATGGCCTGCCCAAGGAAGCGGAGAGAACTGTAAAGCCGGGAAGCGATACTCCTGGTTTTTTTCAGTCTGCGGTCGATGACCGGCATGGCCTGCTCATTAAGGCTGACCTTGCCTCCGCTCTGCCGGTACACAGCTACCAGGAAGGTAAGAATAAGAAGGCTCAGACAGATCTGAAGGCCTTCTGCCAGGAGAAAATGCAGGATACCTTTCCAGGAGAAGAAAAAGGTCCCCAGAATCTCCGCGACGCTGGCGTCGGAGATCCCCGCGTAGTAGGTCGGTACGACCCCAGGATAAACAAACAAAACGCACCAGGCCGCAAATAAAAACAGGAGCGGAAGGGCGTTTTTCAGCTTCATAGAAAGGAGCAGAGACAGACTTATCCGAAATGCCCGGCCGAATTTATGCCGCCGCAGAACCATAGACGGAAGTACGAACACTGTACAAATGAAAAACAGATACATAAGCGCGTAAAAGAGGACCATCACAATGCTTCCAAAGGTGGATTTATAAAGCTCACCGCTGATAAAGCTGGGGATTTCACCCTCCGGCCGGATGGACGGCGCGAGACCAAAGCCGATCAGCGGCAGCAGTCCCAGCACATAGATCGCAAAGCCGATAAAACCGACGCTTATAAGGCTTCGAAAGGTGGTCAGAGCCATCTTCATGGAATCCGGAAGAGAAAGCGGACTTCCGCTGTAACGGGAATAGATCATAAGAATAATCGAAGCGAATTCAAAATAAGCCAGCAGCGCGGCCAGAATACAAAGAAGAATCGTACCGATGATTCCGGCGGGATCCGTATAAACACTTGCGATATCGCCGTTGAAAGCCACTTCATAACCGCTGATATTCAGCGCTTTCTGCATAATGAATGATAGCAGAGGGCGGAAGACAGCGGCGCATAAAAGCTTATAAAATATTTCAAAGAGCAGCAAAGCCGGCAGGATCCGGATAAAGGTAAGAGCTGCTGTCAGAGTCATATCCAACGCGGGTGATTTTCTGTTTTTCATAAAAGTTACTCCAAAGTCTTTTCTTTTCATTATAGGCGCTGCGGATGATAAATTCAAGTATGAGAACCGGCCGGTCCGCGCATACTGAAAGCAGGAGGCGTTGTTATGAAGGGTCACAGAAAAACAGGTGATCCGCTTGGGAGGCGAAGATATAAAATAGCCGCTGGTATAGGAATAGCGCTGCTTCTGCTGCTCATACAAGCTGTTTTTCAGCCCTTTGTACACTGGGGAAAAGAAGAGACGGGCCTCAAAGGTGAAAAACGTTCCATTGAGGCGGTGCTGGAAAAAACAGAATGGAATCGCGAGGATTACGCCTTTTTATACCAGCAGACCGGCCTGGGAAAGCCTGCCCTGGATCAGCTTCGGGGAAACAGCCATTATAAAAAGGAAGACATTCTGGCCTTTCAGGAATCTTATTTCGCGAAACGGAAGATCCAGTGCTGCCGTAGTAGCCTTTTCACCAGACAGGACAAGATTCAAGAGGATCAGGACAATCCGGTCCTGGTTGCTCCGCTCAATGACGGAGATATTTTCCTTTCCTTTTCTTCACACAGTCTTGGCTGGCGGCACGGCCACGCAGGCTTGCTGGTAGACGCGGAAGAAAATCTGTGCCTGGAAGCCAAGATGCCCGGCTGCCGCTCCGGCATAAAAAGCGCGGAGCATTGGAAACAGTGCTCTTCCTTTGTAATTTTAAGGCTAAAGGGCGCCAGCGCCAAGCAGCGAAAAGAGATCGCCCGTTATGCAAAAAATCATCTTACAGAAATTCCCTACAGCCTTACAAGCGGCCTTATAGGGGACAGAAGCGGCGAAGAAGAACATCTGACGGCTCAGTGCGCTTATCTGATCTGGTACGCGTATAAAAGGTTCGGATATGATCTGGATTCAGACGGCGGAAAGCTTGTTACCGTTGAGGATCTGTTGAATTCACCTGATCTGGAGGTAGTTCAGAGCTTTGGCGTAGGGGCAGGGAGAGCGGGCCTCATGGATGAATTTTGAAAGAATTTGAAAGAAAATGAAATAAAATGATCGATTTTGGAAGAAAATGATTGACTTTGATCGAAATGGTGCTATACTAAAGGCAGCAGGAGGGAAGAAGATGTTACAGGACGAAAGACAAGAAAAGATTTTAAAGCAGCTGAAGATAAAACACGCGGTAAAAGTCAACAGCCTTGCGAAGGAATTGGGCATCAGCGAATCTACCATCCGGCGCGATATCAATGAACTGGATCAGCAGGGGAAGCTGAAACGGGTTTTCGGAGGGGCAGTTTCCATATCAGGAGATATGACCTTCGGCGAAACAGGCGTCGCGGAGCGGACCAGGATCAACACGGCGGAAAAGGAAAAGATCGCGAGATACGCAGCTGCTTTGATCAATGACAATGACTTTGTCTTTATTGACGCGGGAACAACGACAGAAAGAATGATCCCTTATCTGGAAAAGAAAAATGTTACATATGTGACAAACGGGATCATGCACGCGAGGAAGCTGATTCAAAGGGGATTTGACGTATATATTACAGGCGGGCTTTTGCGGGCCTCCACAGAGGCGGCTATCGGGAGCCCGGCCATCGAGTCCATTCGAAAGTACAACTTTACCAAATGCTTTATGGGGGCCAACGGTGTGGATATAGACAGGGGATTTTCGACACCGGATATGGGAGAAGCGGCGGTGAAGACAGCTGCCATGGAGCAGTCTTATGTGTCTTTTGTTCTGGCCGACCACGCGAAATTCGGCCTCATATCTTCTGTGACCTTTGCAAAGCTGGAGGATGCCTGTATTATTACAGACCGGGCGGAAAATCCACAGTACAGGCAGCATACCGTAATAAAGGAGGTAGAGTGAAATGATCTATACGGTCACATTCAGTCCGGCCGTTGATTATGTGGTATACATGGATGAACTCAAACAGGGGGAAACAAATCGTTCGAAACGGGAAACCTATTATTTTGGAGGGAAAGGCATCAATGTATCGGCTGTGCTGACGCGGCTGGGAATCGAAAATGTCGCGCTGGGCTTTATCGGCGGCTTTACAGGGGAAGCGCTGGAAAAGGGACTGAAGGAGCAGGGGATCGCGACCGATTTTGTCCGCCTGAAAGAGGGAATTACCAGGATCAATATCAAAATCAAAACCCAAAGAGAAACAGAAATCAATACGCAGGGAGCGGCAATTACAGAGGAAAAACTGGAAGAGCTGCTGGAAAAGCTGGACCGGCTGAGGGAGGGGGACATTCTGGTGGTTTCCGGAAATATACCGAATACACTTCCGAAAAACACCTATGATGTAATGCTGGAGCGGCTTTCCGGAAGAGGGATCCGGTATGTGATCGACGCCACAGGGGAGCTGCTGAAGGGCGCGCTGAAATACAGGCCGTTTTTCATAAAGCCCAACAGGGACGAGCTGGAAGCGCTGCTTGGGACGGCCATCCGCTCGGAGCGGGAATTAGGGGAAGCGGCTGAAAAACTGCGGGGGCTGGGGGCCCGCAATGTACTGGTCTCTCTGGGGGAAAAGGGAGCCTATCTGCTGTGTGAAAATGGCGCGTCTTACCGGATGGAAGCCGTCAGGCGGCAAGTAAAAAATACAGTCGGCGCGGGAGATTCCATGGTAGCCGGCTTTCTGGCCGGATATCTGCAAAACGGAGACTATGAAAACGCGCTGAAATTGGGGGTTGCCGCGGGCTCAGCCACCGCGTGCTCAGAGGGGCTTGCGTCAAAAGAAAAAATAAAAGCGTTTTTTCAGAATTTGTGATTAGTGAGAAGGAGAAGGGTTATGAGGATTACGGATTTATTAAAAAAAGAAGCGATCATAACAGGGGGGCAGGCCGCTTCAAAAGAAGAAGCCATTGACGCGCTCATCGCTCTGCATGAGAAGGCAGGCAATCTGGCGGATAAAGAGGCTTACCGCCAGGGAATCCTGAAGAGGGAAGAAGAAGGCACGACAGCAGTAGGAGAGGGGATCGCCATTCCCCACGCCAAAAGCGACGCTGTAAAGCAGGCGGGACTTGCCGCCATGACCGTGCCGGAAGGGGTAGATTACCAGGCTCCTGACGGAAAGCCGTCCAATATCCTGTTTATGATTGCGGCGCCTTCCGATGGCGAGCTGCATCTGGAGGTGCTTTCCAGGCTGATGACACTGCTTATGGATCTGGAGTTGCGGGACCAGCTGCTGGAGGCAGAGACCCCGGAGGCGTTCATCAAAGCCATCGACCGGAAGGAAGAAGAACGGTATCCGGACGAACTCCGGCAAGCGGCGCAAAAGGAGCCTGAGACAGACGGGGAAGAGGGCTACCGGATTCTGGCTGTTACAGCCTGCCCGACCGGAATCGCGCATACCTATATGGCGGCGGAAGCCTTGGAAAAAAAGGCAAGGGAAATGGGACTGCGCCTGAAAGCGGAGACCAACGGGTCAGGCGGCGCTAAAAATGTTCTGACTCCAGAGGAAATCGAAGCCGCTGACGGGATCATTATTGCGGCGGATAAGAATGTAGAAATGGTCCGCTTTGACGGAAAGCCGGTATATAAAACAAACGTATCGGCAGGGATCAACAGGCCGGAAGAACTGATTCGGCGAATCCTGGACGGATCGGCGCCGGTATATCACTATTCCGGAGAAAAAACCACCGAGGCCGGTTCTGTAGGAAAAGAAGGGATCGGGCATCAGATCTACAAGCATCTTATGAATGGGGTTTCCTATATGCTTCCGTTTGTTATTGGCGGAGGGATCATGATTGCCCTGGCTTTTCTCATCGACACAATAGCGGGAGCGCCTCGCAATTCGGATTTCGGAACTTACACAGCGGCAGCAGCCTTTTTCAAAACCATTGGAGGCGTTGCGTTCAACTTTATGATGCCGGTTCTGGCCGGATATATCGCAAGAAGCATCGCTGACCGTCCAGGCCTCGCGGTTGGATTTGTAGGCGGCTCTATTGCGACACTGGGCTGTACCTTTGCGCAAATCGGCGGAGACGCCGCCGCTGTGTCAGGCTTTCTGGGAGCGTTAATCGCAGGCTTTGCGGGCGGATTCATTGTGCTGCTGTTAAAAAAGATATTCTCCTTTTTGCCAGCCAGTCTGGAAAGCATGCTTCCCGTTCTGATCCTTCCGCTTTTTGGAATAACGCTGATGGGCGCTTTCATGTGTCTGATTAATCCTATCGTAGGAGCGCTTAATACAGCCATTACAAACGGGCTCAATTCTATGGGAAGCGCCAGTCAGATCCTTCTTGGCTGCCTGCTTGCCGGCATGATGGCCATTGATATGGGAGGCCCCTTCAACAAGGCTGCCTATGTATTCGGTACCGCGGCCATAGCTTCCGGAGGCTTTCATATCATGGCGGCGGTCATGATCGGAGGAATGGTTCCGCCCATTGCCATTGCGCTGGCCACCACTTTCTTCAAACATAAGTTTACGGCGGAGGAGCGGAAAGCCGGTATGGTCAATTATATTATGGGGCTGTGCTTCATTACCGAAGGAGCGATTCCTTTCGCGGCGGCTGATCCGCTGAGGGTGATTCCGGCCTGTGTGGCGGGATCCGCTGTGGCCGGAGGGATATCCATGGCTATGGGCTGTACCCTTCGGGCTCCTCACGGAGGGATCTTCGTCTTCCCGGTAGTGGGAAATGTAGGAGGCTATCTGCTGGCCCTCGCGGCCGGCGCGGTGGTTGGAATGCTGCTTCTGGCAGTCTTAAAAAAGAAAAAGAACGCGGATTGATCAGGAGGTAGAATCATGGTATCACAAACATTAAAAGTAACAAATTCACAGGGCTTTCACATGCGGCCGGCTACAACCTTCGCGAACGCGATGGGGAAATACAGCTGTGATGTAAAAATCAAAACGCGGAATATGGAAGTCAACGGGAAAAGCGTTATGAATCTGATTGCTGCCTGCGTCAAATTCGGCGCGGAAATTCAGATCCTGTGCGATGGGCAGGATGAAGAGGCCGCGCTGGCGGAAGCAGTCAGCCTGATTGAAGATGGATTTGGAGAAGAATGATCGGGGTGAGAATCATGCTGAAGGGGATTCCCGTATCAGAAGGGATCGGAATAGGAACCGTTTATATTGTAAAAGAGCCGGAGCTTGCCCGCGGGGAAAAAGCCACAGGGAATCCGGAGAAGGAAAAGGAACGCTTTCAAAGCGCGGTCAGGGAGTTTTGCCGGAAAACGGAAGAAACGGCCAGGGCTTTGGAGCGGTCGATAAAAGCAAAGGACGCGGAAATTATCCGGGGTCATATCCAGATGCTGCGGGATCCGTACATGCAGGCTCAAATTGAGGAGCAAATCCAAAAGGGCAGCTGCGCTGAAGAGGCCTGCGGGGAAATTTTCGGCCAGTATATCGAGATGTTTTCACAGACCGGAGATGAGCTGGTCGCGCAGCGGGCGGCGGATGTGCGGGATATTAAAAAAAGACTGCTGATGATTCTTATGGGAAAAGAAGAACTAACCTTACAGGCAATTCCAGAGGGAAGCATTCTAGTAACAGAGGAATTGACTCCATCTATGGCCGCGGAGCTGGATCAGAACCGGGTACGGGGAATCGTAACAGAGAAGGGCAGTAAAACCTCCCATGTGGCTATTCTGGCAAAATCACTGGGAATTCCGGCTGTCCTCAGCGCGGAGCAGGCTGTGACCCGGCTAAAGCAGGGAGAAATGGCCGCCCTGGACGGCAGTGAAGGAATTGTTCTTTCCCCGCTGTCAGAGCGGCAGAAACAGGAATTTCAGCGCCGAAGAGAAGCCTATGAGCGGCGAAAGGTCCTGCTCAGCGGCTTTACAGGCAGAAAAACGGAAACCGCGGACGGATGGGAAAAGCACATTTTCTGCAATATCGGTACTCCCGAAGAAGCTGTTTCCGCCGCTGAAAGAGATGGGGAAGGCATCGGACTTTTCAGAACCGAATTCCTGTTTATGGATAAAACGGAGGCGCCCAGTGAAGAGGAGCAGTTTACGGCTTACAAAAAAGCGGCGGAGCTGTTTAAGGGAAAGCCTGTGATTATCCGGACCCTGGATGTAGGAGGAGATAAAGGCATCCCATATCTGAACATGGAGAAGGAAGAAAATCCGTTTCTCGGATTTCGGGCCGTCCGTTATTGCCTTGCGCGGCAGGAGCTTTATAAAACACAGCTTCGGGCCGTTCTGCGGGCCAGCGCCTTTGGCCTGGTACGGGTCATGGTGCCGCTGGTGACTGGAGTGGAAGAGCTTCGGGCTGTAAAGAGCAAAATAAAAACCATCATGGAGGAACTGGACCAGGCGGGCGTTCCTTATGATAAAGAGCTGCGGGTAGGCGTTATGATGGAGACTCCCGCGGCTAGTCTTATGGCGGATGTTCTTGCGAAGGAAAGCGACTTTTTCAGCATTGGGACCAACGATCTGATTCAGTATACCATGGCGGCTGACCGGGGAAACCCCCAGGTCGCCTATCTGAACCGGCCTTACGCTCCCGCTGTGCTCCGCTCGGTTCGTCACATCATAGAGAGCGGCAGGGCCGCGGGAATTCCGGTGGGTATGTGCGGAGAGGCGGCGGCTGACCCGCTTTTGACTCCGCTGCTGCTGGCCTTTGGTCTTGATGAGTTCAGTGTCAGTCCGTCATCGGTTTTGTCCGCCAGATATAACATTTCCAAATGGACTATCCCTAAGGCAAAAACCGCTATGGAGAAAGCAATGCTGCTGGAGACAGCAGATGAAATAGAAGCTTATTTAAAACAGTTGCAAAAAGAAAATACAAAGGAGGAATAATGTATGACTAAAATTGCGATCAACGGGTTTGGAAGAATTGGAAGACTGGCCTTCAGAAAGGTTTTTGACGATGAAAGCTATGAGGTGGTTGCTATCAACGATCTGACAAAACCGGAGATGCTGGCTTATCTGTTAAAGTATGACAGCGTTCAGGGAGCGTACAGAGATCACAAGGTGGAGCATGATGATGAATCCATTACTGTCGATGGAAAGACAATAAAAATTTACAAGGAAGCGGACCCTTCCAAGCTGCCATGGGGCAGGCTGGATGTGGATATCGTGCTGGAATGTACCGGCTTTTTCGCTTCCAAAGAAAAGGCGAAAGCCCATCTTGACGCGGGGGCAAAGAAGGTACTGATTTCTGCGCCCGCGGGAAATGACCTGCCTACCATTGTCTATGGTGTGAACCATGAAACTCTGACAAAGGAAGACCTTATCGTTTCAGGCGCTTCCTGCACGACCAACTGTCTGGCGCCTATGGCAAAGGCTCTCAACGATTACAGAGAGGTGAGGACCGGGTTTATGACTACGATCCATGCGTATACTGGAGATCAGATGATTCTGGACGGGCCTCACAGAAAAGGAGATTTCCGCAGGGCGAGAGCGGGAGCCGTTAATATCGTGCCAAACAGCACCGGCGCGGCCAAAGCCATTGGTCTGGTCATTCCGGAGCTGGCGGGAAAGCTGATCGGCTCCGCGCAGCGGGTTCCGGTTCCGTCTGGTTCTATTACCATTCTGGACGCTACATTAAAGGATGAGACAGAAAGCGTAACCGTGGAAGGTCTCAATGAAGCCATGAAAAAAGAAGCCAATGAATCCTTCGGATATTCAGAGGAAGAGCTGGTTTCCAGCGATATCATCGGAATGAGCTACGGTTCCCTCTTTGACGCGACCCAGACCCTGGCTCAGCGATGCGGAACGAAAATTTATGAGGTGCGGGTCGTTGCCTGGTACGATAATGAAATGAGCTATGTTTCTCAGCTGATCCGTACTCTGGGACATATGGCCACACTGCTGTAAATCGAGGAAAGAAAAAACTGCCAGTCACTGGAAGGTGAAGGCAGTTTTTTTATTATGTAGGAAATATCGTTTTCGATATTTCCGGAATATCAACAAAGTCTACCGCTGAACATAAATCGGCGAAGCCGACTTTGTTCTTTATTAATCCATATCTCCCAGCTTTCGCACCAGCAGCAGACCGGCAGCCAGGGCCGCCGCGCCGGCGGAAATGGTAAAGACAGAAAAATCGGATTTTCGGATATCAGCCAGCATGACAAAGGGTGTAGCGAGGATCAGCCCTAAGACCGCGCTGTAAACATAGGCCGGAACTTTTTCAAAGAGCAGGCTGATGAACCGGGCTGTCAGGAAAATTCCCAAAAGAACGCCGATCACCAGCGGCAGGATAAAGATCATCTGTCTGAAAGCGGCGGAGAAATCCAGGCCCGCGAGAGCCGTAACAAAGGTGCTGGCAATCAGCAAAAGCGTTTTGTAAAAACCCATGGCGGACAGGATCATGGTGCCGGAAAGCCCCGGTATGACCAGAGCCGCGGCAATAATCACGCCCAGCAGAACCAAAAGCAGCATGGTTTTCGGTCCGCCTGACAGCGCCTCGCTGCTGCTTATCTCAGAGATACCGGCCGGTTTCAGAAAAAGCGGGATCAGAACAAGGATAAAAAACAAAAGCGCTGTGAAGATATGAGAAACCAGTCCTTTCAGATTTGAGCGAAGCTTTCCGGTTATAAAAGGCAAAGTGCCCAGGATAAAGCCGATAAACAGCATATTGGAGGGAAGCGGATAACGGCTGAATAAAAAGCTGATGACGACGGATAGAGCGGCAACGCTGGCCATACCTCCCGCTCCAAAAGGCAGGAGGTACAGCGCGTTCTTTTTAAAGTCCGTTAAAAGGTTTCCTACTGCCCGGAGCAGATCCTCATAAAACCCCAGGGCAATGGCAATGGTGCCGCCGGAAAGTCCCGGCGCGATAGCGGCGATCCCGATGAGAACGCCATACAGCATACGTTTTATCCACCCCATTGATTTTTTCTATACCCCTTTCAATTCAGCTATTTCAGATCTTTAAAATGGAAGCTGCGGGTCCCATTCGCGTAATCCGATACGATGTGCCCGTTTCCAAAGAGCTTGTACTTATAAGTCACCAGTCCGTCAAGACCTACCGGCCCGCGGGCGTGGAGCTTTCCGGTGCTGATGCCCACTTCAGCGCCAAAGCCATAGCGGAAGCCGTCGGCAAAGCGGGTAGAGCAGTTCTGATAAACCCCCGCCGAGTCCACGTTGGACATAAAGCGGGAAGCGGCGCCCGGATCTTCGGTAACAATGCAGTCCGTGTGATGCGAACCGTAATGATTGATATGGGAAGCGGCTTCGTCCAGGCTGTCTACGATTTTTACCGACAGAATATAATCCAGATATTCCGTTTCAAAATCCGAGACGTCCGCAGGCTTGCAGGCGATCAGTCCGCGGGTGTCCTCGTCACCCCGCAATTCAATCCTGGATTCGGCGGCCTGAGCCAGCTTTGGAAGAAAATCCTTCGCGATCCGGCGGTGTACCAGCAGGGTTTCCGCCGCGTTGCAGGCAGCTACATACTGAGTCTTGGAATCCATGACGATAGGGACCGCCTTATCAAGGTCGGCGGCTTCATCCACATATACATGGCATACTCCGTCCGCGTGGCCCATAACCGGGATCTTGGAATTAGCCATAATATACTGAACAAATTGATTCGACCCTCTTGGAATGATCAGATCCACCGATTCATGGCACCCCAGCAGGGCGTCGATACCGGCCCGGTCTTCAATAAGCAGAGCGAAATTTTCAGGCAGCCCCGCTTCTACCCCTGCCTTGTAGACCAGATCAAAGAGGACGCGGTTCGTGCTTGACGCCTCGCTTCCTCCTTTTAGGATGGCGCAGTTGCCGCTTTTAATACATAGAGATGAAATCTGCAGCAGAGCGTCAGGGCGGGATTCGAAGATGACGCCGATCACGCCGATGGGGCAGGTGGTTTTGATCAGGGTCAGCCCTTCATCCAGCTGCCGTTTCAGCAGCTCCTGAAAAAGAGGATCTTCCATCGCGGCCAGATCTTCCATACCGCTGACACAGTCCTTCAGCTTGTGCTCATCGAATTTGAGACGGTTCTGGATTGGAGCGGGCAGATTGTCGGCGGCGGCTTTCCCAAGGTCCTGCAGATTAGCCTTGAAGATCGCCTCCTTGTTTTCCCGGAGCGCTTTGATAATGGCCCGAAGAGCGTTGTCACGCGTCTGCCGGGGAAGGGCGGCCATTTTAAAGCTGTCTGCTTTTGCGTTTGCGGTAGCTTGTATTACTGATTCTTTGTGATCCATTGATTTAATATCCTTTCTAAAAATAACTTTGTAAAGTGATTGATTTCCAAATAATGTTTTTCTTTCTGTTCCTCCAGAATAAGAAAACCCTGTTGACAGGAAGGGTATTTTTCCAGCGGCGGAAACTCCATACGCAGCGCTTTCAAATCCAGTACCGTAAGCCCTGACTGCCGGATGACAGGAAGGGCCAGAGAGAAGGTTTTTCGGCTCCGGCTGAAATGCGCGGAGCAGGGAATTCCCTCCAGCTCATAGCGCCGGTATTCGGCAGGGCGTCTTCTCTGCCGTCCGGTGATCTCAAGAAAACCCTGCGTCAGCGAAATCTTTTCCACTGCGAGAACAGGACGCGTCTGTGAAAAAGCCTGGGAGCCTACCGGAAAGCCCATATGAAACATGGCTCTGTGAAGGTCCGTTTTTTCCAGGACCCGAAGGAGCCGGTGCAGCTGCAGGATATCATCGTAATTGTGCAGCAGGATGGTTTCTTTTATTTCCGGGTCCTTTCGGGAAAGGTACTGGTAGTAAAGCTCTACACTTTCTTTTCCCGATATTTCATCCTTCCGGTCCTGCCACAGACCTAAAAAATTTTCTACCGTTTTCTGCTTCAGATTAGGCAGGAATTTTCGAAAAGGCGCGTACTGCTTTACCAGCAGATACAGATCCAGATTAAAGGGCAGATCATCGGCCTTTTGACCGGCGCGGCCCTTTATAAAGGGTATGTCAAAATGTCTTCCATTATAAGTGATCAGTACATCTGTTTCGGAAAACGCGTCTAAAAAAGCCTGAAGCGTTTCCTGCTCCTGAGAAAGATCTTCTGCGAAGAACTGTTCCGCTTTCAGAGCGCCAGATTCCGGTGTCAGAAGACCGCCAAGAACAAAGCTGCTGTGCTTTGGACTGAGACCGGTAGTCTCAATGTCCAGAACGCTGATTTTCATGCCGCCGAAGTAAAGCTGAAACGCTCTGGAGGTGTAGGGAGATTCTGTAATGTAGTCCGTGATGTATTCCATGAAAGCTCCTTCCTTTATCTTGCCGCGGTTTCGTCTGCACCATTATATCATAACTCATAATAGAAAGCAGTTACAAAAAACAAAACAGACTGCAGGGGAGCAGTCTGTTTTGTTCAAAAGGGGTATTGGGATTAGAGATTAATGAGGTTATCAGGGGGATAACCACAATTTGATTATAGCGGTTCATGTCAAAAAAATCAAGGGGTTGACTAAAAATTTTAGAAAAAAGAAATTCCAAGGAGAATTTGTCGTTTTTTTCTTCTATAAAATAGAATTTCCTGATTATATAATAGAGCTAAGAAAAAACCAATGCACACAAAGTAAGATAATAAGGAGGACGTATAAGTGGAAGTTTTAAAAGTATCAGCGAAATCAAATCCGAATTCGGTGGCAGGAGCACTGGCAGGAGTATTGAGAGAAAAGGGCGGAGCAGAGATCCAGGCCATTGGCGCGGGGGCGCTCAACCAGGCAGTAAAAGCCATCGCCATTGCCAGAGGGTTTGTCGCTCCCAGCGGCATCGATCTGGTAACGGTACCGGCCTTTACTGACATAGAGATAGACGGGGAGGAACGTACAGCTATCAAGCTGATCGTGGAGCCGAGATGATGGATAAAAAAAGAGAATAAAAGGAGATCTGAGGGATTACATAAAAGGGGCTCAGGTCTCCTTTTTTTATGGGAAAAGACAGGAAGCCCGCTCTTGATGGTAACGCCAGAACCAGTGTGGTATAATAGTGAAAATTGAGCCGGACTGTTTTACCGCAAAGTCTGGCAAAACCGGGAGGGACCAGCATGGAACATAATCTTCTGATCATCGAGGATGACAAAAAACTGAATGAAGGAATATGCCTGGCGCTGAAAGCGCCGGATCGCTGTTTTTTCAAGTGCGGAACACTGAAGGAAGCACGGAGGCTCCTTGCGGAAAACCGGATATCCCTGATCCTTCTGGACGTAAACCTGCCGGATGGAAATGGCGTCGATTTTGTGCGGGAGCTTCGGGAGCGGGACAGGACGCCTGTGATTTTGATTACGGTCAATAATATGGAGGTGGATATTGTCACCGGACTGGAAGCCGGAGCAAACGATTATATTACAAAGCCTTTCAGCCTGATGGTCCTGCGGGCCAGAGTGGAGGTTCAGCTGCGGGGCTTAGAACCAGTAAAGCAGAGCTGTCTGACTATAGACCGCTTTACCTTTGATTTTGAGAAAATGGAATTTTTCAGGGAAGGCCAGCCTGTAGAGCTGAGTAAAACGGAACAAAAGCTGCTGAAGCTTCTGTGCGAAAACAGGGGCGCTACAGTGAAGCGAAGCTATCTGATCGACCAAGTCTGGCAGGGCGATACGGAGTATGTGGACGAGCACGCGCTGACGGTAGCGGTCAAACGTCTGCGGGACAAGCTGGAGACGGATTCAGCGAATCCAAAGTATATAAAGACGGTTTACGGCATTGGATACACTTGGGCGGTGAAGCCATGATGAAAACAGGATGTCTGATACTGGCGGCGGCCTTTGTAACGGGCCTTTTCTGGTACTGGTACTTTTATCAGAGAGAAAAGAAGCTGATCAGCCGGCTTCAGGTCATGGTGGATCAGGCGCGGGAGGGAACGCTTTGCCAGGGGGAAATTTCAGAAGAGAGGGTATCGGCTCTGGAAAACAGTCTGAAACAGTACCTGAATGAAAGTCTTTTGGCCGGAGAAAAGCAGGAAATCCAAAAGCGGAAGATCCAGGAGCTGATCTCGGATATTTCCCACCAGACACTGACTCCGGTTTCCAATTTAAAGCTTTACTCTCAGCTTTTGAGAGAGCGGCCGGGAGCCGAGTCCCGGGAGCTGGAGATCATCAGCGAAGAAACGGAAAAACTGGATTTTCTCATCCAGTCCCTTGTCAAGCTGTCCCGGCTGGAGCAGGGCATCATTAAGGTTCGTCCGGGGGAAAATCCGGTTTCGGAGCTTTTTAGGCGGGCCAGGAAGCAGTACAGCGCCAGAGCGGAGGAAAAGGGTATCGAACTGGTTGTTTCGGAAACTGATGAAACGGCGCGCTTTGATATGAAGTGGACCGGAGAAGCCCTGGGAAATCTCATCGACAACGCTGTTAAATATACTCCGGAAGGCGGACGGGTCCAGCTCCAAACAGAAGCCCTTTCTTTTTTTGTCCGAATCGATGTGACGGATACAGGCATTGGCGTCAGCCAAAGCGAGCTGAATAAAATCTTCAGGCGCTTTTACCGGGGCGAGAATTCAGCGGATCAGCCGGGTGTCGGTATCGGCCTCTATCTTGCCAGGGAGATCGCGCAGGCGCAAAAGGGCTATATCAGAGCCGCTTCCCAAAAGGGCAGGGGCTCGGTCTTTTCAATCTTCCTTCCCAAATAGGAAATCTATCAGAACTGTGACATTTGAGAAACCGGATGGAAACATTCCTGTGTTAAAGTCTGTATAGCAATTTCAAGGAGGGAAAACAAATGAAGATATTAGAGACAAAGGATCTTCAAAAAATCTACGGAAAGGGGGAGACAGAAATCCGGGCGCTGGACGGCGTCAGCTTTTCCGTGGAAAAAGGGGAATTTGTCGCCATTGTAGGGACTTCCGGAAGCGGTAAGTCTACTCTGCTTCACATGATCGGCGGCCTGGATGTGCCTTCATCGGGGAAGGTGACTGTGGACGGGCAGGAGCTGAGCCATATGAACGATGAAGAACTGACTATCTTTCGGCGCAGGAACATCGGGTTCGTGTTCCAGCAGTACAACCTGGTTCACATGCTGAACGTATGGGAGAATATTGTACTTCCTGTAAGGCTGGATGGCAGAAAGCCTCAGAAAAAGTATATCCATTCCATCATCCGGATTCTGGGGCTGGAAGAAAAGATGGAAAGCCTCCCCAGCGCGTTATCCGGCGGTCAGCAGCAGAGAGTCGCCATTGCCCGGGCTCTGGCGGCCAAACCGGCTATCCTTCTGGCTGACGAGCCGACGGGAAACCTGGATTCCAAGACAAGCCAGGATGTAATGGGTCTTTTAAAGATGACCGGCAGGCAGTTTCATCAGACCATTGTTATGATCACCCATAACGAAGAAATCGCCCAGACGGCAGACCGGATTCTGCGCATCGAAGATGGAAGACTGCGCTCCAGCGGGGAGGTGAGAGCGTGGTAAAGGTGGAAAACAGAAAGACCCTTCGAATGCTGACTGTCCGCTTTATGAAAATGAACCGGAGCAGGAACAGGATTGCGGTTATCGCTATTTTGCTGACGGCCCTGCTGTTTACCAGCCTGTTTATGGGAAGCGCGTCGCTGATCCTTTCCAAGCGGGCTACGGATATTCGGCAGTTTATGTCCTCTTCTCACGCAGTGGCTCAGGACCTGTCCGATCAAGAGGCCAGACAGCTGCGAAAGGCCGCCGCCGAAAGCCAGGACGTGAAGCGGTGGGGAACCGGCATCTTTTTAGGCTCTGGAATCAGCCAGCAATTTGGCTTTGGTGTAGAAGTGCGCTCCGGGGATCAAAACCTTGCGGAAAGCTTTAATTGCCCGCCGGAAAAAGGCCGCCTGCCTGAAAGTGAGCGGGAGATTGCGGTCAGCACCCTGATTTTGGACGCCCTGGGGATTCCGCGCGAGCTTGGACAGAACATCGAGCTGACCTGGGAGCGGGATCCGGTTTCAGGAAAGACCAGGACCGATACCTTCCGTCTCTGCGGCTTTTGGGAGGGGGATAAAGCCGTGCTGAGCCAGATCGCCTGGGTATCGCCTGAATACGCCGAAAAGAACCGGTATCCGGTTACCGAGGCGGAGCTTGCGGATGGAACGCTCAACGGAGGAAGGGATTTTGTCGTCTGGTATAAAAGCCTGTGGAAGCTGAATGAAAAAACGCGGGCGCTGTCAGAGGCGGCAGGCTTTTCCGGCGGGGAAGAGGGACTTTGCGTGAATCCCGCCTATGATCTGTCGGAGGAGGACTCCTTTCCCTTTGGGTCTGTAGCTGTGATGCTGGGCTTTATCATCCTTGCCGGATACCTGATCATATACAATATTTTCAGCCTTTCGGTAAAAAACGATATACGGGCTTACGGACTTCTGAAGAATGTAGGAACCACTGGAAAGCAGCTGAAGAAGATCGTCCGTATGCAGGCGTGGCGATTGTCGGCCATAGGAATCCCTGCCGGACTGCTGTTGGGCTATGGAGCCGGAGTTCTGATGGCGCCCTCGCTGACTGCGGACGGGGAAATCAGCGCTAACGCGGCGGAAGCTACAGAAACGGTAGTATCGGCCAATCCGCTGCTGTTTGTGGCGGCGGGACTTTTCACACTGCTGACAGTATACCTGTCCAGCATCCAGGCGTGCCGAACCGTGGAGAAGGTTTCTCCGGTGGAAGCCCTGCGCCTTGCGGAAAGCGATAAAAGCAGGAAAAAAACAAAAAAGAACGCCTCTGTGACCTGGTGGGGCATGGCTGTTCAGAATATGCTGCGGAACTGGAAGAAGGGAATCCTTGTTATGTTTTCCATCGCTTTATCCATGGTGGTTATGAACTGTACCGTCATGCTGGTAAAGGGATACGATTTTGATTCCTATAAAGAAGTGTTTCTGGCATCCGATTTCCAGCTGGATCAGGTGACTGGAGATCTTAGAACCAGCAACCTGCATGGAATCAGCCGGGAGACCAGGGACATTCTGGACGCCTGTCCTTACAGCAAAGCGGCGGGATATGTTTACTATTCCAATGAGGACCATGACATGGAAGCTTCTCTCAAGGCCGTGTGGAGCGGATTCGCGGAGGATACCCGCGAATCCTGGGGAAGCTATGAAAAAGACCTTTGGAAGCAGACGCGGGAGTCCGGGCGGATTAAGGTACACTTTCTGGGAATCAGCGAATCTATTTTTGATAAGCTGAGTTGGAGGGGGACGCCATGCTCCTGGGAAGATTTTAAAGATGGAAAAAGTGTGATTGTTGATTATAATGACGCGAATTCCGAAGAGCCTGTATCCTACTATAAAGTGGGAGAACGCGTTCAGATGGAATTTCAAAACGGCAAGAGCAAAGCGTATAAGGTGGCTGGAGAAGCGATTATGCCGTACGCTTTGGACTATCCCTACGCGGATATCTTCTATATTACTGTACTGGTACCGGATACGGAGTTTATAAAGTGTACCGGTGAAGCTTCGGCCATGTACGCAGCCGTAGACGCGGAGAAGGGAATGGAGCGGCAGGTACAGCAGTATATAAAACAAAATGTGCTGACGGAAAACTCCATCCTCAATGTGTTTTCCATACTGGATCTGAAGGCCAGCTTCCAGCGGTATATCAGCAAGTTTTACTTAATTGGAGGGCTCCTGACCGCGGTGCTGGCGTTTATCGGGATTATGAATTTCTTCAATACCACCGCGACTTCTATCCTGAGCCGGAAAAAAGAGCTGGCCCTGCTGGAAGCGGTGGGTATGACAAAACCGCAGGTGTCCCGGATGCTGGTGACGGAGGGCTGTATTTATCTGAGCGGCGCTTTTCTTCTGGCTATAATGATCATCTGTTTCTTTGGGGAAACGCTGCTGACAAATACCATCGGGAGAGCTTTCTTCTTTCAGATGCGGCTGACTCTGCTTCCCTGCGGGCTGATGCTGCCGGTACTGTTTCTCATAGCCTGGCTTCTGCCAAAGAGCCAGTTTCATAAAATGAGCAGGGAAAGCGTAGTGGAGCGGATACGGCAGGTATAGCCCGGCTGCCGCGGGCGGCAGGGAGAAGCGCCTGACAAATTGAACCGGACAGCGAAACGGAGGACGCGGTGATTCGTCCTCCGTTTTTATTGGCGCCGAAGAGGCATGAATAAACCACCAGTTAAACTGGTGGTAAATAAA
>JAJCKG010000027.1 GCA_020558355.1 bacterium 210820-DFI.6.37 | reverse complement strand
TCCCATTTTGCCCTGCGGCTAAAGCCGCGCAAAATGGGCAAGGGATCCGAACCTCTTTTGGCGCTATGGTAACTTTCGTGGAGGTTCTTTTCGCCTTTCAGATATATGAAAAAAGACACCTTTTCGGTGTCTCTTTTTTGGTGCGGATAAGAGGATTCGAACCTCCACGAAAGTAATATTCACACGGACCTGAACCGTGCGCGTCTGCCAATTCCGCCATATCCGCAAGTTGTATGTCTTTCCTGACTCGCAAGATTTAGTATACACAAAATCCGCCTTCAATGCAAGCGTTTTTTTCTTTTTTCTTCGTAGTATTTATTTTCAGTAGTAGACTTTGTCGATATTTCCTACATAATAAAAAGAGCAGGTATGTCACCTGCTCCTAAGTAAAGTCATTCATTTAAAAATTCTTCGATCACCTTACGCACATCATTGCCGTCCGCAAGGCCCTTAACCTTTTTCATCACAGCGCCCATGAGCTTACCCATGTTTTTCTTTCCGCCTTCAATACCTAACTCGGCAGCCGTAGCCTGTACGACTTCCTTGATTTTGGCGGCGTCCATCTGCTCAGGCAGGTATTTCATCAGAATTTCAATTTCGGCTTTGTAGTCATCAGCTAAGTCCGTTCTTCCAGCTTTTTCAAAATCAGAGAGGGCATCTTTTCTCATCTTAACCTGTTTCGATAAAATTGCGATGATCCCTTCGTCATCCAGCTCCTGCCGGTTATCTACCTCATATTGTTTGATAGCGGCGCGAGCAAAACTTATTGTATTCTTTTTGACTTCATCTTTAGCTTTCATAGCCTCCTTGAAGTCAGCCATCAGTTGTTCCTTTAAGGTCACTTTTAAAACACCTCGAATCTACACTGCAAAAGTCTAGTATTTTTTAGCCTTTTTTCTTGCAGCTTCAGACTTCTTCTTTCTTTTTACGCTCGGCTTTTCATAGTGTTCTCTTTTTCTGAGTTCAGACATTACGCCGTCTCTCGCGCAAGAACGCTTGAATCTTTTCAGAGCGCTTTCCAAGCTTTCGTTTTCTCTAACAATTACCTGTGCCATTTCCGTTTCACCTCCTGACGTGTACTGAAATCACTTAGATGCTATGGAACGGTCTTTTCTATAACGTTGCTATTATACTATTCTTTGTACAATTATGCAAGTTATTTTTTGGTACAACTTTCATAACCGCACATGACAAAGCCCTCCATATTCCCGTTCTTTTCAGTACAGCGAAGAAATTATTTCCACACAATTTTCGATTCCCAGCTGGCCGCTGTCCAGGCAAATATGGTAATTCTCCGCGGCGCCCCACTCCATGTCGGTGTAAAAGCGATGATAGGACTTACGCAGCTTGTCCTTATCATGGATCCGCTTTTCCGGCGATTCCTCCCGTTCTCCGTACACTCTCACGATCCGCTCCGCGCGTTTTTCTACAGCCGCGTGGATGAAAACCTTCAAGCAGTTTTCCTGTTCTCTCAGAATATAGTCCGCGCAGCGTCCTACAATAACACAGGACTCCTTCCGCGCCAGTTCCTCAATGACCTGTTTTTGAATGGACCACAGATAATTTGGCATAGCAAAGCCGCTTCTCATGCTGCCGATGGAAAAAATGCTGCTCCATCCGCTAGTTCCTTTGGGAGCGCTTTCGTCCTTGCCCTGAATATATTCTTTTGATAATCCGCTTTCCTCCGCGATCTTTTCAATCAATTCTGAATCATAGCAGGCAATCCCCAGCTTGGCGGCGACCTCTTTTCCGATGGTTCTTCCTCCGCTTCCGAATTCACGGCTGATTGTAATAATTCGATTGCTCATTTTTCATACCTCCTTGACCTAAAAAACAGCGCACAGTCAAGGGAGCTGGATTTATGCCCTTGGCTACACGCTGTTTTCTTGATTTCATTATAACGTAAATTTTTCATCCTTGTCAAAGGGAATCTGTTACTCGAATTCATCAGCCTGGCGGCCAGGTCAGCTTCCGCTTGCCCAGAAGATGGAAATGCAGGTGTTTTACAGTCTGAAAACCATCTTCACCGCAGTTGTTTACAAGACGATATCCGTTCTCCAGTCCAAGCTCTGCCGCAATATCCTTCACTTTTGTCATGATATAGCCCAGCAGCTCCTGATCCTCTGCCGCCACATCATCCATAGAGGCAATATGCTTTTTCGGGATAATCAGCACATGTACTGGCGCCTGAGGCTCCAGATCGTGGAAGCAGAGTATTTTGTCATCTTCATATACGACAGTGGATGGAATCTCTTTTTCCGCGATTTTACAAAAAATACAGTCTGCCATTGTCAAAATCTCCTTTCTTTATTGTTAGTCTTAAAACTGGCTTTAGTATAACAGATTTACAGGAAAAAGAAAAGCGTCCGCTTAGGCCTCCTGCCGCTCTACGCTGCCTTTCATTCCGTCCAGATAAGGCTCCTGGAGCCGGACTTTAGCAAAGGTGTTGAGCTGACTGCCGCCTGCTAACCTGGCCGGAACATAGACGCGGATATAATTGTCCGTATAGCCTGTCAGACAGTCCTGCTCCTCCAAATATTCTTCAAGCAGCACCTGCCGGACCGTTCCTCTGCTGGCTTCAAAAAAGCGCCGGGAAGCCGCTTCTCCTGCCTCCATCAGCTTCTGGCCCCGCTCTTTTTTTACGGGAGATGGAATCTGCTCCGGCATGGAAGCCGCCCGGGTGAGAGGCCTCTTGGAATATTTGAAAGCGTGGACCCTGCAAAAGCCCGCTTCCTCTATCAGTTTCAGACTGTCCTGAAAGTCCGCTTCACTCTCGCCCGGAAACCCCGCGATGATGTCCGTGCTGATCCCATAGCAGGGATCATACGCTTTCAGGATCTTTACAATATCCAGATACTCCTGTCTCCGGTAAGGCCGGTTCATAGCGGCCAGGATCCGGTCACTGCCGCTCTGCGCGGACAGATGCAGGTGATGGCACAGCTTTTCATATTTCAGCAGCCGCTTCACATAATCCGCGTTTACAACCGCAGGCTCCAGCGAGCTGAGACGGACGCGGAAGTCTCCCGGAAGCCGGTTTAATTCATAAAGGATGATCTCGATTCCGGAAAGTCCGGTTTCATGCTCCTTAAACCCCTCCTCTTCTCCATAAAGGGCCGTATTGATTCCAGTCAGCACCAGCTCCCGAAAGCCCCGCTCCAGCAGGCCGCACGCTTCTCTAACCACATCGGACGCCGCCCTGCTGCGCACACTTCCCCTGGCGTAGGGGATAACGCAATAAGAGCAAAATCGATTGCACCCTTCCTGAATCTTAATATAAGCTCTGGTCCTGGACTCAGTAGCCGTTACCAGTCCCGTCTCTTCGTATACATTTAATTCATCATAGGGAAGCACATGAACCTGAGGGCGGCGCTCTTCTATGAACGCTTCAATATAATCGATCAGCTTTCCTTTTTCATTGGTGCCCGCAACAATATTCACGCCTTCAACAGCGCTTACCTCCTCCGGCTTGATCTGAGCATAGCATCCGGTCACCGCTACGACGCTTTCCGGATTGAGCTTTTTCATTTTGCGAATATACTGCCGGGATTTCCGGTCTGCCAGACCGGTCACTGTACAGGTATTGATCACATAAATATCGGCAAAATCCGTTTCTCCCGTTATCTCATAGCCCCGCTGGCGGAATTTCTGGCAAAGCGCCTCTGTCTCATATTGATTTACTTTACACCCTAATGTATGAAACGCGACTTTCATTAAACTGTCCCTTTCTTCCCTGATTCTTCTGCCTTTAATTATATTTCACCCACGCCAAAAGTAAAGGATTTTTTCATGAAATCCCGGCTCTTTACATACACTTTAAGGATCAATTTCACATGGGCCGCAAAGCGCGGATCCCGTCATAAAGGAGGTTTCTCTTGAAAAACAACATCATCAGACTGCTTTCCATATTCCTTGCGTGTCTCGCGGCGGGAATTCTCATATACTGGTGCCAAAAGCCGCATCAGCCCTTTCAGAATACCGGAGCAAACATCAAATGGGTCGACTTTGATGTTACCTACGAGGCTTTAAAAGACGCCATGGAAATGGACATCAGCACGTATGACAAGGATATCCACGCCGGATGGGTAGATGGACTGGCTTATCTCGGGGCCAAATACGGCGGCGATTTCAGCCTGTATCAGAAAAAAGACCTTGACCGCTTTCTGGAGCAGCTGCAAAACGGCCAGGAACTGGAAGACTTTACGAAGAACATGGAATACTTCCCATATTATCAGAAAGCTTACGGCGCCGTACTAAACGGACTCTTAGGTTATTACAAGCTGGAGCTTCCAGATGAAGACGGAAACGGGACACACTGGGTACAAAGATACGGTCTGAAGGCCTTTTCTCCTATTGCGGAAGGCTATGGCTATTCTGACTTTGATGATTTCGGGGAAAGCCGCAGTTATGGCTACAGCCGCCAGCATCTGGGACATGACATGATGGCTGCCACCGGAACGCCGGTCATCGCTGTAGAGGGCGGCACAGTAGAAGCGCTGGGCTGGAATCAGTACGGCGGCTGGCGGCTGGGAATCCGCAGCTTTGACAATACCCGCTACTATTACTACGCTCACCTTAGAAAGGACCACCCTTACGCGGAAAACCTGTATATCGGTCAGACCGTCGCCGCCGGACAGGTCATCGGCTATGTAGGCCAAACCGGATACAGTCTGAAAGAAAACACAAACAACATCGACACGCCCCACCTTCATTTCGGAATGCAGCTGGTCCTGGACGAAAAAGCAAAGGACAGCCCCAATCAGGTATGGATCGACCTGTACGCCATTACGCGCCTGCTTCAGAACCATACCTCCACAGTAGAAAAATCCGGAGATGAGTATACGCGAAAATACGGCTTTTCTGAAGAGAACTACTATCTTGCCACTGCCAAAGACAACGCCCAAAAACAGGTACAGCTTCCTGTCCTCATGTATCATGGCCTTCTGAAAGACCCTGACATGCAGGGCGACTATGTCATCAGCCCGGAGCTGTTTGAATCCGACCTGAAATACCTGAAAAAGAACGGCTATACCACCATCCTCATGTCCGATCTGATTGATTTTGTAGAAAAGGGAGACCCTCTTCCGGAAAAGCCGGTGCTCCTGACCTTCGATGACGGCTACTACAACAACTACCTGTACGCCTATCCGCTTCTGCAAAAATATAATATGAAAGCGGTTCTGTCCATCATCGGAAAATATACGGACGAATTCAGCAAAACAGATGACAATCACGCGACCTATTCCCATGTTACCTGGAAGCAGATACAGGAAATGACGGCCTCAGGCCTTATTGAAATTCAGAACCACTCCTATGATTCCCACGAAAGCAAGGGCGGCCGAAAAGGCACTATGCAGCGCTCAGGAGAAAGCAGCGATCATTACGCAAGCTACCTGGAAAAAGATCTTATGAAGCTGCAGAAGGAAGTGAAAGACGCGGTGGGCACCGCTCCCACTACCTTTACTTATCCCTTCGGAGCGATCAGCGACAACAGCGTAAGCATTATCAAGGATCTGGGATTTAAAGCGTCCCTCGGCTGTATGGAAGGAATCAATACCATCACAAAAGGAGACCCGGACTGCCTTTATCGAATAAAGCGCTATCTCAGGTCTCCCAAAAGCTCCAGCCTGGCCTTCTTTAAGAAAATAGAAGCCGACATGGAAGAATAAGCTTTACAGCTTGATATAGTTGTCCGATCTTGTCACGGTAGCGGGCGGAGCCGGATCTAAGTCTCTGTCCGCGATTCCCAGAATGTCCTCCGGCCGGATCCAGGGCCGTCCCTGAAGAGCGCTGGTCTCTTCGTGGGTCAGATAACCTTTGTAAACGGTCAGGCTTCTCCTAAGGAATCCGTCTTTCACACAGGCCTCTTCTACACCATCATTGAGAAGCTTCATGAAATGGGGAAGCATGGCCGCCGCGTAAGCAACGGAAGTCGATCCCGCAATGGCTCCCGGAATATTGCTGACACAATAATGGACCACTCCATTTTCCACATAGGTAGGATCCTCATGGGTCGTTTCGTGGAAGGACTCGATGGCCCCGTCTGTGTCATTGCTGATATCTACAAGAACGGATCCCTTTTCCATCAGCTTTAGCATTTCCCTGTCCACAAGATAGCTGGGATCCCCCTTCGGCCATTTTACGCAGTTGAGAATCATATCGGTCTGAGGCAGCAGCTTTTTGATATTTTCTTTCGTACAGTACATGGTATCCACCGCGTTGTTATAACGGGCTTCCACTTCCCGGAGCACGCCCAGACTGATATCCATAACCGTCACCTTCGCTCCCAGAGCGTGAAGCACGGAAAGAGCGGCCTTTCCAACGATTCCGGCTCCCAGAATCACTACATTCATTCCCGGAGCTCCGGCAAGTCCGCTGACAAACTTTCCTTTTCCGCCATTGACGGTCAGCATAGCGTTGAGCCCCGCCAGCGCCCCCTGCTTTCCTGCCGCCTCGCAGTTGGGCGACCCATAGCGGTGAGAATCCTCTGCCGTAAAAGCAATCACCTTCTTATCCAGCAGCACCTGTACTTCCTCCCGGTGAGCCGCCGGATGGATACAGGTAAGAATGATCTGCCCTTCTCTTAACAGCTCATACTCCGAAGGCTCAATTTCTTTTACCTTTGTAACCAGATCACTGCGGTCAAAGATTTCTTTTGCTGATTCTACAATTTCAGCCCCTGCCCGGGCATAGGCGGAATCTTCAAACCCAGCCCGCTCTCCGGCGCCGGACTGGACCAGAGCCGTATGCCCCGCGGAAACAATACTCAGGATTTCCGTAGGAGTTGCAATGGTTCGGTATTCTCCATTCTTTATATCTTTTAATAATCCAAAAATCATACTTCTGACCTCCCTTTACAATTCCATTTCATACATAATCATGGACAGAGCCGCGGGACCTGCCGTTTCTGTTCTTAAAATAGTCTTTCCCAGCGTCACACAGTCCGCTCCATTGGCTTTCAGCTCATGGGCCTCTTTATCCGAAAAGCCGCCCTCCGGGCCGATAAGGACCGCAATAGTCTTTGGCCGTACTTTTAGATCGCGAAGGCAGTCCTTCATGGTTCTCCCTGTTTCATTTTCGTAGGGAAACAAAATCAGATCGAATCCAGCCAGCTCTTTAGGCAGCTCAGCGGACCGGATCGCTCCGGAAATTTCCGGAATAATCCCTCTCCTGCACTGCTTTACAGCCTCCGCTGATACCTTCTGCCAGCGTTCCAGCTTTTTGTTGAAATTTCCTTTATCAACCACTACCGTCCGGTCCATAAACACAGGGACGATCCTGTAAACGCCCAGCTCCACACATTTCTGAACAATAGAGTCCATCTTGGACTGCTTTGGGATCCCCTGAAATAAAGTTACCTGTACCTTGGGTTCTCTCGCGAACTTCTGCTTATCCAGGATTCTGGCTTCCACCAGATCCTCACAGGCTTTCGTTATTTCAGCGTCGTATTCCCACTGGCAGGAATCGGAAAGCTCGATCCTGTCCCCCTCCTTCAGCCGGAGCACCCGCAAAATATGCCGAATATCTTCCTTACTGCGGATCACAATGCTGGTTTCACCAACATCCCCGCTGTCTACGAAAAAACGGCTCATTTTTTTCGCGCCGCGATAGCGCACCACTCGCCTTTTTCGCGGATTTCCAGGATCTCAAAGCCTGCCTGACGCACAGCCTCTTCTACCTCGTCTTTTTTCTCAATCAGAATACCGGAGGAAATATAGACGCCTCCCTCATTGAGATGCTCAGCGGCGGAAGCGGAAAGCTGGATTACCAGAGGCGCGATCAGATTCGCAACGATCAGATCCGCTTTCTGCTGTATATCCTTGGCTAAATCACCGATCTGAACAGTAACCAGTTCCTGCACATGATTCAGCTCCACATTTTCCCGGGCTGTCCGAGCCGCGTCCGGATCGATTTCCACAGCCAGAACCGGACCGCTTCCCAGCAGTACTCCCGCAATGGAAAGAATTCCGGAGCCGCAGCCGATATCCAAAACGGTCTGTCCCGCTTTCAGATACCGCTCCATCAGCCGCATGCATAGTCCCGTTGTCTCATGGGTGCCTGTCCCAAAAGCCATTCCCGGATCGATCTGAATAACCTTTTCATCTCCCTCCGGTTCATATTCCTCCCAAGTCGGCTTTACAACCAGGCTTTCCGTTACCTTTGCCGGCTTGAAGTATTCCTTCCACTTGTCCTTCCATTCCTCGTCATCCACCAGGACATCCTCAGCGTACAGCCTTCCCAGGTCCGCGTCCCATCCGAATTCGCCGTCCAGCTCCCGGCTTTTCAGCTTCATGATTTCGATCTTCAGATTCTGAACCTCTTTCCGGCCATCTTCCGTATCCTGAAAATAAACAGAAACCACCGGTTCCTGATTCTTGTTTTCCAGAAGGGATTTGTCGATATAGTCCCATTCGTATTCCTTCTTTTTATCAAGCAGACCTTCCGCGTCCGCCGGATCATTTACAACTGCGCCGGTAATTCCATTTTTCATCAGCATTGCCGTCAGCGGTTCAATTCCCTGATGGCTGGTGTAAATTTTCAATTCGATAAATTTCATATAGTCCTCTCAAATCCTTAAATTTGTTTTGCTGCCTTCTAAATAAGGCTCAATGCCTTTATTATACCTTAGATGCTTTCAAATAAAAAGAGATTTTGTCGCGATTTGGTGAAAACCGTCTTCTTTACCTGCCATTTCCCCGGTACAAAAGGTCGTAATGATACACCTTTCTGTATCTGGCGAACATGGCTATAGACAGACCGGTTGTAGTAAGCTCCGCAAAGGCCAGCGCCATCCATGCTCCAGAAAGACCAAAGAGGGCGGATAACAAAAACGCTCCGATGATTACCATAATCAGGGCCCTCGACAGGGAAATCAAGGCGGAAATCTGACCATTACCATAGGCGGTGAAAAACCCCGAGGCAAAAACATTGATTCCCGTAAACAGGAACGCGGCGGAAAGATACCGGATCCCGGTCAGCGCCATTTCATATACCGGCGTCCCCGCGGGCTCAAAGGCTCTGGCTATATAAGGGGCGCCCAGAAAACAGAGCGCGGCCAGCACTACAGAAGAAACCAGCATGAATGTCCTTGAATATTTCAAAAATAGATTGACCTTAAGATACTCCTTTGCTCCGTAAAAATAACTGATGAGAGGCGCTACACCAGTAATATATCCCAAATGAGCGGAAATCAGCATATAATGAGAATTAAGGACAATGCTCAGGGCTGCGACACCATCCTCCCCCGCCAGACGGATCACGATCATATTGAAGAAAAAGGTGGTGATGCCGGCAGAGGATTCCGTTACCATTTCCGAGGAGCCGTTCAGCATAGAATGGGCTACATACCTGCCGTCCCATTTTGGGGAAGTCAGCTTCAGCTGCGTTTCCTGGAAGATAAAATAGGCCGCTCCTACCAGCATCACTGTCGTCATTCCCGAAAAAGTGGCCCACGCGGCTCCTTTGATCCCCCAGCCGCAGAGAACAATAAATACATAGTCCAGACCAAGGTGGACAACGCCGCCGGAAAGATACAGAAGAAGCGTAAAGCCGGGCTTTCCATCTACCCGGATAAAATATTCGAACAGGACCCCGAGAAAAGCCGCCGGAGTCGCTAAAAGCAGGATCCGCGCATATTCCACGCAATAATCCCACAGCCTGGATGTGGCGCCAAGAAACGCTACGATCGGATCAATAAAAATAAACCCCGCAATAATCATCAGCACAGCTATAACGGCCGATACCAGGCAGATCAGAGAGAATTTCTCGTTGGCTTCCCTTTGCTTTCCCTCTCCCATTTTGATTGCCACAATCGCGCTGGAACCAGCGGCCAGCATAACCGAAATTCCCCATACCAGTCCCTGAATTGGATATACGATAGATAAAGACGCCAGAGCGTCCGATCCGACAAAATTGGAAACAAAAATACTGTCAATCGTATAATAAAGCCCGATGACCACCAGCATTACCACAGAAGGCGCTACAAATTTTACAAAGGTCCCAAGTTTCACTTCTCTGTCAAATAAATGTTCCATATATCCAATAACACCTCGTTTCTTTTTTCTCAAAAATATGATAAAGTATACGGTAACCATATAGTCAATAGGAGAAGGAAAAATATATGCAGAAAAATCTGAAAAACCATTTTACCACCGGAGAATTTGCCCGTCTGTGCAATGTAAAAAAGCAGACCCTGTTTCACTATGATGACATCGGTATTCTTTCACCGGAAATGGTAGGAGAAAATGGATACCGCTATTATTCCTACACCCAGCTGGAGGTTTTCGCCACCATTTCCATGCTAAAAGAGCTGGATATGCCTCTTTCCGATATCAAACACTATCTGGACAAGCGCAGCCCGAAGGCCTTTCTCGGCCTGCTGGCACGGCAGCAGAAAGAGGTAGCGGAAAAGATCAAAGAGCTTCAGTGGCTTCAGCGCTTTATCCAAACGAAAATGGAGCTGACAAAAGAAGGCATGTCCATCCCTATCGGACAGATTCTTTTAGAAAGCCGTCCGGAGGAATATCTGATTATAACCGAATACAAAGGCGCTGACGTGGAAAAGGATATCGCGGCGGCAGTAACAGAGCATCTTAACTTCTGTCACAGCCTGGATATTTACAGCCCTTACGCCATCGGCGGCATGATCCCGATCCAGTGTATCCAGCCTGAAAAAGCCTATATCTACTCTCATTTTTACACAAAGATCAGCCGGTCAGACTTTCCTGACGCCGCGGTCCGTCCTGCTGGTGTTTTTGCCGTATGCTGCGACAACAGGGGCTATGGAAATGTAGAATCCATCTGTATGAAACTGCTCCAATACGCAAAAGACCACGGCTTTGAGCCGGGGCCTTACATTTACGAGGATCTTCTTTTAGATGAAATGTCCGCAAAGGGCTATGATAATTATACCGTGAAGCTTTCTCTTCCTCTGAGAACAAAATAACTCCGCCTTCCGCAGTCTATTTCAGCCTGCGGAAAGGCTCCATGTCTACCTCTTCTCCCCGGTTTCTCTGTTCCAGCGCTGCCAGCACTTTATTATACATTTTCTTAGTAACCGGATATCGGATCATCATCAAAATGGATAAAACCATAAAGCAGGCAGGAATAATAGTAAACGCCATATGGGTCCAGAACAGGGTCGCCTCCGCCTGAACAGGAGCGTCTCCCTGAAAGCCCGCGAATTTCAGGATCAATCCAAGCAGCTGCAGCCCCATAGCGTTGGCAATGGACTCCGAAAGAGACTGAAGGGATATTACAAGGCCCGCTCTCTGTTTGTTATTGACAAGCTGGTCTACCTCGCACACGTCATAGATCATAGCCGGAACCAGCTGCCAGTAGCAGATGCTCCCGATACAATAGGCGATGGAAAAAAGGCAGACCGCCGCCATAGAGGGCACACCGGTAAACCCGAACAGCCCCATAACCGCAGCGCAAAGGCCCATCCCCGCGATAAACAGCGTTCGTTTATCAAAACGCCTGCTGGCGGCCAGAATCACCGGAACAAAAGCGGTAGACGCAAAGGTCATCAAGGCCATGACAAAGGTGATCTCTCCGCTGGAAAGCCGCATATTATAAGTAAAAAAGTACATTCGATTAGCGCAGAAGACGGCATAGGCGATGAGATAAAAAATGCTGGCGGCAATAATATACTGGATCGTCCGCAGCTTTAAGATCTGTCCGTAGTTGCGGAACATATCCAGGACCGATCCCATAATCGCTCCCAGAGAAGCCTTATGTTCTGGAGAATCGCCCTTCTTTTGTCTTTTCTCCCGTTTCCGCTCCTTTTCCTTGTATTCCCGCTCAAAGCGGTCGCGGATTCCGGCGGCGCCGAAGAAAATAGTCAGGGCGGAGCAAAGGCCGCAGAACAGCGCCATCATCTGCCAGCTTTGCGCTTCGCTTCGTCCCCAGCGAACCAGCACATCTACGATAATCGTAGGAAGGATCATCCCGATGGCCATCCCAAGATTATTAAACAGGAAGGTATAGCCTCTCAGTACCGTCCTTTCATCGTAATCCTGGGTCAGCTCCGCGCCCCACGCGAGATAAGGCACAAAGAAAGTAGAAAATCCTGTCCAGAATAAAATCAGCATCAAACCGTAATAAAAGGCCCGAAAGCCATCGCTGGCGTCAATGGTTGTAAACAGCAGTACTGTAAAAATGGCCAGAGGAAACGCCGCAATCATAAGAAAAGGCTTTCGTTTTCCATACCTGGTCTTCACATTATCCGATATGTATCCCACCACGGCGCCGCATATGGTTTCCCATATGGAGCCGATGGCCGCAATCGTCCCCGCAATACCGGGATCCAGTCCAACAATCGTGCTGAGAAAAAACAGCAGAAACGTCCCTGCCAGATTGTAGAGAGTAGAATCTCCTACTCCCGCCAGGCCATATGCAATTTTCGTTTTGAAGCTTAATTTCATACAGAAGGTCCTTTTTTCCATTATTTATATTTATTATAAAGTATCCGGTTACCATATAGTCAAGAAAAATCCCCGCCGGATCTTTCCAAACGGGGATTTCTCAGGATTCTATCGTTATAATTTGCCGTTTATTACTGTTCTTCAGACATAAGCTTTGTCCAGTAGCTGTCATAAACCTTAGCGGCGTCGCCGATATCCAGCTGCAGGAAGTAATTTTCCTTCATTTTCTCTGGAATAGCGATTGCTGGAGCTTCCTTATATTCATCCGGCATCTTTTCAACTGCCGCTGTATTCGGGCAAGTGTAGTAAGAACCGAATTCTTCTCTCATACCCTGCAGGTTTGCCGCTCCATTATCCGCATCCAGGATGTAGTTTAAGAATTTTTCAGCGTTTTCCTTATTCTTAGCATCCTTCGGAATAACCATTTCATCAACGCCCAGCTGGATTGGATCAGTCAGTTCAGCAACAGCCAGCTTGTCTGTACCCAGCTCTTCAAAGGCTCTCGCGGCCTGGCCGTCAAAGAAGAAGCCTACGCTTGCCGCGCCGTTGATCATCATAGTTTCCGCGCTGTCAGAATCCAGTCCCGCGATATTCGGCATCAGCTTCTGCAGCCATTCATAAGCTTCTTTGATTTCCTGGTCATCTTTGCTGTTCGGGTCATAGCCCAGAGCAACCAGAGCGATCGGGAACAGGTTTCTCTGTCCTGTTACAGACGCGATCTGTCCTTTCAGCTTTGAATCCAGAAGGTCTTCATATTTTGTGATCTCGACCGGACAGGTTTCCTTGTTGTAAACAACATAGACATAGTTCATCAGATATGGGATCGCGTATTTGTTTTCAGGGTCAAATTCTCTGTTCTTATAAGCGTCTCCCAGGTTTTCCCAATTCGGAACATTGTCCAGGTTGATTTCTTCCAGATATCCGCCCTCGATCAGGCTGGTCATATCCGCGTCGCACGGCATAATGATATCGTATTCCGATCCGCCGCCGCTGGTAATCTTCGCGGCCGCTTCTTCAGAAGTGCTCATATAGGACATATTTACTTTAATGCCTGTTTCTTCTTCAAAAGCGCTGATTACATCGGAAGAGATATAATCTGACCACATGTAGATATTTACCTCACCGTTGTCACTGCTGCCGCCGCCGCAAGCTGTAAACGCCAGTGTCATCACGCCGATGAGGACAACCGCGACGAGCTTCTTTGCATGTTTCATGTTTGTTACCTCCCTTAATTCGTAACATTAAAAATACGTCTTTATATTTGTTGAAGCTCTCTTCTTCCAAAGAGCCTGAACAACACTGTTGAGCGCAAGGCCGAGTACCAGTACCGCTACCATAACTGTAGTCAGGGCATTGACATCCGGTTTCAGTCCAACCTTAACCATAGATAAGATCTTGATCGGCAATGTGGTTGAATAAGGTCCCGATACAAAGTTACTGATGATAACGTCATCAATGGACAATGTGAAGGACATAAACGCGCTGGACATGATCCCCGGAACAAGCAGAGGCAATGTGATCCGGAAAAACGTTGTTATCCGGTTCGCGCCCAGATCCTGAGAAGCCTCCTCGATGGACATGTCCATACCTGACATCCGCCCGCGCATAATAATTACGACAAACGGAATACAGAAGGTGGCGTGAGCCAGAATCATCGCTCCCAGTCCCAGTGGGAAACGCGCCATCTCAAAGAGCATCAGCAATGAGATACCCAGTACTACCTCCGGAATTACAATGGGAATGTACAGGGAATTGCTGATAACCTGTTTCAGCTTGAATTCAAACCGTTTCAATCCCATCGCGCCCAGCACGCCGACCACAATGGAAATGGCCGTCGCGGCAAAGGCTACGATCAGGGAATTTACAAGGTATACCCACAAATCGGACTGGGTAAAGAGCTTCACGTACCACTCTGTTGTAAAACTCTCGAAATAATAATTATGTTTTTGACTGTTAAAGGAAAACAGGATCATAACCGCAATAGGGATATAAATGAACGCGTATACCAGCACCGCGTATACATTGCTGAGCCGTTTTCCCAGACGCTTTCTTCTGAGGCGCTTGCTTAATTTTTGTTTTTCCGCCATTTAGCACACCTCCAAATCATCCAGCTTGCCGATTCTGGTGTACAGCCACATCATAGCCAGTGTAATCAAGATCAGCAGAATTGCCAGTGACGCGCCGAAAGGCCAGTTTTTCGTTACCAGGAACTGGTTCTTAACCAGTGTACCCACCAGCATGACCTTGCCGCCGCCCAGCATCTCCGGCACATAGTACATACCAAGAGACGGGATGAACACCAAAAGCGTACAGCCTACGATGCCTGGCATGGTCTGCGGAATCGTCACTTTCCGGAAGGTTGTGACAGCATTCGCTCCCAGATCCTTAGAAGCCTCAATCAGTGATTTATCCATCTTTTCAATGGACGAATACAGCGGCAGGACGGAAAACGGCAGCATGGCCACCAGAAGTCCCAGCATTACCACACCGTCACTGTAGAGCACATCCAGCGGTTCTGAAATCAAATGGAGCTTCAATAAAAATACATTCAGCAGGCCGTTTGGCATTACCAGCAGATTGATACTGAACAGTCTTACAAGAGAACTGGTCCAGTACGGGATCATAACCAGCATCAGCAGCTTCGCGGCCAGCTTGGAAGGCTTGCTCGCGATCCAGTACGCCAGCGGATACCCTACTACCAGGCAAATGACCGTTGTAAGGAACGCCAGCTTCAGCGATTTCCAGATTACCTTCAAATACAGCGGGTTTAAAATTTCTTTGTAGTTCTCTAAAGTAAAGGAATACTCAATTCCACCGTACTGGGTCCTGGTCATAAAGCTGATTACAAATACATAAATCAGCGGCAGCAAAACAAACAGAAGCATCCAGAAGGATACCGGCCCCGCTGTCGCGATAACCGGCATTTTTCCACGGACTCCCGGTCTTCTTCCCCCGGCAGCCAGTGTTACTTTACCATCACTCATTGCCGCACCTCCTTACGCCCGGATACCGACAGCGTCTTCCAGATCCCAGTGCAGATACAGCGTATCGCCTTCCTGATAGGACGCGTCCTGTTTTACCCGGTTAATTTTCACATCGTACCCGTTTTCCATGGTAACGAGCGTGCGGTACTGCGCTCCTACGAAAATCAGGTTCTTGACCTTTCCCTTCAGAGTGAAGCCGTCTACCGGTTCTTTGCTGTACTGCATCACTTCCGGACGCACACAGATATGGATTTTTTCTCCTGCCTGGTAATCCCCAGCCTGTATCCTGACAAGGCCCAGCTCGGTTTCCACTACAGCTGTACCGCCTTCAACCGACTTGATCGTACCGGAAAACAGATCGGATTCTCCGATGAAATTCGCTACGAATCTCGTCTTCGGCTTTTTATAAATTTCATCCGGCGTTGCCAAATGCTCGATAACACCGGCGTTCATAACAGCAATCCGGTCACTCATGGTCATAGCCTCTTCCTGATCATGAGTAACGTATACAAACGTAATATTCAGCATTTTCTGCAGTCGTTTCAGTTCGATCTGCATCTGCTTTCTCAGCTGAAGGTCCAGCGCTCCTAAAGGTTCGTCCAGCAAAAGCACCTTTGGGTTATTGATCAGGGCTCTCGCGATAGCGACTCTCTGTTTCTGTCCGCCGGACATCATATCCGGCTTTCTTCCTTCAAATCCCATAAGCTGCACAAGCTCCAGCATTTCTTTTACACGTCTTTTTATTTCATCCTTGGGAACCTTTTTGACTGTGAGTCCATAGGCAATATTGTCATAGACTGTCATATGCGGGAACAGGGCATAGCTCTGGAACACCGTGTTTACGTCCCGTTCATAAGCCTCTTTGTCCTCTACCCGTTCTCCCTGCACCATAATCGTCCCGTTTGTGGCGTCTTCAAACCCCGCGATCATACGCAGGATCGTAGTTTTTCCGCATCCGGAAGGGCCCAGCAGCGTCAGGAACTCTCCTTCATTAATATCCAAATTCAGATCTTTGATTACATGATTGTCTCCGAAAAATTTATTTACCTTTCGCAGTGACACAATATGCTCGGCCATCGTCTTTTCCTCCCACTTAATGTTTAGTATTCAAACTGTCTGTAGTATCTGCGGAATTCCAGACTGTGGCCTGTATTCAGTTCATAATGAGCCGCCAGACGTTCTGTTACCAGCGATGTCAGAATCATCGGTGAGCAGATCACGCGGAATTCATCGTCGATTCCCTTCAGATCATAATCCTTTGTATCAATAACGATCAGCTTGTCCGTAAATTTCTCGCAGAACCGTTCCACACGATTATCTAAAGCTCTGTATTCATCTTCACCCTTGAACAGGAATACCGGAACATCTTTTTCTACCAGCTCCAGCGTTCCATGGAAGAAGTCCGCGGAAGTCACGGATTTGGTGCGTACCCACTGCATTTCTTCCAGAATACACATAGAGAAGAGATATGTTTCGCCCCACAGTGTGCCGGAGCCTACGAAAATATTATAAGGCTCTTTCGCGTAAGCTCTCGCGATCTCCGCCGCCTTTGGCTCGAATTCCTCCCGGATCCGCAGCAGGTTATCATGCAGATTCGCCATCTGATCCGCAAACTTTTCATAAGACGGGAATTCGCCTCTGTTGTATAACAGTCTCAGACCCAGCATGAAGAACATCATGTAGGAATGTTCACAGTCACCGCACGGATTTGCTACAATATAGTCCAGTTCTTTTGCCAGCGGTGTTTCCATATCCTTTGTAAAGCCAGCCACTTCGATGCCCATTTCTTTGCACATCTTGACCGCTTCCATGATTTCCTTTGTATTTCCCGACGCGGAAGCTGTAATAACAAGAGAGTCCTTAGTCAGGAAACGCTTGTCCTGCTTGATACAGAGCTCTGCCGCGTTTTCCAGATAAATCGGCAGATCCGTATAGTGCTTCATTACATGCACAACCGGGTGCCATTCCGCCCATGTGCCGCCGATACCGATCACAACGATATTGTTATAGCCTCTTTCAGTAAGCTGATCCGCCATTTTTTCAATGTCGGCTCTCTTACTGTAAGCAGTCTTACCTTCTTCCATATACTTTTTTACATCAAAATTACGCATGAATCTATATCCTCCTAAACTAAATTTAACGTATTCTTAACATAAGAATAGCAAATTTTCGGAGAAAAACAAGGTTTTCGGCAAAAGAAGTCACAAGCCACTTTCGCATTGTTATTATACCAATTTATTTTATCGTTTCTTATTATTAAGAAAAACTCCGGTTTTCTCCCGCTTTTCTCTCATTTTTCATAACTATACCAATTTGAAATTTCTTTATACCAGCGCATCGAAGGTATAGATGAACTTATCGCATCTGGTATAGCTTTCCGTATACTCTACAATGTTCCCTTCTCTATCATATCCAACAAATTCAAAATAATATACCGGATCTTTTCTGCCCAGCTCCAGATACGTCCTTTCCTTCTGGCTGGCTTCAATAATCTGCAGCTTCTGCATGAAATTAATCGGCATATGGGAGACTGAATCCATATAATCGTACAGGGACACCTTTTCAAAATCGATCTCGCTCATTTCCGGAAACAGCTCTGCCGGGACGTAAGTATACTCAACCGCAATAGGCTCTCCGTTTCCATACCGGACCCGGTGCAGGACATACACATCCGCATCCCTTTCCAGTCCCAGCTTTACAGAAAAGCAGGTTCCCCGCACGACGCCTTCTGTCAGCACCTTGCTGGATATCTGCGCCCCGTGCTTTCTGGCAATAGCTGTGATACCTCCATTTCCCCGCTCCGAAAGATAGTTAAGGTTCATCTTCTCAACCACACTTTTCCGCACAAAGGTACCGCTGCCTCTGACCCGGTACAGATATCCTTTTTTCACCAGCTCATTAAACGCGTACTGAACGGTCATTCTGGAAACGCCGTATTTATTTGCCATGGCCCGTTCACTGTACAGCTTTTCTCCCGGAAGGTATTCTCCGTCTTCAATCATCTTTATTAAAATCTTCTGAAGCTGATAAGAAGCGGATCCTTTTTCGATTTCTTTCTGCTTTTCCATCGCTCACCTGTTCATATGCTTTTTAATCGCGGCGTCATTGCTGATAAACTGGACTTTTTCTTTCAGAATAATATCATCAAAGTATTCCACCAGTCTGTTTTTCCGGTCATACACCAGCCCTTCATATCGCATCAGCGGCTTAGATCGGGTGGTTTTAAGAAGCTCTGACTCCAGCCCGTTGGCATAAACGGCGGTCACCTTTTCTTCCGAACGGGCAATATAGATGTGATGCTTTTTCCGCAGCGCCGCGTAAATGGATTTATTGTGAACATCCTCTTCTGAAAGTCCCGGCGCCAGAGCGCATCGGATATGGGTTTTTTCCAGCGCCATAGGCTGCCCGCTGGCAAACCGAAGCCGCATAATGCGGTAAACCTGGCTGTCCTCTAAGAGTCCGGTTTTTCTTGCCATTTTCTCGGAAACATAGATTTTCTCAAAGGTCAGCAACTTTACATAAGTGGTCTTTCCCATCTGCTCGATGACTTTTTTTCTGGAATCATAAGCGTTCAGATCAAAATTCACCCGGCTGGGAGCTACATAATATCCGGATCGCTCCCTGGACACAAGAATTCCCTTATCCAGCAAAACCTGAAGCGCGCTTCTTATGGTCCCTCTCTGAACGCCGAATCGCCGCGCCAGCTCCCGCTCGGAAGGAAGTCTGGCTCCTTCCTGATAGCCCTCTGTTTCCAGCATAAACTCCAGCTCTTTGGATAAAAGGACATCTAACGTAAGAACGCGTTTTTTCCCCGCTCTGTCAATACGCTGTTCCAAATCCAAATGCCCCCTCAGTAAGGCAGGTTTTCGCGGAGAATTCCGCGGCCTTCGAAAAAGCCTGTCTTACCATTTCTTCGCTGACCGGCTTTTCTTTCTCATAACCGCCCTCTGCCATCGCAATGACAAATGCCGTAAAGAAGGAATCTCCCGCTCCCATAGTATCCACAGGCTCTACCATTTTTACAAGCCCCGGATATTCCTTTTTTCCATCCCACAGGATCTGTCCTTTTGTGCCATTAGTAATGACCACCAGCTTTGTCCCAAGGCGGATCACCTTTTCCCGCAGAGCTTTTGCCTGCTCCTGGTCCATTTCCTCTGCTGAAAAAAGCGCAATATCGATATATGGGCAGACCTTTTTCAAGTAATCATCGGTTCGATACTCTTCTTCTGATGAAAAATCATAAGTCCGAAGGGCCCGCAGTCCCTCCAGCTTTTTCATTTCCTCTTCCATACACCCATAGCAGCCGCAGTGGACTACATCGAACTGTTTTAAATATTCTACATCGGCTTCACTGAGAGTCAGAGTTTTATACTCCCCTTCTCCATAGCTGCAGCCCTGGAATACCCGATCCCCTTCATTGAGGACCACATCGCACCGTTCTGTAGTAAGGCCCTCCCGAATCGGGGAGCTTGACACATCTACCCCCATGGTCCTAAGAGAATCCCGCACCAGCTTTCCTTCCTTATCCTCCGCAATCAGTCCCAGGTACGCGGACTCCGCTCCGCATTGCCTCGCGTAAGCGGCAAAATTCACCGCGTTGCCTCCCGGAAACATAATTCTTTTATTGATATAACGGTCTACCACGTTATCGCCGATTCCAATTACTCGCATTGATCTCTGATCCTTTCTTAGTTTTTCTTTATTTTAGCATAAAAAAAGTGTACCTGCTATAGACAAAAGCAAGTACACATTTTACGTTCTTCATCCTTTTAAATCCATGGGTAGCAAACTCCGAAAAGGATGGCCGCTTTTATGACTACAGCCGCGATTTCGTTGCCCTTTCTGTTTTTGATCCCCTTTCCGATGTTCCCCTTTGGACAGGCGTCGGTACAGCTTCCGCACTGAATACACTCTCCGGATGGATCCTCCAAAGAAAGCTCCATAGGACAGGTTCTTTTGCACAGGCTGCAGCCTTTAATACAGTTTTCCTTATCCTTTACCAGAACAGACGCAGGGATAGTAGGCATCAACGCGAAAACGGCTCCCATCGGGCAGAGGAATTGGCAGAAAAACCGCTCAACAAGACACATTCCAATCAGGATGATTCCCAGAGCAATGCCAGCCCACAGAAATCCCTTCAGAGAGAAGTTGCCCGCTATAAAAGAAGCGAACAGTTCCCATGGGTCCGCTTTTGAAACCTTACTGTAATATCCCAGAAAGCACAACGCCAGGATTCCCACTAGCAGAATATATTTTATGTATTGAAGCTTACGCAGCGCCGGTTCCGGCAGCTTGAAGGGCTTTTTCTTTTTCCGCAGTTTCCTCTGCAGAAAAGCGGACGCCTCATACACCGCGTCTCCCAAAGTTCCGAAGGCACAGGCGTAACCGCAGAAAAACCGGCCAAATACAACCGTATAAGCCAGCAGGATCAGCAGTACTTTTACAAAAGCTGTCGGCTCGATCAGCTCCAGACCTCCGATCTGCCCGGCCAGATATCGAACCCCGGCGAAGGCCGCTGAAAACAGCCCCGGCGCAAGGAAGAAAAAAGCAATTTGTATAACGGCCCTTACCAGGCGGTTTCGGTCTTTCTTTTTGATCTTCATCCTCATTTACCCGCCTTTCCAAGCGCTTCTTTCGCGGCGCCTATAATCCCGTTGGAGCTGTAGGTCGCTCCGGAAACGACATCGATATCGTCAGCCGACTGTTTTTCCATAATGGAATCCAGCACATCGATGGCCATATTATAATACGCGGCGTCTTCACCATCAGCGGAAATGACTTCAATGTTGGTCATATTTCCGTTTTCAATGGTAACTTCCACGGTAACCGTGCCGCCGTAGCCCTGAGCGCTTCCCTGGTAGGTTCCATCCGTGTAATTGCCCTGAGCTGTCTGCGCGCTTTCTCCCGTCTGGCTCATGGCTTCGATGGCCGCGTTGGCCTTATCCAGTTCCTGATGCAAAGACAGCACCTGGTTGTAATAGAGCAGGGCAGCGACAATAATCAGAATGTTAACTGCCCGGATGACAAAGTTTTTGTTTCGCATTAAATTTTCCCCGTTGTTCATAATCTTCTTTTACAATCGTTTCTTGTTTCTTAATCCTTCCGATGATTTTCAATTACTCAGAAATCTGGTAGCCTTCCTTTGTCAGCTGGAACAAATCCTTTGCCCCATCTGTCATATACACATTTTTATCTTCATCTACGAAAATCGCTTCCGCTCCATATTTTTCAGCCAATTCCATGCCCTTTTCCTTTCCCAGCACAAAACAGGCCGTTGCCAAAGCGTCGCTTTCCAGCCCTTTATCACAGATAATCGTTGTAGAAATCAGTCCGCTGCGGGAAGGAAATCCTGTTTTCGGGTCCATAATATGATGGTATCTCGTATCTCCCACCATGAAGTATTTTTCATAGTCGCCAGAAGTCGAAATATACTGCTCCCCCTTTACTGTCAGAGTCCCCAGAAAGTCATCCGTGTCCCTGGGGTCAGTCAGAGCCACGGTCCAGTCAGAGCCATCCGGCTTACTTCCATAGGTCATGATACTGCTTCCTCCTACGGTAATAACCGCGCCGGCGATGGATTCGTCTGTTTCAAACATCTTTTTAATCTCATCGCAGCCCATACCCTTGCCTGCCGCGCCCAAATCAATACTGGTTCCTGTTTCCATGGACACTTTATTCCCATTCAGGGAGATCCTGTCATACCCTACGGATTTCAGTAATTTATTGATTTCGCTTTTATCCGGCACGGTGGTGTTTCCATTATCCAGATCCCACAGCCTTGTTATGTTGCCGATGGTAGGATCGAAGGCCCCGTCACTGTCCTTTGAAAGCTTCAGGACCCTGCTCAGACAATCCGCGGTCTCATCGGATATCTTCTGTTCCGATTTTCCCGCGTTCTTATTTAACTCCGCAATTTCTGAGTCCTCGCTCTTCCAGGATATCCACTTATTTTCCACTTCTTTCAGACAGGTTTCCACGTCCGCGGTCCGGTCCTCACCTGAGCTGTAAATGGTTTCTGTTACAACCGTTCCCATAGCAAAGCCGGTATAGCTGAAGGCCTGCGCTTCCTGATTTTCCCCCGCGTTTTCTGTTTGACCGCAGGCTGTCATCAGCATGGCAAAAATCATAAGGCCTATTGCAATTATGTATCTTTTCAATCCTCTCTCCATTTCTTAGGTCAATCACCCTTTCAAGTCCGATCCGACACTTAGTCAATGCTAACCCTCATCCTCAAAAAAACCAGCTTGCGCTGGTCCTTATTGATTTATATGTGGTTAGAATTTCCTAACCTAAACTATATTATCATTTTCTGGCTTTTCATGTCAATGAAAACATAGCGCATCCTTCTCTTATTGATAAAAACTCTCAAATATTTTATATAGAAGACATCCCCAGTGTTCAAACTCCTGGGGATGCTTTTTTATTATGTAGGAAATATCGTTTTCGATATTTCCGGAATATCAACAAAGTCTACCGCTGAACATAAATCGGCGAAGCCGACTTTGTTCTTTACTGTATTTTAGCCTTTTTCAGCGCTACCTGACACGCGGAAATAACCGAGTTAGATGAATAAGTCGCTCCCGCAATTGTATCAATCCCTTCGGGCAGTCCCTGATTGACAATTTGCGTTGGTACGCCAGTTACTCCCATTCTGCCGTTGATGACCCAATTAATGTATTTTACATTTTCTGCCCATCCACCTTCGCTGGTATCCGAACTGTTGTCTATAACTTTTACCTCTGTAATTTTATCTCCAGCTACTGTAATCTGCACGTTTATCGCATACCAAAATTCATCGCCGTCCGTGCAGAGCGCTGTTCCGGTATATGTCCCGTTTTGATAAATAACACCTTCCCCCGGTTCCGCAGGCTCTTCCGAATCCTCGCCATCCCCGACTTCCGTACTGCCTTCCTGATCGGCACTGTTGTCTTCTTTATCAGAGGCTGAGTCCTCTGGCGTCTTTACCGCTTTTTTCAAAGCGTCTTCTACGGCTCCGATAATACCGACAGAACTGAATGTCGCTCCACTGACTGTATCAACATTTGTGCTCTGTGTAGCAATAATTCTTTTAATTACAGCCTTTGCCATATTCAAGTATTCTTCATCGTCCCCTGTTTCTTTTATGACGATTTTTGTGATCTTTCCATTTTTGATGGTAACTGCTACCGTAAGGTCACCGTTATACCCTTCCGCTGTTCCTGTGTAAACGCCATCCTGGAATTTCTGTCCATCCAGGGAAGGATCATGACTAACAGAAGGAGACTCTTTTTTATTGTTTTTACTCTTGGATTTAGAGCTCTTACTGTTTCCTGAAGAAGCTTTTCCCGCAGCCTGAGCAAGGGCGTCTTCCACAGCTTTAATAATTCCATTGGAGCTGTAGGTAGCGCCGCTGACTGTATCAACATTAAGGCTCTGGGTTCTCAGCATAGCTGAGATAACCCCTTTTGCCTTTGCGACATAAGGAGCGTCATCCGCCTCAACCTCTACGATATCGATGGATTTCATCTCATGGTCTTTAATGACTACCTTTACTTTGATATTTCCCGCATATCCCTGTCCATTGCCATAATAGGTCCCATCCGCACACTGAGACAGATCTCCCGACGCTTTATAAGGAGTCGTAGTTTTACTGCTGGAAGTATCCGCTTTTTTTTCTTTCGTTGCCTTTCCCGTAGACTTTATATCCGCCGCGTAAGCAGGCGAGAAGTCCGGCACTAAAGCCTTCGCTGATGAAAGCCCGCCGTTCAGTCCTGTAACAACAGCGGTTACTGCCAAGAAAGATGGAACTAAATATCTCATTCCTTTTTTGTCGATCATTCTGTTTCCTGTCCTTTCTTTATCAATCTGTTATTCTCAGGAAAGCCTGACTGCCTTCCTGTATCAATTGGAATAAGGTATCTCTAAAATTAGTTTCCGTTAACTCATATCCCCAAAAAAACCAGCCTCAGCTGGTCTTTTATGGATTTACCTCATGGGGTTAGAATCCTCTAACCCCATGTAATATTACCATTTTCAAGGGCTTTCTGTCAAATGGAAAGGGCCTCTTTTTCCTTTATTGATAAACTCTATCATTTCATAATTCAAAAACAAGTGAAATTCCCGAAACTGAAAAAGACAGATTTCGGGAATTTTTTATCATTTATTTTTTCTTTACAGTTTTGCTCTTAACCGCGCTGTACGCGCCATAAACCTTCTTACCGCTGATGGTCTTGTACGCTCTTACTTTTGCGTAGTATTTCTTACCCTTTGTCAGCTTTGTGAATGTTTTGGATGTGGTCTTGTTCTTTGTGATTATTGCTGATTTCTTTCCGCTGGTGAACTTCTTGTTCTTCGCGATTACTACCTGATAGCCTGTAGCCTTTGTATCCTTCTTCCAGGTTACTTTCAGGGTAGCTTTCTTTGTGGAAGTCAGCTTGGAAACCGTTGCTTTTTTCGGTGTGATCTTAAAGGTAACAGCTTTTGTTCCTGCATAGTTTCCTTTACCTTTAATGCTAATTGTCGCTTTTCCAGGGTTCGTGTTATTCTTGTAAGTTACGGTGTAGTCCGTTCCTTTTTTCAGTGTTTTTCCCGCAAGCTTTACGGTAACAGACGGTTTGATCGCTTTTCCAGTGTACGCCTTGTTGGCTATGGCGCTTACTTTGGCGTTCCCTATCGATTCGACCTTCACGCTGGTTGCCGGAGCCTGCTCCAGTGTATCCATTGCCGCTGTCAAGTGGGCAATCGCTTCATTTTCGCTGGCCTGAGAACCAGGCGCTTTCAGCATATCTTCCGCCTCATCCAGTTCTGCTTTAAAAATTTTCCAGGAAGTCGCGGTATAATCAGACTCTTTTAACGTATTGGCTTTGTCAACAAGACTTTTTAACGCAGTAAGATCAATTGGCGCTTCTTCATCCTTGGCTTTCAGATTATCCGCAGTCACATCAATGTTGACCGTGTAATCCGCATAACCAAGAGCATATACAGTCAACGTCCAGTAGCCTGTGCCGTCTGTGCCTTCCGGCAGCTTACATCTGAGGGATTCTGTCAGCCCCAGCTGGATTCCATTGGATTTATGCATCCAGTTATCCGCCGCGAATTTTGTTCCATAGGACGCAATTGGCTCTGAGCTTCGGCTTTCATCATTGCCATAATAATTCCAGCGTACTGCCTGCATATTTGCCCCAAGATCACCATAGGCGCTTCCGGTAAAGTCTACTCTTAAAAATTCGCCATAAGTACCAACTCCGGCTGTCGGCTTAACAGTTACAATTAAATTGCTTTCATCAACTGTTTTCTGACTTTCATCTTTGAGCCCCGAATCAGTCCCTGTCTGACGTTTAGAAAAAACAAAGTTTCCCTTTTCATCTTTTGTGGCTGTTTTCAAGCCATTTGTATTTTCTGTAACATCAGCGGTTTTGGAGAAAGCTTTGAGCTGCTGTTCCCCATAGCCACCTGCCAATGTCTCGCCATTTTCGACTACGGAATACTTTTTCGCAAACGCTTCGTAATCAGAGGTCTTCACCTTTACAGGAACAAACTTAATTCCTGTAACCTCATAATTTTTCATCGAAGCTGTTGTTCCATCCGCCCTCGTAATGGTTCCTCTGCTGAAGCCAACCGATGTGCCATCCGTTAGGTAAAGAACGGAACCATCTTCATTCCAATGGGAAACAGCATAAGAATTTCCTTCTTCATCATAGATAATCGCACTGCACTGAAAACTTCCCCGGTGGATGCCATGATTGGTCGTCGCTCTGGAAACGGCGTCATAGGCGCCCAAATCGTATTCTGACTTACCTTTGCCGCTATTATCGCTGCTATCCAGTTCGTCAACCGCGGCTTCCCAATCGTCGCCACTCAGATACACACCTTCAGACTTCCAGTATTCAGCCCATGTAAGCCCTGCGTACACATATTTATATTCTTCATCAGAAGAATCACCTTCTGCCGCGAACGCGGACAGAGGGCTGATCCCAAGCACCATGATAAGCGCTATCAAAAAAGCAAGGGATTTTTGTTTAATGGAACATACTCCCATAATTTTAATCCTCCTTATTATAATCGACAGATGTCAGCCGCTTACTTGGCGGAGCCATGCTCCTGTGTCAGCTGTCTGTCCTTGATTAACCAAAAATAAAATTGGTTAAATGCTTTATTTGGTTAGTTAGCGCTAACGTTGCTATATTACCAAATACCTCCATGCCTGTCAATGTATCTAAAGGAAAAAAGACGGAAGCAGAGAAATTTTATTGCTTTCTCAATCTTCCGTCTTTTGTTCAGCATTATTATTCCATCTTTTATTTATGGAAATTTATACTTATTTTATTTTTTCTTTACGGTTTTGCTCTTAACCGCGCTGTACGCGCCATAAACCTT
>JAJCKG010000026.1 GCA_020558355.1 bacterium 210820-DFI.6.37 | reverse complement strand
GTCTGTCTGTCTGTCTGTCTGTCTGTCTGTCTGTCTGTCTGTCTGTCTGTCTGTCGAGTGTAGCAGTTTATAAGCATAGCTGTCAACCTCTTTTTTCGACTATTTATCATATTTTAGCACATCTATTTTTTTATATCAATCGTTTCCTCCATTTCAAAGGGATACTTCCTGCGGATTTTGGAATCCGGATTTCCTATTTTTTCAGCAGTCCGCATACCAGTACAAAATACCCGGGAAGCCTTCCCTGTTCCATCCATTCCAGTTCAAGGCCCATGAGCCGGCTGATGGTCAGGCCTACGTTTCCGCCCAGAGCTTCGATGGAATAACGCAGCTTTTCCGGGAAGCGGCAGGACTGGCCCTGTACTCTGGCACAGCCTTTCTCACACAGACTGCAGGACCCGGCGGATAAACTGACGCTGCCAGGGACTTCCCGCTCCCTTTTGTAAAGTTCCTGAGATAATTGCTGTTTTACCGCTCCAACGGACTTTTCCATGATTTGATTCATCTCTTCTTCTGAAAACGGTTTTCCCGCGTAAGCTTCGTCAAACCGGATTTTAACGGCGGTCAATTCCAGTGTTTCATACTGGTGCCAGTATTCCAGCACGTCAAAATCGTAAGATGGGCAGGACCAGACCCGGTCGTAGCTGGGACATTCCCTGCAGCAGGCCAGAAAGCCTTCCACATCTACATATCGCTCCACATATTCTTTTACCGCAATTTGCGCTGTATATCGCTGCGTTGTAAACATCGTCCGCCTCCTTTTTTGCGTAAGGGCTTTTATAGGTTTCAGCGTATCACAAACTGAGAGGAAAAACAAGACAGATGCGGCTATAACAGCGGCGGCTGGCTGGATTTAAGGCTGCCGCTGTCCTTGATTAAACGCAAAACGCGGCATAAAGCGGCACTGACCGAATTCCCTTTTCCATGCCAAAATTCCTGCTGGAAATACGAATGCAGTATTCCGGCGAATATTTCTTCTGATAAACGCTCAGGCTTTTTGATTTCACATGATCGCCAGCCTTGCATTCGACAGGGATCACATGGTCATCTTTTATAATGAGAAAATCCACTTCCGCGGTTCCGTCCGCTTCCCAATACAGCAATTCATATCCATTTGCTTTCAATGCGCAGGCCACATAATTTTCAGCAAAGATCCCCCGAAAATGACGGCTTTCATTATTAAGAAGACCTTTCATCGTAATCCCTGTGCGAGAAGAAAGGATTCCCGTATCACTATAGTACAATTTAAAGGAAGATAGATCCTGATACGCGGACGGCGGCATAAAGCCCTGCCTGCATTTTCCACATTTATTTACAATGCCCGACTGAATCAGCCAGTCAATGGCAGTTCCATATTGCGAAGCTCGCGCGCCGGATTTGATCAGCTTGTATTGAAATTTTTTCGTGTCTCTCGCCAGCTGAGAAGGAAGGGAATCATAAGCCGCAAAAATTTTTACAGTCTCAGCCGGGTCCGCGTATTTGGCCATATCGGCGATATAGGAATTCAGGATCATCTGGCGAATCTCTTCTTGGCCAAGAGATGGGTTTTCCATGATCCCCGCCTGTACTGCCGCTGGCATTCCGCCTATAACGCAGTACTGATCATACTCCTGCATAGCTTCCTGATGCAGCGCTTCCGGCATGGGCTGATTCCGCAGAAAGCAGCTTCGGATCATTTCACTTAACAATTCCTTTCCCTTTGCCCAAAGGTATTCCTCAAAATCCATGGGATACATATTAAGCATCTGGACCTTTCCAACTGGAAAGGAAAAGGTTTCCCGCTTCATAGCGACGCCCAGAAGGCTTCCCGCCGCAATTACATGGTACTCCGGAGCCTCTTCCGCAAAGTATTTCATGGAGGTCAGCGCCCGCTCACACAGCTGTATTTCATCAAAGATAATCAGCGTCTGTCCGGGAATAATCTTTGCGCGGAAATAGTTCTCCAGCAGAAGGACCAGTCGATTCGGATCAATATCCTGCTGAAAATAATCACTGATTTTCCGGTCCGCTTCAAAATTTACATATACGGTATTCTGAAAATGCCTTGCGCCCAGTTCCCGCATAGCGTAGGTTTTACCTACCTGTCTGGCGCCGTAAATCAGCAAAGGGAGACGCTTTTTCTCCTGCTGTTTCCAATGTATCAAGTCGGTTAAAATTTTTCTCTTCATGGTCTTTACCTCAACCACTATTTTACAGCGCCCCCTCCCATTCGTCAAGATTAATGTCTAAAAATACATTTTTTCGTTCTTATTAATGTCAAATTTAACATTTTTTCTAACTTTGCAGATGCCAAGCCCAAGGCTGTTCCATTCACCCTCTTCATTCCCGCCTGCGGGATTTTCCCACGCAAAAGCCGGAATGCGGCTGAATCACTGCATTCCGGCTTTTTACCCCTTTTGTTATATGGAAAATTCAATTAAATGTGATATGCTTCTTCGTGATGCAGGGAGGCGTCCAGTCCCAGCCGCTCTTCTTCCTGACTGACGCGGACAGGCAGGAATTTGTTTACGACTTTCAGAATCAGCATGGTAACAAGGAACGCATATACGGAGGCCAACACGGTTCCGAAAAGCTGAATCCCAAACTGATACACATCGCCTTCGATCAGGCCGCTGATACCGTTAACCTCTTTGGAAGCAAATACTCCCAGCAGGATGGTTCCGATAATGCCGCCGACGCCGTGAACGCCCCAAACGTCCAGCGCGTCGTCCCAATCCAGCTTTTTACGAAGCTGTACCGCAAAGTAACAGGCGATTCCGGCAATAAGCCCAATAATCACCGCGGCCCATGGCTTTACAAATCCCGCTCCCGGTGTGATGGTGGCAAGACCCGCGACAGCGCCAGTAAGCACGCCCACAAAGCTTGGGGTCTTTTCCCGCTTCCAGGAAATCACAAGCCAGGTGACCATAGCGGTAGAGGCTGCGATATCCGTATTGATGAAAGCGGTGGAAGCCAGAGCGTTCGCACCCAGCGCACCTCCGGCGTTAAAGCCGAACCATCCGAACCATAAAAGCGCGGTTCCCAGGGCAACGTGGGTTACGTTGTGGGGCTCTGTATCCACTTTGCTGTCGATATTTCTCTTTCCTACAAAGAATACGGAAGCCAGCGCCGCCAGCCCTGCGCTCGCGTGTACTACAATGCCTCCGGCAAAGTCTACAACGCCCAGCTGCTGCAGGAAGCCGCCGCCCCATACCCAGTGAGCCAGCGGTATGTAAATCAGAACGCTCCAGAAAATCAGGAACACCAGATAGCTTTTAAAATTAACTCTGTCCGCAAAAGCTCCCGTGATCAGGGCAGGCGTCAGAATGGCGAACATCTGCTGATAACTGAAGAAGGACAGGAAAGGAATTGTTTCTCCGTAGTCAGGATTGGCTTCCATGCCTACACCGCTGAGGCATACATATTTCAGCCCGCCGATGATACCATGGATATCCGGACCAAAGGTAAGGGAAAATCCGATGAAGAACCACAGGATTGTTACAACCCCCATGGAAATAAAGCTCTGCATCATAATCGTAAGTACATTTTTTCGGGAAACCAGCCCTCCGTAGAAGAAAGCCAGACCCGGAGTCATGAGGCAGACCAGTGCCGCGCAGATGATCATAAACGCGGTATCGCCAGTATTGATCATAATAACAACTTCCTTTCGCTTTTTTCTTTTATTATAGAGAAAGGAAGGGTTCTTTAAAATACAGGAAAACCCCGAAATGTTTCGGGGAAAACCTTTAAAATGAAATCGTCAGGCCTCGATAATATGATTCCGCACCGCGTACAGCACCAGCTCTGTAATATTTTTAAAGCGGTGCTTTCGCATGATATTGGCTCTATGGGTCTCTACCGTCTTCACAGAGATGGCCAGCATTTCGGCGATTTCCCTGTTGCTGTAGCCTTCTGCCAGCAGCTTTAAGATTTCCCGTTCCCGGCCGGACAGCTCACTGCTTTCTTTTTCGCTGGAAAGAAAGCCCGACAGCATCATGGGCGTCAGAGCGCCGGACACATACACTTCTCCCTTTACCACTTTTCGGATAGCGGCCGCCAGCTCTTCAAAAGCGTTTTCCTTCAGCACATATCCGCTGCATCCACTGTGAAAGGCTTCCGCCAGCATTTCCTCGCTCTTGTGCATGGTCAGGAAAATGATTTTCAGCTCCGGGTAGATTTTTTTCAGGGCGCGGGCCGTGTCAAATCCATCCCTCTTGGGCATGGAAATATCCATCAGCAGCACATCAGGCGGCTGATCTCTCAGTATATTCTCCAGATCCATACCGTTTTCCGCCTGACCGCTTACAACAAAGTCCTCCTCCTGTGAAAGGAGCAATTCCAGAGATTCCCGCAGGATCTTGTGATCATCCGCCAGAAAAATTTTGATTTCATCCATCAATCGGCACCTCCATTATTACCTGGGTTCCTTTCCCCTTCTCACTGCGGAGCTCAAAGGTTCCTCCCAGCATGCTGAGCCGGTCGCTCATAGAAGGAATCCCCACGCCCGGATTTTCTGTCTCCGGCGCGAATCCGATTCCGTCGTCCCGCACAAGGAACATGTATCTCCCCTCCTGTTTGCCCGCCTGACAGATCACCTCAGCCTGACGGGCTTTAGCGTGCTTTACCACATTGGTCAGGGCCTCCTGAACCAGCCGGTACAGGTTCAGTTCCACAGTTTCGTCAAAGGACGGAAGCGGATCCCGAATCCGCAGGCTGAGGTGAAAGCCTTCTATCTGATTCAGGTTCGCGGCCATGGCCTCAAGTCCCGCTTTCAGGCCCTCCCGCTGTAGGGCCTCCGGCCTCAGATTGTTTAATACATTGCGCATTTCTTTCATAGACAGATCTGCCAGCTCCGCCGCTTTATCCGCGCTCTGGACCAGTTTTTGATCCCGGCTTTGCTCCGCCTGCTTTTTCCCGATTCCTAAAATCACCTTCAGAGCGGAAAGGCTCTGTCCTACGCCGTCATGCAGGTCCCGGGCAAGCTTTTCTTTTTCCTGCTCCTCTGTTACGGCAAGAAGTCTGGCCTGTTTTCGGAGTAGCTGATTTTTCTCCCGGATCTCGCTTTCATAGGTCGAGGTTTCGATGTAGTTTTCCCAGGAATAGATATCGCTGAATTCTACAATATTAAGCCCTTTCTTTTCCTCTTCCGGGGTAACCCGGATTCCGGTTTTCCAGTCCAGGAGCTTGAAGAGAAGGAACGCCGCGCCAAAGGCCCAAAGGAAATTGGCAAAAACGCCGATAAACTGTACGCCCAGCTGCTGAATCCGCCCTCCGGCCTCCAGATATTGGCTTTCAATCAGAAAAGGAAGGGCAAGGCATCCGACAATGCCTCCCGCCAGATGGACCGGCACTACATTTACTACATCATCAATGCCCAGCCTGATCAAAAGGGAAGCGCAAAGCTCCGCCAGCGCTCCGGCCAAAAGTCCCAAAACCATAGCCGCGGGCGGACCGCAGTACGCGGAAACGGCTGTCACCGCCACCAGGCCTCCCAGCACTCCATCAAACAGGGAGATCAGATACCCTCCATTTCTGCGGACGATCAGATTGACAAACAGCGCTCCCAGGGTACCGCAGGCTGCGGATAAACTGGTGTTGACAAATACTCTGGCAAGCTCCGGCGCTTGCGGAGAGACGCAGGCTCCATTAAAGCCGAACCATCCGAACCAGAGGATAAAAACGCCCAGCACGGCCAAGGGGATATTGGATTTTCCCGCGTTTTTCTTTGCCCGCTTTCCTACCACCAAAAGTCCGGCCAGAGCAATGAATCCCGCTGTCATATGGACTACGCTGGCTCCGGCAAAATCCATAAAGCCCAGCCGCTCCAGCCAGGCCGTTTTTCCTGTCAGCTCGCCGCCCCAGGCCCAGTGGCCGAATACAGGGTAAATGAGCCCCGCGCTGACACAGCCCGCGATCAGCAGTGGGGCAAGACGGGTCCGCTCGGAAAGGGCTCCCGCAAAAATGGTTACAGAGACCGCCGCAAACATAATCTGGAGGAAAAAGAACGCGTAGCCAAAGCCTTCCAGCCCGTCAAACAGCCAAAAGCCGCTGCCAATTACGCCGCCTCTGGTTTCTCCGAACATAAGGGGAAATCCAACCAGGGCGTATATTACAATCGTAATGGTCAGATTAAACATATTTTCGATGGCTACCGATATTACATTTTTGCTCTGAACAAAGCCCGCCTCATAGCAGGTAAATCCCGCCTGCATGAAAAATACAAAACAGGCGCAGATCAGGATCCAAAGTATGGTCATTTATATGAATTCTCCTTACACGTTTTTCATATATTCCATAATAGCACGGGGCCGCGAGTCTTTCAAGGCGGGTCTGAGGCGGCGGCTCCCGCGGCGTTCTCAGGATCCGCTAGGCTGGCAAAAAGGCCCCCCGCACTTCTTTGCCTGACTGTCTTCGGCCTTATTTGACAAAAAAATATCAATTCTAAGCAAAATTCTATCGAAAAAAGGCTGACACCCGGGCAAATGACGTAGTATAATATGCTTGGTGTTTTAGAACCCGCCGTAATTATCATGCCGGGTCAGAAGCCCAGGTTTTACTAGAAGTTTCATTTAAAGGAGAGGAATATTTAATGGAAATCACAAAGGACATCCGATACATAGGGGTCAATGACCATGATATCGATCTTTTCGAGGGTCAATATCCTGTTGAAAATGGTATGGCCTACAATTCATATGTAATTATTGATGACAAAATTGCCGTATTCGATACAGTGGACGCCCGCTTTACAGATCAGTGGATGGGCAATCTGGACAAGGCGCTGGAAGGCCGGACTCCGGATTACCTGATCATTCAGCACATGGAGCCGGACCACTCGGCAAATATCGCCAACTTCATGGAAAAATATACTGATACGCGGATCGTCGGCAGCGCCAAGGCGTTTACTATGATCAAGCAGTTCTTCGGCACGGACTTTTCCGACCGTCAGATTGTAGTCAAGGAAAAGGACACTCTGGAGCTGGGGAAACACACGCTGACCTTTATCGCCGCGCCGATGGTGCACTGGCCGGAAGTAATGGTCACCTACGACAGCTGTGATAAGGTACTGTTTTCCGCCGACGCCTTTGGCAAGTTCGGGGCGCTGGACGTAGAAGAGGATTGGGCCTGTGAAGCCCGCCGCTACTATATCGGCATCGTCGGCAAATATGGCGGTCAGGTACAGTCTCTGCTGAAAAAAGCAGCCGGACTGGATATTGAAATGATCTGTCCGCTCCACGGACCGGCGCTGAAGGAAAATCTGAACTATTATATCGGCTTATATGATACCTGGTCTTCCTATGGTACAGAAACAGAAGGCGTCATGATCGCTTATACCTCTGTATACGGGAATACGAAAAAAGCGGTAGAGGCTCTGGCTGAAATGTTAGAGGAAAAGGGCTGCCCGAAGGTAGTTGTAAACGATCTGGCCCGCTGCGATATGACGGAGGCTGTGGAAGACGCGTTCCGCTATGGAAAGCTGATTCTGGCTACAACAACTTACAATGGAGATGTTTTCCCGTTCATGAAGGAGTTCATCGACCATCTGACAGAACGGAATTTCCAGAACCGGGTAGTGGGCATGATAGAAAACGGCTCCTGGGCCCCGATGGCCGCCAAGGTCATGAAGAAAATGCTGGAGAATTCCAAGAATCTGACTCTGGCGGAACCTGTCGTATCCATCCGGTCCGCGCTTAACGAAGACAGCCGCGGCCAGCTTGCCGCATTGGCAGACGCTATATGCGCGGAAGAGCCGGATCAGGAAGAAGCGCCGGCGGAAGAAAGCGGCTCCAAGAAAAAGTACGTCTGCAAAATCTGCGGTTATGTTTATGAAGGCGATGAGCTGCCGCAGGATTTTGTATGCCCGCTGTGCAGACAGGGCGCTGACGCGTTTGAACTGGCGGAATAACCGGAATCCGGCTTTTGTTTTGGGGAAGCGGCATGGCTTAGGTCATGCCGCTATTTTACTTATCAAGAAAAAGTGATATAATTTTAATAATATTATATATAATTTCAGAGGTTTTACTGAATTGGGAGGCTTTTATGGAATTCAAAAAAATCACATCTCCTTCCCTGAAGGAGCTTTTTATAGAGCAGCTTGAGCATATGATTCTTTCCGGAACACTTTCCATTGGAGAAAAGCTTCCGCCTGAACGACAGCTTGCCGAAACCATGCAAGTAAGCCGCGGTGTGGTAAACAGCGGACTTTCCGAGCTGGAGAAAAAGGGTTTTCTTGAAATCCATCCACGAAGCGGAACCTATGTATCCGATTATCGAAAAAAGGGAACATTGGAAACCCTAAGCTCCATAATGAACTACAACGGGGGAAAGCTCCGCAGAGATGAAGTCCGTTCCATTTTAGAGGTACGTATAGCGCTGGATACTCTTGCTGTCGACCTTTGTATTGACCGCGTTACGGACGAGGAAATACTGTTGATGCAGGAGCATGTGGAAAGCATACGCAATGCGGAATCCATTTCAGACGCCGTCGAAGGAGCTTATGCTTTTCAAAATGATATGGCAATGTTTTCGGGAAACACATTGATTCCCCTCATCTTCCATTCTTTTAAAGTGCCTGTTTTCGCCTTGTGGGAACGTTTCTGCGTTTTATACGGCATACAGTCCCTCTATCAGAATAATTACGAGCTCTGGATTTCCATAAAAAACCGCGATAAGGATAGAGCCATCTCATGGGTCAATACTTCCATCAGCGACAGCATCAGCGGAAGCAAAGAGATTTATTTTGATTAAGCCAATACAATAAAAGTGACAGATTGGTAAAACATCTGCCACTTTATTATAATTATTCTGTTTTTCTACACCTGATTCCACTTGTCCGCTTCTTCCCTCAGCCAGTCGCACCAGGCGTCTATGCCTTCTCCTGTCTTTGCCGAGACAGGAAATATTTTAAGCTTCGGATTTCTCATATGAGCGTACTCCGCCACCTTTTCCATATCAAAATCGAAATAAGGAAGCACATCTGTCTTGTTTATGAGAAGCACATCACAAACCTTGAATATCAGCGGGTATTTCAGCGGCTTGTCATGCCCTTCCGGCACAGACAAAATCATGACGTTTCTGACCGCTCCAGTATCAAACTCCGCAGGACATACAAGATTGCCTACATTTTCTAGAACCACCACATCGAGATCTTCACTTCCCAGCTCCCGAATGCCCTGACGGGTCATATCCGCGTCGAGATGGCACATCCCGCCCGTATGAAGCTGGATGGAACGCGCGCCGGTCTCCGAAATGGCAGCAGCGTCTACATCAGAATCAATATCCGCCTCCATAATACCGATCCGCACGCTCCCGCTCAGCGCTTCTATGGTTTTTTTCAGCAGCGTTGTCTTACCTGCTCCCGGAGAAGACATCAGGTTAAGAAGAAACGTTTTTTCCTGCTTAAGCTCCTGCCTTAGTCTTGCCGCGTCCGCGTCATTGTTCGCGAAGACGCTTTCCTTTACCTCTATTACTTTATATTTGTCCATTATTTGATCACCGCTCTTGCAGCCGCGTCCTTGTAATATTTAAAGTCTGTGAAAATTTCACCCTTGTAAGGATTGGTACGCGTCTTCTTGGCTTTAACGACTATGTAAGCCAGCGCAATAATGTTGGTTATCAGAGCCAGAGCGCTCACAACAGTCATAGCAGTCGGATCCGCGTTTATCGAATTGCCTTCCATTATTCCGTTCATAGTTCCGTCAGCATACTGAGTTGTTATAGTAGCCCATGGGAATACTGTGGTTCCGTCTGAGAATGTCTCCTGGAACAGTGGGAATACCTGCGCAAACATACACCATACGCAAAGGGTGTTTGCTCGGTTCATGATCCACCCGCCTTTGTTCCATAAAAGAGCGGCGATAGTAGGGGCCAAGAGCAGAGCAACACCGCAGAACCACGAATGAGTCGGCAGGCAGTTGTATGTATACGCAAAGTTCCAGATGTCGTAAACGATGATATACACCCAAATCATATCAGGCCAGATCATATCCTTCTTATCCTTGGAAGAATAAACAGCCCACCAGCCTGTCATGCAGAGAATATTCAAAATGCCCGCGATACCGTTCATTACATTATGCCATCCACCATAGAGCCATACGTCTTCCGATGATAGCCACCAGTGGCCCCAGCCGTTGATGGCGGATTCAAAGTCGCTTGCCACCGCAATCAAAATATTGATTGCCACAATGGCAAACGGGAACGCTTTAAACCAGTGCTTTTTGCCTACACCCCATTCGTATTTGATCATCATGAAGCCTATGCAGCCTGCCAAAGAAGCATACAGCTTGGCATAATGGAACCAGCCATTCATATACAAATGGGTCTGGTTGTCTACTGCCCACTGGGCACCGCCGCCCGCGGCTACCTGAATGATGATAAAGTACACGGTAAGTATTGCCGGGATCACACCAAACATCAGAAGTCCGCCTGTCTTCGTTCGTCTCGCAAACTCGTTCATCAGGATCAGCCCCGCAAGAACCGCCAGCATCGCGATCCATTTTGCCATCGCTCCATCTCCGTAAACATGAAATAGCATAAGATCATCTCCTTTTTTATTATTTCTCAGCACTTATTACTAACACGCTTCTATTTCTTTTATCATGACCTGATCGCCCTGAATCAAATATGTCTTTCCGCTGCCGCAGTATGGACATGTCCTGCCATGCTCCACCGTACCGTAAGTTTTGCCGCAGGCTTCGCAGTAGGTTACCGCCTGAATCTCCTCAATTTTAAGCTCGGCTCCCCGGAGCGCATCCTCTTTGTCGCAGGCCCATTTCCAGCAATCGGTAAGGTAATGGGGGATGACCGTAGAAACCTGCCCCAGCTCAACGGTTACTGAAGCGATCTTGATCAGATCATTTTCCTCCGCTACCTTCTTCACACCTTTAATTATGTGAAAAACTACGCCAAGCTCATGCATCTTACTTTTTACCCTTCCTTGAAAACCTGACTTTAATCGCTTGTTTCGCGCCGTACGGCAGTATGTATTTCAGCTTGTCTTCACTAGCCACCATCTTACTTGCCTCGGGGAAATCACGATGCAGATGTATCGCGTCGAATTCACACTTAGTAGTGCAGACACCACAGCCTATACATTTATTCTCGTCCACAACGGAAGCTCCGCAGCTCAGGCATCTTGACGTTTCGATCTTTACCTGTTCTTCTGTAAATGCCAGTGACGCGTCTCTGAACGATTTTCTGTGATCAATGTTTCTGTCCCTGCCCGGTATCTGGCGACTTGAATTATCATAGCTTTCTATATGTATGTTATCTTTGTCAAGCTCAATGAAATGTCTGCGATTACGTCCGATCGTCATACTGGAATGAGGCTGTACGAACCGATGAATGGAAATGGCGCCTTCCTTGCCTGCCGCAATAGCGTCGATGGCAAATTTCGGTCCTGTGTAAACGTCTCCGCCCACAAATATATCAGGCTCTGAGGTCTGATATGTAGTTCCATCCGCAACGGCAGCCTGTCCTCTTCCAATCTCAACCTTGGTGCCAGCCAGCAGATCACCCCAAAGAATGGTCTGTCCGATGCTCATAAATACGTTATCACATTCCACCGTTACCGTCCGCGCCTCATCGTAAACAGGAGCGAAGCGTTTTTCCTCATCAAATACCGACAAGCATTTTTTCAAAACAAGGCCCGTAACCTTGCCGTTTTCAGTCAATATTTCCTTAGGGCCCCAGCCGCAATTAATTTCTATGCCTTCATCTTCCGCTTCGGCGATTTCTTCTTCTGACGCAGGCATGATATCTCTTGCTTCAAGGCAGTACATGGAAACCCGCGATGAACCGCATCTGCCGCTTGTACGCGCCACATCGACGGCAACATTGCCTCCACCAAGAACAACGGTCGTTCCATTTACTTTATATCCTTCATCTTCACTTGCGGCTCTCAGCAGGTCTACCGCGGTCATTACGCCTGCCGCGTCTTCGCCCGGAATGCCCACCATCTTTCCACCCTGACATCCGATAGCTATATAAAACGCCTTGTATCCTTGATTTCTCAGTTCTTCAATGATGATATCCTTTCCCACTTCGATGCCTGTCTTTATCTCAACTCCCATAGCTTTGATGATATCTATCTCAGCCTGTACCACATCCTTCTCCAGCTTAAAAGAAGGAATCCCGTATACCAGCATACCTCCGGCTTTTGCGTTTTTCTCAAATATGGTCGGTTTATATCCTTTTTCCGCCAGATAGAAAGCGCAGGAAAGTCCGGCAGGACCGCCGCCAATAACAGCGATTTTTTCAGGGAAAAAGCCTTTAAGGGCAGGCACTACCTTCTTTGGGATAAACCTCGTTTCCGCGTCAAGATCCCGCTGGGCGACAAACCGCTTCACTTCATCGATAGCGATGGCTTCGTCTATGCCGCCTCTTGTGCAGGCGTCTTCACAGCGTCTGTTACAGATACGTCCACATATAGCCGGCAGAGGATTTTCTTTTTTGATCAAAGCCAAAGCATCGGTATATCTTCCCTGCGCGGCCATTTTAAGATACCCCTGGACCGCGATATGAGCGGGGCACGCGGTTTTGCAAGGCGCCGTTCCCGTATCGTAACAGTTGATTCTGTTATTATCTCTGTAATTCTCGTCCCACATCTGAGGACCCCAAGGTCTTTCACTTGGAAGCGGGTGCTTGGGATATTCCACCCGACGTCCATCCTTAAGGCACAGCTTCTGTCCCAGCTTTACAGCTCCCGCGGGACAAAATTCCACGCATCTGCCGCACGCGACGCAGTCCTCCGTCTTAACGCGCGCGCGGTATGCCGACGCGGACATATTGGGAGTATTAAACAGCTGCGAAGTACGCAAAGCATAGCAGACATTAACATTGCAGTTACATATGGCAAATATCTTATTCTCTCCGTCGATATTTGTAATCTGGTGAACAAAACCGTTTTCCTCAGCCTGTTTGAAAATTTCCAAGGCTTCTTCTCTTGTTATGTACCGGCCGCCTTTATCGGTTTCCACCACGTAATCAGCCATATCGCCAACAGCCACACACCAGCCTTCCGGATCGTCGGCACAGCCCTCATCGTATGTCTGCCTCGAATATCTGCATGAACATGGACTCGCCGCGTATTTTCCATCATACTTATCCAGCCAGTAGGAGATGTACTCTAGCGAAACAGATTCATTCTCCATCTCAATAGCTTTTTCCACCGGAATAACGTGCATACCGATGCCGGCTCCTCCCGGCGGTACCATAGGTGTGATCTTTTCAAGGGGAAGCCTGCTCATTCTCTCAAAAAACCTTCCCACCTCAGGGTGCTCCGCAAGCAGCTTTCTGTTCATGTTGCTGAACTCAGCGCTTCCCGGTACGAACATGGGCAGCACGTACTGCTTAATACGCCGCGGGTTTTCCCAGTTATATTCCAATACCCCGTTCATCGACATCTGTTCCAAAAGCTCTTCAAGACGCGCTTTTTCCATATTGGTGATCTTAACCATCTCGTCCAGTGTCTTTGGTTTACGTACTCCCATTTTCAACGCGATCTCTGCCATCTCATCGGTACACATCGCCGCTAGCCCCCAGTATTCCGGATCGTATTTTGTGATCTTCTTAATCCCCAGTTTCTGAGGGACACGATCCGTAATCATTTTCGCTAATTTGACGATGGGCTCACGCTCAACTTCATTTTCTATGTACTCAGGTACATATCCAGCTAAATGATCTGCCATAAGCATTCTCCTTTCATGCGCGTGGCCGTTTTCAAAGGCCATTAAGGTTGCACTCATTTGGTTCTTCAGTTCTTCTTTTTTGTCGCGTATAAGTTTGCTTTAATTGGTATGACCAATATCTATTATTTGTTTATATTATATGAATGCAATGTCATAATGTCAACAAAATTCAACTTTTTTGGCAGAAATATTCATTGTGGTATCTGGTATTACCAATTCCACATTTCATTTGTAAAGCTCTTTCTCTTCCTCCCTCAAATCCCGCCGAAAGCATATCCGCCGCCACTTTGCGGTTTGCGAGTTTCGCAAACTGTCCCCTTTTTATTTTTCAAAACAGGCAAACTGTACTCTTTTGTACTTCCTTATTCCCTGAAAACCCTACGCTGACCCGAAATAAATAATTAATTTTGTCTATTTATTCAGTAATACTTTTCCTGTATGCTAGATAACACCGCTATTTTATTCTAGAACTATAAGGAAAAGAGGGAACAAATGAACACAACTACAAAAGCCACCGCATCAAAGAACACAACCAAAACGCTGGTGATCAACGCTCTGTTTATCGCGTTGACCCTGGTCGCGACGATGTTTATCAACATCCGGCTTCCGCTGATGGGAAACGGCGGTCTGATCCATCTGGGAAACGTACCGCTCTTTCTGGCCGCCATCATCTATGGCAGAAAAACCGGAGCCATCGCCGGAGCTTTTGGAATGGGTCTCTTTGATCTGATTTCCGGATGGACCGCCTGGGCGCCCTTCACCTTTGTTGTGGTAGGAGCCATGGGCTATGTAGCTGGTCTGATCAGCGAAAAGGGCAAAAAGCACCCGTATCTGTTCAACGCGCTGGCTATGTTTACCGCTCTGGTAATCAAAATCGTGGGCTACTACTTTACTGAGGTCATCCTTTATCAAAACTGGATCGTTCCTCTGGGCTCCATACCGGGAAATATTATTCAGGTAGTCGTTGCCGCGATTATCGTCTTTCCATTTGCTGACCGGCTGAAAAAGCTTGCTGCGAAATTCTAAAGAAAAGGAGATTAACCGATGTATAAAATTATGACTGCCGGACCAACTCAGGTCCGCGAAAATGTTCGAATGGCAAGAAGCCTGGAAACCACCAATCCGGATCTGGACGTGGCTTTCTGTGAATTTTACAAGGAAACCTGCGACATCCTGCAGGAGCTGCTGCATTCCAGCGGAACCGCCTATATTCTGGGCGGAGAAGGGATACTCGGTCTGGAAGCGGCCTGCGCTTCTCTGACAGAGCCGGGAGACCGGGTGCTGGTGCTGGACAATGGAATTTTCGGAAAGGGCTTTGCTGATTTTGTGAAAATCTACGGCGGCGAGCCGGTGCTCTTCACATCCGATTATCGCCGTCCCATTGACGCGGCTGAGCTGAAAGCCTTTCTGGAAAAGGATTCGGATTTCAAATACGCGACTGTAGTTCACTGCGATACGCCAAGCGGCGTAATTAACGACGTTTCGGTTATCTGCCCTATGCTGGCGGAGTACGGGATCCTTTCGGTTGTCGATTCGGTAGCCGGTATGTTCGGCGAATACGTCAATGTGGATGACAGCAAAATCGACATTCTCTGCGGCGGCTCTCAGAAGGCCCTTTCCGCGCCTGCCGGTCTGACCATGCTGTGGGTAAGCCACAAGGCCATGGAAGCTATGGAAAACAGAAAGACGCCGATCGCTTCCTTTTACGCCAATATCCTTACCTTCAAAACTTATTACCAGGACAAGTGGTTTCCTTACACTATGCCCATCAGTGATATCAACGGTCTGCGGGCAGCGCTGGATAATGTAAAGGCAGAACCGGATATCACCCACCGCCACGCGAAGATCGCCGCGGCTACAAGACAGGCTGTACAGAAAGCCGGTCTGAGCCTTTATCTGAAAGAAGGCTTTTCCAATACAGTAACTGTCATTGAAGTGCCGGAGGGTCTGACAGATACACAGATCCTGTCTACGATGCAGGAAAAATACAATGTAATGATTTCCGGATGCTTCGATGTGCTGGCCGGAAAAGTAATCCGCATCGGCCATATGGGCGAAAACGCCAGGAAAGAGGATATGGCCCTGACACTGGACGCTATGGACAAAACCTTCGCGGACCTTGGATATCCGCTTTCCTGCAGTATGAAAGAAACTTTTTTGGCATGTATGTAAAATGACCGTACCGAAACAATAGAGGCAGTGACTCGCGTGAGTCACTGCCTCCACTGTTTCGTAATTTTCAATTAATAGATCCAGAGCTCGTCACCGTATTTACTGCTGTGCAGCATTCCGTAGTCCTTTTTATTATAACGGAAATCGGATTGGATAAAGCTGGATTTCGTGTACTTTACACTGACAGAGGTTTTATAAGTCAGTGTCTTTTTCTGTCCTGGCTTGATGGTTATCTTCTTTGCCATCGCGGCTGGAATGATCCCTTTGGCTATCAGATCGGAATCCGAAGCGTTTTCCCATTCTTCCTGAGCCATAGCGTCCCACGCTGTTTTCGCGTCCTTATTTTTCAGACACAGCCCTTCAGAATAAAAGCTCATGCTGTAACGGCTCTTATTGACCAGGGTCAGTTTTAAGGTCTTTGTCGTTTTTGTCTTTCCGCTGATGCTGTATTCCCAGTTTGGATAATTGGTCGGTACAGCCCACTCAGCCGTACTGAATTTGCTGTATTGCTTCTTTCCTTTTACCAGCTTATAGGCCCGTACTTTATAGAAGTAATTCTTGCCTTCCTTTAATTTTTTGTTGGTCCAGGTCACAGTCTTTCCATTCTTGATGGTCTTTACCTTCTTGTATTTTCCCTTTGCCTTTGTGGCCCGGTATACCTCATAGCCTTTGGCGCCTTTTACTTTTTTCCAGGTGTTTTTAATGCTGGTTTTGCTGGCCGCGTGATTTGTCAGCACCGGCCGTTTCAGCTGGGTGTCATCCGACGATGTTTTCGCCATTGCAAAGGACGGGATCGCGGTGAGTACCATAACCAGCGCAATAATCAGCGCTCCGTGTTTTCTTGCAGATTTCATGTTTTCCTCCTTTAAACAAACAATACTTAATATGCCAGGCAGGTTAATTATACCCGGACTTGAAGAATATTTCCGTTATTTCCCCAGGGCCAGCAGCTCTTCCATCGTATACAGCTTTACATTGTTTTTCTGAAGCAGCTGAATGGCTTTCTGCGGCTCTTCTACTTTCATGACGATGGCAGCCGTTTCTTCTTTGGAACGGACTGTGGAGTAAATATAATCTACTGGGATCCGCTCCTTTGCCAGGACTTCCAAAATCGCGGCAAAGCCGCCGGGATGATCTGCCATTTCTACGGCAAGGACTGGGGTGATGCTGGCGGTAAAGCCTTTTGCCTTTAGAACCTCTGTAGCCTTTTCCGGATCATCTACGATACATCTTAAAATGCCGAAATCCACGGTTTCAGCAATGGTCGCGGCCTTCAGGTCGATTTTTTCCCCGGCCAGGATACTGGTCAGCTCCGCCAGTCTTCCGGTTGTATTTTCCACAAACACAGACATCTGTTTTATTAACATAGCTTGTTCCTCCTCACACTACAGCTTTCTTGTATCTTCAACGCGGACTGCTTTTCCTTCACTTCTCGGCAGCGTTCCGGCGCTGAGGAAGCGAATCTTACAGCCGATCCCCAGAATGCTTCTCAATTGGTGATCAACGCGGCTTCTCAGATTTTCAACAAATTTGATATCATCGATGGCCAGTCCGTCAGCCAGCTCTACTGCCAGCTCAAAGGTGTCCTTGTTGTCTTCTCTTCCTACATACAGCTTGTAGTTCATGGTCAGGGTGCCTTCGAACTGGGCAATAACCGTTTCCACCTGGGACGGGAATACGTTAACCCCTCGGATGATCAGCATATCATCTGTACGTCCGAATACCCGGCTCATTCTTGCCAGCGTTCTTCCGCACTTGCACTTTTCCCGGGTGATATAGCAGATATCTCTTGTTCTGTAGCGGATCAGCGGCATTCCTTCTTTACCGATGGTGGTAATTACCAGCTCGCCCTTTTCGCCGTCCGGTACTGGTTCCAGTGTATCCGGATTGATGATTTCCGGCAGGAAATAGTCTTCCATAATATGCATTCCCGCATTTTCGCGGCAGCTGGTAGAAACGCCAGGACCCATGATCTCGGAAAGTCCATAAATATCGTGAGCGTGGATGCCGAGACGCTTTTCGATCTCTTTGCGCATACCTTCTGTCCAAGGCTCCGCTCCGAAAACTCCGCCCTGCAGGGTGATCTCATCCGGTTTCAGGCCCGCTTTTTCCGCCGCTTCGGCAATGGTCAGAGCGTAGGATGGGGTGCAGCAAAGGTGTGTACTCTTCAGATCCTGCATGAACATAAGCTGCTTCTGGGTATTTCCGCTGCTCATAGGGATAACCGTCGCTCCCATGGTTTCCGCTCCGATATGGGCTCCCAGGCCGCCGGTAAACAGGCCGTATCCGTACGCTACCTGTACAACGGAGTCCGGGGTGGCTCCCGCCATGGCCAGGCATCTTGCCACACATTCACCCCACATATCCAGATCGCTTCTTGTATACCCCGCGATCTTCGGCTTTCCGGTCGTTCCGGAAGACGCGTGGATCCGGACGATGTCGCGCATATCCTTCGCAAACAGTCCGGTAGGATAATTTTCCGCCAGGTCTTCCTTTGTGATGAATGGAAGCTTTGTAATGTCCGCAAGGGTCTGGATATGTTCCGGCCTTACATTTTTAGCGTCCATCTTCTTCCTATAAGGCTCTACATTCTCATATACATGAGCTACCGTTTCCTTCAGCTTTTTCAACTGAATCTCTTCAATGGTTTTCCGATCCGCGCATTCGATTGCTTCATTCCAAATCATGGTACTTCAACTCCTCCTAAAAAATAATCATTAATATGGCTCTTAGGACATCCGCCGTTTGCTTTCGGGTTGTTTTCCTGCTGTAGCTCACGCCTGATAACCTTTTTCAAAAGCTGTTTTATTCAGCTCTACAAACTTTGGTTTCACTGTGCTTTCAATCTGCTTCAGCCAGCTTTCCTTTGAGAAAGGCAGCTCTTTGGCTACCGCGCCCAGCAGCACTGTATTGACTGCTTTTACGCTTCCGCACTTGGTCGCGATATCCAGCGCATCGATGCTGATCACCTTTGCGGCGTTTTCTTTTAAAAATCCCACTACATCTTCCGGATACTCCGCGGTTCCCATAATGACCGGCATCGGTTTGATCTGTTGTGTATTGACAAAGATGGCTCCATCCTTTTTCAGATAGGATATCCACCGATAGGCTTCCAGCTCTTCGAAGGCAATAATCACATCCGCGCCGCCTTCTTCAATGAGAGGGGAATAGACTTCCGTTTCACTGATCCTTACATGGGTCACTACACTTCCGCCTCTCTGGGCCATTCCGTGAACCTCTGCCAGCTTTACGTCAAAGCCCTCTTCAAGGGCGAGTTTTCCAAGGAGTACGCTGGCCAGAAGGGTTCCCTGTCCGCCAACGCCTACGATAAGTATATTGGTGTCTTTCATGCTATTTTACCTCCTCTTTGATGGCGTCAAACGGACATACATCTTTGCAGAGTCCGCAGCCAACGCAGCTTTCCGCCACAATAACCGGCTTTCCATCTTCGATTTCAATGGCGGGACACCCGATATCCATACATTTTCTGCAGTTCTTGCAGCCATCTGTAACAAGATGCGGGATATTCGGCTGTTTTACGATCAGCGCGCACGGGCGCTTTGTGATAATAACAGAAAGCGCGTCTCTCGCGGTCTCTTCTTTTACCGCCTTTTCTACCGCTGGAAGGTCGAAGGGATCCACTTCTACAATATGTTTTACGCCGCAGGCTCTGGCAATGTCCGCAATGTCGATAGCCGGCGCCTCTTCTCCTTTGGCGTTTCTTCCGGTGGAAGGGTTGTCCTGATGTCCGGTCATGCCCGTAATCCGGTTATCCAGCACGATAACGGTCCCTGATGACTGATTGTAATTCATATTGATCAGGCCGGTAATGCCGGAGTGGAAGAAGGTAGAATCTCCCAAAACCGCAACGGTATCTTTGGCCGCCGCTTTGCCTCTGGCTTTTTCAAATCCGTGCGCCATTGTAATGGAAGCGCCCATGCACAGACAGGCGTCAATGGCGGAGGTCGGCGGAAGCGCTCCCAGGGTATAGCAGCCGATATCTCCCAATACGGTTTTCTTCAGCTTGCTTAATATGTAGAACAGGCCTCTATGCGGACAGCCCGCGCACATAAGAGGCGGTCTTCCCGCCGCTTCCCGCGCCGGAACATGCTCTGGCTCCTGTCCTGTGAAGGCTTTGCGGATCATGTTGGCGGAATATTCGCCCTGGATGGTAAACATATCCTTTCCCTTTGCCGGAATTCCCATCGCGCGGATCTGCTCTTCAAAGAACGGATTTCCTTCTTCGATTACATAGACCTCTTCTACCTGAGAGGCAAACTCCTGGATCAGTCCCTTTGGAAGCGGATTAATGAGCCCCATTTTCAGGACACTTGCTTCCGGCAGGGCTTCTTTTACATACTGATAACAGATTCCGCTGGTAATGATACCGATTTTTTTATCCTTGATTTCCATCTTATTGATGGCGTAGTCTCTGGAATCCTCCTGGATCTGCCGCAGTCTCTTTTCCTGCGCGGCATGAAGCTTTTTCGCCATGGCAGGCATGGCTACATATTTCTGGATATTTTTTTCATAAGGCTTTATTTCCCGCTCCTGCCGGGCCTCTTGCGTAACGATTCCTCTGGAATGGGAAATTCTTGTGTTGGAACGCATCAGGACCGGTGTGTCGTATTTTTCACTCATCTCATAGGCAAATTTCATAAAGTCCTTGCACTCCTGCGCGTTGGCAGGCTCCAGAATAGGCACGCCCGCGCCTCTTCCGTGATAACGGGAATCCTGCTCGTTCTGGCTGGAATGACATCCGTTATCATCGGCAACCAGGATTACAAGGCCTCCTGTTACGCCGGTATAGGCTGCTGTAAAAAACGGGTCAGCCGCTACGTTAAGTCCCACATGCTTCATACAGGACAGGGCTCTGGCGCCCCCGATGGAAGCCCCTACGGCTACCTCAGTCCCGACTTTTTCATTGGGCGCCCATTCTACATGAATTTCATCGTACCGCGCGGCGGATTCGGTCACTTCCGTGCTGGGAGTTCCCGGATAGGATGAGATGACCCGCACCCCCGCTTCATAGGCTCCTCTCGCAAAAGCCTCATTTCCTAACATTATTTTCTTTTCCATGTCCAACCTCTTTACTTTTTATTTACTCTTTCTGTAATGGTGTACTCGATGGTTTTCTGTTCCCCTTTAAATTTCAGGGATTATAGATTTCGTCACTAATACAGACATTCTATCTTATTTTGACAGAAAAATCAAATCTCTCGCGGTACAATCCTTACAAAAAAGAAAAAACAGAAACATTGCTCTGTTTTCAGCCGAATGTTTCTGTTTTTTAGCGGCTCTGGCCCTATGAATCGGTCAGGTTTCGGTTTGTAAGGGTTCACAATTTCCTTTTTCTGGATCGATCTGGCCCCGCGCAGCTTTTCCAAAACACGCTTAATCGTGCTGCTGGAAGTATTCGATTCCGTTGTTCTCACCAACTTTTCCAAGATACCAATGTCCATCATACTGAAAGAAAAAGGCCAATATGGAATTGTCTCCATGGGCAACTGCTTTTTTCATATGAAAGCTGATATATTCGGTCTGTTTCGGACCCGCAATGATATCCTCTTCCCCTGCGCTGCAGTCCCAGGAGCCTGCTGACCCGATCTGGTCCATATAATGCGCCTGCGAAAAAATCCGCATATTTCTTGCTCCATAATTTGTGATTTTCAGCACCACATGATCATCCATCGCCGCGTCAAACTCCAAAGACGCGGTAAAATTCACGTCCGAAAGGCTCTCTTCATCCACGGCCGCGTTGGCTTTGACAGCCTCCGGCGTCTTTTCGGTTTCCGCGAATCCCAATCCTGTCGCTACGGCCAGTATGGCCAGTACGCATAAAAGCCCGGCAATCTTTCTTTTCATGGTTTTCTCCTTTGTATAACGTTACACAACCAGCTGGGATAATAAATATGTAAAAACCGGGCTTGTTCTTCTTTTTATTGTGTACATTTTAATTGTACTGGGAAAAAGTACCGCTGTCACCGTGCAACTTTCCCCATTTTCCGCCTAAAACCGCAAAAGCTTCCGCGTGCGGCAAAGAAAAACAGGCTCCAAAAGGGAGCCTGTCTCGTGAAGATAAAGTTCATCCTCCCGCCATGATCCGAAGGAGACGAATCTCATCTCCCTCTTTGATCTGGCAGGTTTCATATTCCGCGGACAGCAGCTGCGTTCCGTTAATCCAGACAGCAGCTCTGCGCATCTTTCTCAATTTCAGCAGCTCTGAGACAGTAACGCCATCTTCCAGCTGCTGCGGTTTTTTATTAATTGTTACATTCATAGCTTTTCTTTACACCCATTCCAGCCCAAGCCGCCGGATGGTTTCCGGCGTTGGATTTCCTGTTTCGATATCCCATCCCGCGTACCGGTAATATTCTGTCAGTGTTTCCTCAAACTGCTCCGGTGTGATTTGCGCAATTTCACCGTCCGCGATTTCGATAGGCAGGAAGGCTTTTTTTGGCAGGGTGTCATCCTTTCTTGTATATCCCAGTTTCTGATTGAACAAACGCATCATATTGATCCGGCGCTCGCCGATCTCCTGCAGCTCTTCAATGGAGGTCTCCCATCCGATTCCGTATTTACAGAAGTTCAGCAGGTCCTGAGGGCCGTAAAGCTGCCACGCAGGACCCCACGCGAACTGACAGAGACATAAGGTATCCATCATCGCGTAAAACTTCTGAGTTGCATACGCAAAGCGCGCTTTATTATTATCCAGAACACCATAGCGATCACACTTTTCAAAGTGATCCAGCATATTGGGCCAGATCCAGTTCTGATCGTCATCCGGCGCCATAAGAGCCGGATCGTGTTCCGAGGACTGATGATCAGCGCCAAAAGGATTTGCCGCGTAATTGAGCGCCAGATTCGGCTTGAACTGAACCATATGGGCCGGCCATTCCTGCCCTTTGCAGGCTACCACCAGTTCTTCCGCTTCCGGTCCCAGCTCCTTCGCGGCCGCGGCGCTCCCCTTAGCCAGCAGGGCTCCAATTCCCGGCTCCTTACGGGCAATCTTTTTTATCAATTCATCGAATACCGCCCCGTTTCCGAATTTCAGCTCCAGGCCGTCCGTATCCTTTTCTGTAAGAATCCCTTTTTCAAAGCAATCCATAGCCCACGCGATAGTCGCTCCGCAGGTGATGGTATCCAGGCCGAACATATTGCACAGCTGGTTGGCGTGGCAGATCTCTCCTAGATCTGTATTTCCGCAGTAGGACCCAAAGGTAGCGCAGGTCTCATATTCCGGCCCGCCGTATTCCGGATCCGCTTTTCCTGGAATCTCTACAACTCCCTTGCAGCGAATCGCGCAGCCAAAGCAGGTTTCTCTCCTTTTTAAGACTGTCTCTGTAATGGTAGTTCCCGCCGTCTTGATCCAGTCATCCATGATGCCCTTTTCCCAGTTGTAGGAAGGAAGAAAGCCCTCCGCGGCGTGTCCATCCACACATCCTGCTGAGCCATTAAGAGAGGTGTCTACAATAACCTCATTCGCCGCCATTTTATCTTTTACATTCAGCGTCAAAGTTTTCTTCATCCGCTCCGGATCCTCAGGCATGATCGGCGGCGCTACTTTGACCACCAGAGCTTTCAGATTTTTGGAACCCATCACAGCTCCAACTCCGTTTCGTCCGTTGGCCCGGCTGCGCCTGTGCATAATCGCCGCGTACGGGATCTGGTTTTCTCCGCCCGGTCCAATAATGGAAGCTTCGAACCGGTTATGGCCCAATTCCCGCGCAATCGCGTTTTCCGCGTCACCGGTAAACATTCCCCAAAGCTTTTCCGCGTCGCGAAGCTCGACTTTCTCTTTTTCAATATACAGATATACCGGCCTTTCCGCCTTGCCGGTTAAGACGATCCCGTCCCAGCCATTGGCTTTTAAAACCGCCGGAATAAAGCCTCCCACCTGTGAATCTCCTGCCGTTCCTGTCAGCGGGCTCTTTGTAGTAACGCACATACGGCTTTGTCCGCTGATGGGGATCCCAGTCAGGGGAGAAACTGAAAAAATCAGCATATTTTCCGGAGAAAGCGGATCCACCCGCGGATCCATTTCTTTCAGCATAAGGTACATACCCAAAGCGGAGCCGCCGGGATATTTTCTGTAGGTCTCCGGGTCCAGGGTCTTGACCTCGGTCTTCTTTGCGTTTAAATCTACATATAATAGTTTTGCCTCTTTGATCATTGTACATCATCCACCTTTCACGATAAACATAGCCTTCCTATGTAATCCGCAAAAAAAGTGCGCAGGCTGCCGTGATTACATAATCAGGTCTCCTTCGCACAATGGCAGGCAGCGGAATCGCTCCCGCTACCCTAACGTTTCCGCTGGCACAGGGTGTCTGACGGAAATCGGAGTCTTCTATAATATCTTTGTTTCATCTATTATATTACTTTGAATATTCTGTCTTTGTCAACTATTTTCCAGAGACAATTTTGCTTTTGATTCATCATTCATTTGCTTTAAATTGTTTAAAAAATTACACATTTGAAAAATACCGCTCCAAGTGCTATACTTTTACTGCTGGGTAGATCAGAAGGGCTACCTTCCTGATTTTTGTATGAAATACAAATCGGAGTAATTATGTCAGAAGAGGAAAATTCATGATATCCAACACTATGTTTATCGCTTATACACTCATGTGTTTTGCCAGTCTGCAGGCCATCACCCTGGTTATTGTGATCATCAAGCACAACGATTCCGGCAAATCCCGACTGATGAGCGCTATGCTGAATTTTGTTATCGTCTCAGCAATTCTGGGACTCTTTTACTATATCACCTATTACAGAGAGCTGATTCTGGGAAAGTTTGCCGCGGGCATTTTTCTGCGGGGACTGGACGCCATTATTTTTTACGCTATGGGGCTCAGCTGGCTCAAGCTGATGGACGCCATCATTGTGTCCCCCAACCCAAAGATGCAGTTCTGGAGAAAATGTACTACGCCGGTCTTTACGTTTTTGATGGCCGTTTCCGCCGCGTCCTCCATTTTCCTTCTGGATGAATATTATACGACGGACTCCTTTGGCGCTGAGATTGCGGTTTTGCTGTCAGAAGCGGTTCTGGCCATTACGATTATTGTGTTTACACTGGCCTATCTCCTTCTGGGATTCCGGGAATTGGTGGACGCCAGCAGCCGGAGATATGTCATTGTAGTCAGCATTGTTGTATGCTTTAACGTGCTTTGGAACAATATTGTTGTAGCCTTTGTCTTTATTCGGGCTATTTCTGTATCCGCGCTGTGCTCCAATCTGTACGCGGTCACTTCTATCCTGCTGCTGATTACCAACCTGCTGACCATTCTTTATGTATATAAAAAAGACTTTTCACCAATTTATTTCGGAAGCAAACCCGCTTCTCCCCAAACCCTTTCTGAGGAAGAGGTTCTCGATCTGGTCGCGGAAAGCCACCGTCTCACAGAGCGGGAGCGGGATGTAATGATTCTGGCCTACCAGGGGCTCAGCAATCCGGATATTGCGGAAAAGCTGTTTATCTCCAAGCATACGGTAAAGCGGCACATGCATAATATTTTTGAAAAGCTGGATGTTTCTACAAGGATGGAGCTGGTCCATCTGATTCAGACGCAGAACCATCCGCAGCTGCCTTAACTGTGGCTTTTGGAAATTCAGATAAAAAAACGGATGCCTTCAGCGATCTTGAGGGCATCCGCTTTTTGGTTTTCTTCTTTTTTAAAAAGAGTAATCGTATAAGGTCTCCAGTATAAAATGTACCGTTTCCTTCTCCTTCTGGCTGAAATCGCCGGCCTTTGATTCCTCGTCAAAATACAAGACCTGCTTTTCATCTGCCGTATAGCCCGGCCATTTTACTGCCAGCTCAGACCCGTCCTTGCCGTTTGGATCTCCGTATTTGATAAAGTTCACCCAGGCGTTAAACATCAGATCTGAGACTTGGGAAGCGGCTTCATCCGTATCCGTTTTGTAGACCAGCGGAAGCTCAGAGCCGTGATAAGCGGCCTCATCTCCGCTCAGATACTGGTAATAATAACAGTATGTATCCATTCCAGCCTTGGCCTGCGCGTCCAGCAAGAAATAAGAATCATACAGGAAGCAGACATTCCCTAAATCAGTAATCGCGTTCCGGATCTCTTCTTCCGAGGACTTCTCACTCAGCTTGAAATAGTCCCGAAAAGCAGAAATATAGTCTTCCCCAAAGTAGCTTTCGATCAGCTTGTCAAAATAAGTCATGGTCATGTCTTCGTATAAATACATCGTATATTCATTGGCATTCTGCCCTACCATCAGCTTCACAGGATTGATGTCACTCTTCTTGACTTTCTGGTCAGCGTTCTCCGGCAGATAGGACCCATCCTGCAGCCCGTAAGCGTCCAGCAGATAAAACATGGAAGAATCGTTCATACTGTCATAGCTCCATTTCGCCACGTCATACGGCTCTCCCCCGCTAAGGATCTCATACGCTTCCTGTGAGCTTTTCACCTGCTTTCCGCTGAAAAAATCCGAAAAATTCTTTGTCACTGACAGACCCTGCTGTTTTGACCAGCCCAGATCGCCGCCGCTTTCCATAATCGCCTGTGAAAAGAGTCCTTTCGCTTTCGCGCTGGTCAATAGGTAGCTGACATTATACGCTCCGGCTGATTCTCCCCCGATTGTTACTCGGTCAGGGTCGCCTCCAAAAGCGCCGATGTAGTTCCGCACCCACTGCAAAGCATTTACCATATCGCTCAGCGCCGCGTTAGATACCAGGGTGCCGTCATCCAGTTCAAAAGCGGAAAAGCCAAGGCTGTTGACACGATAGTTAAAGGTTACGCAGACAATGCCCGATGAAGCCAGATTTGTAAAATCATAGAGTGGATCATCGCTGCTTCCTGTAATGTTCGCGCCTCCATAGATCCAGACATAAACCGGCAGGTCTTCTTTATTCGCGGTTTCAGGCACGTAAATGTTCAAGCCCAGACAATCCGTCTCGTTTTTTGCGGCTTCCTGGCTGTCCGTTGGCTGATAAGGCGCCGGAGCGAAAGAGCTTGCGTCAAATTCACCCAGGTCTTCTGTTTTTAGTGTGGAAGCCCCAAAGCGTTTTTCAAAGGTCGCAAATGGAATTCCCTTATACACTTCTACCTCTGTTCCGTCAGACGCTGTGGAAACTGTGCCCTTGACTGTGCCAAGATCAAACTCGGTCAGCGCCGCGTTGGTTTCCGTCTCATTTTCCTCTTTGCATCCCGCGAGTACAAGAAGACAGGCAAGGCACAAAACTAGGCAGCAGCTCATCATAAACAATTTCTTTTTCAATCAAAAAACCTCCTTCCAAGTCTTTGTGTGATAAGTCTAGTTGAAAAGAGGTTCTTGCGTCCATCCCCCAGCTGGGGGATTTTCACGATTTGAAAGGCGATCCTTCCGTTATTTCTGGGAATTAATCAGGTGTATCAGCTCGATCCTTGTGGAAACACCCAGCTTCCCATATATGTTCTGGACATGCTGTTTTACTGTATTGCGGGAGATACACAATTTATCCACGATGTCCGGGTTTGATAGACCTTCATATACAAGGCCGGCCACTTCCCGCTCTCTTTTCGTCAGCTTGTAATACTCTGCGGCCAGATCCAACAGATCCTCCGGCCGCTTTCGCTCCTGGCTTTCATAGAGGCGGCTGTTTTCTGTGTTGGCAAAGGATTTTGATACAAATGCCTGGAAAATATAAAGCAGGGTCGCCAGATTAATGAGCAAAAACAATGGCCCTGTAGGATCAAAGGTTTCCAGACTCCACGCGGAAGCTCCCAGGTTTTCAAAGTAAAGCATATAGCTGGCCCCCTCCTGCGGGATCTCCGCGAGAATTAACGCGGCGGAAACAAAAATAATATAGATTTTTACCGCTGAGAGAGAACTGGCCCGCGCCGCTTTTCTGCAGCAGTCAAGAATCAGAATAGTCATCAGGATCATCGAGCCTGTGCCGATTACAGACAGCGCTCTGGCGACGGGCTGATTGCCGATATAATAATATCCATCCATAAAGCAGATGGCCATAACGCAGCTGGCCACCGTTCTTGTGATTGTAAGCGCCGCCGCGGCGGGAACAGCGCCTGTTTTCTTTTTTTCTCCATCTCCCAGATGTTCCAGCAGCAGGATCCAGAAGAACGCGACGCTGCAGCTGATGATATAATCAAGCACACGATAAGGAAGCGGAAATTCCATCTCTCCCAGCACAATTTCTCTGTAGTAAAAAAGAAAATATAAAAAACGGTAAAGCAGGGAAGCGGCCATAAACAAAAACGCGTATCGGCACTTCCAATCCCTGCCGGACCCTTTTACCGCTATTACCGCCAAAAAGACACAGCCCATCAGTCCGGAAAAAACAGAAGCCAGGTATTCAAAAAACACTAAATTAATATACATTTTAACTCCCGAATTCTTATTCATCGAAGCTCTTCGTTTCTATTTATTATAGCACAATTTCCGTATCAGACAAAAAAATGCACAATTCCCTAAATCCATTGAAAATTCAGCCTTATAACCCATGTGGTCCATATCTGTTTCTTGTGAATTTTCAGGCATTTGGACCTGGTGGCTAATTGTTTTTTCCTCTTTTCTTTTATAAGATGGACTCGAACATAATTACAGACGCAACAAAACAATGTACTTGTACTCATTTATTATTGCGTTACGCGCACAGGCGCAAATCAAACTAGAAACTGGAGGTTAGAAGAAGATGAAACTACTTATCATTGGAGCAGGCGGCGTTGGTACTTCCGCGGCAAAGATTATTGAAAGAAGAGGAGTGGAAGGTGACTGGGCTGAAAAGGTTGTTGTCGCTGACTACGATTTTGACAGAGCA
>JAJCKG010000025.1 GCA_020558355.1 bacterium 210820-DFI.6.37 | reverse complement strand
AAAATACCCCTGTGGAAACAAGCTAAGCTCATATTAGCGTTGTTTCTCACAGAGGGGAATTGGCGCGCCGCTGCCGCAGGCTGTCGCCAATTCCAGTTTTTGACCTAGGTACGGTCGCCATTGAACCCAATTCGGCTCCAATGGTGACCATCTGTCTTCCTTTGCGGAGATGACGCCAAAGGGTCTCGGGTCCTCCACCCAGTAGCCGAAGACCACCGCCCATCTTCCTTTTGCCTGGCTTCTGACAGGATCTGTTCAAAATTGTTAAAATGGAAGATATTATCCCCGAGAAGCAGGCAAACACTGTCTTTTCCGATAAATTCCTCTCCCATGGAAATCTTTGAAACAAGCGGCCGAGTTGGTCCACTTGTTTCAGAGTTTCCAACGCTTTCCGCAGGATTTTAAATGTAATATCTGTTTCTAGTAGCGAATTCCCCTGTTTGGGAGGGAAACGATCCCGGGAAGCCGCTTATTTTCTGAAACAGAGGCGCTCTAAATTATCGTGTGGGTAAAAAATACCCTTCATGGTATGATTGTTCTTGTCACAACCAATCTATCATGAAGGGAGGAATCGTTATTTCTAATATTGATTTTACCACATTCATGCTCAATGTCAGCAACTCCGATATTGAAAAATCGGATATTATCACCATTGGTGACACCATATACTATGATGTTACCCTTGTTCGAAAGCCAATGCTATGCCCCTACCGCAAAAGTAAAATGATCGGCCATGGTCATAAGCGCAAGTTGATCAAGCATCCTGCCGTGAGGGAGCATAATGGTATCATTCGCTACAACGCAAACAGGTACATTTGCAAAGCCTGCGGAAAGACCGCTATGGAAAAGAATCCTTTTACCTTTTCGGGATTTAATTCTTCTTTCTTACTCTTACGCAATGCAATGAAGACGCTGGCCAATCTTAATTACACGCTGTCCATGATTTCAGATGAACTGAATATCTCCGCCACGCGGTTAAACACGTATATTGATTCCTACATCACAATTCCTCACAGACCTCTACCTGAAAGCCTCGGGATTGATGAGCTCCACAGCAAAGAACTGTCAAAGCGTAATTCCAGATATTTATGTATCTTAGTGGATAATGAAAAGCGATCCGTGTATGACGTCCTTGATTCACGCGGCAAATCCAACATCTCATTGTACTTTTCAGATATCTCAAGAGAAGAACGACGCAGGGTTAAGTATGTGACAATCGACATGTGGGAGCCATACCGGGACGTCGCAAAAACCTACTTTCCCAACTGCATTGTTGCTGTGGACCCATTTCATGTCGTCAAGCGCCCGCACAGCAATTTTGAGCGTCTCAGGCTTGATTTGATGAACCATTGTGACTATGGTTCCAATGCGTATTACCCGCTTAAGAAGTGGATCTGGCTTCTGATTGCCGACAATGTGAATCTGGACAATGACAGGGTATACAACGGAAGATTCAAAATGAAGCTAAACAGAAGAGATTTGAAGGAAATGATATTTGATGCGTTTCCGATTCTATACAAAGCCTATCATCTTAAAGAACGCTACCGAAAGATGAACCAGGAACGCTCATATGAAGAAGCCTTGTATCAGTATGACGAAATAGCAGCCGCATTTAAGGCCTATGGAATTCGGCAGTATGAAGAATTTACCTCGATGCTTTTCACTTGGCGAGAAGAAATTCTCAATTCATTTCGTCGTCCTTTTCATGACAGGAAACTGTCCAACGCATATACGGAAAATATCAATGGGAAACTTTGCGCATATCTGTCCGTCTCCAGAGGGATAAGTAATTTTAAGCGGTTTCGTAAGCGTGTAATCTATGCGCTTTCTCCTGATGTTTTGTATGGACTAACCTCCAACTTATCCAGTTGCAAACGCAGCCTGTGTAAACGTGGTCCATATCACAAAACACGAGATTAAACCATTAAAAAAGACACTTCAGACAACCATCATGGTTACTTGAAGTGCCATTTTTTTACTTATACCCACACGATACTTTAGACTACCAATTTATCATAGAAAACCTTATTCTACATCCAACTTCTGATTTTCACAGAAAAAATTTCATAGTCTCAACTATTCATAAATCTTATATCAGTTTTTTGAGTTTACACAAAACTTGAAACAGTCTCATTATAAGCTGTATTTGCAGTACTGATCTATATCTTTAATATTTAATGGAATTATTGCAACCTCTTCTTCTATCCCCAAAAATGCTGCTGCAAGTCTATATTTGACACTATTATAACTAACCAATGTGCTCCGAAATGAATACTTTGGATCTAGTGTGTTTATTTTCGCCGGACGACTCCCCAGCCCATGGCCTGTAAGTTTTGCAATGCATTCTTTGTAGCACCAAATTTTAGTAAAATCCCCATCAAATATTTTTTTTCATTTATCGATAGTGTACGCATTATAAGGGATCGATGATAATTCTTCTTTACTTGTTCCACATCCACTCCTGTAGGAACATCTGCAATAGAAACCGCACAAATATCTCTACTATGAGAGATACTAAAATAAGTTTCATTATTTCTGAAATATGGCTTTCCATTCTCCTCAAAAACAACTTCTTCTATTCGAAGATTTTGGGCCTTCAATATATAATAAAGCAACTGCCATGCAGAGCATGACATATTCCGCCTTTCAAAGTTCACAAATCCCAATAAATGGGTTTCCACTTCAGCTCCAAATGGAGGGATCCAATTTGTTTCTTTGCTCGGAGACCATACTATAATACGCATCAGTCCTTAGATATGATTTTATTTAACGCAATGAACTTTACCTTGCCATACTCATTACGTGGAATTTCATCAATGATAAATACTCGAAATGCAGAAATATGAATCTTTGTTTTTTGACTAATAAATTGTTTGATGTCATCTTTCAATATAGAATTAGTAATAAAAATATTCATTATCTTATCATTTCCTGTACACACAACATCGCAATTAAACTCCGTTTGTAAAAGTTTTTCGATTTCGTCAAGGCTGACACGCAAGCCAAAAAGTTTTAGAAATCGTTTTTTACGCCCAACAATAAAATAATAGCCTTCTTTATCACGCATTGCTATATCACCAGTATGATACTCCCCACAAAACTCATCATCTTTCCTAAGATCCTCCTTACATTTAGCATAGCCCATTGCTACATTTGGACCACGGTAGCCAAGCTCACCACTAACCATGCCCTCATTATTTTCATATTCATCAATAAGAAATAATTCTCCCTCCGGAATCGCCTTTCCTATGCTTCCAATTTTATCCACTGAAAATTCTGGTTCCAAAAACGTCATACGAGCACTTGTTTCGCTAGTACCAAAAGTAGCACAAAATTTCTTTCCATTGCTTTTACAATAATTTGCAATCCATTTAAACATACTATCCGTAAGTTTTCCTCCGCCCTCAGCTAAAGTACGGAGATTAGGTAAATCCATACTGTCAAAACCAATTCGGCGCATAATCTCATAACTGAACGGAACACCACAAAAATTAGTACCTTTATTTATTTTAACAAATTTCCAAAATTCTGGATCCATTAAGTTCCTCTTAATCATTAGTATGGACGCTCCTACAGCAAGATGACTGTTGATGACATTAAGTCCCATTGCATAATTCATCGGCAGGTCACAAATCCCTCGCTCATCCTCTTTCCAATCAAAAACTTTTGCGACATTAACCGCATTAGCTTCAAGATTACCATCTTTATGTCGTATCAATTTAGGGCTGCCAGTAGATCCAGAAGTCGTAATAAGTAATGAGAGCTTATTATTTACACTATATGGTTTATTGTCAGTTTTTAATAACACATATCCGAAAGCTTCATATATCTTTTTACCTTTAATTCCTTTTTCCATATGCGCAGGGGCCCAATAATAGCTAGGTCTATACATTATATCCAAATTATCTCTTAATTCTTTATCTAAACTTGCGCTCAAAAGCAGCGGAATCTGCTTATTACTTTCAAAAGCCATATATCCAAGGAGAGACCCTGCGCAATTTTCACAAAGACAAAAAACTATACTACGTGGCATGTCGAGCGCTCCGTAATGGGGAGTCGCCATTATAATACGAATACCTTCCCTATATGCAATATCTACCATTTTCATGGTCTCATCCATGTTACTCGATCCATCATCCACACCCGGCAGAATATGGGTATGGATATCCATATATCTTCGGCTTCTACTCAAATCTATACCTCTTTTTAGTCTTTTTACTCGCTGTATCCACTGATGCTCTCAATCCTGTCGCTGACTTCCTGTACAAATTCAGTCGGCTGATAGTCCTTCTGCCCGAAAAACTCTTCATGAAGCTGGGACACATTAGTCGTAAGGGTGATAGGTACTCCGTAATATATTGACTGATATGTCCAGCCATCGGTATCGTAAGGCCAGCATGTATTGTAACTTATATCAAGGGAAGCTATCTCTGCCAGCGTATCCGCCATGCGGGTTCTACTCATATTAGTGCTGGTTTCCTGCAAAGTCTCGTCCATAATCTTAATGAGCTTAGTAGCATCCATTGCCTTTGCTTTTTCAAACGCTGCCTGCATTACTATCTGCATACGTTCGTTTCTTCTGTAGTCGCCTCGGTTTGAATCTTTTCTTATTCTGCAATATTTAACTGCCTGATCCCCATTTAATGTTTGTGTACCGGTACTGGCTATCTGATTTTCGGAAGAAAGTCCTTTATTCATATAAACTCGTTCACTTTCCTGAACATCTACTTCAACACCACCAAGATTGTTTACAAGATCTCCTACAGCTTCCCATGTAAATGAAATTCCTTCTCGTATATTAAGATCTAGATTCTGATTTATAGCTTTAATACTGCCAGTCATACCATGATAGGCATAAGCATGATTTACCTTGTCCAAGTCATGATTATCATCAATCTTCAGATATGTATCTCTGTATATGGAGAACATCTTCACATCATCATTTTTTTCGTTTATGCTTACTATAATCATACCATCACTGCGGTGTCCTGTCTCAGATTCAAAATCCTTAGCATCTATACCAAAAAGAGCTATATTTCTATAATCTTTGAGCTGCTCATCAACGGTAGGATCTATCCCCAGCTCTTCATCACCATATATTACTTCTTCAACAGCTGGTTCTTCTACCTTTGATTCTTCTTTCTTGTCTCTGCTTATAATACCAAAGGCAATAATTGCAATGAAAATAGCAACAATTATGATAATACCAACTATGATAAAAATCCTGCTTTTTTTTACTGGCTTCTTGCCTGATAGTTCAGGAATTGTATTCTGTTTTCTGTTTTGGTTTGGTTGATTCTGCATAAAAACCTTCTTTTTATGCTCGGTTTATTTTTTCTAAACCCATTTTATATTTTACTATATCTATATTTATATAAGCAAGTCCTTAATAACATAAATTCTTAAAACATAATAATCAGTTTGGGTTCTATAAATAATCAGCATAATCCACATAAACAATTTATATACATTATTCAAATTTCAGCTAAAGTTTACAATTCATATTAGGTATATAGGATTATTCAATTAACAATTATTCCAATCTTATTTTTTTAAAATACAATCTGCTTCTCACCTACCAATCTATTTTCTAATATTATGATGATAACCTCCCGGAATCCACAGCAATTGAAGAGCCTGTAATATATTTAGCCTCTTCAGATAATAAAAATCCAACTACAGATGCAATATTGTCTGGCTCACAAATACCCAAATACTGTCTTTGCAATATACTTTTCAAATCATCTGAATCAGAACTAGTATCTATGAGCTGATCGTAAATACTAGTTTTTGTAATTCCTGGCATTACTGAATTTACCCTAATTCCTTTTGAAGATAATTCTTTAGCTAAACATCTAATAGCTCCATCCATAGCAGCTTTTGATGCACAGTATCCTGTTTTACTTTGATTTCCTTCCAATGAAGCTACCGAGGAGATTCCAACAATACTCAATCCATTATTAAAATTCTTTTTCTTTGTAAGACATCTAACAATTTCAACAAAAGAAAAAAAGTTTATATCCATTATTTTTCTCATATAATCATACGTACACATTTTTATAGGACGAACTGTTCCAATACCTGCACTATGTACAAACCCATCTAACGGTCCGTTTTCTTTAACAATCTTATCTATATGCCCTGCTATGGTAGATACCTCAGATAAATCAATAGAATAGTATTTTGATATTCCCAATGTACCAGCCATAGTTGAAAGCTTTTCTTCATTATGTGCTACCATAATAACTTCAGCATCAGCATTCACCAAAAGTTTACTGATAGCAGCTCCTATTCCCGATGATGCACCTGTAATTAGAATTCGTTTTTTTGAAAAAAAGTATTTAATCATTACCTTACACCTCCCTTATAAAGGTTCCTTTATTATGCCCTCTTCGAAAACTTCATCTGTTTCAATAATCTGCAAAATATCATCAGCTTCAATCACTGCAGATGCTACTCCCCATGACAATCCGACCCCGAAGCAACAGAACATTATTTTAATATGCTCTCCCTTTATGTCGCCATATCGATCGCACAATGCCATTGTTGCAGCTGGCGCTGATGTATTTCCGTAACGATCAAGGCATAACGGCATTTTTTCAGCAGGTATTTTAAACTTTTTTGCAAGCTGTTTAGAAATATACTGATTTGCCTGATGAAAAGCAAAGCAATCATATTTCTCGATACCTACTCCTGTTCGAGATATAAAGTTATTAATGGCTATTGGAACTTCTGTAATCGTAAAGCTAAAAACATCCGTTCCACTCATATATGTATTATACAGATTTCGTATATTTCCATCTGACCACAACTCATCCTCACACGGTGCATTCAAATTTCTATATCCACCTGCAGGTGCAATAATTGATTTGTATCCATTGCCATCCGACCTAAGAAGAATATCCATCAAGGAATCTTCTTTTTCAAGAAGTATTGCCGATCCTCCATCACCAAACAACATAGCTACCGACCGATCTTTTGGATTTACCATCTTTGTGAGAGTCTCCCCCGTAACCAATAACGCTTTTGATATATCCGAACTTGTCATCATTGAACTGAGTACTTGTAATCCATAAACAGTTGCAGAACATCCAAGGCCAATATCAAAAACAGCACACTCTTTCGATAGTCCCAATCTTTTATGTAGAACACACGCTGTTGCTGGTCTCCTGTAATCAACACTATGTGCTACAAATACTAAAGCCCCAATATCCTCTCGAGAAATGTTCTTATGAGACAGTAATTGTTCTGCAGCTACATATCCCAAATCCGAAGCAGTTTGGTGTAAAAGAGTTTTTCTGAACTCCTTTACGCCTGTCATCTTAGAAAATTTATCCACAGTTTCTCTGCCAAAGTCCTCAACAAAAGATTCTAATGACACTTTTTGTCTTGGAACAGCTGATGAAACACCTGTTATCTTTATATTATCATAATGAAAAAAAGGCATAATAATTAATCTCCTATATCTTTAATAATATTTTATTTGTTCCCGTTCATAATATCTCATGAAGGATTAGTTTTCTTCCTTAGCTAAATAAGTTCTTATGCTGCTTGAATCTTGTTAATCTCCAGCTCCAAAATCTACCGGATGGCATACGATATGTCCTGTACCACAAAGACCTCTATTGAATATTCTCTTTTTGTCCAAAAATCATATTATCGGCTTCGAGTTTAAACACTCCTTTGATGGTTAGCTCATATACCTAACCACTAGACCCTTTGAAATATTCCATGCCTCAGTAATTTGATTAAAGAGAAACTACCAATGAAGGATAAGCGAAATCCTTACACACTGCACTCTTAAAACTTCTTTTTTTGTCTAGTCTAATTCAAAACTTACTTGCCCAATTTTACAACATGCTTTTAAAAACTTAATATAATATTTTGCTTTACACAATACATGTATATTTATAGGCAATTACTATCCCAAGGCTATTTTATAATGCATTCTTCCCTTCCTACCATGCTCACCTTGTGTTGAAATTTCTAATTTTGCATTATCACTTTGATTTCATTTTCCCAACCTCGCCTTTTATAATTTCATAATTTAATTTTAATACGCCCCTTTCTATTTTTCCTGAATTTAAAAGTTATTCGATTCTTAAATTGAAATTCAACAAGTGCCCAACGAATGATAAGCAATTCTATTGCATATTTTATAAAAGTATGGGATATAAAAGCATTAAAGCTTGCATAAAAATACATAAAAAAGGTATATGCAATATAAGTATACAATAATAACCGTATATCAATTGGACTTGTTCCATATTTTTTTCTAGTTTTACAATATAACAATGTAAAAAAAACTCCTAAAGCAATCATTATTACAACAAAACCCCAATACCCAAACTCTCCATAAGGATCTCTAAGAGCTGTGGGTGCATTGCCTATTGATGTTCCATTCGGACTCTTAACAAAGTCTGAATAAAAATTATATTTGCCTGGCCAACCAATCAATGCCGTCAAAGAAACATTTAAATAATAAAATGTTTTTTTCCCAAAAATATCAGGTTTTGGAATTGGGTTTGTCCAAACTTGATCAAGAACTGCAATTGGTGATCCTGCATAAAACGTAATATAGTACAATGGATCTTTATCAGAAGTCCTCCCTACTATCTCTCGCAAACTTACAAACAACACTCCAATTATAGCTATAGAAATAATCATCGCCACTACTACTCTTCGTGTTTCCCTACTTTTCTTCCAGCCAACTGATCTTTTATGGATTGTATAAGCAACAATCAAAATGGTTAGCCATAATCTAATCATATTTGATCGATCACCTTGCATAAATGTTGTAATGGCATACAATATTATCGGAATCCAGTTTATTGACAATTTCTTTTTAATAGACACCAAATTATTGCCAACAATATATGCATAAACCATACCTAATGCAAAACTAAGTTCAACCATATTTCTTGTTATGAGTGACATTCTAATAGTTAAATCATTGACATCAGCCAAACGCCCCGTAAGCAATCGATATTCCGCCACAGCTAACATCCAATTGGAGTAGCCAGTTAGCCGTTGTATATGCAAAAATAACAGAATAAGCGTCACTATCTGAAATATAATCACAACACTTGTTTTTATCGGACTTACAAAAATCCCTTGAAGTTCAGTTCTTTCATAAGAAAAAGAAAATGTTCTTATATTAGGGAACCTCGATAAATAAACACCAATGAACCCTCCTATCATAGTCGACATAATCGCAGTAACAATCAAGCCTGTAGTATTATAAGAAAACTCTAATCCCCATTTATCTTCATTATAAAAAGCACAAAAACATCCAAAAAGAAATACAAGTGCCACAACAGTGGGGGGAGCAAGAATATCCTTATCGAAAATAATAAAAGATATTATAAAAAGTATACTAATTATAAATATCGTTATGCTTAACATTTATCATATTCCTTTCTTTTATCCCCCGTCATTAATTGAATACTTCTTAATACTGTGACAAACATAAATTACAAATACTTTTTTCTTTAAGGAACCAGCAATATTTTTTTAAGAGATATTATAGTTTGATCTCTTTTCATCAGTGCAACGAGGTTACTACGTAACAGCTTCACTATGGAATTATACTCTTCGACAACGCTCTCAAAATTCTACCATTATCAGGATAATATGAGTAGCTCCCATATTATCCTGATAATAACTTCAAGAACAATATCATTTGTTCATCATTGCAACAATATCACCAACAGTCTTAAATCCTTTAATAATATCACCAGTGAGTTTTACACCAAACTCATCTTCCATCAGCACAATCAGTGACAACTTTGCCATAGAATCATATTCTTCCAAATCATCCAGCACCTTGTCTACATCAAGATCGCCTTCTTCTAATTCCAGCATCTCCTCAAGTAGTGCCAATTTTTCGCGTTCCATCATTGTTTTTCCCTCCTACTAATTAATAATTTATACTCATCAGCTTTTCGCTAGATAAGGTCTTTCTTATTCTTCTATAACTCCATCCTCATCAAGATTATCGGGATAACCGTCGTCATAAGTATCTGTACCTTCCGTAAGTGGAAGAATATCCTTCACATTGATCTTAAACCCAACAACTCCCCAGGAAAGTCCCACACCAAATGAACTAGTGAGAAGATTAACCTCTTTATCATCTTCCAAGTTTCCATATTTATCTACAATAGCCAGAGGAACTGAGCAACCACTTGTGTTACCATAACGGTCAAGACATATTGGAACCTTGTCCATTGACATTCCCACACGCTTTGCTATATTTTTTAATATCATCATATTGGCTTGATGTAATACAAGACTATCATAATCATCAATCTTGGTGCCTGTAATTTTCATATACTCTTCGAGCAACTTCGGCACTTCACTAATAGTAAAATTAAATACGGTTATATCATCACCCGGTATACTTTGCGGTCCTTCTGGATGCTTCCACGCGCCATATGGAATAGATAATGCCTTATGTCCAGTGCCATCACTCATCAACGCTGAACAAAATCCATAATCTGTATTTTTTTCAACAAGAATCGCCACACTTGCATCCCCAAAAAGCAAACCTGTATTAGATGATAAAACTTTTTTCCTGCGCCTTCTTCCACGAGCTAAAGTATCACCTACAGTCACCAAACCTTTTGTCGCAGTGGATGTTTTTAATATACTGGCTGCCAATGAAACACCATATACAAATCCAGAACACCCCAGATTAACGTCAAACGCAAGACAATCTTTAGATAATCCCAACCGTTTTTGAAGTGTCATAGCAGTAGAAGGTGTCCTATAATCCGGGGTCTGAGTTATATTGATAAGAACTCCTATTTCTTCTGGTATATAATACCCTGAATCCATAATTTGTTTAGAGGCTGTGTAAGAAAAATCTGCAGCAGTCTGATCGAAGCCACTTTTTCTTTTTTTCATGATTCCAGTATTTTTCATAAAATTCTTAATATATTTAGGATCAGGATTATCAAGCTCACTAGCTACATCTATAACAGTTTGAGGCACTGCTGCTGCAACCGCAGCAATCTTCACATTTTCAAAATTACTAAAAACCATAATTTACTCCTTTCATTTAGCATGAAGCGTACCCACCATCTACAGGCAATTGTACGCCAGTAATTTTACTAGATGCAGATGACAACAAAAATACTATCGCATTAGCCACATCCTCTGGAGAATTCATTCCAAGATACTGACGGGGATTTGTAGACAATTGCACCTCTGTGTTTTTCATTTGAGCTTTCATTGTCATATAATCCAAATACATCGCAGTTTCTGTAGCAGCTGGAAGAACTGTGTTTACACGAATTCCCTTATCACACAGTTCTTTCGCCAAACAACGCATTGCTCCATTCATAGCAGCTTTTGAAGCTCCATATGCTGCCTGTGCAGTTGCCCCTTGGGTCGCTGCAACGGAAGATACTCCTACAATACTCATCCCCGAATTAAATCTTCCTTTTTTGCTCAGAATACGAACTATCTCAAAATACGCGGCAAAATTCACATTCATAATTTTTTGAAGTTGCTCAAATTTATAATTCTTTATCGGAAGGTTTTTTACAATACCTGCGCTATGAACAAACCCATCGAAAGCACCTGTATCTTTTACTATATCGACAATTTTCGGTTCCAATTGATCTACGATACCAACATCTATAACATGCATGGTATGATCTTTTCCCGTCAATTTAGTCATAGTTTCTTTTAATGCTTCCTCCCTACGACCAACAATTGCAACTTTTGCGCCGAGCTTACTCAAAAGGATAGCAGTCTGCTGTCCAATACCTGAAGACCCTCCAGTAATCAGTACATGTTTTTTTTCCATTTTAATAAAATCGTACATACATACCTCTTTTCTAATCAAAAAATTTCAATGCCATATATTCATCATAACTCCTTATTTTTACAACAATAGTTATCTCTATATCAATATAACTACTTTTTATATTGATAATAGCATCGGCTATACTATAAATATTACAAAATTTGCTTTATGAATCGTCCCATAGTTATCTTATAGTATAAATGTCTATATCTTCTTCACTAAAAATAGGAAAAAAGCTCAGAAACATCTACACGATTACTTAGAACTGCGCAAGAACCCCCTATAATACCAATATTCTGACATGTAAACAATGACATCTCTAAATCAGCCTCCTTTCCTAAGAAAAAATTCTTTAAAATGACCAGGGTGAACATATAAGCTGTCAGGTAGTAATTCAAGTCGTGGAAGTGAAATCTCCCGCCATGATTTTGCGCTACCACCTGGAAAACGAAGTTCTACAGGTGCATTTTCCATAACACTATCACCTGAGAAAAATTCAATATCATCTACAAGAACCCCTATAGAGCCCATTGTATGCCCCGGCAATGAAAATAATTGAATATTGTGCTCCTGCCATAAAAAAAATGTTTCATCATCAAAAGTTTCTTCTGCCATACATGTATATTGTGAATCAGTATCAGGTACCCAATCCACCTCCACCCAGTTTTGTATTTCACAAAAAATATCGAAATACCTTGCCATGTTTTTTTTTGGATTTATAATATTTTTAGCACATATTTTACTACACAAAACATTAGTGTGATATGCTTCTTTCCATGCATTTACTCCCGATATATGATCGTAATGCTCATGAGTCAAGATAATTTTATCAATACATAACTCTCTTCCTGGATCAATATTATTACATGGATCAATTACTATAGCATGTCCACACTCTTCTAACACATACATATTCGATTGCAGCAAATCCGAAACATATCTATGAATTATCATTTTGCTAATACTCTCCAGCGTCCCACATATTATCAGATTTTTGTATACTATTATGAAATTTTTTCATAACTCATTTCTCCTTTTTTATTTAAACATTTTCTTTATTTTTAAACTTACGAATAAATATAATTAACTCCTTATGTTTTAAGATCAAAATAATAGTCCCAGCTATAATTGCCAACAAAATACAAATATATCTAATTAAATTGCTCTGATACAACCCAAGCATAATTGGAATAATTATAACCGTTATACATAAAGCTACTATCATTTTTTTAATCGGAAGTAGACTTCGTATTTCCATTTTTTGTGTAACAAAATAATGTAATCCTATTAATATAAGCTGGCAAATCACCGTCGTATAACACACAGCTCGATATCCCAACAATTTAACACCTAAAATATTCAAAATAACATTTAATGCGGAAATTATTGCAGTTAATACGGCTGCGTACTCCGGCTTTTTATAATATGTTTCCAAGTTTCCAAACTGAGCTGTCAACACAGAAAAAGTTCCGCACATCATATATGCTGGCAAAACATATATTGACTCTTTATACTGTAAACCTCCTAAAACAGAAATAATTTCAGGACCAATTAATAACACAACAAAAGTAAGCCCGATTACTAGCCAAAGGTATATTTGATAAATTTCTCTTATTTTCTTTTTATTCCCCATTTTTAGCATATCATAAAACCACGGAGCCCATGCAGTATTCAATGCTTGAACTAATATCAACATGATATGACTAGTTGTATGTGTTACAGATATATAACTAACTTCTTCCGCCGAACACATATGTTTCAATATAATACTGTCAGATGATAACAATATTTGACTGCCTATATAACTAAATACCATAGGCAAACCTATCCTAAGAGCATATTTCCATGCTCGCACAGAAACTTGCCTACTACGATACATAAAATAAAGATAAAAAATTAATCCAACAACTATACTAAACACATATTGTCCAACAATTCTTCCAAATAGACGATCAGATTTCATCATTATGACTAAAGCAAGTGATAATAAAGAAGATCCAATAGCAAGACCAAATGAAATCGCTGCGCATAGTTTATATTTATACGTAATTCTTTGTTTAGCCTGAAACATAGCTAATGCTGGATATGTAAACAAATAGGCAAACATCATAAACATATATTTTTTATCTATTAGTAATATTTTTTCAAATACAAACGGAAAACACAAATATAATAAACATATTATACTAGTTATCACTGTACTTAGCACTAATGATGAAGTAATATATCCATCAAGTTCTTTTTCTTTTGTAAAATCAAAACGAGCCCTATTAAGTGTTGCATAAACCTCAATTCCACATATTATAAGAAGAATCGCCTGCCAGTTGCAATAAATAGAAAAATTTCCATATTCAGTTTTTGTCATAATTCTTGTGAAAACCGGCATTGTAATAAAAACCATGGCTCGGGTCAAAAAGCTTGAAACCGTATACCAAAAGCCAGATTTTATCAACAACATTGTATTTATCTTCTTACCGTCCATAAAGCTCCTTTATTATAAGCATATTTCACAATACTTTCCCAGTACCAGTCACAATCATCACTTTAACTGTTTATTATAACAATATAACGTTAGACAAATTTCAATCAAAAAACTACATCTTACTTATACATACTATATTCCGATTTTTCCTTTCTTGCGGGAACTCCGGTCACAATTGAATTATCTCTTATGTTTCGTACAGCAAGAGAGCAAGCTCTAAGAACTGCACTATTACCCATTGAATTCCCAACTGCAATAAACCCATGGTGTTCAACAAGAGATTTTTCTCCAATGAAAGCATCTGTAATATTAGCAAACCCCATTGTTGAAGTATAATTCCCAATTTCTATTTCCGCCGCCATAGTTGCCCACATAGTAACGTAAGAGCCAATAACAGAATTATCTTTTAAGCAATACGGATTTAAAATACATCCCTGGCCATAAACTATATTTGTTGGTATTAATGCTCTTGGGCCAATTAATGTTTCAAATTTAGCATTTTTAGCTGTTAAATACTGTACCACTTCTTCTTTCTTCTTTGGATCAACAATTCCAAGCGCATATACTTCTTCTTCACTTGGACTCCAACATTTCCAATCGCCTAAATAAGATGCAAATCGTGAAAAAATAGAAATCTCCTTTTCAGAATCTGTCAAAAATCCCTTCACACGATATTTCATCTCACCCATATCTCTCATGTGTTTCTCATTTATTTCTGCGATTAAGTCAAATACCTGGACTCCAAAAAAACCAGATGAAATAATAATTATATCTTTCATTTTTCATTACCTTATATAAACAATCATCCAATTTCGGCAGCAGGAACTCCAAACATCAAGGTTCCTGGCTTTACATCAGAAATGATCATGCTTCCAACACTAATGTTAGCATCCGCGCCTACAACAACACCGCTCTTAATAACTGCATGTGAGCCAACAAATACTTTTTTGCAAATATGTGCATCTTCAATTACAGCAAAACCAGTAGTCGTACTATAATCATCAATTTGTGCTCCAGAGCAAATCATAGACCCATTAATATTTACAAAATTCCCCAATTTAACACCACTGCTAATCGTATATGCTGTAATAAAACAGCCCTCGCCAATAATACAATTGGGTGATACAATGCTCCACGGAGCTATAATGGTTTCAAATTTACACCCATTTTTCTTAAGTAAATTAGTAAGTGTTTCTTTTAACTGCGGTTTTGCAGCTCCAATCGCATAAACTTCATTGCCTATAGGGTTCCATCCATGAATCGAGCCAATGACTTTTTCTTTTATCCCATATTCCAACATTAAATCACAACTATTATCGTCAATAAATCCCAAAATATTGTAAGGAGGATTCTCACCCTTTTTCATTGCAATACGATTAATCTCGCTTATTACAGAATATACTTCCATACCATAACACCCTGCACACACTATTATGATATCTTTCATTTCCTACCCTCACTATATCTACTACTTCATTTTAATTTCATTATATTTCATCATATAAATACCATCTTTATATACACCAATGTTTCTATAATTCACGATTCCACACATATTGTTTTTAATTAAAATTACGTGATTACATCCACACTCATGTGCATGAGGATAACCACCTCCAAATCTTGGATTCACTTCACTTATGTAATATTCCCCGTGGATCTCGAAAATGTCAATATCAATCTGACCAATCCAGCCACAGTCCTGAACAAATTTATCAATAAAATTAAATAGTTTTTCATCCTTAAAGCTGACAGCTTTATCCGTTTCTCCCGCCCGCATCAATAGCTTTTTTTTACAGAAAATCGATACCACTTCATTAGAAATCATATCAATGTAACAATCTACACCAATTTCCTGGCCATCCAAAAACTCTTGTATCATTAACCCTTCGTTATGTTTAAAAAGCATTTCTACAGTATCCTTATCCCATACTTTAGAAACTGCTATAGAAGCACTTCCACGAATCGGTTTTACAAAAACCGGAAATTTTATTTTTCCTTTATCTATATCATTATAAAATTCCTCTTTATTTACATAACTTTTGGCAGTAAGATAGCCATTATCAATGAGCCATTTGTACATCTGCATTTTATCTAACGCTCGCTCACACAGTTGATATGGAGACCCAATAACAGTTACACCAATACTTGCAAATTTCTCTTTGTTTTTAGCAAGTAGCGATAATTCAGGATCAATCAATGATAAAACTGCTGAAATGTTTTCTTTTTTACAAATATCCAAAATAATATCAATATATCCAGCTTCAGTAATTCTAGGTACAATATAATATGTATCAGCTTCATAAAGTGCTGGGGCAATCTCCGACATATCAGTTGCAATAACTCTCCCTTCGCCAGCAAATGCTTTTTTAAAATACTGAATAATTTTATTTCTAGTTCCTACACTAAGAAGTAATAGATTCATTTTTAATACTCCCTTTATAAAAATTGTCGAATTGCAAAAAATGCTTCAGCACTATTAACACCTATTGTTGTTCCTCTTAATTTTGCAAGAGCTTGTATTGCCTCTACCGATCTCGGATGAGGATACTCTCTAATTTGCCACGTAAAACATTTCATTGCCTGAAGTTTAAGCGTTAACGTTTCAGAAATATCTGACCATGTGTTTGGTAAAAATGCATTTGCAGAATTGGGAATATTCCATTCTGTTTCAGATAATGTTTCATATGCATAAATCCCCTTTAGTTGAGGGTTATCCATAGGTCTTAATGCAACCATTGCAGACATTGCCGTTTCTTGGTGATCTACATGAATATCACCGATGTGAGGAATAAAAACTATATTCGGTTTAATATCTTGAACAATTTTGCTAAATACATTATTTTTTTTATAGGTAGCCATTTCCTTCAACGCAACAACAGGGAGATCCAAGAACATAGATTCTTTAACGCCTAAAATAGCATGTGCCTCTTTCGCTTGTTCTTGCAATTTTTTCGTACGCTCCATCTTTTCCAGCCATGCAGTCACTTCACAGACAAACACCTCATGACCTTCTTTTGCAAGTTTAGCCATTGTTCCACCTACACCTAGCACTTCATCATCATTATGCGGTGCAAAAACTAATACTTTCATTGTACGACCTCTTAATCATTTTTTATCCATTTTTTTTGCAGGGTTTCCAACAACAACTTCATTAGATTCGATATCATTAACCACGACTGCACCTAAGCCGACAGTTACACAATCCCCTATTGTTCTTTGATTGCGAATCACTTCTCCAGCAATATGACAACATTTACCTACACTTACGCTTCCGCAAATATGCGCAGGTGTAGTAATTATTGTATTTTCACCAATGATATCATTATGTGCAATATGAACCATAGTGTTAAGTTTTACGCCTTTATGAATTACAGTATCATCTATGGTCCCCCGAATAATAACGCAATTATCGCCTATATGTACATCATCTTCAATACAAACTCCGCCATAATGCTTTAACATTGTTTTCCTGCCATTTCCATCAGTTATATAGCCAAATCCATACTCGCCTATGATGACTCCTGAATGAATCATACAATGCCTGCCTATCCTAGTTTTATTACGTATAACAACATTATGATGTATTTCGGTACCATCACCAATTATCACATCCCCCTCAATTACACACCCAATCCCGATTTTCACGTTTTCACCAATGGTAGCATAAGGTGAAATATAAGAGTTTGCTTTATAAATTGATTTATCACTCGTTATTCCAGTAATATTATCGTCGTTGTTACAATCAAAAAAATACTCAATGATAGAAAAAAACACTTTCCTAGGGTTATCAACTCGAATAACACTGTTAAAGCAATTATATAGCTTTTCTGTTCGCCCAAGTATAATAAACGCAATGTGTTGATCCATAAAATTTTCCGCAACATCGCAAAAGTTTCGTTCAGGAACAATAAAAGTCATCGTTCCTTCCTTATATTGAAAAAGACTAGAAAATCCCAAAATTTTATCATCCGTGATTCGTTCTTTTGTATATTTGACACCTTTTTTATCTAAATATAATAAAATATCTTTTATTCTAACTCTCATGTTTAATCTTCCTTTTTCAATGCTTGAGTAATTGGTACTCTCGAAGACTCTGCAGCATCTGGACATCCCTTCCGAAATAAAACAACTATTACTGTATTAATTGCAATCCACAAATCAAGTTTAAAAGAAATATTTTCTGCATAATATGTATCCATTTCTAGCCGCTCTACCCAAGGAATACTATTCCTACCTTTAATTGCAGATATACATGCAAGGCCTGGTCTTACATTGTGCCTTTTATGTTGATCTTCATTATATAAATTAAGATATGAGACTAATAGTGGTCGTGGACCGATAAAAGACATATCACCTCGCAAAATATTCATCAACTCCGGCAATTCATCCAAACTTGTTTTCCTTAACACCCGTCCTAATTTAGTTTGGCGTTGTTTATCAGGCAGTAAATTACCTTGTGAATCTCGCTCATCAGTCATCGTTCGAAATTTAAACATTTTAAATGTTTTTTCTGCAAGCCCTGCTCGTTCTTGTACAAAAATAACAGGTGACCCTAAATTGATCCTCACCATAAGCGCAACAATAGTTATTATTGGCGAAAGCAGTATAATAAAAAATGTGGAAAATACTATACTAAAAAATCTTTTTATCAATTTTGTATAAATCATTACTTTTATTTCCTCTCACGCTCAAAATTTTCCCACATATAATCGGCTAATTTTTGTGAAATTCTTTGTCGGTATGGACGTAATTCTTCTGGGTATCCATTCAACTTCTTAAGTTTCTTCAAGTACTCATCAATCGAGTCAATTTTTCTCGCTGGCACACCCGCATAAACTGAATTGGGTTGCAAATCTTTTGTTACAACACTATCTGCCGCAACAATCACATTGCTACCAATTCTTACATCATATAAGATCGTTACGCCTGCTCCAATAAAAACATTATCCATTATTTCAATGCAACCTATTCTTTCCTGGACCGAATGACTACCTTTCTCAAAACAAGGATTATTCAGCATACTGTAAGTAATATCATGCGTTAAAAAATGAACTCTAGATGCAAATTTCACATTATCATGTATTGAAATCAACTCTGAATATAATGGCAATTTTCTCATCTGAAAATGAACATCTTCACCAATATGTCTAAACAATTTATGCTTTCTACAGTAATCTGCACGCCTTTTGCCACTACGTATTAGCGCAATTCTAAAACTATGCCACAACCGTTCAATAGTCACGTTTAAATCACCTTCTTTCTCTCTGCTTTTATATACAAATCTTTATTTTACTCTCACAACTTCCTAATTACATCACAGATTCTTTCCAAATCATCCTCAGTCATCTTCGTATCACTCGGCAGGCACACACCCTGGTTAAACAAAGTCTCCGCCACACCGCCGTTATCAACATAATCATATTTCGCAAAAACCGGCTGCAGGTGCATCGGCTTCCAGACCGGCCTGCTTTCCACATCATCCGCTTCCAGAGCCAGCATAATATCCAGCGGCTGGACCTTGCAGCTTGGATCCAATTGAATCGCTGTCAGCCAGCAGTTGCTAAAGGTATCTTCCAGCATGGGCATAAAAGACAACCCTTCCAAACCGCCCAGAGCATGCTGGTAGTAGTCATAGATATAACGCTTTTGCGCAATCCGCTGATCCAGCACTTTCAGCTGTCCCCGGCCAACACCGGCCACAATATTGCTCATGCGGAAGTTATAGCCCACTTCCTCATGCTGATAATGCCTTGCGGGTTCCCTGGACTGGGTGGCCCAAAAGCGCGCTTTTCTGGCTTTTTCCTCAGCGTCTTTACCGTTACAAACCAGCATACCGCCGCCGGAAGAAGTAATGATCTTATTTCCATTAAAGCTGAAAATTCCGTAATCGCCAAAGCTTCCGGTATATCTTCCTTTGTATCTTGTGCCGAGACTTTCCGCAGCGTCTTCAATCAGCGTCACATCGTACTTTTGGCACAGCTCCATAATTTCATCCAGTTTTGCGGCCATACCGTAAAGATGGACCGCAATGACGGCTTTGGGCCGCTTTCCTTCTTTTTCATACTTTTCGAAAGCTGCCGCCAGAGCCTTTGGACTCATATTCCAGGTTTCATAATCGCTGTCGATAAAGACCGGAACAGCATTTTCATACAGAATAGGATTCGCTGTCGCGGAAAAGGTCAAGGACTGGCAGAATACAAGATCTCCCGCCTCTACTCCCGCCAGCTTCAGCGCCAGCTGAATTGCCGCCGTACCCGAAGTCAGGGCAGCCGCGGCTTTTACACCTGTTTTCTCCATGATCTCCTGTTCAAAACCGTCTACGTTTTTCCCAAGAGGCGCAATCCAGTTTGTATCAAAGGCTTCCTTCACAAAAGCCTGTTCATATCTCTCTTCGCTCATATGCGGCGAAGAGAGAAAGATGTGCTTTTTTTCTTCCATTTTTAATGTATCCTCTTTCGTTTTTCCTTATATGCTCGGCTCTCACATAGCCGCCTTCGCGCCTTCCGGCCGCGCTCCTTTCAGCTGCTTCATCTGATAGGTCGGCACCAGCCGTTTCACCAGATCCCGGATTCCGTCCGGATTTTCGCTGCTGACTTTCCCAAGCTCTATGATCCGTTCCAGGAACCGCTCCGGCAGTTCCAGGGGCTGGCCGATGAAGATCAGCTCGTTTTTCGTCTGCTGCAGGCCTTCCTCCGCCATCAGCAGCTCCTCATACAGCTTTTCGCCCGGCCGCAGGCCTGTGTATTTGATCTTGATATCTCCGTCCGGAATATGCCCGGAAAGGAGAATCAGGTTTCTTGCCAGCTCGTCGATCTTTACCGCCTGACCCATGTCAAGGACGAAGATCTCGCCGCTTCCCGCATAGGCTCCCGCCTGCAGAACCAGGGACACCGCTTCCGGTATAGTCATAAAGAAGCGGGTGATTTCAGGATGGGTCACCGTTACTGGACCGCCGGCCTGGATCTGCTTTTTAAACAGCGGAATTACACTACCGTTGCTTCCCAGCACATTACCAAAGCGAACCGCCACAAACTCGGTAGCGGACTGCTTGTCAATGGCCTGAACAATCATCTCGCACATCCGCTTGGAAGCGCCCATAATGTTGGTTGGATTTACCGCTTTATCAGTGGAAATCAAAACAAAGCGGGTAACGCCGAACTCGCTGGCCGCCATAGCGGTCTCATAAGTTCCCAGCACATTGTTTTTAATGGCTTCGTTGGGGCTCGCTTCCATCAGCGGCACATGCTTGTGGGCCGCCGCGTGATAAACGATGTCCGGCCTATAGGTTTCCATAACCTGACGCATACGATTCCGATCCCGTACAGAGCCGATCAGAACCACCAGACTCATTTCCGGGTAGTTCCATTTCAGCTCCTGCTGGATATCGTAAACGTTATTTTCATAAATATCGAAAAGGATCAGCTGCTGCGGTCCGTAGCTGGCCACCTGTCTTGCTAGCTCGCTTCCAATGGAGCCGCCGCCTCCTGTAATCAGCACACTTCTTCCAAATATGTAGCTTCCGATCTCGCCCATATTGATGCGGATCGGCTCTCTTCCCAGCAGTTCTTCCACCGACACATCCCTAAGCTGGCTCAGGGTTGCCTTGCCATTTAAGATCTGAGAAATGCCCGGCAGAATCTTCAGTTCGCAGCCGGTCTCCTTGCAGATGTCCAGAATCGCCTTCTTGTGCTTCGCTTTAGCTGCCGGCATGGCAACGATGATCCGGTCGATGTTGTACTTTTCCACCATTTCCGGAATGTCATGACGGTTTCCCACAATTGGCACATGATCCAGCATACGGCCTTTTTTATTAGGGTTGTCGTCAATGGCGCAGCACGCCTTTGACCGTCTCGGCTTTGCCACACTGATCTCCCGGATCAGCATACGGCCCGCTTCTCCCGCGCCGATAATCATGACACGCTTTAACGCGTCGTTTTGATTGGCTTTGATTCGGCTGTAAATCAGCCGCAGACCTCTGTAGGAGAAGCGAATTCCTCCCGCGGCCACAAGGTGCAGGAAGACTCCCACGATATAATAGGAAACCGGCATTTTTTCAAAGAAAACACAGGTTCCCAGGATCTGCGCCACAAGACACAGAGCTACGCCCAGCACCACCCGGCCCAGCTCGTTAAAGCTGACATACCTCCAGACACTGCGGTAAAGCTTTAGCATAGCAAAAATAGCCAGGGTTACCGCCATGAAAAAGGGGGTAAAATAAAGCCAGGAACGCAAATAAGTCTCCGGAATCGTGGAAAAGCGCAAATCAAAACGCAGCCACAATGCCAGACCATAAGCCAGCGAGCCTGCTATTATATCGTAAATCATCATTAATAAAGCAACCTTTATCCATCGGTGGATGTGAAATGTTGCTTTTGTATCATTTCCTTCTGTTGTTTTTCCTTCTCTTTTATTGCTCATAAGGTTTAACCCCCCCGCAAAAAATAGGCCATTTTATTTCTGGCCTTCTCGCATGGGTGGCTTTCAGTTAGTTTAGTATTTCTAAACTAATTATGCCTTATTTTGAGCTAAAAATCAATACAATACGACAAAATTCTTTGAGACATGTAACAAAATGCGCCTGAAATGTAGCGATTGGACCGCCTGCGGGCTTCTGGAATAAAATGGCCCTGACTGGCGGCGAGTTTAGAAAAGCTCTAAGAAAAGTCCAAAAGGAACACCTTTTGTAAAGTGTTCCTTTTGGGTACAGTTTTCGTTCTCGCTTGTGCTTTTTCCTTTACGACTGCGGACAGAAGAAATATTCAGAGATCGCGTCCGGAGAAAGCTCCAGAATCTGTTCCGACAGAACCCGGATCTCATCCATTGAAAACTCCTCCTGATTGCACAGCTTAAGCAAATACAGCCGCTCCGGAATTCCTAAGATCTCCGCGACCTGACTGCTGCTGAAGCCTTTCGCGCAAAGAGCGTTCACAAGCTTTGCATAATTAAAATTGTACAACATAACCACTCGCTTCTATTTTTACATACTGATATTTAGAAACCTAAACCAATTATACTATACCTGCGGCGAAAGTCAATCTTCTGCCGTCCAAAACCAGCTGAATTCATTGGTTTTCCGGTTATATTTTGAGAATATTCGCTGTGAAATATTGATGTTTTTTTCGATTAATATTATAATAGAGTAAGTTTTAAAGATGGGGTGAAGTGGTGGAACGAGCAACATTTTCAGAAAGACTTAATTCGATTATAAAAGAGAAAAAAATACGGCAGGTGGATCTGTGCCGGAAGACCGGCATCGGAAAAAGCGCCATGAGCCAATACCTTCGAGGCTCCTTCGAACCAAAGCAGCAAAAGCTTTACGCCCTGGCGGCCGCACTGGATGTTTCCGAAGCCTGGCTTATGGGTTACGACGTTCCCAAGGAAAGGAGAAAGCCTGCTTTTTCTGAGGCTTCCGATTCCTTATCCGCTTCCCACTCCCAGACGCGGGAGCTTTCTTTTGACTCCTTTTATTTTAACGTTCCTGATGACAGCATGGAGGGCGTTCATATTCCAAAGGGTTCTGTCGCCCTTGTAAAAAGAAGCTCCGTCTTCACATCTGGTCAGGTGGTCCACTGCTGGCTTGAAAACCAGCTGGAAACTTTGCGTACCTTCCATGAGAAGGGAGACACGATCATGCTGCTTGCCGCTTCTGCTGGCTGCGAGCCGGTCATATGCAGCCGCGCGGATCTTGCGAATGGACTTTTAAAGATCGACGGTGTTGTTACCCAGGTTACGATCAGGCTATAGCGCCTGATTTTTTTATCGCTCTATCCCAGCTCCAGCAGCCGGTTTTGGATCAGAAAGCAGATCAGCTGTGTCCGAGATTTCACTTCTGTTTTTCCAAAAATACTGGAAACCTGACATTTCACAGTATTGGGGGAGGTGCCCAGCTCCGCCGCGATTTCATGATTGCTTTTCCCCTGAAGGAGCAGGCGAATCACATCCATTTCCTTTTTCGTAATCCTGTATCGGTACTTCAATCGCTGCCGGACTTCTTCCTGCTCATTTTTCTCCTGCGCCTGATGCGACTCTAAGACATTTTGCAGATGCGGTAGCAGTATCTCCAGAATGTACAGATCCCGCCGGGAAAAATCTCCCTTGGTTTCACTTTTATAAAGAGTTACCGCTCCCACAAGGCGGCCGGCGCTGATGATGCTGATACCGGCCACGCTTCCCAGATCGTATTTGGACAGATAATCCTTGTAAAAGCTGGATTCCTTTCGGATCGTTTCGCTGATCAGATCGGATTCCCGATATACCATGGATTTTGGCTGAGCAAAGATCCAGCCAACATAATCTTTTTTATAATACTGGGTTTCGTACCCTTTTACAAAGGACCGCTCCCTGGCCTGATCGAAAACGCTTACAGTCACAGGCTCCCGCAGCCAGCTGTCCTGCTTTTCCCCGCTTTCCGCCAGGTTAAAATCCGCAAAGTCAAAGTCAATAAGACGCATCAGACGAGTCAGAAACGCTTTTCGCGTTGTTTTTGAATCTTTGATTCCGTACAGCGCCGCAATCATTTCATTTAAGGTTTCCCATTCTCTTGTTTCCAGCATATGCCACTTTCCCTTCCCGCCCTGTGTCCGCGCTGGCATTGAGCGCGTTCTACGCTCCATTTGCGGTTTTCGCAGGCTTTTTATAATACTTTATTACTATATATTTAGATTTTTTCATACTTTCAGGTGTTTCTTTCAATCATACAACAACTCTATAATATTGTCAAAGATTTCAAAGCGCGGTTTCCGGCTTTGGAGCAAAAAAAGACGATGTTTTTTTCATTAACAGTTCAGGAGGTAATCGATGAGTTTTTCAACATGGAGAGAAATCAGAACAGATAAGATTCAGCAGGCCGATATGTGTGTACTGGGCATCCCCTTTGACGGCGCCGCCAGTGTAGGAAAGGGCGCTGCCCACGCGCCGGAAGCCATCCGCAAATGCACAGAGGTGCTTCCGCCGGTCAACAGCGCGGGACAGCGATTCCCTGAAATCCGCGTATTCGATCAGGGAGATGTAGAATTTTCCCTGAACTGGGAAGCCTTTTTCAAGAGAACCGAAGAAGAAGCCGCTCAGCTGCTGCGGTCGGGAAAATTCTGTATGTTCATCGGAGGCGATCATTCAGTCACGATTCCGCTGGCAAAGGCCTTCGCGTCCTGCTATGAAGGGAAAAAAATCGGCGTTATCCACTTTGATTCCCATCCAGATCTGTGTGATGAATATGAAGACAGCCCCTGGTCCCACGCCTGCCCTCTGAAGCGGGTTCTGGATGATCACATCTCGCCGCGTGATCTGGCGCAGGTCGGCATCCGTTCCTATGAAAGCGAGGAAATCGATCTTTATGAGGCGCATCCGGAGCTGCTGGTCATCAAAGCCCATGATATTTTCAAAGAAGGCTACCAGAAAGCCATCGACAGGCTCATCGCGAACTTCCAGGGCTATGACGCCATTTACATCACCCTGGATATCGATGTCCTGGATCCCGCCTTCGCGCCCGGAACCGGCACGCCGGAAGCCGGCGGTCTTTCCTCCCGCGAACTGATGGAGATTATCAATCAGCTTTTTGCGCGGCTTCCGATCCGAGCCATGGATATCGTTGAAGTATCCCCGCCGCTGGATACGGTAAATCAGATCACTTCCTGGGCTGCTGTAAAAGTAATCTATGAAGTTCTGGCGCACCTGAAAAAATGAAATTGATCACTTCCGCCTTTAAGTAAAAGTCAGTTATTGCAATCACTTTCGCCCTATGCTACAATTCCTTTAGGACCTTAATACCCCCTGCGGAACGTCCGTTTATTATTGAGAGAAATTCAGCTTTGGAGCAGAGGAACATTAAGAAATGGATTGTTATTATCTTATTTATACAAATTACTTAACTTTTAGGAGGAAACTATGAAAACCATCGACCTGCAGGTAAATGGAAAACCTTTGATTTTTACCGGGAAATCGGTATCTTACGCTGGTTATGAGCTTTTTTACAGCAAAATGTCCAATATTGCCCATCGCGGAGGGGAAAAGCCCGCCTATGTGTTTGACTATGACGGAAAAAGACTGGCCCTGCCTTACGACCCAAAAGATAAGGAAATCACCTTAAAAATCTTCAAGCAGGTGGCTCTAATGGAAAAGAAACGGGCCGCCCTGGCCGAAAAAGCAAGGCTCAACGCAGACGCGGCTCCCGCCGCACAAGAGACTGAATCCCAGCAGACACCGCAGGAGGCTCCCGCGGCAGCTTCCGAAGAAGAAAGCGCTCCGGCCGTTTCCGAAGAAGATAAAGCTTCAGAAGCAAACTCAGCGGAGGAAGCGGCAGCGGATACAGAGCCTTGCGAGGCTGGCGCCGAGGAAAGCCCTGAGCCTGACGCGGCAGAAAGCACCGGGACCGCTGAACCGGAAGATGAGAAGCAGCCCGCGCCGGCACTGGCGCCGGAAGAAGAGGAATTTACAATGTATTATGTTCCGGAAGCTCAGCCAGAGGCTGATCCGGAGCCAAAATCAGAATCAAAACCCGCTTCCCCGCAGGCTGAAACAAATACGGAACCTGATGGCTCCGAGAGCGCCTCTGACTTCACTCTGTTTGACGTGCCTTCTGAGCAGGATGCCGAAAAAAAGGAATCACCCGCTGTTTCAGAATCAACGGACGCTTTATTTGACGCCTTTGCGTTAAACACAGAGCAGACAGCTTCAGAGCGGCCGGACGAGCAGGCAGGCGGCCAGGAATCGCCCGAGCCGCAAAGGGCAGACTCTTCTCCAGCTCAGGACGCGCAGGACACAGACACGTCCCCTGTTCAAGACGCGGGAGAGCTTTCTACGGCGGAGGAAAAACCGAAAAAGCCGCTTTACAAGCGGGGCTGGTTCATCTTTATTCTGATCCTGGTTCTCATCGGTATAATCAGCCTGATCGTTTCCTGCATAGGCATAAATAATTACGCAAGCTCCGGGGGTACGGCCTCTGCTTCCGCCGCTTCCACCGAAACTGGCGCAACATACGAAAGTATTCTGAATGACTATTCCAAACAAATGGAAGAAGCCACACCAAAGCTTATTGAACAATATGAAAGCGAAGCGAAACAAACCACTGGCAGCGTCGATGAGCTGTCACAGCTCTCAACAGAAAAAGTAAGTGAATTGGCAAAAATCAATTTGGAGGGCACCGAAGCCATGGCCGCTCTGATGACGAAAAACAGCGACGATTACGAAACCTACGAAAAATGGGCAGACAAGCTTTATAAAGTCTACGACGGATACGCGGCGGAAATCACAGACGCGTATATGGATTCTGCGCTGTAGCCTTTACTGATCACAAACCCGGCATATCGCTATGTCCGGGTATTGTAATATCCTATTAATCCTTCCCGCCGGGCCTCTGCTGTGTTTTACAGCACGCGCAAATTCGGCGGGCCTTTTATTTTTCGGAAAACAAAGAAACCGCAAACATTTTGCGGTTTCTTTGATGGTATTATTGTAGAAAGGAATATGTCCTTTTCTTACACTAATCTTATTTTATTCCTGCTCTGCCAGTTTCTTGTAGCCTTCGTACCGTTCCTTAGCGTCTTCCTCAGTAAGCGCGAACAGTTTGTCTGCCACATCCGGGAATTCCTTGGCAAGGGAGGAATAACGGGTCTGTTCCAGAATGAAGTCGCGGAAGCTCTTTGTCGGAGCCTTGGAATCCAGAATAAACGGATTCTTGCCCTTCTTCTTCAGTTCCGGATTGTATCTATACAGGTTCCAGTAACCTGCGTCTACTGCGTCTTTGATATTCTGCTGGGATTTGCCCATGCCCTTTTTCAGACCATGGTTGATACATGGAGCGTAAGCGATAATCAGGGAAGGACCATCGTAAGCTTCCGCTTCGATCATAGCCTTCATCAGCTGATTCTTATCCGCTCCCATACCTACCTGAGCTACATATACATAGCCGTAGGATATGGCCATCATACCCAGATCCTTTTTCTTGATCCTTTTTCCGGAAGCCGCGAATTTCGCGATAGCCGCGGCCGGTGTAGCCTTGGAAGCCTGACCGCCGGTATTGGAATAAACCTCGGTATCAAATACCAGAATATTGATATTTTCGCCGGAAGCCAGAACGTGATCCAGTCCGCCGTAACCGATATCATAAGCCCAGCCGTCGCCGCCCAGAGCCCAGATGGATTTTTTAACAAGATAATCCTTCAGGTCGATGATACGCGAACACAGCGCCTGAACAACGGTATCTGTCGTATTCATATTTTCAATCGCTTCCACAACCTTATCGCTCTTGATTCTGGATTCCTTTCCGTCATCCTTGAATTCCAGCCATTCTTCCATAGCTTCCTTCAGTGTTTCATCCACATCCAGCTCCAGGAGAGCTCTCATGTTGTGCTCGATTTTTTCTCTGTGCTGCTTGCTTGCCAGAGCCATACCATAGCCGTATTCCGCATTGTCCTCAAACAGAGAGTTTGCCCATGCCGGACCTCTTCCGTTTTCGTCCTTACAGTAAGGCATTGTCGGAGCGGAAGCGCCCCAGATGGATGAGCATCCTGTCGCGTTGGCGATCAGCATCCGATCTCCAAAGAGCTGTGTCGCCAGCTTGATGTACGGAGTTTCGCCGCAGCCCGCGCACGCGCCGGAGAACTCGATATATGGTTTCGCAAACTGACTTCCCTTTACCGTGCTGTTGGAAATCAGGTGATCTTTTCTCGGAATTTCCTGGCTGTAAGTCCAGTTGTCCGCTTCTTTTACGACTTCCGCGTAAGGTTTCATAACCAGGGCCTTTTCCTTTGCCGGACAGATATCCGCGCAGTTTCCGCAGCCCAGGCAGTCCAGAGGGGAAATCTGCATTCTGTAATGCAGGCCTTCCAGCCCCTTTCCAGTAGCTTCCTTTGTAATGAAGTCAAATGGAGCCTCCGCTTTTTCCTCATCCGTCAGCAGTACCGGCCGGATGGTCGCGTGCGGACATACGAAGGAGCACTGATTACACTGGATACACTTATCCGCGTCCCACTCAGGCAGCGTAATCGCTACACCCCGCTTTTCGTAAGCGGAAGTTCCAGACGGGAATGTACCGTCTTCAATACCGTCAAACGCGCTTACCGGCAGATCCTCACCTTCCTGCCGATTCATCGGAATCAGAATCTCTTCGATAAATTCAGGCAGCTCTTCATACTTGCCCTTTGGATCCTCAGCGTTTGCCCAGCTTTCCGGAACATTGATCTTCTTAATAGCGGAAACGCCCATATCTACGGCCTTACAGTTCATATCTACGATATTCTGGCCTTTTTTCTTATAAGTCTTGTCAATACCTTCCTTCAGGTATTTGATCGCGTCATCAACCGGCATAACCTCTGACAGCTTGAAGAAAGCAGCCTGCATAACCATGTTGATCCTGCTTCCCAGACCTACTTCTCCGGCAATCTTCCACGCGTCGATAATGTAGAAGTTGATATTCTTCTTTGCCAGATCCCGCTTTACCTTCGCTGGAAGCATTTCGCCGATTTCCTTTTCTGTATACATACAGTTGAGCAGGAATGTGCCTCCCTTTTTCAGATCCTTCAGCATGTCGTACTGTCTCAGGTAAGCCTGATTGTGACACGCGACGAAATCCGCCTGGTTGATCAGGTATGTAGACTGGATCGGGTGTTCACCAAACCGCAGGTGGGAAACAGTCAGACCTCCGGATTTCTTGGAGTCATAAGCAAAGTATCCCTGCGCGTACATGTCTGTCTTGTCACCGATGATCTTGATGGCTGTCTTATTGGCGCCTACTGTACCATCGGAGCCCAGACCCCAGAACTTACATTTGATCGTGCCTTCCGGCTCTCTCGCGATTCCTTCTGTATATGGAAGGGAAGTTCCTGTAACATCATCTTCAATACCGATGGTGAAGTTATTTTTCGGTCTCTTGTGATAGAGATTGTCGTAAATCGCGTGAACCATGCCCGGAGTCGTATCCTTAGAGCCGATTCCGTATCTTCCTCCGTAAACCTCCGGAGCGTTCCGCTCACCGTACAGCATCGTCTTAACATCCTGATACAGCGGCTCGCCCAGAGCGCCCGGCTCTTTTGTTCTGTCCAGAACCGCGATTCTCTCAACCGTTTTCGGCAGAACATCCATAAAGTATTTCTTAACGAACGGTCTGTAAAGTCTTACTTTAATCAGACCTACCCGGTGACCTTCGGAAATCAGCTTGTTCATGGTTTCCTCGATAGTCTCACATACGGAACCCATGGCAACAATTACATTTTCCGCGTCCGGAGCGCCTACATAATCGAAAGGCTTGTAGCTTCTTCCGGTCATTTCGCTGACCTTATCCATATACTCAACAACGATCTCAGGGATCTGTTCGTAATACTTATTGGAAGCTTCTCTTCCCTGGAAGAAGATATCCGGGTTCTGCGCAGTACCGCGAATCACAGGATGCTCCGGATTCAGCGCTCTGTCTCTGAATTCCTGTACCGCTTCCCAGTCTACCAGCTTTTTAAAATCGTCGTAAGCAAATACTTCGATTTTCTGAATCTCGTGGGATGTACGGAATCCGTCAAAGAAGTGCAGGAAAGGAACTCTTCCCTTAATCGCCGCCAAATGGGCGATTCCGCCCAGGTCCATAACTTCCTGTACGGAACCGGAAGCCAGCATAGCGAATCCGGTCTGGCGGCACGCCATTACATCGGAATGGTCGCCAAAGATACACAGCGCGTGTGTGGAAACACTTCTTGCCGCAACGTGGAACACGCCAGGAAGCAGTTCACCGGCGATTTTATACATATTCGGGATCATCAGCAGGAGACCCTGTGACGCCGTAAAAGTGGTGGACAGCGCCCCCGCCGCCAGGGAGCCGTGTACAGCCCCTGCCGCTCCGGCCTCAGACTGCATCTCCGCAACCTTTACTGTCTGCCCGAAAATATTCTTTCTTCCATAAGCCGCCCATTCATCAACAACCTCTGCCATTGTGGATGATGGGGTAATCGGGTAAATGGACGCGACATCGGTAAAGGCGTAAGATACATGCGCCGCGGCCGTATTGCCGTCCATTGTCTTCATTCTTCTCTGTGTCATTTTTTCCTCCAAACAATAGTACCATTATTTTTTTACAATATACGGTATACTTTATCGCAATATAGAATAAATGTCAAGTATGTACAGAAAATTATACAAAATACATAAAAAAACTTAAAGCTTGCAATTTCAATGATTTTAATGATTTTTTAGCGTTTTTTCCTTTTTTTAATTTTATTTTTATAAAAAATTTAAGGAAAAGTTAATCTTTTTTCGATTGGACTTTTATTCATTTCAAGGAATATTTGTGCATTTTTCCCGGGAAGCGCGCCCGTTTTGTTTTGACCTGTTAAGAAAACCAAAAGGACAGGCACCTCAACCTGTCCTTTTACTCTTTATATAATAGAAAGGAGCTATTATAAAAAGTTATTGCCAAAAATATCTTACTCGATGATCTCAGATACAACTCCGGATCCTACGGTTCTTCCGCCTTCTCT
>JAJCKG010000024.1 GCA_020558355.1 bacterium 210820-DFI.6.37 | reverse complement strand
AGATAGGCCCTTATAGGGCCTGTTCAGACCACCGGTTCAACCGGTGGTTTTGATCTATATCTGTTCGCCGTTTTCCGGGGACATTGAAGCAAATAAAAAGAAGGCTGCGGATTTCGCAGAGTACGCATACCGCCACGGCTGTATCCCGCTCACAGCACATCTGCTGTTCCCTTTTATGGATGACAGCAACAAGGCAGAGCGTGAGGATGCCATTTTCATGGATATCGTTCTCATGGGCAAGTGCCAGGAGGTTTGGGTGCTGAACGAGAGGATCACCTGCGGCATGAGCATTGAAATTGAGAAGGCAAAGAAGCGCAGACAGACCGTGCGCTATTTCAACAGCAGATATGAGGAGGTACAGGAATGAACCAGTTAAAAGCAATTCAGACAGAGTATAAAGGATACCGCTTCCGTTCCAGGCTGGAAGCAAGATGGGCAGTTTTCTTTGATGCCTGCGTTTCTTTTTTCACCTTGATGGGTCTTTTGATTATGCCCCATTCTATTCTTCCGCTGGATGGAATTGTAGGATTGATCATGGCTGTGTATATTGCTGGTTCAGGAGCAGTAAGTTTACGAGATAATTTAGCGCTCCTGTTAGGAGAAGGTATAAGTCGGGAAACGGAAATTGAATTGCGAAAGGTTCTTTCCGAATGTCCGGAAATCGAAAGTGTGGAAAGAATCACGGTCCATGATTATGGACCGGATAAAAAGATTGCCGTGGCGGAAGTGAATTTTGTGGAGAGCCGCGACAAAGACGCAAAGCGCAAGGCGATCGATGACGTGATTCAACTCTGCAGAGATACGATGAATATTGAGATTTCTTTATGTGGCTCGATTTATTAAAAAAGGCCAAGGAATTCAGCTGTCCCCATTATCGCCACCGGAGCAGGACATTCGCTTTGAACATGCGCTTTACAAAATGGAATTATATATTTTTTTAGGAAAATAAATAGAAATTCTATTAACTTGTATCTGCGAAAAGAGGAATTTTTAAGAATGACGGCTAGTGGAGTTATCGTTTTCTGCTGGCCTTTTTTTTGTTTTCAGAAAAAAGATGAAATGCTATAATAAACATGACATATAGGTGTCGTGTTGGATTTGTTATGATATAAATGGAGCGTGAGAAGCGATGAAGATAGACAGGCTGATGGGGATATTGTCGATCTTACTGCAGGAAGAGAAGACAACAGCGCCTGAATTGGCGAAGAGGTTTGAGGTTTCCAGGCGGACGATAAACAGGGATATAGAGGCCCTTTGCAAAGCGGGCATTCCCATCAGGACGGCACAGGGAACTGGCGGCGGTATCAGCATTATGGATGGATATCGCATCGATAGGACAATCCTGACATCGAAGGATATGCGGATGATTCTTGCCGGACTGCGAAGCCTGGACAGTGTGAGCGGTAGCCGGTATTACGGTCAGCTGATGGAAAAGCTTCAGACGGGATCGTCACAGTTTATCAGCGGACGCGATTCCATACTGATCGACTTGTCATCATGGTACAAAGGTTCACTGGCTCCAAAGATTGAGGTCATTCAGAACGCGATTGAGAACAGGAACATTTTGAACTTTGATTATTTCGCCCCTTCGGGAGAGAGCGGCCGCAGCATAGAACCATATTACATTGTGTTCAAGTGGTCAAGTTGGTATGTGTGGGGCTGGTGTACAAGTCGGAAAGCTTTTCGCTTATTTAAACTGAATCGTATGGATAAGATGGTGGCTTCTGATAAAACCTTTGAATGCCGCAAAGTTCCGATGCCGGATCTGTCAAATGAAAAGCTTTTTCCAGGCGGCATCAGAGCTAAGGCTCTGTTTACTCCGGATATGAAGTGGAGATTGGTGGAAGAGTTCGGCCCGGATTGCTTTACTGAAACAGAGGATGGCAGGCTGCTTTTTACTGCGGATTATACAGGCGAGGAAAACCTGATCACATGGATTCTGACGTTCGGAGAAAAGGCGGAGGTTTTAGAACCGCCAGAGGTTCGCGGCGCGATAAAGCGCATTGCGGAAGAAACAATAAAAAATTATACCGAGGATTAGGACAGCAGAACCATGGGCCGGGGCTTGTTATGTGGCTGATCCGGAGGGAAATCTGGTTGAAACCGGAATTTGTGAAGGAGTGATGGCAATGGCATTTGATTATAAGAAAGAGTATAAGGAATTTTATCTTCCAAAAGCAACGCCGGGAATCATAACGGTTCCGAAGATGAATTTTCTGGCGGTGCGGGGCAGCGGGGATCCGAATATGGAGGGAGGAGAATATAAGGAATCCATCAGCCTTTTATATGGAATTGCGTTTACCATCAAGATGAGTAAGAAGGGGGATCATCGGATAGAAGGCTATTTTGACTACGTGGTTCCGCCATTGGAGGGCTTCTGGTGGCAGGATGGCGTCGTTGGGATTGACTACGCTCACAAGGAAAATTTTCAGTGGATATCTGTTATCCGGCTGCCGGATTTTGTTACAAGGGCTGATTTTGAGTGGGCGATAACAGAAGCGACCTGGAAGAAAAAGCAGGATTTCTCCAAGGTTGAATATCTGACCTATGATGAAGGAATGTGCGTACAGTGTATGCACATCGGACCATATGACGCGGAACCGGCAACGGTTGAGAAAATGCGTCAGTATATGGAAGAACAGGGGTATGTACTGGATATCACGGATCAGAGGTATCACCATGAGATATATCTGAGTGACGCGAGAAGGGTTGCTCCAGAGAAGCTGAAGACGGTGATCCGAAATCCGATCAGGAGGGCGTAAGCTTATGGGAAAAGAACAAAATAAGCGGAGGATGGTAGCGGAGATGTGGGAGGAGCTTCCAGAAATAAAGAAAAAATAAAAATATTGCGTCACTTTCTGTCGCCATGATATAATTAATAAAATCTATGCGGTTATTCAAAAAACAGAGAAAAGAAGGAGAGAACAATGAGGAAATACTTGATAAGCGTTTTGGCGGCAGTTCTACTGCTGTTTTCGGCTTCCGCGCCTTCCTTTGCGGCTGCGGCGGATGAAAACAGTAAGGCTTCTCAAGTTCCGGAGGCCGTGGCGCTGGTTGCGGTGGACAATCCGGACTGTAAACTGATTAATGAGATAAAGGATCTCTGTGTTAAGATCAGTATGAAGGACAGCGGAAAAACCATTGCGGAAATCCCGGTAGTCAGAGTTGAGCAGGCCGATGATGATATAATGGCGCTTTGGCTGGGATATGAACCAAAGGAGAAGATCGTATCTTCAGTAAAAAAGGAAATGGAAAGCTTTCAGAATGATTTCCATTTGAGCAGCTGGGCTGAACTGAAAAAAATGCTTGAGTCTTCCGATGAAGATGAATTGGAAGCCTATCTGGAAAAAATGGTGAAGGACCTGGAAACTATTTTTTCCAACTATACAGTAGAGCTTACAGGTCTTCCATCGAAAGAGGACCACCAGTTTGAAACAGAAGCGGGAGCGATGATCCTTACCTCGGAGCTTACTTCTGAGTTCATGAGTCTTGTTAAAAACATTATAGGGGAAGCCTTTGAGATGACCCAGGCAGAACTGGCGCAGATCAACAGTTTTTCCTCCATGCTTAACATGATTGAAACCAAGCTGGTTAAACTGGGAGTCCTTGAAAAGGGGCAGGACATCCTTTCACTGATGGAAGAGTTTACAGACACCAAATTGACAGCGGCGGAAAAACAGGCGTTCTATGATGAGATCAAACAGCTGGATGATATACTTGCCTATATGAAAAGTGAAGATTATGAGGGGACCGTTATTGCCGGCGTCTATGTTACATGCGGATGTCCGGTAAGGACGGAGTATGAAATCGTTCATCAGTATTTCAAAGAAGTAAACGGCAAAATGAAGCTGATGGGGACAGTTTTTTCCGGACCAATGGATGGTTACTATGAAGGCTTCACCGGAGACGTTGTAAAAGCTTCCGATTATGTCAAGTGTAAGTACAAAAACGAAACCTACCAATACATAGGAAGCTATGACTGGCTCGCTATGCTGTATGATCAGGCGGAAGTGGACAAACATTATAATGATAAAAGCTGGTGGGAAAACAAGAAAGCGGATAAGCTTGTGCTTGGTGACGGAGAGGATTCGGATTCCTCTGACGGATTGTTGCTCCGTTATGAAATCAAGGAGCAGAGCCATGGAACGTCCCCGAAAACCGGAGACGATTCCCGGATGATGCCATATGTTATAATCATGATCCTGTCTGTGTCCGTTATGGCGATTGCGGCAGTTTTCCGCAGAAAACATCAATAAGTAACAGCGGGCCCAGCTTTATAGCGACTGGGCCTTACAGCGGATTATCCTGTTGAATTTAAAAACCTCATTATAATCATCTATAAAAAAGAAAGCGATGATTATGATGGGGTTTCTTTTTGAAACAGACCGGGCTAAAAGGAAAATAAAGGAGCCTTCAATGGCTCCCTTTAATCCTACCGCTGTTTCCCTATCTGACTTTTACTGAACCGATCCATTCCTCAATGGCCTGAACAAGAATAAACTGCTGCCGCAGGACTGCTTTCCCTGTCTGGGGGATTTCCGGCAGATCCTGCTTCATGTGGATATTCTCTTCCAGATACGTTTTCAGAACCTTTATATTATCCTCGATCCGATCCACACATGCTTTTTGCTTTTCCAGCGGAAGGCTGTCCAGATTTACGATTACCGCGTTAAAATCCAGGAAAATACGAATCGGATTCCCCGCAATTTCAAGCATGAGCGTTTCAAATTCTTCTTCCCCCGCGGCGGTCAGATGGTAAACTGCTTTTTCTGCCATGTTTCCATCTTTCGTCAGCTCTCCCTTGATATACCCCTTTTTCTCCAGCTGGAGCACTTTCTTATAAATGGATGGGGTGCTGATCTTCACCCATTTGGATATGTTGCGGTATTCCACCGCTTTCTGAATATCGTAGGCGCTTGACGCCTTCTGCTTCAATATTCCCAGTACAATCAAATCGATGGCTGCCATAATGTCCTCCTTATTGCTTGACAACTACTATAAATTATAGTACTATATTTTCCTCAGGTCAACTACTATATTTTATAGTATTATAGTTTATATCAAAAACGAAAGGAGGACGCAATATGAGCGGACAAGACAAAAAAATGGAATTACTGGGGAACGCGCCTGTACCAAAGGCGCTTTTGGCAATGGGCATCCCCACGATGATGGGAATGATGATCAACGCGTTGTACAATCTGGCAGACGCTTATTTTGTCAGTGGACTGGGGACAAGTCAGATGGCGGCCATATCAGTGGTGTTTCCCCTTGGACAGGTTTTTGTAGGATTAGGGCTGCTGTTTGGAAACGGCGCCGCGTCTTATATATCCAGATTGCTTGGAATGGGTGAAAAGGATATTGCGGATAAAGCGGCCAGTACAGCCTTGTACAGCAGTCTTTTAATTGGAGGGGCCGTTATAATTGGAACCATCCTTTGTATAGCTCCGGTTTTAAAGCTTCTGGGCGGGACAGAAAGCGTCCTTCCTTATGCGAAAATTTATGCGTATATTTTCATACCCGCATCCATTTTCAATGTATTCAACGTGACCATGAACAATCTGGTAACAAGCGAGGGCGCCGCAAAAACTACCATGCGCGCGTTGATGGCCGGCGCGGCTTTGAATATACTTTTAGATCCGTTTTTTATTTATACACTGAACCTGGGTATTGCCGGAGCTGCCGTTGCTACTGCTGTTTCACAGATCGTTTCTTCAGCAGTATATTTGCGTTACATATTCAAGGGAAGCAGCGTTTTTCACTTCCGCGTCAGAAACTGTTCTTTTTCCAGAGAAATGCTGTCTGAGATTCTGAAAATAGGGGTCCCCACCCTGGTATTCCAATTGCTTACAAGCTTATCCGCCGTCTTGATCAATGTGAGCGCAAAGGAATATGGAGACGCGGTCATTGCCGGAATGGGCGTTGTAATCAGGCTTATCTCTATGGGAAGCCTGATGGTCTTTGGTTTTATCAAAGGCTTTCAGCCTATTGCGGGATACAGCTATGGAGCTAAAAACTATGACCGGTTGCGGGAAGCAGTAAAAACTTCGATCATATGGTCTACCGCTTTTTGTGTAATCTTCGGAGCGGTAATGGGGCTGTTTCCGGACAATATTATTTCCCTCTTCACAAACCATGACATGGAACTGATGCTTGTGGGGAGATGGGCACTGCGGGCAAATGGGATATCCTTTGCCTTGTTTGGTTTGTGCGTCGTATATTCTTCCCTGTTTCTTGCTTTGGGGAAAGCGAGAGCTGGATTTTTTCTGGGAGTGTGCAGACAGGGAATCTGCTTTGTTCCTATGATTCTGATCTTGCCTGTGATCTGGGGAAAATACGGGATCTTTTTCGCGCAGCCCGCGGCGGATATCCTTGCGGCTGCGGTTACAGGGATCACGGCAGTCTCACTTCATAAAAAGTTGAGAGAGGAAAGCGTTAAAATCATAAGAGATTAACCAGGCGACGCGGCATGTTAGTATCACAAACGCGACTTGTTATTATATAAAGGCCATTTTTTCATTTTCATTGTCAAATGAGAAGACTAATATTACTAATGGCGATATAAATGATGATGAAGGAAAAGTATTGTCTTTATTAAGAAACAAACCTCATATTACAGCAGAACAAATAAGCAAGGAGACCAGATTTAGTACAAGAAAGATTAGTCGTATAGTGAAAAGATTGCGGGAGGCGGAAATCATTATACGGATTGGTTCAAATAAGAAGGGGTATTGGGAAATAAAACATAGATAACATTCTGATGTCAAGTCTTTTACGAAAAAAGTAAATGAGAAAAAAACGTTATTTACCCTCTGTTATAAATGGGAGCAACAGGGTATAATAGACTAGAGTTAGCAATAGCTAACCAAAATCGGATAAGTTTAATAAATTTGTAAAAACGAGGAGGAATAAAAAAATGTCAATGATTAATAAAGAAGTAAGTGAATTTTCTGTACAGGCCTTTCAGGATAATGAATTCAAAACGGTAACAAAAGAGGATATCTTGGGAAAATGGAGCGTATTCTTTTTCTATCCCGCAGACTTTACCTTTATCTGCCCGACAGAGCTGGAGGATCTGGCTAACAAGTATGAGGAATTCCGGCAGATCGGATGTGAGATTTACTCTGTATCCTGCGATACTCATTTCGTACATAAAGCCTGGCATGACGCGTCTGACCGGATCAAGAAGATTCAGTACCCGATGCTTGCGGACCCAACTCACGCGCTGGCAAAGGGCTTCCAAGTCCTGATCGAAGAAGACGGTCTGGCTGAACGGGGCACCTTCATTGTCAACCCGGAAGGAAAAATCGTTGCTTATGAGGTAAATGCCGGAAATGTAGGACGCAATGCTGATGAGCTCTTCCGCAAGGTCCAGGCCAGTCAGTTCGTTCATGAGCACGGAGATGAAGTCTGTCCCGCGAAATGGCAGCCGGGAGAGGAAACTCTGAAACCGAGCCTGGATCTGGTAGGTCTGCTGTAAGCGCGGGCAGGGAGGATAACGATGGCAGAGAAAAGTAACAATCTGTATGATGCGGTTATCATCGGCGGTGGTCCGGCAGGGCTTACCGCCGCTCTCTATCTTGCGAGAGCGCGTTACAGAGTCGTAGTTGTAGAAAAAGAGAACCTGGGAGGACAGATTACCATTACTTCTGAGGTTGTCAATTATCCGGGCGTCAGCAGCGCCAGCGGAAGAGAGCTGACAGAGACCATGCGAAAGCAGGCGGAGAATTTCGGCGCGGAATTCCTGCTGGCGGAAGTAACGGAGCTGGAGCTGGAGGGAGATATAAAAAGAGTTAAGACCAGCAGAGGAACTCTGCAGTGCTTCGGCGTCCTTTTGGCGACAGGAGCGCGGCCTCGTCAGGTTGGTTTTAAAGGAGAAGAGGAATTTCGGGGCCGAGGCGTAGCCTACTGCGCCACCTGTGACGGAGAATTTTTTACAGGAAAGGAAGTCTTTGTTGTGGGAGGCGGCTTTGCGGCGGCGGAAGAAAGCGTTTTTCTGACAAAATACGCAAAGCGCGTTACGGTGCTGATCCGGGGCGATGATTTTAAATGCGCCAAAAGCACAGCTGAGGCCGCCAAAAATCATGAAAAGATTACTGTCCTGACAAATACCCGAGTCCGGGAGGTCTCGGGAAACTCAGCGCTTCGGTCCATTTGCTGTGAGAATACAAAGACAGGGGAAATTACGGAGTATCAGTCCGGGGAAGATGATTCCTTCGGCGTATTTGTCTTTGCGGGATACGAACCGGCAACCGAGCTTGCCCGGGGTCTGGTCCAGCTGGATGAGCAGGGGTATATCATAACCGATCGGAATCAGAAGACCAGCGCGGAAGGGGTATATGCCGCTGGCGATGTATGTGTGAAAAACCTTCGGCAAGTAGTAACAGCGGTAGGGGATGGAGCCCTGGCGGCTACAGAACTGGAACGGCATGCCGCGGCTCTTCAGGAAAAGACAGGGCTTCATCCAGAGCTGAAAAGCAATGAAAAAACAAAAGAACAGGAACGGGACAAAGAGGCGGCTGCGCCAGGAACAGCGAAGGAGACGGAAAACGGGTTTTTCTCAAAAGAGATTCAGCAGCAGCTCATACCGGTCTTTGACAGAATGGAAAAGCCGCTGGTTCTAAAGCTGCAGCTGGATGAACGTCCGGTTTCTCAGGAGCTGAAGGCCTATATCGAAGGCATGGCCAGCCTGACAGAAAAGCTTTCCGTGGAGATTGACAAAGATTTTCAGGAAGAAGAAACGCCATGTGTCAGAATCTTTTTAAAGGATGGGACAGATACAGGGCTTGCCTTCCATGGCGTTCCGGGAGGACATGAATTCACATCCTTTGTGCTGGGGCTCTATAACGTGGCAGGGCCGGGGCAGGAGCTGGATGCAGATACTCTGGAGCAGATCAGAAAAATTGACCGTCCCGTGGATCTGCGGATCATGGTATCCCTTTCCTGCAGTATGTGTCCGGAGCTGGTGACTGCCGCCCAGAAGCTTGCCGCGGTTAATCCGCTTATCCGGGCTGAGGTCTACGATCTGAACCATTTCCCGGAGCGCAGGGACAAATATCATGTTATGAGCGTGCCTTGCGTGGCAATCAATGAAGAAACGGTTGTTTTCGGGAAGAAAAATATCCCTCAGCTGCTGCGGGAGGTTTACGGCTCCGCTCTCTGATTGGGAGGAAAGAGATGGAAGCGGGGGAGTGTCACTTTTCGAAAGGGCGAAGAAAGGCAGTAAAAAATGGAAGAGATAAAATGGAGCGATCAGCTGGTGCCATTGGAAAAAAGCGACGAATGCGTTGTATACCAGATGAAAAATCAAACAGGTGAGGGTTCCATCACCATGTATGAAGTGTTTCCTGGAGTGACGCTGTCCTATAATGACTTTCACATGGGAAATTTTGATTCGGAATTTGTTATCAAAAGAGATGTTTTCTGTATTGACCACTGCAGAGAAGGCAGGCTGGAATACGCCGCGAAGGAGGATTCGTATTCCTATGTGGCGGCGGGAGACCTGAAGCTGGACCGCCGTCTGACGCATAGCGGTCACTTTGAGATGCCCCTATCCCATTATCATGGAGCGATGGTTTCCATTGATATGGAGAGAGCCGTCCTTTCTCTTCCGGAGGAAATCCGGGACTTTCCTGTGAATCTGAGAAAACTCCAGAAAAAATTCTGCCCGGACCAATATCCGGTAGTGCTGCATAACCCGCAGGCCATTGAGCATATTTTCGGGGAACTCTATACCGTGCCTGAGAAAATCAAGCGGCCCTACTTTAAGATCAAGATCCTGGAGCTGCTACTGTATCTGGAGGCTCTGGAGCTTCCGGAGCTGCCGGCGGAGCGGCCCTATTTTTATAAAACGCAGGTAGAAAAAGTAAAAGCGATCCAGCGCTTTCTCGCGGAGCGCTCGGATCAGAATATCACGCAGGAAGCCCTTGCGGAAAAATTTCAGATTTCACAAACTTCGATGAAGCAATGCTTTAAATCTGTTTTCGGTACGTCTATCGGCGGCTGGCTGCTGCAGTATCGAATGAACAGAGCGGCAGTCATGCTGCGGCAGGAGCGGGATGTGACCATTGCGGAGATTGCCGGAAGGACAGGCTACGACAGCCCCAGCAAATTTTCTATGGCCTTTCGAAAGGTAATGGGCATGTCTCCTTCAGAGTATCGGCGGCGCCAGCATAGGTAAAGGAGCTTTTATTTTTTCTGTCCTTTTGGGACTGAACGGTCCATGCAGAGCGGAAACAGAGTGCTCTTTCCGATAAGATAAGGATAGTACTGAAAAGTACAGTCCTTATTTTTTTGGAAGGAGATTTTGAAATGAAACAGAAAAGCTGGGTAAAGACTCTTTTGGGCTTTGCCGCTCCCTGTAAAGGGAAAATGATACTTTCCGTTATCTGCGCTGTAATCAGTGTGGCTGGCGGGTTTGTGCCTTATCTGGGTGTGTATGAGATACTCAGGAGGTTTATAGCGGGAACAGGCGACTGGAATGCCGCTGTATTCTGGGGAATGATCTGTCTGGCGGGGTATGCTGTAAAGATTTTGTTTTATGGCGTTTCCACAGAGCTGTCCCATGTATCCGCTTATACGATCCTGGAAGGGATACGCGTGAAAATCGCGGACCGTCTCATGGGAGCGCCTTTGGGGACAGTAACCTCCAGGCCTATTGGAGGCGTAAAAAGCGCCATTGTGGAGCGGGTAGAGGATATTGAGCCGCCTCTGGCCCATGTGATTCCGGAGCTTTCCTCTAACATTTTACTGGCCGCGGCTGTGATTTTCGCTCTTTTTGTCATAGACTGGCGCATGGGCCTTGCTTCCCTGGTGACAGTGCCTGTAGCGGCAGTCCCGATGGCTTTTGGAATGAAGAGCTATAATAAGCAATATGCTGCCTATATGGCGGCAAATGAGCGTGTAAACAGTGTTATTGTGGAATATGTGGAGGGAATTGAGGTGGTGAAAGCCTTCAATCAGGCGTCCAGCTCCTATGAAAAGTTTACGGACGCGGTTATATCCTTTCGGGACTTTACGATGGACTGGTATAAAAGCACCTGGGTACCTATGAATCTGACCCTTTCCATTCTGCCCACTACCTTGTTTGGAACACTTCCAACCGGAATCGCGCTTTACCTTGCGGGCGTCGTGGACCCGGCTAGGGTAGCGCTCTGTCTGATGCTGGCTCTTGGAATCGTAAATCCGCTGATCCGCGCCACAGCGTTTATCAATGAAATTAAAAGTATGGAATACGCGGTCCGCGACGCGGAGGATCTTCTGAACCTTCAGGAGCTTCCCAAGGAAAAGGAAGCCGCGGAGCTGTCCGGAAGTCAGGTGGAATTCAAACATGTCAGCTTTTCCTATACAGGAAGGAAAGAGGATGAAGTGCTTCACGATGTAACGCTTACCCTTCCGGAAGGAAGCTTTACAGCTCTGGTGGGATCTTCCGGCGGAGGAAAGTCCACTGTGGCCCGGCTGGCGGCCCGGTTTTGGGATGTAACAGAAGGCTCCGTTGTCATCGGCGGTACGGATATCAGGAAGATGCCGCTGAAACAGCTGGCAGATACAGTCAGCTTTGTCACACAGGACAACTTTCTTTTCGATTGTTCTCTGAAAGAAAATATTCGGCTGGGAAATCCAGAAGCCGCGGATGAGGAAGTCTTTGCCGCCGCGAGGGCAGCCCAATGTGAAGCGTTTATAGGAAGGCTGGAGCGGGGCTGGGATACAGCCGCGGGAGAAGCGGGAAAACAGCTGTCCGGCGGAGAACGCCAGCGGATCGCCATTGCCAGAGCCATACTCAAGGACGCTCCGGTAGTAATTCTTGATGAGGCCACAGCGTTCAGTGATCCGGAAAATGAAGAAAAGCTTCAGCGCTCTATTATGGAGCTTTCCAGAGGAAAAACGCTGCTGGTTATTGCGCACCGGCTGTCCACGATCCAGAACGCGGATCAGATTATCGTTTTGAAGGAAGGCAGGATTTTGGACAAGGGAAAACAGGAAGAACTGATGAAAGGCTGCGGTCTGTACCGTGAAATGTGGAAGGCTCATGTAGGAGCCAGAGCGTGGGCGGTAGACACAAACCAGAGGAAGGAGGAAAGAGACTATGTTTAAAAGCGTTGGCAGAATTATGAAATGGGCAGGTGAATATAAAAAACGTCTTTATCTTGGTTTTGTCTGTTCCTTTTTTGCCACATGGTGTACCGCGGGACCTGTTATGCTGGCAGCGTGGGCTCTTGGAAAAATCGTAACGGACAAGCAGGGCGGAACGCCGGTTAACAGCGCTCTGGTCTGGCAGTGTCTTTGTGGAATCGCCGCGCTGATCATCCTCCGGTTCCTCTTTACATACGGGAAAAACCGGCTGCAGGAGAGCATTGGCACAGAAAAAGCGGCGGGGCAGAGAATCCGAATCGGAGATATTCTCAAGCGGGTTTCCCTAGGATATTTTGCGGAAAATAATATCGGAGATATTCTGGCGGCAACAACAACGGAGCTGTCCACGCTGGAAATCCAGGGAATGAAAATGATTGACGCGGTGGTCAATGGTTATATTCAGGTACTGGCTATTATCTGCTGTGTCGGATTCTTCTGCCCCTCTGCCGCCGTTATTGCGGTGATCGGCACAGCGCTTTCTACATTTGCGCTTTTCGGCATCAGCAGGCAGAGCAGCCGGACAGCGCCTGTAGGACACAGAGCCAAGGAAGCCCTGTCAGCAGCGGCGGTTGAATATGTCCGAGGACTTGCCATTGTAAAATCCTTCGGAAAGCAGGGAGTCTCGGCAAAGCGTTTTCAGGACGCCAGCCGGGCCAATAAGGAGATTTGCGTCAAAAATGAGTTCGGTTTTGTTCCCTGGAACTGTCTGCATCTGTTGATTCTCAAAAGCGCGTCGATAGCGCTGGTTCTAGCGGCCTGTCTGGAAACCACGCGGGGGCGGCTGGATATGACCATGCTGCTGATGGTCAGTATGTTCTCTTTTTCCATATTTGGAAGTGTGGAAAATATCAATGACGCGGCTCACGTTCTGTCCGTAATCGATTCTGTAATGGACAAGCTGGATTCCATGGAGCGGGCCCGGTTCATCGATCAGGACGGGAAAGATCTTCATCCGGAACATTTTGCTATTGAGTTTGATCATGTATCCTTCGGGTATGGAAAGCGGCAGGTGCTCCATGATGTGAATTTTACGATTCCGGAAAACAAGACTACGGCCATTGTAGGTCCCTCCGGAAGCGGAAAGAGTACCATATGCAGCCTGATCGCCCGGTTTTATGATGTGGGGAAAGGCAGTGTAACTCTGGGAGGCTATGACGTAAAAGAATTTTCATGCGATAGTCTTCTGAAAAATATTTCCATGGTATTCCAGAGCGTATATCTGTTTCATGATACGGTGCGAAATAATATCCGGTTTGGAAAGCCAACAGCAACAGAGGAAGAAATTCTTGCCGCGGCAAAAGCGGCCAGATGTCACGACTTTATCATGGCTCTTCCGGATGGGTATGATACCATAATCGGAGAAGGGGGAGGAACCCTTTCCGGCGGAGAAAAACAGCGTATTTCCATTGCCCGGGCAATGTTAAAGGACGCGCCCGTCATTATCTTGGACGAAGCTACTGCCAGCATAGATCCAGAGAATGAACATGAGATTCAGGCTGCCATCTCGGCGCTGGTTCACGGCAAAACCATTATAACCATCGCGCATCGGCTCAGTACCATTGAGCAGGCGGATCAGATTCTGGTGGTAGATGGAGGACGCGTTGTTCAAAGCGGAACCCACAGCCAGCTGATACGTCAGGAGGGCCTTTACCGCCGTTTTGTGAAGATACGCCAAGAGGCGGAAGGCTGGAAGCTCTGACAGGACAGGAAACTAAAAGAAGATACCATCAGAGTCAGAGTGGTTTATTTCTGCGGATTATGGGATTGGATTCATGTGTCTTGACAGAAGAGTTAGTTTATGCTAATATAACAATTGTTATGGTAAAAGAGAGTGTTGAAAACTCAAGAAACAATATGATAGCGGCAGCAAAGACGGAATTTCTGAAAAATGGATATAAAGGCGCCGGCCTTCGCGCTATTTGTAAGAACGCGGGTGTGACAACGGGGGCTTTTTATTTCCAGTTTGAGAATAAGGAAAAGATATTAGATGAAATACTGCAGCCGGTGCTTGCTCTTTTTAATAGCGTGATGGCGCAAATCTATAAGGGTGAGTATGAGGAAGAAGACTCCAGCGCAGACGGGGATGAGCGGATGCTGGAAATGATCTGGACATATAAAACGGAATTTCAGATTCTGATGGCAGGCGTGGAAGGGACAAAATATGAACCGGTATTCAGGCAATTTCAGGAGGGATTGAAAAATGGATTTCGAATGTTCTTTGAGAAAAGCGGTGTTTCAGAGGTTGATCCTGAGCTGCTGGATGTTTTAGTACAGATGCGTATGGAAAGTTATCTGGCTATCATTAATAAAGAGTATTCTTTGGAGGAGACAAAGAGATTGGCAAGACTGATTGGTGAATACTGTGACGCGGGTTTTGAGGCGTTGATAGAAAAACTAAAACAGAATAAAGTTGGTAAGTAAGGTCCGGGGCGTGTGCTTCGGACCTTTTTACATAACAAAAAGTAACAAGTGTTACGCTACAAAAAGAAAGGAAAAAGATTGAAAATGAAAAACAAGACAGTATTATCTAAAGAAGGAAATTATGGAAATTGGGTTCCGGCAAATATGATGAAGCTGATGCTGACCGGCGATGTGGTTTTGGCTGCTGCCGCTGGTGTTTTTGCGGGCGCTTTGCGGCTTACCGTTGTCGGAATCATAATCGGAATCATCTGCGTGGTTCTGTGCGCCTTTACATTTTATATGTGGCGCTGCCGCGTAGCCTTTGATTTTAACAAAGGCGGCGTCATGGGAAAGGTACACCAGTTTCTGGTAGATCATCTGCTGTGGGAAGGCAATGGAACACTTCTGGATATTGGGTGCGGCGCGGGAGCGCTGACTATGCGCTGCGCGAAAAGCTTTCCCGCTGCCACTCTTACCGGTATGGATTATTGGGGAAAGGAGTGGAGCTACGCAAAAGAGCAATGTGAAAGAAACGCAGTGTTAGAAGGTGTATCCGGCAGAGTGCGCTTCCAAAAAGGGGACGCGGCAAAACTTGATTTTAAAGATGAAACCTTTGACGCGGTTGTGAGTAATTTCGTTTTTCATGAGGTGCGCACCGCCGGCAACAAGCTGGATGTGGTTAGAGAGGCATTGCGAGTGCTGAAAAAGGGCGGCGCCTTTTCCCTGCAGGATATGTTCGAACAGAAGGCTCTGTACGGCGATATGAGGCAGTTTGTGAAGGAACTTAAAGCAGCCGGATTTTCGGAGGTACATTATATTCCGAATATAGAAAATGTAAATAATCTGGTTCCGAGGTTTATTCAGGCTCCCTGGATGATCAAGGGAGCGGGGCTGCTGTATGGGGTGAAATAAGAAGAGATAAATCGCTGTGGTCAATAAAGCGTAATTTTGGTAAAATACAGATAAAGTATTCTTACTTTCGCTAATAAAGTAACCAATGTGTTTAGTACATTATTTGAGAGGTGATTAGAATGGGGGCGTATTCAGAGGTTTATTTGGAAGAAGTGGTAGAAAGTCAGGGAAAATTGTTTGATTTTGTAGCGCAGACATTTCCAGATAAGGATACAGAGGATTTTATTAAAGCGTATATGACAAGCAAAACAAGAAAATACATTGATGAAGCAAAAGCTTATGTCAATACAATGGACGCAAAGGAATTATGGAAATATTTTTCTGATACAGAAACATATACCTTGAAATCCGGAAAAGCCCTAGGGGGATTTATGCCGGATTGGATTGGCGAGTTTTATGCGTATTATCAATGGTATTACGATATGCCAAGCTCAGAAGTGGTTGAGAAGGTTCAGGTCAGCTTTCTGATAAAAGCATATCATGGGCTTCATGATTTGGAACTTGACTTAGCTGTAAAAAAGGTGGGGAAGGTCTAAGATGAATGTTCTTCATGAATGATCCTGCTGACAGGACAGGGAACTTTTAGTTCCTGAGACTGCTCCCGCAAGCCGGTACTGGACGGTTTGCTCAAAATGTAGTAAACTTAAAACCGATGGTAATTGTTTGTAAAGAAAGAGAGCGATAGTAAGGAACCAAAAGAAGATGGAAGAAGAACGAAAAAAAACAAGACGTCTGCTGCTGATCGGCGTTAGCGTTTCCATTGTGCTGTGTGTTATCATTTTTGTCCTTATGGCAAAGATCATGGATAACGTCACAGAAAAAGAAGTGCTGGACATCAGCACTTTATATACTTCTGAGATGGACGCTCAGATCCAGGCCAGGTTTACCAGCGCAGTGGATGTGCAATACGATGAAACGGAAAAAATCTTTAATGATCTGGGCAATATTACAGAGCCTGATAAAGAAACTTCAAAACGACTGGAGCAGGAAGCTTATCTCTGCGAATTCGCTTATCTGGGATATATTACAGAAGACCTGGAGTTTATCACGGTTTGCGGCGATTCCATCACCAGTGAAATGCCGGAAAAGTTCTATGAAAGACTGGAAACGGGAAAAACGGTTGGTGCCGCGGTAAACAGCCAGGAGGAAGATCTGTTCCTTTTTGTTATTCCAAGGAAGTTTCAGAATGAAGACGGACAGCGGATCATTTCCGCTGTGGCCGGTATGCGATCTGAGGTCTTTACCCAGTATTTATGTCTCAGCGTTTCAGGAACACTGACAAATTCTTATATATTGAGAGAACAGGGAGATTACGTTGTAAGGCCGCAGGATACTCAGGCGGAAAGCGGTAACTTTTTCGACCGTTTACGGGAAATCATATCCGAGGAGCCGGAAGAAGTGGAGGCCACCATCAATCAGGTAAGGAACGCCTTGAAGGCAGGGGACTCAGTTGCCATACCTATCAAGGTGGGAAAAGATATACAGATTTTATATCTGGCGCCGCTTACTGTAGACGGATGGTCCTTATGTACGACACTGCCTTACGGCACTTTGAATAAGGCTGTCGAAGAGCTGGGGCATACTCGCTTTGTGCTCAGCTTTGCTGCCAGCCTGATTCTGATTCTGGTACTGCTGGGAATGTTCCTGCTTTACGCGAAGATGATGAATCACCAGATGGATCTGCTTACGGAAGCCAGGGAGCAGAAGCAGCTGGCCCTGGAAAAGGCTGAATACGCCAATAGCGCAAAGAGTGAATTTCTCGCCCGTATGAGCCATGAAATCCGAACGCCTATGAACGGAATCATTGGAATGTCTACCATTGCGCTGCAGAACCTAGGAAACCAGGAAAAGCTGTTTAACTGCATGCAGAAGATCATGATTTCCTCCAAGCAGCTGCTGGCTCTGATCAATGATGTTCTGGATATGAGCAAGATTGAAAGCGGAAAAATCGAAATCAAGAAAGAGCGTTTTAACTTTAAAGTCTTTCTGGAAAGTCTCAACAGCATCACATACGCTCAGGCAAAGGAAAAGAATATTAATTATGAAATGAATCTGAAGGGGGACATTGATGAAACTCTGGTAGGAGATTCTCTGCGGCTGAATCAGATTCTGCTGAACCTTCTTTCTAACGCTCTTAAATTTACACCTTCCGGAAAGGATATTTATCTCAATGTTGAAAAGCTCCGAGCCGATGACCAGGAGCAGTGGATCCGGTTCCAGGTGGGCGATACCGGAAAGGGAATCGCCAAAGATAATTTTGAAAAAATCTTTTCTGTCTTTGAACAGGAGGATGGAAGCATCACCCAGGAATATGGAGGCACCGGTCTGGGCCTGTCCATTGTACGGCGGTTCACCCATATGATGGGCGGAACCATTTCTCTGGAAAGCGAGCTTGGAAAGGGAAGCGTCTTTACCGTAGAGCTGCCTTTCGGCTATGTGCAGGAAACCCGGCAGGGCCCGAAGTATTATGAGAAAATCAGCGCCCTGATTGTGGATGATGATATAGACGCCTGCGCCCACATTATGACGCTGATGGAGAAGATCAAGGTAAAGTCCAGCTACGCCTATAACGGAATGGACGCTATCAATATGGTCCGGGGCCGCAAGGAAGCGGGAAAGAAATTCGATATCTGTTTTATTGACTGGAAGATGCCAGAGCTGGACGGATTGGAAACGACCCGGCGTATTCGGAAGATCATGGACGATGATGTAATGGTGATACTGATTACCGCCTATGATACGGAGGAAGTAAGGGACGCGGCGCTGGAAGCGGGCGCGGACAGTGTTATCAGCAAGCCTCTCTTTGAATCCACCATTGTAGATGTGCTGGACCGGTTCGGCAGAGAAGCGGGGCCTGAGCCTTCCGAAACAGAACGTTATGATTTCAGAGGAAAGCGTATCCTGGTGGCGGAGGATACGGTGCTGAATATGGAAATCGTCTGCGAACTGCTGCAGATGACAGGCGCGGTGACCGATTCCGCTTACGATGGAGAGGAAGCGGTCAGAAAGTTTGAAGACTCTGTAGAAAATTATTATGATGCTATTCTTATGGATGTTCAGATGCCGAATATGAACGGATATGAAGCCACAGAAAAAATAAGGGGAATGGACCGGAATGACGCGAAAACCGTTGTGATTCTGGCCATGACTGCCAACGCCTTCAGCTCCGATGTGGAAGAAAGCCTGAAAAGCGGCATGAACGGACATATATCCAAGCCGATTGAAATACAGACCCTTTATGGCGAACTGGAAAAGTTCTTACGATAAAAGAAGACTGGGGCTGTAAAGCCCCTAAAGAACAAAGCCGGCTTCGCAGGTTTATGTTCAGCGGTAGACTTTGTTGATATTCCGGAAATATCGAAAACGATATTTCCTACATAATAAAAAACCACTAGTTTACTAGTGGTTTTTTGTAACTGTTTTTCGTTTGTTTTATTCCTGCTCTTCTCCAGGATTCGCGATATAACCAAGGATCGATGGAAGCTCCTTGACCGCGTCCTTTTTATTTGTTCCCCAGATGACCAGATTTAATTTAGAATTTTTGCTGAGAAGCGCAGAGACACTTTTGTTCTCCAGTGCGCCTGATGGAGTGGTATCCAGCTGCTTGCTCAGTCCGGAAACCAAAGGCGATTTGCTTTCCGATAAGTACCAGAGGGCCGAAGAGGTCTCTTTTTTGTATTTAATATCACACAGCCCGCAGGTGGTTTCAAAAATGGTACACATTTCATCCATCAGCGTATTGGAAAGGCTCTTCGCGTTGATTTTAAGCCGGAACCTGCGATCCTTTGTGGAAACCATTCCGATGTTGGAAACAGCCATTACTTCATCATCATCAGATTTCAGGTAAGTGCCATTGATGATGGTATACATAAGGCTGACAATATTGCCAGTGTCTTCCTTTGAAATCACTTTTTCAGGAAGCTTCGTCTCTTCCATTGTATACAGGAAGGGTTCTTCCAGCTCATCATAATATTCTTCTACTTTTTCATAGGATTTTTCAAACCGTTTGGTAAAGCTTTCCACATCATTTTCCTGCAAAACAATGACTGCCTCTGCTTTTGACGGGTAAAGATCCGTACTGTCGCCGCCCGTAAAGGAAGACAGTTCAAAAAGGATGCTGGAGCTCTGACAGGAAGCCAGAAGATCGCCTATGGTCTTGATTGCGTTTGGATAATCGCCCCGGTATTTATAGGGACTCTTATATGGAGTGCCTTCCAGCACAAGCCTGTAAGCCTTTGTATATTGCGGGGTTTCCTTTTTCAGCTTTTTGGAAGCGGTAATATCGGAGGAAGCGGCAACGCTGTTGTACAGAGCCGTATCTCCTTTGCGGGTCAGGCTGATAAAATTGTCTCCTTTCAGATAGGCGTTTCCCAGCGCGTTGGCGCCTGTGGCCTGCCCGTTTTTTTCTAAAGTAAAGATCGCTTTCAATGTCCCATGTTCTTCAGCGCTGTAAAGCGCGGTCATAGCAGCCGCGGCTGTTTCCAGGCTGTCTTCCATTTCATCCTGACTGTCAAAAGAAATGTCACAGTGAAAGGTAAAGGTTTCCGCGTCTTCATAGCCTGCGGAAGCGGCTTTTGACAGGACAACATAGCTGTCACTGACGCTTTTCACATCGATCTGGTTGGCTTTGGCCCAATCGGACAGATAAGCCGCGATCTGCTGAAAATCATCTTTTTCAGCAGCGGTTTCCTTTGTATCTGTTTTCTCGTTTTTATCTTCGGCGGAGCTGTCTTCCTGCTGACTCTGACTGACCTGTTGGAGCAGTTCCTCATAACAGGTATTAACGCTTTCTTTTATCGTCAGCTTTGTATCCTCATCCTGGGAGCTGCAGCCCGTAAAAAGAAGAAAAACGACAGTTAATGTGGAAAGCAGCAAAAAGGGAAAAAATCGTCTCATAATTTTGAAATTCTCCTTGTTTATTATTAAAAATCCTATATAATAATAGCATATAGTTAATTATAAAGGTAGAGATTTTAGGGAGATTTCACGAAATCTTAATATTTTCTCTAAGGAGATAAACAGGTATGGAAACAAAAAATTTAGTAATCAGAGAAACCGTTTTTGAGGATTGCGAATACTTCGCCAGATGGGAAACTGATCCGGAAATCACACAATTCCTCAGCTATGACGAGGAGAGATCCTATAAGGACGTTGTAGAGGAGTGGGTTATTGATAAAACGGATCCGACCAAGCTTCAGTTTACCATCGTAAGGAAAGATATTCGCCAGCCTATCGGCCGGGTCTACATCAGCCGGATCGACCGGCACTGCGATTCTCTGGATATTACAAAACTGTATATTGCCGGAGAGGAAAACAGGCAGAACGGATTCGGAAAGGAAATGCTGAAAGAGCTATTAGAATACTGTTTTGTGTTCCTACACATGGAGCGGGTAACTCTGGATTATTATACGGGAAATAAAGCGGCGGCGGCTCTTTATGAGAAATTGGGATTTCAGAAGGAGGGCGTTGCCCGAAACGCCGCTAAGAAGAACGGCCGTTATTATGACCTGCATCTGTTGTCTCTGCTCAGGACAGAATTCTTTGAAAAGATACACGATAAATAATATTGAATTATGTAAACCTGCATCCCGGAAAAACTCCGGGATGTTCTTTTTTCAGGGTTCTTTCTTTATCCCTATCAAAAATACAAAAAAATACGCAGGCGATATCTTGACTTGTGTTCTAAATGATGTATAATTTGTATGCTGCCTTTAAAACTGACACAACATGTAGTGTGTGAAGTGGAGCGGGGAAACTATTGCTGGTATGATATTTCAGAAGATAAATATAAAGGAGTGTTGGTATGGAATCCATTCAGAAAATTATAAAACGGGATGGCAGAACAGTCGAATTTGATGTGAACAAGATTGCGGACGCCATTTACAAGGCCGCTAAAGTGCTGGGCGGAAAAGACAAAAATATGTCTATGTATCTGGCAAGACAGGTAGAGCTTTATCTGTCAGAGATCTGTCATAATGACACACCTACTGTGGAACAGATTCAGGACGCGGTAGAGAAGGTGCTGATCGAAAATGGACATGCCAGGACTGCCAAAGAATTCATCCTTTACAGGGCAGAGCGCACCAGAGTAAGGGATATGAATACCCGTCTTATGAAGATCTATGAAGACCTGACCTTCAAAGAAGCGGCTGATAACGATATCAAGCGCGAAAACGCCAACATCGATGGCGATACCGCTATGGGTACCATGCTGAAATACGGCTCAGAAGGATCCAAGCAGTTCTATGAAATGTTTGTATTAAAACCGGAGCACGCGAAGGCGCACAGAGAAGGAGACATCCATATCCATGATCTGGACTTTCTGACTTTGACGACTACCTGCTGTCAGATCGATATTGAAAAGCTGTTTAAGGGCGGGTTTTCCACAGGCCATGGGTTCCTGAGAGAGCCGAATGATATTCAGAGCTACGCGGCTTTGGCCTGTATCGCGATCCAGTCTAACCAGAATGACCAGCATGGCGGACAGAGCATTCCGGATTTTGATTACGGAATGGCCAATGGAGTCAAAAAAACCTTTAAAAAGCTGTATTGGAAGAACCTTGGGAAGATGATGGATATTCTTTACGATGTGGAGGATGCCGCGGACCGGGTGACCGCTATCGGCAAGGAAATCGAAGAAAAATATGAAATTTGCCCGATCCTGGCCGATGACAACGGATATAAAGAAAAAGAAAGAGAATATTTGAAAGAATTCTGCCAGGAGGAACATATTGACAGCCTGCAGCAGAGAGCTTCCAAATATGCCAATAAAGAGATCCGCAGAGCGACATATCAGGCTATGGAGGCGTTTGTACATAATCTGAACACCATGCATTCCCGCGCGGGCGCGCAGATTCCGTTCTCTTCCATCAATTACGGTACGGATACTTCTCCGGAAGGCAGAATGGTTACAGAGAATATCATGCTTGCCACCGAAGCGGGTCTTGGAAATGGGGAAACCGCTATTTTCCCGATCCATATTTTCAAAATCAAAGAAGGAATCAACTACAATCCGGAGGATCCCAATTACGATTTGTTCAAGCTGGCCTGCAGAGTATCGGCAAAGAGACTGTTCCCGAACTTCTCTTTCATCGACGCTCCGTTCAACCTGCAGTTTTATAAAGAAGGCGACCACAATACCGAGGCGGCGTACATGGGATGCCGCACCAGAGTTATGGCTAACGCCTATGACCCGGACCGGCAGGTGGTAGGAGGAAGAGGGAACCTGAGCTTTACGTCAGTCAACCTTCCTCGTATCGCCATAAAAGCCCATGGAGATATTGACTTTTTCTTTGAAGAGTTAGACCGTAAACTGAATCTGTGTATGGATCAGCTGATGGAGCGTTATAAAATTCAGGCTTCCAAGAAAGTAAAAAATTACCCATTCCTTATGGGACAGGGAATCTGGCTGGATTCAGACAAACTGAAGCCCAACGATTCTGTAGCGGAGGTGCTGAAGCACGGGACCCTTACGGTAGGATTCATTGGTCTGGCGGAATGCCTCAAGGCGCTCATTGGCGCGCATCATGGCGAGAGCCGGGAAGCGCAGAGCCTGGGACTTGAAATTATCGGCTTTATGAGACAGCGTATGGATGAAGCTACAGAAAAGACAGGCTTTAACTACTCCCTCATTGCCACTCCCGCGGAAGGACTTTCCGGACGTTTTGTGCGGATGGATAAGGAACGGTTTGGCGTTATTGAAGGGGTTACGGACAGAGAATACTATACAAACTCTTTCCATGTTCCGGTATATTACAACATTTCCGCCTTTGAAAAAATCAAGCTGGAAGCGCCGTATCACGCGCTTACCAACGGGGGACATATTACTTATGTAGAGTTGGATGGAGATCCATGCAAGAATCTGGACGCCTTTGAACGGATCGTCCGCTGCATGAAGGAAAGCGGCGTAGGCTATGGATCCATCAACCATCCGGTAGACCGGGATCCGGTCTGCGGCTATACAGGCATTATCGACAACGAATGTCCACACTGCCACCGGACCGAGGATGATGGAGACAGCGGATTTGAACGGATCCGCAGGATTACCGGATATCTTGTGGGAACGGTGGACCGGTTTAACGACGCCAAAGCGGCGGAAGAGAAGGACAGAGTAAAGCACGATGTAGGATCCGGATATGAGGCTGTCTGATGGAGAAGACAGTAGAGACAAAGCCCACGGCGATACGGCTGGCGGGAATCATCCGGGAATCCATCGTAGATGGACCCGGTTTCCGGTTCGCCATATTCTGTCAGGGCTGTCCGCATAACTGCCCTGACTGCCATAATCCAGAGACGCACGATTTTTTCGGAGGAAAAGAAACGGAGTTTTCACGGCTCCTTGCGGAGATCGATAAAAATCCGCTTCTCGCGGGGGTCACCTTTAGCGGCGGAGAGCCCTTCTGCCAGGCGGAGGCTTTTGCGGCTCTGGCCCAGGAGATCAAAAAGCGGGATCTGAATATTGTTACCTTTACAGGATATACTTACGAACAGCTTTTGCGTATGGCGGAAGAACAGCCAGGTGTCTCGGAGCTTCTTGCCTGTACGGATCTGCTGATCGATGGACCGTTTATAAAAGAGGAAAAAGACCTGACGCTTCAATTCCGGGGCAGCCGGAATCAGCGTATTCTGGATATGGAGAAGACCCGAAGAGAAGGAACGCCGGTGCTTTGGGAGCAGGGCCAGTAATTTTATTTCAAGATTGCCAAAGATAAGAAAAAAAACACTTGTACCATGGATTTTGGTATGGTATAATACCATTTGTTCGAGTGCTCTCGAATCAATATGTAATTATGCGAAAGCTTAAGATACTTAAAGGAGGTGCGGTAGATGTCAAGAAAATGTGAAATTTGCGGTAAGGGCCAGGTTTCCGGAAACAACGTGTCCCACTCAAACAGACACACAAGAAGAAAATGGAATGCTAACATTCAGACAGTTAGAATTGAAGAAGACGGAAAAGTTAGAAAAGCCAAAGTTTGTACCAGATGCATCCGGTCAAACAAAATTAACCGTGCCATTTAATGAAAAATCAGACCTGCCGATTGCGCAGGTCTTTTTTTATTTGCAATAGAGCCGGATACCGCAGACCAGAAGAAGGCACCCTAAAAGCAGGATCCAGGCTTTAATCGGAAGGAAAAACGCGCAGATCGTTACCACGCCGAACACCAGCAGCACAAAACCCAGGTCTTTTATATCCTGTCTGTGGGAAGGACGCTTCCGTTTGTTTTTTTTACATTTGTTTCGATTCATAGTATCACCTGATTCAGTATATGCTTTTAGAAAGAAGATTGTGCGGCAAGGCTGCTTTATGCTAAAATAGATTGAGAAGATTCAGGAGGAACAGTTTTTTGATTACAGTAGAGACGGATTTAGGAACAATCACAGTAAATAAAGCGGCTATAGGAAAGATCATCATAGAGGCCGCGCGGAAATTTGATGGGAAAGTGATTATTTCCAACCATAAGGGAAAGGTGCCCGGATGGGTGCCCAAGCTCGGCGGTATGGATGAAATCAATCATATGGAAATCGAGCTGAATGAAAACGGGCTGGATATCCGGGTGTTTGTCGTTCTGCGGTTTGGAACCAGCATTACACAGGTTACGAATCAGATGGTGGATGAGATCCATAATAATATAAAAAATATGACCGGCATGGAGCCAAACAGTGTAGCGGTTGTTGTGACCGGTGTGCTGTCCAAGCATGTGGCGCCGCGGCATATTGAGGTGACCAGATAAATGGAGTGGAGAGAACCGGTAACGGGCCTGAAGGGAGTAGGCCCGAAGAAAGCGGCAGCTTTGGAAAAGCTGGGGATTCGGACCATTGGCGATTTGCTGCTGTTTTTTCCAAGAGACTATCAGGATCGGCGAAAATCCTGCGGGATCTCAGAGCTGGAGGAGGAAAAGCCTGTTTGCGTCTGGGGACGAGTAGAGCTAGTGGTAAAAGATCCATTCCGGCGGGGAAGACGGCAGATCCTCAGGGTGCTTATCTCTGATGGAAGCGGGAAGCTGGAGATCCTGTTTTTTAACGCGGCTTACCTCGCCAGTCAGTTCCGGAAGGGAAGTTCTTTCATTTTTTATGGAAAACCGGTATGGAATCACGGAAAGCCACAGATGATCCATCCGGATTTTTCTCCTGCGGAAAAAGGAATGACGCAGGGAATTCTTCCCGTGTATCCTCTTGTTTTGGGTCTGAGCCAGAAGGATATGAGAAACTGGCAGAAAGCGGCCCTTTCGGGGCTTTCCGGTATTCAGGAATATCTGCCTGAGGATATAATCCGGCGAAACCGGCTGTGCGGCCTGGATTACGCGATTTCCAATATTCATTTTCCAAAGGATCGGCAGCCTCTTTTGGAAGGAAAATACCGAATGATCTTTGATGAGCTTTTGGCGCTTCAGACAGGCCTTCTGGCGGCGAGGCAGAAAAATGTTATAGGAAAACAGGGACCAGGGTTTGATCCTTCCCCTGTTGAGCAAGAATATATACAGGGGCTTCCGTACCCGCTTACAGGAGCCCAGCTTAGAGTAGTGAGTGAGATCATGGCGGATACCGAATCAGGAAAAGTCATGAACCGGCTGGTGCAGGGAGATGTAGGGTCCGGAAAAACAGCAGTAGCGGAGGTGGCTTTGTACAAAGCGGTAAAAAGCGGATTTCAGGGCGTTATGATGGCGCCTACGGAGATTCTGGCAAAGCAGCACTTTTCCAGTCTGAGCCAGGGCTTTGCGCCTTACGGCATTACAGTGGGCCTTCTTACCGGAAGCATGAAAGCGGGGGAAAAGAGGGAGGTCCTGGAGCGTCTTGCGTCAGGAGAGATCCAGATCCTGGTTGGGACTCACGCCATCATACAGCCGGATGTGGCCTTTTCCAATCTGGGCCTTGTTATTACCGATGAACAGCACCGCTTCGGCGTCAACCAGCGGACAGCCCTCAGCGAAAAGGGGAACAATCCACATGTGCTGGTTATGACTGCGACGCCGATTCCAAGGACGCTGGCGGTGATCCTCTATGGCGACCTGGATATTTCCATCATCGATGAGCTTCCGCCGGGGAGACAGAAAATCGTCACAAGAGCCGTTGATGAAAGCCAGCGGAGCGCGTGTTATGATTTTGTGGAAAAAGAATTAAACAAAGGGCGGCAGGCCTATATTGTAGCGCCGCTTATTGATGAATCGGAAGTCCTGGATGTGAAATCGGCAGAATCGCTTTATCAGGAGCTGAGGGACAGATTTGCCGGATATTCCGTTGCTCTGCTTCACGGAGCCATGAAGCAGACGGAAAAAGACGGGATTATGAGCCGTTTTTACCAAAACGAGATACAGGTACTGGTTTCTACTGTGGTGATCGAAGTGGGAATCAATGTTCCAAATTCCACCATGATGGTGATTGAGAACGCGGAACGGTTCGGACTTGCGCAGCTTCATCAGCTCCGGGGAAGAGTAGGGAGAGGAAAACACCAGTCCTACTGTGTGCTGATTTCTAAGAAAAGCTCTGAGGTGGCCCGCAAACGGGCGGAGATCATGGAAAAGTCCCAGGACGGATTTTACATTGCGGAGCAGGACTTACAGCTGCGGGGGCCAGGCGAGATCTTCGGAACGAGACAGCACGGAGTGCCGGATCTGGCTTTTGCGGATTTAGCAAAGCATATAAAAATTTTAAATGATGTAAAAAAAGAAGCGGATCGGATTATAGAGCAGGATCCGCTGCTGGAAAGTGAAGCTTACGCAGGCCTTAAAAAGAGGATCATAAAGCTTTTCGGACCCGATTTTTCCCTGAAGCTATAGCCTGCCAAAAGCAGGAACAGAAAGCAATTATTACATGACATAGTTTTTTTCGCCCGGGTTAAATTAATAGCGTACAGGAGGTGAGAAATATGTCATTACAGGATAAGATGAACACAAGCGCGAAACCAGCGCTGAAAAGCTTAAAGACAGAAGTAGCCAGCGAGCTGGGTCTGGCAAATTATGACCAGGCTGACAAGGGTAACCTGACCGCGAGAGAAAACGGTTATGTCGGCGGTTATATGACTAAGAAGTTAGTCGAAATGGCAGAACAGCAGATGGCTGGAAAGTAACGGTAAGTTAAAACTGAAAAACGCAGGGACACCCGCTAGTTACGGCGGGTGTTCTTGCGTTTAAGCTTTGGGAAATCTGGAAAAAAAGAGCGAAAAACCCTGCCAAAAGCAGAGAACGCAAGCAATTATTACATGACATAGTTTTCTGCGGCCGGGTTAAATTAATAGCGTACAGGAGGTGAGAAACACATGTCAATGAATCCAAACGCGAAAGCGGGATTAAAAAACTTAAAGACAGAAGTAGCAAACGAGCTGGGTCTGGCCAACTACGAACAGACTGACAAGGGCAACCTGACCGCGAGACAGAACGGTTATGTCGGAGGCTATATGACTAAGAAGCTGGTTGAAATGGCAGAACAGCAGATGGCTGGAAAATAACATTAAGTCAATAAGTTAAATCCAAAGATGAGAGGTATCCGCTAAGTAACACGCTGAGCGGATATCTTTCTTTTTACACAGGGGCTGGTCATTCAGCGGAAAACATGGTACAATATGACACTGCGAGGTATAAGAATATGAGAATTATAGCAGGTGAATATAAAGGAAGGCGGCTGAAGGCGCCTTTCGATAATCGAATTAGACCGACTACAGACAAAGTGAAAGAGGCGGTTTTCAGCATTCTGACAAATGACATTTACGGAAGCAATGTGCTGGATCTCTTTGCCGGAACCGGGAACCTGGGGCTGGAGGCGCTGAGCCGGGGCGCGGAGCACTGCTGGTTTTGTGATAATTCCAGAGACAGTATCCGGCTGCTGAAGGAAAACATCGCGTACTGCGGGGCGGAGGAACGATCTACCGTTCTGACTGGAGATTTTCGCAATACGCTGGGAAGGCTGACAAGGCCTATGGATGTGATTTTACTGGACCCTCCATATAATATGGGCATGCTCCCTGAATGCTTTTCTCTTATTGCGGAATACGGTCTTCTGTCCCAGGACGGACTGATCATAGCGGAACACAGAAGAGAAGAAGTCCTGCCGGAGGAGCTCTCCCGCTTTCAAAAAATAAAAGAACGAAAGTACGGAACCGTTGTAATTTCAATATATGGTTGATATTGGCGGCTTTCTTGTGATACAATACACTTATAAATCAATGGAGGATATGACGTATGAAAACGAAAGCACTGTATACCGGTTCCTTTGACCCTTTGACCAACGGACATCTTGATATTATCACAAGAGCGTCGAAGCTTTATGACCGGCTGGTGATCGGCGTCATTGTCAACCCTTCTAAAAAGTCCCTGTTTTCGCTGGAAGAACGGGAAGAGATGATTCGCGGGGTTACCGCGGGTCTTCCCAATGTGGAAGTGGATCATTTTTCCGGCCTTTTGGCTGACTATGTCAACGCGAAGGAATTTAACGTGGTTGTCAGAGGACTGCGGGGAACAAGTGATTTTGAATATGAGATCCAGATGGCGCAGATGAACGCGAGACTTTTTCGGGAAAACGTTGAAACCGTTTTTCTGATGACGGACCCGGACTGCTCTTTTGTCAGCTCCAGTATGATCAAAGAGGTCCATTCGCTGGGCGGAAGCGTCGACGGATTGATTCCGGAAATTATTTTGGAATATATGAATAAAAAAAATAAGGTTTAGGGGAGGACACAATGAAGGTATTAGAACTGTTAGAAGAAATTGAAGAAATCGTCGATACAGCGTCAGGCTTTCCGCTGACGGGAAAAATCATGGTAGACGCGCAGGAGCTGCTGGAAATCGTAAGAGAGATCCGGGTAGAGCTGCCGGATGAGATCCAGCAGGCCCAGTGGATCAAAAACGAGCGGGAGCGGATCATTGCTGAGGCTAAGAAAGAATATGAAGCTGTGATCGCTGACGCGAAAAGACAGGCGGAGGCTCTAGTGGAAAACGATGATATTACCATTAAGGCAAAGCTCAGGGCCGACGAACTGATGCGCGTAACAGAAGAAACGGCAAAGCAGCTGAAAATGAGTACCTATGATTATGTGGACAGCATCCTCTTTAATTTCCAGGAAAAGATGGAACAGCTCAATGGTCTTTATTTCGGCGATATGTTCGGCACCATTGAAAAAACCTTCAATGATATCAATACAACACTCGCGAGCAACCGAGAGGAAATCAAAGACATGGCCTACAGGACCCAGATGAACCAGGAGGAGGCGCCTGTACAGCCTGAACCGGCGCAGGAGCCGCAGGAAGAGGAATAGGCACCGGAAGCCTTTTGTGTATCCCGGGAAAGCTTCTGATTTTCTGAAAACCGTACATATATCCATAGTTTGTGGAATACCATGAACTATGGATATTTTAGTTAGCGAAAAAAAAAGAAATTATGTGGCGGCGGGGCTTGCGGCAGCAGGCTTTTGCCTGTTTATGGTTATTTTTCCCCAGACTGCGGTTTATTCGGCGCAAAAGGGGATATCTCTGTGGGCGCAGAGCGTGCTTCCGGCTTTATTGCCTTTTTTTATCTGCGCCAATTTTCTAAACTATATAGGGATCGTGCGGCTGGTCCGTCCAAGTCTGTTTCCCTTTGCTATGAGTGTGCTTTCCGGCTACCCTATGGGCGCTAAGATCATCGGGGATATGCGAAAAGCAAATCAGATCTCAGACAGAGAGGCAAAACGGCTCATCAGCTTTTGCAGCACATCCGGACCCACCTTTATGATTGGAGCCGTAGGAGCCGGTATGCTGGGGTCCGGCGCTGCCGGAGTCCTGATTGCCGTAGCCCATTATCTGGGGGCTATTCTCAATGGCTGCGTCTACTCCTGTTTTTTTCGCGGACAGACAAAGACGCGCGCTTCCGCTCAGGTTCATAAAAACAAGGAGCTTTTGGAGCTTTTTACAGAGGCCATTCTTTCCGCCTTTAAGTCCCTTGCGATTATCCTGGCGTATATCGTTCTTTTTATGTTCCTGACGGATCTGATGCATATGGGAGGAATGTTTAGCTGGATTCCCTCGCCTGTACTGAAGGCTGCCGCAAAAGGTTTTTTTGAAATGACAGTAGGCTGCGGCGCTTTATCGGAATGCGCTGGGCTTTCCATGCCTTTGAAATGTATTTTATCCACAATGGTTCTTTCCTGGGGAGGATTGTCCATCATCGGTCAGTCTATGAGCATGCTTTCCGGATCCGGCGTCCGTCTTCCTTATTTTATGCTGACAAAGCTGACGCACAGCATTTTCGCGGGAATAATCGCTTTGCTTCTTTCCGTGTGTGTGTTATGATAAGTCCATGAATGTTTTAGGTATCATAGCTGAATATAATCCATTCCACAACGGCCACCTGTATCATTTGCGTCAATGCGAAAAGCAGGCGGAGGCCGATTTTGTGGTGGTGGTCATGAGCGGGAATTTTACCCAGAGAGGGGAGCCCGCTGTTTTGGATAAGTGGGTCAGAAGCCGTCTGGCCGTGGAATGCGGTGTAGATCTGGTTCTGGAGCTTCCCTTTGCCTATGCGGTAAACAGCGCCGAGTTTTTTGCGAAGGGGGGAATCGGAATTCTTTTGCGGCTGGGCTGTGTGACGCATCTGGGCTTTGGAGCAGAGGCGGAAAATCTGGAAGAACTGGAGCGGATTGCGGATTTTCTTTCAAGCGAGACCCGAGGGTTTAAAGAAGCCCTGAAAAAGAATCTGGATCAGGGCTGCTCCTATGCCAAAGCGAGGGAGCTGGCTCTGGCGGCAAATCTGGGAAAAAGAGCGGCGGAGCTGTCTGTAACGCCCAACAATATTTTGGCCTTGGAATATCTAAAACAGTTGAAAATACAGAAAAGTAATATAAAACCAATTATGGTAAACCGAAAAGGGGCGGGGTATCTTGAAAGGACTCCAAAGGAAGGAATCGCAAGCGCTACAGCCATTCGCCACCATATGGACGCCCGGCAGCAGGCAAAGTATGTTCCAAAGTCGGTAGCGGAGGCCCTTGCCGAGGGCCGTCCAATTTCCGGATATTTTGAGCTGGTTCGCGGTGCGATTCTGCAGAAAAGCCCGTCTCAGCTGGCGCGGATCCTTTCTATAGGAGAAGGTCTGGAAAACCGTATGAAGGAACAGGTCAGGCGCTGCGGGAGTTTGGACGAGCTGATAGAAAAGACCGGATCCAAACGGTATCCCAATACCCGAATTGCCCGCGGATTTTGCCAGAACGTCATGGGCCTGACTGCCTTTGAGGATTCTTTTTACGCCCGGATTCTGGCGGCCTCGGTACAGGGAACGCGCCTTCTGCGAAAAATCAAAACCCGGTCGGAGATCCCGGTCATTACGAATATAAACAAGGAGCCGCGGCTTCCGGATTTGCTATCCTATGATATTCTGGCGGGAGATATTTACAATATGATTTCCGGACAGGATTTATACCAGCGGTGTGACTATGTAACGCGGCCATTTATCGAAGGGGCAAAGAAGTCCAACTCGAATTTGGGCCATTTCGCGCCAGCGCGAAAAAACTTTTCGCAGAAACTGGTTCAAAGCGACAAAACCCTTGAAAAGCCAAAATTGTAAGAGTATAATAATTACGGTTGTTTTTATAAAATCACAAGATGGAGGAGAATTGAATGAAAGTTTTAGTTATCAATTGCGGTAGTTCATCCTTGAAATACCAGGTACTTGATATGACAAACGAAGTATTAGAAGCAAAAGGTCTCGTAGAAAGAATCGGAATGGAAGGGTCCGTTATCACACACGAAAAAATCGGAATGGACAAATTCAAGCTGGTAACTCCTATGGAAAACCACAAGGACGCGATCGGTCATGTGCTGGACGCGATTATTGACGAAGATCACGGCGTTGTAAAAGATATGAGCGAAATCGGGGCTGTAGGCCACCGCGTTGTACACGCGGGAGAAAAATACGCGGAATCCGTAGTGATCAATGAACAGGTTCTGGCCACTCTGGAAGAATGCGTAGACCTGGCGCCGCTTCACAACCCGCCTAACCTTCTGGGTATCGCCGCGTGTCAGGAACTGATGCCGAATACTCCGATGGTAGCGGTATTCGATACCGCGTTCCACCAGACTATGCCGCCTGAATCCTATATTTACGCAATTCCTTATGAATACTATGAAAAATACGGAATCAGAAGATACGGCTTCCACGGAACCAGCCACAAATACGTTGCGGAAAGAGCTTCTGATATCCTGAACGTAGACATTAAGGATCTGAAGCTGATTACATGCCATCTGGGCAATGGAGCTTCCGTATCCGCGATCAAGCGGGGCGTCTGCATGGATACTTCCATGGGCTTCACTCCTCTGGAGGGTCTGGTAATGGGTACAAGATGCGGAGACATCGACCCGGCCATCGTTACTTACATCAGAGAAAAGGAAGGTCTTGCCCAGGGTGAAGCAAACGAGATCCTGAACAAGAAATCCGGCGTACTGGGAATCTCCGGTGTGTCCAGTGACTTCCGCGATCTGGAAGCCGCCGCGGAGGACGGAAACGAACGGGCCATGCTGGCTATCAAAGTATTTGCTCATAAAGTAAGATCTTATATCGGAGCTTACATTGCGGAAATGAACGGCGTTGACGCAATCGTATTTACCGCGGGCGTAGGTGAAAACGATATGGCGATGAGAGACATCATCTGTAATGATATGGGCAACCTGGGAATCAAGCTGGATCTGGTAAAGAACAAGGTAAGAGGAAAGGAAACGATTATTTCCAGAGAAGACTCCAAAGTTAAGGTTATCCTGATCCCGACAAATGAAGAACTGATGATTGCCAGAGATACTTATAGACTTTGCAAATAATTTAGTTGACATTTTGTCCCAAGGAATATATAATTGAGTAGTTGTAGAATGGATTTACAACAAATGAGCAAAAAGGAGGTGTAGAAAATGGCAGTACCTAAGAGGAAAACGTCGAAAGCAAGAAGAGACAAGAGAAGATCTCCAAACATGAAAATGACAGCACCGGGACTTTCAATCTGTCCGCAGTGTCATGAGCCTAAGCTTCCACATAGAGTTTGCCCAAATTGCAATTACTACAACGGTAAGGATGTTGTTGCTTCCGAAGCTTAATGTATAATGGATGATAATAAAACCGCGTTTCGCAAAATTACGAAGCGCGGTTTTTTTCTTGTTGTGTTAAAAACGCGCCAGCGAGCAGCGGCCTATATCCTGTTGCCTGAAAACGAAAAAGGGACAGGATGTAGTAGGAAGCGCCGAAAAAAAAGAAAGTTTACATAATATATTACGAAATAGAGGGAACCCTTACTAAACTTTTGCGGCGCAATTTTCATGAAACCCTTGAAATTTAAAGCGTTGAGGAATATAATAGAAAAATCCAAACTGGAAAAATATCGGAAATATCAGAGTCAAGAGGTAAACATAATGAGTAGCAGAAAAAAGAGATTCATCAGTATTATAACCTTAATGTGCATGGCGGCGCTGGTGTTTGCGCCGGGCGCTTTTGCCCAAACAGCAGGGGCCAGTGACGAAGCCCAGCCGGCGGCGCAAGCGGCTGAAAGCCCGGAGCCTGCCGCTAATGATCAGGAAAACGGAGAAGCGCCAGATCAGGGAGAAGAAAATCCTTCCTATAAAATCAGCACAGCGGCAGAACCGGAAGCTGGCGGGACAGTAACGGTGAATAAAGATGAGGCTGCCGAGGGAGAGGCTGTTACTTATACTGTGACACCAGCAAAGGGATATAAAATCGCTTCCATAAAAATCGGTACCATTACAGCGGCTGTAACGCAGCCTTATGGAACGGCAACCGGTATTTTTACACCGGCTCAGGACATGACTGTTAAAGCGGCTTTCCAAAAATTAGCTTCCTATAAGATTACAACATCTGTTAATTCCACTTCAAAGGGAACCATCACAGCGTCCGCGTCGGTGACAGAAAACGGTTCTAAAACCATTACCGCAAAAGCAAAGAGCGGTTACTATCTGTCCGATCTGCAGGTGGACGGCAAGTCTGTGGGCGCTAAGGACAGCTATACACTATCGAATATTACAGCAAACCATACAGTAAAGGCAGTCTTTTCAAAGCAGATCAAGATTATGCTGGACGCGGGGCATTACGGAAAATACAATAGAAGCCCGGTACTTTCCACATATTATGAATCCAATATGACCTGGGCGCTTCATAATTACCTGAAGAGCGCGCTGGAAAAATATGATGGCTTTTATGTAGGCGTAACCCGTACAAATCAGACAAAAGATATGAACGTTTATTACAGAGGAACCGCGGCGAAGGGATACGATCTGTTTTTATCTTTGCATTCCAACTCGTCCACTTCTAAAACGACCGATTATCCTCTGATCATTACGCAGAAGGGAAATACGGGGGATTCGCTGGCTAAAAACCTTGGAAAAACAATACAGACAACTATGGGAACAAAGCAGGCCTATAAAGTATGGCAGAGACTTAACAGCGATGGAAAGACGGAGTATTACGGCGTTCTCAGGGGTTCTAAGGCGGCCGGCGTAAAGGGAATGATCGTAGAACATTCTTTCCATACCAATCTGGCTGCGACAATGTGGCTGTCCAGCAATACAAATCTGCAAAAATTAGCGGAGGCTGAGGCGAAGGTTCTGGCGGATTACTATGGACTTTCTAAGTCTTCCTCTACCTCTTCCGGGAGCAGTTCTTCCGCAGCAAGCTCAGGGACAAGCTCCGGGGCTTCTAACAACGCTTCCGCGGTAAAGACGGTTGCGACTACTCAGAAGGTAAAGGTTCTGGTCAGCAGTTTGAATATGAGAAAGAGCTACAGCACCAGTTCCGCGAGCATGGGAAAAGCCAAAAAGAATACAACGTATCAGCTGAAGGCCAAAACCCAGGATGGAAAGTGGGGACAGCTGAAAACGAACGGTTACTGGATCTACCTGCCGGGTTACACAAAGGTGGTAACCACCAGCGCAAGTAATACTGCTTCCACTTCCAAGACAGTCGCGTCTACACAGAAGGTAAAAGTGACCGTCAGCAGTCTGAACCTGAGGAAAAGCTACAGCGCCAGCTCTAAGAGTATGGGAA
>JAJCKG010000023.1 GCA_020558355.1 bacterium 210820-DFI.6.37 | reverse complement strand
AAGAGTATGGGAAAAGCCAAGAAAAACGCGACGTATCAGCTGAAGGCTAAGACCAAGGACGGAAAATGGGGCCAGATCAAGAGCAGCGGCTACTGGATCTATCTGCCGGGTTACACAAAGGTGGTAACTGCCAGCGCAAGTAAGACTACCTCCACGTCCAAGACGGTCGCGTCTACACAGAAGGTAAAAGTGACTGTCAGCAGTCTGAACCTGAGGAAAAGCTACAGCGCCAGCTCTAAGAGTATGGGAAAAGCCAAGAAAAACGCGACGTATCAGCTGAAGGCTAAGACCAGGGACGGAAAATGGGGCCAGATCAAAAGCAACGGCTACTGGATCTATTTGAAAGGATACACAAAAATCGTATAATACTAAAATAACAGAACCAAGAGAATGACGGGAGAAAGAAGGGAACGATTAAAATGAACCGGCGAAACCGAGTTGTCAGCTATATTCTATGCGCTTTTTTGATAGGTGGGATGTACACCTTTGCTCCCAAAGCCTTCGCAGAGGAAGGCGGCGCTCCAGCAGCTTCACAAACTTCCGCAGTAGAACTGACACAGAATGAGGACAGCTCAGGCCAGGAGGATCAGGAGGCGGTTCCGCCGGTTTCTTCCGATCTGCTGACGCTTCCATCTGTGGATTCTGTGCCTTCGGCTCAGGCTCAAGACGAGACGGAAGATAAAGGTCAGACTTCGGATGATGGTGAAAATACAGAAGAGCCGGAGCCGGACGTTTATAAGATCAAAGTGACCCAGACCGCGGGCGGGACTGTTTCCGCGCCTTCTACGGTGACGGAAAAACAGGCAAAAGAGGGCGTGACCGTGACGGTAACGCCGGATAAAGGCTACGGAATTTCATCTTTTCTCATCAATGGAAAGGCCGCGGGGGATAACGCAAAGGGACCGGAGGCTTCCGGGGACTCTTATTTGTGGACAATTTATCCCACAGGAAACACCACTGTCAAGGCCAAATTTCATAAGAGCGCCAGCTATGTATTCATCATGCTGGACGCGGGGCATTACGGCAAGGTGAATCAGAGTCCGGTGCTGAAATCCTATTATGAGTCAAATATGACATGGGCTTTGCATCTGTATTTGAAGCAGGAGCTGGAAGAATATAAGAATGTAGTAGTAGATACGACCCGCGCCTCTCAGAAAAAGGATTTGGAGATTTACAGCCGTGGGACAGCGTCAAAGGGATATGATTTGTTTCTGTCGCTTCATTCCAACGCCATCAGCTCAAAGACACCCGATTATCCGCTGGTTATTACCCAGAAGGGAAATACCAAAGATGCTCTGGCTGTATCTCTGGCACAGACCATCCAATCGGTTATGAATACAAAGCAGGATTATCAGATCTGGCAGAAGTTGAACCGGGATGGAAAAACAGAATACTACGGTGTGCTGAGGGGTTCCAAAGCCGTGGGAACTAAGGGAATGATTCTTGAGCATTCCTTTCATACGAATCTAGCGGCGGCAAAATGGCTGTCAAAGGATTCCAACCTAAAAAAACTGGCAGAGGCGGAGGCGGCGGATATTGCGGCGTATTACGGTCTGCGGAAGACAGGAAATGATATGATTACACCGTCAAAACCATCCGTAAGCGTTTCCAGCGTTTCTTATAATTCCGTGACTCTGAAATGGAAAAAGTCCATTGGAGCGACCGGCTATATAATCTACCGGGCTTCCAGCAAAAAGGGCGCTTATAAAAAAATTAAGACGATAACAAAGGGGACAACCCTTACTTATAAAAATACCAAACTGAAAACAGGAAAGACCTATTATTACAAGGTGCGTCCCTTCCGGAAGGTGGGAGACACCACCAGATATGGAGCTGATTCCGCGATTAAATCCTGTAAGGCGCGTCCGGCAAAGCCATCGGTCAGCAGCAGCGCTGGAAAGCGAAAGATCACCATTCGCTGGAAAAAAGTGACTGGCGCCAGCGGCTATGTGGTTTACCGCGCGACAAAGAAAAGCGGAAGCTATAAAAAAATAGCGTCTTTGAAAAGCTCCCGCAGAAGCTATACCAATACCAGACTGAAAAAAGGAAAACGGTATTATTACAAGGTCAGGGCTTACCGGAAGGTAAGCGGGAAAAAGGTATACAGCCTTTACAGCGGATATACCAGTAAGGTTGCCAAATAGAGAAAAGGAACTCTTGAAAAGCAGGAATTAGAATGAACGCTTTTTCAAGAGTTTTTTTTGAAATCCTGTAACATTGAGCGCCTCTATTTGTTATATAAGTGTAAGCTGGAAAGGAGGGAGCATGGATCATCAACTGATCGAAGAAATTTACAGAACCTATGCCAGAGAAATCCGATTGTACATCTACTCTCTTTGCGGCAGCGCACAGGGGGAAGACCTTCTCCACGATGTTTTCCTCCGGGCAATTCTGGCGCTTCCTGAGGATCACCCGAATTTTCGGGCGTGGCTGTATCAGGTGGCCCGCCATACCTGTATTAACTGGCTGCGCCGCGGACAGCGGGAAAGAGAATTGCTGGCTCCCGGAGAAATAAAGGAGCGGGAGAATGTCAGAGGCTATATTGAATCGGATATTCTGGAACAGATCCTGACAAAGGAACGGTACAGGGCCCTGTATATGGCCATAAACAGGCTGCCGCGAATACAGAAGGAAGTCCTGATTCTCTCCTATTTTGGAGAGATGAAAAGCCGGGAAATCAGCAAGGTCCTGGGGATCACAGAAGAAAATGTTCGTGTAATTGCTTATCGGGGAAGAAAGGCTTTAAAAAAACAACTGGAACAGGAGGGATACCATGAGCTTTAAAGAATTGTTGGAACGATACCAAAAGGGAGAAGCAACGCCAGAGGAAGCCCATAAAGTGGAAGAGGAACTGGAAAAATTTTCCGCAATCAACGATTACGCGTATCAGCAGCTGGAGGATTTTATCGGCGAAAGCGAAGAAACAGCTGAGGATGTATCGGAGAAATCTGTCAAAGACGAAAAAGAGCCGGACGAGCTGTTTGTAAAAAAAATAAAAAAGGAGATCAAACGTTATTTCTTAAAAGTGGGTATTACAGCCGGATGTATCGCACTTGTCGTGGCGCTCTTTACAATGTTTGCCATGCCCCGGGTTATTTCCGCATTTTACTATGACCCCGGAAAAAGTGTAAAGGCTGGCAGCAAAGAATCCCAGTGGGAAACCAACCAGATGAGTCTGGATATGGCCGTCTATTCCGAGCTGTATATGCCTCAGACTCCGAGAAATTGCGTAACCAGTCAGCAGGAGGGCTACGGAAAATACCAGATAAAAATCACCAGCGACGTCTGGTATGGAGATGATGAGCCACAGGTTACCGGAGGCAGGATTGTCAGGGGAAAGCTTACCCTTTATGATAATAACGCCTTAAAGCCTTTAAGCGGCGTAAATTTCTTCGGGTGGTATCAGAGAGAAAGCGCTGAAATACCACTGACCCAGCAGGATCGCAGTGAACAGAAGCAGTGGGAAAAAGAAAACCCCGGAGATGAGGGTAACTTACTCCATGGCCGGATTGAAAGGGAATATAACGAGGACCATCTAAAGCAGCTGGATGATAGAAAATACTATTGCGCGTATGTAACCCTGAATGAAATGATGCGTTACGAGGATTTTTGCGAATTCTATGAAAAGCAGGAGCTTTTAGGCGGTTGGTGCGCTGTTAAAAACATGGAGTCGGGAGACGATGGAACCTACTTTGAGCCGGCTAATCTTGGATTTTCCTTGGACCCCAGCAGTAACAGCCTTCTGAACTGGGATCAGGAAGCCTATCCGAATCTGTTTTCTTCTACGCGGGACGCAAAAGGCGTTTACAGTGAAGAAGCTGCGAAAGCGCATTTCCTGGATCTTCTCTCTTATATGAGACAGCAGGAGGATTTTCTGGATCTGATGGACGAGGACGCGGCGGAAAACGGACTGAAGAACAGACTTGAGCAGACAGAAAGCTATGTAAAGGAACATGGGATCACAGTGTACGGGTTTGTCGCCCGAATGACAAAAGCGCAGGCGCAGAAGCTGCTGGAGCAGGAGGAAGTGTATACGGTGGACGTAGGAAATTGACAGATTGTTCTTTACCGGGGCATGCCGCTACCAAAAAAACAGAAAGTATGATATAGTTATGGTAGTGACAAGCCCTGATGAGGTAATAAGGATATGAGGTTAAATCGATGAATAAGAAGATATGGGACTTATACGCGCCCATCTATGAAAGAGCAATGCGGTCCGACCATAAGGTTTACAAGGCGATGTATGAACGAATTCCCAAGATGATTGAAGAAAAGGATGTGCTTGAAATCGCTACCGGCCCGGGACTGCTGGCAAAACATGTGGCCCATGCCGCGAATAAAATGATTGCTACCGATTATTCCGACGGAATGATTGCGGAAGCCAGAAAGGGAACATACCCTGATAATTTGACCTTCCAGGTTGCGGACGCGACGAATCTGCCATTTCCGGATCATTCTTTTGATGTGGTTCTGATTGCCAATGCCCTTCATGTCATACCGGAGCCTGAGAAAGCGCTTGGGGAGATCGATCGGGTATTAAAGGATAAAGGGCTGCTGATCGCGCCGAATTTTGTGAACCACAAGGGCGGACTGATAAGCAGCATATGGTCCGGCGTGCTGAGAATCGCGGGAGTAAAGTTCGAGCATCAGTGGAAAACGGAAGAGTATAAGGCGTTTCTGGAGAAAAACGGATGGGAAGTCCAAAGGTGTGAAGAAATGCAGGCCCGTATTTCAATGGCCTATGTGGAGTGTGTGAGAGGAGAAATATCAAATGATACGCAAGGCAAAACAGGAGGATATTCAGAAAGTAGCAAAAATCTATGATGAAATCCTGGACCAGCAGGAAGCGGGCAACGCCCGGATCGGTTGGATGAAAGGCGTTTACCCGACCGAAGCGACTGCTAGAGAAGCGCTGGAAAAAGGGGAGCTGTTCGTCTGTGATGAGGATGGAACCATTACAGCAGCGGCGAAAATCAATCAGAAGCAGGAGCCTGCCTATAAAGAAGCGGGCTGGGAGTACAAGGCCAGAGAGGATGAAGTTATGGTGCTGCATACGCTGGTTGTGTCACCCGGAAAAGCGGGAAAAGGGATTGGTTCCAAATTTGTGGCCTTTTATGAGGATTACGCGTTGCGGCAGGGTTGCCGGTATCTGCGTATGGACACCAATGAAATCAACACAAACGCCCGCGGTCTGTACCGAAAGCTGGGTTATAAAGAAGTGGGAATTGTCCCATGTGAGTTTAACGGCATAGAAAATGTGAATCTGGTGTGTCTGGAAAAGAAGCTTTAAGGCAGCCTGCTAAGACGCAGGCGCCCTTCCTCCGTCAGGTACGGTTTTAAAAAGAACCATAAGGTCCGCAGTGTTTTTTCTTCATCATCCTTGCGCAGCCTGCGCTCTTCTCCCGGAAGGCGGAACAGCAAAAGCGCGGTAATGACTTTAATGATATCTTGATACTGCCCCTTGTATTCCTCCGGCCGGATCAGGGAGCCTTTGAGCAGTGCGTCAAAGCTGAGAGAAAGTGTTTTTTTTAAATTGCCCGTCATCCGCGTCTGGCACGTCTGCAAAACAGACGAGGTCTGAGAAAGCTGATGGTAGCTGTCAAAATAAAAGGACAGTCTGTTTTGAACGGACAGCAGATGATGGAAATACGCGTTCAAATCATCAATATCCTGAATTTTTCCCGAGGCGTCCTCATAAGATTGAATAGATTCAAAGATAAGAGCCTCGATCAATTCTTCTTTTTTCTTGAAATGGTAGGTCAGATTGCCTACGCTGATATCAAGAGCTTCCGCGATGTTTCGCATAGACACCGCGTTGTATCCCCGCTCTTTGAATAACCCGCGCGCGCAGGTTAAAATCCGGTTTTTTGTGTCATCCTTCATCCTGTTTATTCTCCTTTATTAATTGACATGATAGCAGGTGGCATGTATAATGTCAATTAGTACATCGTACTAAAACAAAAATAAAACATAGAAAGGACCCTGTTTTATGGAAGAAAACTTAGCGTCAAAATCCCAGCGGACATCCGCTGTTCTGGTAGGAATGAGCACTGCCTTCATTACCAGCTTTTTCGGAAGCGCTCTCAATCTGTCCATTCCTGACATGGGCGTTTATTTTCATATGGGCGCGGCCTCTGTAGGCTGGCTGATTACCGCTTATTCTCTTATTATTGCGGCATTTTCCGTGCCCTTTGGAAAGCTGGCGGACAGCACCAGCCGGAGAACCGTCCTGATCGTGGGAACCTCCGTGTTTGGAGCGGCTTCTCTGGCTGCTGTCTTTTCTCCAAACGCGGTTGTGATTCTCTCTATACGGGTAATACAGGCTCTTGGCGCCGCCATGATTTTCGCTACCAATATGCCCATTGCCATCAGTGTGTTTCCGGGAAAAGAACGCGGCAAGGCCATCGGGATGGTTACTTCCGGAACTTACTCAGGGCTTGCTCTGGGTCCTGTTCTGGGCGGGATTCTCAACACATATTTCGGGTGGAAGTCCATCTTTATCTTCGGTACCCTTGTCAGCGTTTTCGCTCTCATCATTAACCTGAAGGGACTGGAAAAGGACCATCTGGAAAGCAAACCCGCAAAGCAGGATATTACAGGAAACATTTTCTATATCCTGATGATTGCGTCGATTATCTACGGACTGTCCTCCCTCAATTCGCTGCGTTTCGGATGGGCGTTCATCCTTATTGGAATTGCTCTGGGCGTACTTTTTGCCCGGACGGAGCTGAAGGCGGAAAATCCGGTGATCGATGTTCGGATTTTCAGGGGTGATAGAACGTATACTCTGTCAAATATAACAGCTCTGTTTAACTACAGCGCGACCTTTGCCCTGGGATATCTGGTGTCTATCTATTTGCAGGTTGTGCTGGGGCTTTCTTCACAGACCGCGGGGTTTATTCTCATATCTCAGCCCTTTTTCATGGCGGTTCTTTCACCGAAGATGGGGAAAATGTCCGATCGGGTGGCGCCTTACAAGCTGGCCTCCGCGGGGATGGGACTGTGCGCGCTTTCTCTGCTCTTCTTTGCGTTCATCCATGCGCGGACCCCAGTGTGGATGATTGTCATTGCGCTCTCTGTAGCGGGAATCGGTATTTCGCTTTTCTCATCACCAAATACCAATGTAATCATGAGCTGTGTGCCGCCTGCGAAATTCGGGGTTGCCAACTCGATTCTTACTACTATGCGCACCACAGGGCAGTCCTCCGGTATGGCCATCATTATGCTGGTGGTCAGCGGGACGGTGGGAAATATCTCCCTGTACGATATCGATTCCGGAGACCTTGTCCGCACAGTACATATTGCCTTTATCATATTTACCGTATTATGCGCGGCGGGGATCTTTATGTCTCTGCAGCGTAAAAGAAGTTAACCTTTCGCTGCCTGTCGCCTGATGTCAGGACATTAAGAATGCGGAAATCTGTTAAAAGGGGCTTCTCAGGATCGGTCAACCGTCTTACAATAAACATATAGACGAAAAACAGTCAGCGGGAGGAGCCGATGAACGAGAAATTTTACCAGCTTGCCCAGGAAAAACAGAGAAAGATCATCAATGCGGGATATAAAGTATTCGCGCAAAACCCTTATGAAAAAGCGCCCATGCTGCAGATTGCGGAGGCTGCGGATATTTCCAAGTCTCTGCTCTTTTACTATTTCCGCAACAAATTGGAGCTGTATTCCTATTTGTGGACTTGCTCTGTGAAAACGATCGAGCAGGCTATGAAAGCGTATCATGTAATGGAAGCGGATGATTTATTTGAAATGCTGCGGCGCGGCCTTGAAGCGAAGTGCTGGGTAATGGAGCGATACCCGTATCTATGGGATTTTTCCATGAACGCCTATTATGAAGGAACTCCTGAGGCTCGGAATGTGATTCGCTCTGATTTTTCAAAAAGAGCAGAAGCCTGTATGGAAAAGCTGCGCGGATGTTTGCCGAAAGACAGCCTAAAATCAGGTTTGGAGATAGAAACTGTTTATCAGGAAATTTTGTGGACGGTAGATGGCTATATGCATAACCATTATCTTTCCGGACAGCTGGAGCCGGAACGGGTCAGAAAAGATTTCAGAAACCGGATTCAATTGTGGGAAGCCGTATATGGAAAGGAAGGGGATCATGATTGAGAAAATCTATAAAACTTCCAAAGGAATGATCCATTACTGGTTTTGCGGAGCGGAAGGGACTGCCGCGGCGGACGAAACGATTTCCGCCGGAGAAGCCGCTTCTGTAAAACGGGATTCTGTTTGTCTGGTTTTCCTTCACGGTTTGACGGCGAATCATAGTTTGTTCCAACAACAGATTTCGCATTTTTGCGGGAAATACTCCATTTTTGTCTGGGACGCTCCCGGACATGGACGCTCACGGCCCTATGAAGGCTTTTCTTATAAAGATATGGCGGAAGCTCTGGATGAGATTCTTTCTATAGAAGGCGTAAAAAAGCCTATCCTGATCGGGCAGTCTATGGGAGGCTTTGTGGCGCAGACTTATTTAAGGAGATATCCTGGAAAAGCGGCAGGCTTTATCGGGATTGGTACTTGTCCTCTTAGCCCGGGTTACTACAGTCGGATGGATCTTTGGTGGCTGCGGCAGATCAAATGGATGGCGGGTCTTTTTTCAGACCAGCAGCTGCGGAAAGCCATGGCGAAGCAGTGCGGATTTAAGCCTGTTACGCGGGAACATATGCTGCGTATGACGCAGGAATACACAAAAAAGGAATTATGCGGTCTGATGCATTTAGGTTTTTCCAGACTGATTCCGGAACTGCGGGAGTTGGATCCGGGATGTCCGATCGAATTAATAATCGGAAAACAGGATCGGACTGGAAGAATACAAAAATATAATCGAATGTGGAGTGAGAAAGAAGGATACCCGCTTCATAGAATTCAGGCCGCCGCGCATAATGCCAATGAGGATCAGCCAGAAGAGGTGAACCGCGTGATTGAAGATTTCCTTTTTAAACGGTTTGATATATAATTATAGCAGAAGAAGGGATCGGAACAGTTTGAAATCGAGAGACTTTGATCTACGAAGGAGGAATAGTATGGCGGTTTCTGAAATAAAAGCTACATTTGCCTGTGATGTTCAGAAAGTGTGGGAGGTGGTGACTTCCCTTGAACATTATACATGGCGTAGTGATCTGAGCAAAATCGAGATCATAGACGAAAAAAAGTTTATAGAATATACGAAAGAAGGGTACGCTACGACCTTTACTGTGACAGCAAAAGAACCCTGCAGGCGGTGGGAGTTTGATATGGACAATGATAATATGAAAGGACACTTTTCCGGTGTGTTCAGCCAGAAGGGCGACCAGACGGAAATCCGGTTTACAGAGGATGTCACTGCCAAAAAGGCTCTTATGAAACCCTTTATCAAGACATATTTAAAGAAACAGCAGGCCATGTATGTTGCTGATTTGAAAAAAGCGGTATCCTCAGGTAATGCTGGATGATAAACCATAGCGCAAGCCGAAAAAACAAAGCTGCTGACGCAGGGCCAACGCTCCATGCAATCAGCAGCTTTTTAAATCCTATTTGATCAGCCCATAATCCTTTAACTGAGTCATAATCTCATAAAGGGACAGATTATCCGCTTCGCACAGCGGCAGCCGGTACTCCGGCCTGATCTTATCCATCATAGAAAGGGCGGCCTTGACCGGAATGGGATTCACTTCCACGAACATGGCGTCTATCAGCGGCTTCATAGCAAGCTGCATTTCCATGGCCTCCCGCGTATCGCCGTCAAGATACTTGTGGATCATCCGGCTGGTATCCGAAGGCGCCACATTTGCCACTGTGGAAATAGCGCCGACGCTTCCTACCGAAAGAAGCGGCACGATCATATCATCATTTCCTGAATACAAGGCAAAATCATCAGAAATGTACCGGGCGATTTCTACCACCTGGGACATGTTGCCGCTGGCCTCTTTGATTCCGCTAATGTTGGGATGCTGGGCCAGCTCTTTAACAGAAGAAGGACTTATGTTCACACCAGTCCTTCCGGGAACGGAATAGAGGATAATGGGGATATCCACTGAATCCGCGATTTTCTCATAGTGCTTCATAAGTCCTTTTTGCGTACATTTGTTATAGTAGGGGGTAACTACCAGAAGGCCGTCAGCCCCCGCCTGTTCCAGCGCCTGGCCCATGAATACGGCGTGGGCGGTATCGTTGCTCCCCGCGCCTGCAATGACCGGCACTTTTTTATTTACCGCTTGGGCAGTAAATTTTACTGTGTTTATATGTTCTTCATCATTAAGTGTAGAGGCTTCTCCGGTGGTACCGCAGCTTACTATGGCGTCGATACCGGAAGAAACCTGCCAGTCCAGAAGACCAGCCAGCCTTTCGTAGTCTACCTGCCCCTGGGAAAAGGGGGTGACAAGAGCTACTCCGGCGCCTTTAAATAAGGTCACGCTGCCTCATCCTTTCACTTAATTATTTGACCAGTTCCTCCGCAATCTGTACAGCGTTGGTTGCTGCGCCTTTACGGATGTTATCCGCAACGACCCACAGGTTGATTCCATTGTCAACGGAAAAGTCTCTGCGGATACGGCCTACATACACTTCGTTTGTGCCCGCGGCGTCACGAGCCAGCGGATATACATTGTTGGCAGGATCGTCCTGAACAATGATTCCCGGAGAGTTCGCAAGAAGCTCTCTTACCTCATCAACATCGATGGGGTTTTCAAATTCGATATTGATGGATTCGCTGTGGGAATCGAATACAGGGACACGAACGGTTGTAGCCGTTACCTTGATGCTGTCGTCACCGAGGATCTTATGCGTTTCGTTGATCATCTTCATTTCTTCTTTGGTATATCCGTTTTCAAGGAATACATCGATGTGCGGCAGGCAGTTTCCGGCAATCGGGTGCGGATAAGCTTCACACTTGTCATTGCCCTTCAGCCCTTCTGACAGGTCGCTGATACCTTTAACGCCGGAACCGGATACAGCCTGATAAGTAGAATAGATAACTCGCTTGATCTTATATTTATCATGGAGCGGTTTTAATACTACCATAGCCTGGATGGTGGAGCAGTTAGGGTTTGCGATGATGCCCTTGTTCCATTGGATATCGGAAGGGTTTACTTCCGGTACAACCAGAGGTACTTCTTTATCCATTCTCCACGCGCTGCTGTTGTCAACAACGGTTACGCCGTGCGCGGCCGCGATTGGAGCGTATTTTTCACTGGTGCTTCCCCCCGCGGAGAAGAGAGCCACATCGATATCCTTGTCAAAGGAATGCTCGTTCAGCTCTTCCACCACATACTCTTTCCCCTTGAATGTAACGGTTTTTCCAGCGGATTTCGCGGATGCCATCATGTATATGTTTTCAAAAGGAAAGTCCCTTTCTTCTAATACTTTGAGGAAGGTAGAGCCAACGACCCCCGTGGCACCCACAATAGCGATATTTGGTTTTCTGTTCATTTCTGTTCCTCCTGATTTATAGTAAATTTTTTTATAAACAACAATTACTAAACAGTATACCACTTTAACAGGTGTTTTGTAAAACCTTTCATATATTTTTATATATGTTTTAAATAAGTTTTATGGTATAATAACTTCAATATGTCTAACTCCCGGTAATTGGCAGGCAAAAGCGCGGCCGGAGCCGGGGGAAGAAACGCTGGGGATATTGGAGGAAGAAATGGCGGTATACATGTATTCAATGGTACAGGATCCGGGACAGGGGAATGCCGGGACCTTGCCCATCAGCAGCTCCGGGCAGCCGGCGCTGCTTTCGCATCTTATTTCATATCTGCTGAAAGCCGCAAAAGGCAGATACCGGATACCCTGCTATTACTCTATGCGGAATTTCTTGCGTAGGATACAGGAAAGGGTGAAAAAATGACAGAACAAAAGAAAAAGCCCGGAAGACCGCCGGGCTCCAAAAATAAAAACACAAAGCAAAAGAAAACATCCGGAACGCGGGAGTCCGCGAAGCCAGCGATGAATCCCAATGTAAAGGATGAGATCTGGGCTATTATCATTATCGCGGCAGGCGCGTTTCTCGCGGTAGCCTTCCAGACCCACGCGGCAGGCGCTGTGGGAGAGGGCCTGTCCCAGTTTTTTAAGGGCTGTCTGGGCATGATTGCCTTTGCCCTTCCATATTATCTGATTCTGTACGGGATCCTGCTTTTTGCCAGAAAAACCATACATATCGGAACCAAATCAGTGCTGCTGCTTTTTGTGATCCTGCTGACTGTTTCCATTATTAATTCGGCCCGATTTATCGATCCGCAGGCGCTGGGCTTTGGCCTGGCTGACGCGGCGGATTATTATCATGATGGGATAAAGCTGGACAGCGGCGGGCTGTTCGGTATGTATATCGGCAGTCTCCTTGCGAAAGCCTTTGGGATTCCGGGCCTTTATATTATAGCCTCGGTGATTGTTCTGATCTGTCTTCTGCTGATCATCAATACACCGATTTCCCGGTTCTTTGAGCGGGCGGCGGAAAAGCGGAAGGCGAAAAAAGAGGCGGAGATGGAAGAGGAGCAGTACCAACCGGAGCTGCTTTCGGAGGCGGAGACCAAGACACTTCCATCTGTACCCAAAACGGAACTTTCGCCGGAGGGGCCAGAGGAAAAGAAGGAAAAAAAGCGCAGAGTTCCTTTGATGGAGCGTCTTGCGGAGCGGGGCGTTCAGGAAGAAATGGATTTAGAGGCGTACGCGAAAGATTTTGATGGTTCATCCTATGTTCCGGGCCGTATATCAGAAAGCCAGAGAAATATTCTGGAATATGTAAAAAATGAAGATCTGTTCGGAGAATCAAATCAAAGTCCGGACTATGGCCTGGCTGAGACGCCGGAGCCTTCCCAGGGGTACGGTATGGATCCTGCTTTCGGGCTGGACGGGCATACCCTGGAGCAGGAGGAAGGCCTGGGTCTTTCCGAGGACTTCTCCCAATTTGAAAGCTATGAGGAAACCGACCTGTCAGAGCCGGCGCTGGAAACGGAAAATGAACAGGAAACGGGACTGAAAGCCGGACCGGAGACCCCGGTCATTCCCGCGGCGGCGGCCGCGCGGAAAGAGGCGGAAAAAATCACAAACAGCCAGGCGGCAAACGCCAGCCTTTCTCCGGAGGAGCTGCGGGAAGCGTCGGTACCCGCGGCCTACCGATTCCCGCCTATTGATCTGCTGAACAAGGGAAAGGCGCCCAATAGCAGAGCCGGAGTCAGCGCGGGGCTTCAGGCAAAAGCGAGAAAGCTGGAAGAAACCCTTCAGAACTTCCACATTGACGCCAAGGTCGTTCAGGTGACCCAGGGGCCCGCGGTAACCCGCTATGAAATTCATCCCAATGTGGGTGTCAAGGTGAAGAGCATCGTCAATCTGGCAGATGATATCGCCCTCAATCTGGAAGCCAAGAGTATCCGTATTGAGGCGCCTATCCCGGGCAAAGCGGCTGTAGGAATTGAAGTGGAAAACGACAAGGTCGATATGGTGACTCTGCGGGAAATCATCGATTCCAAAGAATTCAGATCCGCGCAGTCTAAAATCACCTTCGCGGTTGGAAAGGACATTGCGGGAAACGCGATTGTAGCCAATATGAAAAGCATGCCGCATCTTCTGATTGCCGGTTCCACCGGTTCAGGAAAGAGCGTCTGTGTCAACAGCATTATCAACAGTATTTTATACAAAGCAAGACCGGAGGAAGTAAAGCTGGTGCTGATCGACCCGAAGGTGGTAGAGCTTACAAATTATAACGGGATCCCGCATCTGCTGATTCCGGTAGTGACCGAGCCGACAAAGGCGGCCGCAGCGCTGAACTGGGCAGTAGCGGAAATGGAGGATCGTTATAAACGCTTCGCGGCAGAGAAGGTTCGGGAATTGGCAAGCTACAACGATGTGGTTAAAAAGCGCGGGGAGGATGACAAATTCCTGCCGCAGGTAATCATCATTATTGACGAGCTGGCTGATCTGATGATGGCGGCTCCGTCTCAGGTAGAGGACTCCATCTGCCGTCTGGCGCAGAAAGCCAGAGCGGCAGGGATGCATCTGATTGTAGCGACTCAGAGGCCTTCCGTAGATGTCATTACTGGCGTTATTAAGGCCAATATCCCGTCCAGAATCGCCTTTGCCGTATCCTCCCAGTTCGATTCCCGGACTATTTTAGGCATTGCCGGAGCCGAGCGGTTGGTAGGAAAGGGCGATATGCTGTTTCATCCTATGGGCAGTAACAAGCCGATTCGGGTACAGGGGACTTTTATTTCCGATTCCGAGGTAGAGGCGGTCATTGATTTTGTAAAAGAACAGGTGGTGGAAACAGAATACTCCGATGATGTGATCCATACCATCGAAACTGCCGGAGCGGCAGAGGATCCGGGAGATACGGACGAGCTGCTGCCGGATGCCATCGAGACCGTTGTTTCTGCCGGACAGGCATCGGTTTCCATGCTTCAGAGAAGGTTCCGCATCGGTTATAACCGGGCGGCCAGAATTGTAGATATGATGGAGGCCAGAGGCATCATCGGCCCCTCTGAAGGCAGTAAGCCCCGGCAGGTGCTTATGACGAAAGAAGAGCTTCAGGCTCTTACAGAAGATACAAAGGAGTTACAGGAAGGTTAAATGAAGATTTATATAGAGACACTCGGCTGTCCGAAGAATTTCAACGATTCGGAAATGGCGGCGGGCCTGCTGGAGCACGCGGGTCATGAAATGGCCTCTTCACCGGAGGAAGCCGATCTGATCATGGTCAACACCTGCGGCTTTATCAACGACGCGAAGACCGAATCCATTGAGCGGATCTTCCAGATGGCCGAATATAAAAGAGAAAACACCATATTGGCCGTTTCTGGCTGCCTTTCTCAGCGCTATGAAAATGAGCTGTTTGAAGAAATGCCGGAGGTAGACCTGTTTCTGGGAGTCAACGATTATCAGCGGCTTCCTGAAATCCTGGAGAGCTTTCAGAAGGGAAGGCGGGAAAAGCATCTCAGCGATTACAGCCGGGAGTTCCTGGAAACCCCTTTCCGCAGGCTTTCGGAAAACACATATACAGCTACCATCAAAATCTCGGAGGGCTGTGACAATGTATGCGCTTACTGCGTGATTCCCCATATCCGGGGGCGGTACCGCAGCAGGCGGGAAGAGGACATTCTCAAAGAAGCCAGACAGCTGGCGGAAGGCGGATGCAAAGAACTGATTCTGATTGCTCAGGATGTGACCGCTTATGGAATGGATCTTTACGGCGGATTTGTCTTGCCACGGCTCCTGCGCAAGCTCTGCCGTATTGAGGGAATCCGGTGGATCCGCCTTATGTACTGCTATGAGGATCGGATTACAGATGAATTGATTCAGGTCATGGCGGAGGAAGAAAAGATATGCGCTTATCTGGATATTCCCCTGCAGCACTGCAGTGACCGTATCCTTTCCTCCATGAACCGCCGGTCTACCAATCAGAGCATACGAAACACCATCAGCCGTCTGAGAACCGCCATACCGGATATCCACATCCGAACCACTTTTATTACGGGCTTTCCAGGTGAAACCGAGGCGGATTTTGAAGAGCTGCTTGCCTTTACAGAAGAGATGCGGTTTGAGCGTCTTGGGGTTTTCGCTTATTCCCAGGAGGAAGGAACGCCGGCGGCGGAGATGGAAAACCAGATTGACGAAGAGGTTAAAGCCATGCGGCAGGACGCGGTTATGCGGACGCAGGTGGATATTTCTCTGGAAAACAACCAGAAAAAAGTAGGCCAGGTACTGGAAGTTCTTGTGGAAGAGCGGGACGCGGACGGAAGCTATATCGGGCGGACCAGGTATGACGCGCCTGAGATTGATGGTTCTGTTATCTTTACTTCTTCCCGGCGCTTAAGCCCTGGGGATCTGGTAAATGTTGAAATTACGGATGCTTTTGATTATGATCTTTCCGGCAAGGAGGTTTTAAAATGAATTTGCCTAACAAACTGACACTTCTCAGAATTATCGCGATTCCGGTATTTATTGTGGTCCTTCTTATGGGACACCGGTATATTGCGACCATTATCTTTATCTGCGCTTCCATTACCGATATGCTGGATGGACATATCGCGCGGAAATACAATCTGGTAACTAATTTTGGAAAGCTGATGGATCCGCTGGCTGACAAGCTGCTGGTTATGGCGGCGCTGGTCTGCCTTGTGGAGCTTTCCGATGTGGCGGGCTGGATGGTCATTGTGATCTTGGCAAGAGAATTTGCTGTGACCGGACTGCGGCAGGTGGCCGCTTCGGAGGGGATCGTCATTGCGGCAGGAATTACAGGCAAGATCAAGACTATCACGCAGATGATCGCGATTCCGCTGCTTCTCCTTGACAACTGGCCGTGCAGATATATCGGCTTTCCTCTGGATCAGGTATTCCTGTGGATTGCGGTGGTCATGACGATTGTGTCCGGCGCGGAATATATCATCAAGAACAGACAGCTGCTGTCTATGTAATAAAAAGATCCGGGGAGATTTTTAGCCCGGGATCAGGAAAGAAGGGATTGCGTTGAAGTCGGCTATTTTAAGTGTGGGAACAGAACTGCTCTTTGGGCAGATTACCAATACAAATACAGTGTTTTTATCTCAGAAGCTGAATCTTCTGGGGTTTGATGTGATGTACCACTATACAGTAGGAGATAATCCGAGGCGGCTGGAGGAAATCATCAAACTGGCGTTTCAGGACTGCGATCTGATCCTTACAACAGGCGGCCTGGGACCTACGCAGGATGATCTGACAAAGGAGATCGCCTGCAGGACCCTGGGAGATGAACTGGTACTTCATGAAGCCAGTATGAAGCGGCTGGAGCGGAATTTCAGACAGATGAACCGCCCTATGACAGAGAACAACCGAAAGCAGGCTTATATGCCTTCCCGGGCGGTTGTCTTTGAAAACGATCAGGGGACGGCTCCCGGCTTTGCTCTGGAAAAGGACGGAAAAACAATCATTTGTATGCCCGGACCGCCTAGGGAAATGACCGCTATGTTTGAAAACAAAGTAATGCCTTATCTGGAGGAACAGTCAGAAAGCACCATTTATTATCGGATGATCCGAATGTTTGGTATCGGCGAATCTATGCTGGAAACAAGGCTTCTGCCTCTTATCGACGGACAGACCGATCCGACCCTTGCCACTTACGCGAAGGAGGGGGAATGCTGCCTGAGGATCGCTTCCAAAAGGCCTTCCAGAGCAGAGGCCAAAGCCGCGGTGGATTCCATGCTGGAAAAGGCCCGCAGGCTTATAGGCGAATATATTTACAGCTGTGATGATGAAGAGCTGGTCTGCGTGGTGGCGAAAAAGCTGATGGAGCGGAAGCTGACGCTTTCCAGCGCTGAATCCTGTACAGGCGGGATGTTTTCCGCGGCTGTAACGGGAATTTCCGGGATCTCTCAGGTCTTTGACCGGGCCCTTGTGACTTACAGCAATGAAGCTAAGATGCAGGAGCTGGGGGTAAAGAAGGAAACCCTGGAAGCCTATGGAGCGGTCAGTGAAGAAACGGCCAGAGAAATGGCCGAAGGCCTGCGCAGGGTCAGCGGCAGTGACGTCTGTATTTCCGTTACCGGGATCGCGGGACCGGAAGGCGGGTCCCTGGAAAAGCCTGTGGGCCTGGTTTATATCGGCGCCTGTTATCAGGGAAAAACTTATTGCAGAAAGGTACAGACCCGCAATGTGAGCAGGAACTGGAACCGGAATTACGCGGTGCTTTCTATGCTGGATGTGATCAACCGGCTGATTTCGGATTGATTCAGCCCGGAAGAATAAGAAAAAAGAATATAAAAATATTGACTTTTTTGTAATAAAATGTAATAATAAAACAAGAAGTAAATTTCTGCTTGACCTATAGAAAAAAGTAGAGTATTATGAAAGAAAGAACAAATGTTCACATTGGTTTAGAGACAAATTGGAGGTAAAAGCGTGGCAGGCAAGAATGGTACAGTGATGACGAAGGATACGTCAATCAGCAAAGAAGAAAAAGATAAGGCGCTGGAGGCAGCGCTTCAGCAGATACAAAAACAATTCGGCAAAGGAGCGATTATGAAGCTGGGAGATGATTCAGCCCGTATGGATATCGCGGCGATCCCTACCGGCTCCCTTACTCTGGATCTGGCCACTGGAATCGGCGGAGTGCCAAAGGGCAGGATTATCGAGGTATATGGACCGGAATCCTCCGGTAAGACAACACTGACACTTCATATGATCGCGGAGGCTCAGAAGGATGGAGGCAGAGCCGCCTTCATCGACGCGGAGCACGCTCTTGACCCGGAATACGCAAAGAATTTGGGCGTCAATGTAGACGAACTGCTGGTTTCCCAGCCGGATACGGGAGAGCAGGCCCTGGAAATCTGTGAAATGCTGGTGCGCAGCGGCGCGCTGGACATTGTTGTAGTGGACTCCGTCGCGGCGCTGGTTCCAAGAGCGGAAATTCAGGGAGAAATGGGGGACAGCCATGTGGGGCTGCAGGCCCGTCTTATGTCGCAGGCCCTGAGAAAGCTGGCGGGTATTATTAATAAATCCAATACCTCTGTCGTGTTCATCAATCAGCTTCGTGAAAAGGTCGGCGTCATGTTTGGAAATCCGGAGACGACTACCGGAGGCCGGGCGCTGAAGTTTTATGCCAGCATGCGGTTTGATGTGCGCCGGATAGAAAGCATTAAATCCGGAGATGACTTCCTGGGTAACCGTACCAGAGTAAAGATCGTAAAGAACAAAGTAGCCCCGCCGTTTAAACAGGCGGAATTTGATATTATGTATGGGCAGGGGATTTCCAGAGAAGGCGACGTTTTAGACTGCGCCGTAGAGGCTAAGATCATTGAAAAAGCCGGATCCTGGTACAGCTTTGAAGGCGACCGGATCGGCCAGGGCCGGGAAAATGTGAAAAAATATATGGCTGAACACCCGGAAATGATGCAAAAGGTTGAGACGCTTATTCGGGAATCCTTGAAAAAAGAATCGGAGGAAAAGGATGCCGGTGAAATGGAAATCGAAGCTGTGACTTCCCAGCCGGAAGAATTTCGGGTGGATGAAGACGGGGTCATTATCGAATAACCGAAGGCCCTGCGGTATCGATCCAAATTCATGGGGAATCAGCCGCTATAATTGTAGTATCAATACAGTATGACAGCCAGGCATCGGACGCAGGACAGCTTTACTGCGGAGGAACGCCTGGCTGTGGTTTTCAGCAGACTTTTGCCAATACGGGGCCTGCCTGCCCGGGAACAGTCACATAAAACAGGCGAAATCAATGGAAAGAAAGAGGAACAGAAAGTTATGATCAGCAAAGAAATTTTAGAAATAAAAAAGCAGTTTACTCCTGAGAACTGCTCCATTACTCGTATGCGCGGATGCTATGTGGACCATGAAAAAAATCGAAAATGGGAGACAGGTCGCTCTTTTCTGACGCTTCCGGAGGAAGAAGCCTTTAAGTATTTTGAGATATTCAAACAGACTCTGACCGGAACCCTGGGGAAAAAGCTGATCAACATGGAATTTCCTCTCAGCCAGGAAGAGCCGGGAGGAACACAGGAATTCCTTTACCGGCTGCGGGACAGCAAACTGGAGGATGAGGCTCTTATTGATGAATTCTATAATAAAATCATCGATAACTTTGAGTTTGAGGAAAATTACTACATCATTCTGATCCATGCTGTATACGATGTTCCCGGAAGAACCTCTGACGGTATTGAAATGTTCGATGCGTCAGATAATATTTATGAATATATCCTGTGCAGTATCTGTCCGGTAAAGCTTTCTAAGGCCGGACTCAGCTACGATGTGGATCAGAATTCGATTATCGGAAGGACCAGAGATTGGGTTGTGGACGCTCCGGTAAAAGGATTTTTGTTCCCGGCCTTCAATGACAGGACCGCGGATATCCATCAGGCGCTGTATTTTACGAAAAAGCCGGAGGAGCTGCAGCCAAAGCTGATTGAAGAGCTGCTGGGAAGCGATATTCCTCTGTCCGCGGAAAATCAGAAAGTGACCTTTAATGAGATTATTTCCACGACTCTGGCGGAAGAATGTGATTTTGAAATGGTGCGCTGCATCCACGACAACCTGCAGGAAATGATGGAGGAAAACAAAGAAGAGCCGGAGCCGCTGGAGCTGGATAAGTTTGATATGCGAAGACTTTTAGAGCAGAGCGGAGCTTCCTCGGAAAAACTGGAAAAGGTGGAGGCGGTCTTTGAAGAAACTGCTGGAGAAAAACGGCGCCTGATGGCCGCTAACATTGCCGAAACGAAAAAATTCAGCATTAAAACTCCGGATGTCCTGATCAAAGTCAGTCCTGACCGGGCCGATCTGATTCAAACCAGAATGATTGACGACCAAAAGTGCCTGGTAATCGCCATCAATGACCATGTGGCAGTCAATGGGGTGGATATCGATTTTGGCGGCACGGAGGAATAGCCTGGGCTGTAAGGGGCAGCCGTAGGAAACAGTTTCTGATAGGTGGCGTACATAAATACACCGGCAATGGCAAAAATCCATTGGAGAGAAGAAATCTCTGTGCTAAAATAGATTCAGTAATATGGAAAGGGGCGCTGAAATCAATGGAGCGTAAGAGAATCGGTATCGGGAGAAAAACCGATTCATGAAACGGTTACCTATCAGGATGTTTATAAATCTCAGGAAAATCTATGGAATTTTTTGTTCTTTACCGGTTATTTGCGGGCTGTACAGCAGAGATTTGAAGGCGATACCATATATCTTACTATGCGTATCCCAAATAGAGAGGTGTGTGGTATTTTCCGTAACACAATTAGGGAATGGTTCGAAAAAAGCAGTGATTGTTATAGAAGTAAAGCGGACTGTTTCCTTTACCCAGATGGAGCAAGTCTGTAATCAGGCCCTGCGGCAGATTGAAGACCGGCAATACGCCGCGGAATTCCTGCGGGAAGGATATCATAAGGTTTTGAAATATGGAATTTGTTTCTGCAAGAAGAGTTGTATAGTGAAGCTGGGAAAATAATGCGTTAAAGCGGTTTGAACGACCAAAAAATAAAATCCGATTTTTATCGGATTTTATTTTTTGGAAACAAGTCTGAAATGGAAACCCCCAGAATTTCAGACAGGCCGTATAGCTCAATATCGGTTACAGTCCTGGACTTATCTTCAATTCTGGAAATCGATCCCCGGCAGATATAGACGCCCAGCGTTTCCAATCGGTCAGACAGCAATTGCTGGCTAAGATTTCGTTCCACACGAAGTCTTTTTACATTTTCACCAATCAGGTTTTTTTCTTCCCCATCAATAATTCTCCCCAAATCATATATCCCTCCTGTTTTAAATTGTCTTGTTATAGGACAAAAATTATGGTATATTAATTTTGTCGAATATTTGTCCTATCATAGGACAAACGATAGATTTATACGGAAATACATTTAAGCTTTTACCGAGAGGAAGATTTTTATTACAGGAAATCAAACAAAATTATATAACAGAATCATAATGGCGATATTTCTTGTGGTGATTTTGAGTCTGGGAGGATATTCACTGCTGATCAGCGCCCTGGCCTCCATAGCTTTAATCCTGATTTTATGGGTAAGGCCCGGAATAAACCGCGGAGCGGAATATCAAAAGCGTAAAGGATTACAGTGTCCGAAGGGAATCGCTTTTTATGGTTTATGCGCGCTGTCTGTTTTTACAGTGTTATCTTTATTTTTCGCTGTAGACAGGGGAGAAGCGCTGCTGGGTGTAATAAAATTTGTACCGGTTCCTCTGTTTGCCCTGGCGGCGGCACAGATGGACACCTCAGAAAAGCGAAGCTTTTTTGACACGATTCCATGGGTAGGCGCGGCAGTGACAGTCCTGTCAGCCATAGCGTACCTGACTCCGGCCCGCGATTACTTTTTTACAGCGGGGCGTCTGGGCGGGTGTTTTCAGTATCCCAACACATTTGCCTTATTTCTGCTGCTGGCCCTAATTGTTTTATGCCAGAGAGAGCTGGGACAGAAGTGGGATTGCTGGTTGTTCGCGGTATGCTCTGCCGGAATCCTGCTGACAGGCAGCAGAAGTGTTTTTATTCTGACCGCCGCGTTTTGGCTGTATGCGATCATTACGAAAAAGAAGAGCCGAAAAAGGATTATCCTGTTATTCCTTTTTATCCTCTGCCTTGCGTTGCTGGCAGGGGCGGCTTCTGGCAATATACAGAGCTTCGTCCGGATTCTTTCTGTGGGAAGCTCCAATTCCACTTTCTGGGGCCGTCTATTGTACTGGTATGACAGTCTGGAGCTATTAAAGAAGTTTCCGCTGGGAATGGGATATATGGGCTTTTACTTTGTGCAGGGAAGCTTTCAATCTGGAAATTACGCGGTCATGTACGCTCATAATGAACTGCTGCAGTGCGCATTGGATTTTGGGATTCCATGCGGGATGCTGATGGCGGGTATTACAGTACATTCCCTCTTCAGCAAAAACACGGACGCTACGCAAAAGCTGATTTTGCTGGCTTTAGGCCTTCATAGTCTCTTTGACTTTGACTATCAGTTTCTTGCGATGAGTTTGATCTATGTTCTGTGTCTTGATCCGGGTGAGCCCCGTCTGGTAAAGCATAGAAGCGCAATCGGCGCATTATTGGCGGTTTTGCTGTGTCTGCAGCTTTACGGAGCTTTGTTTTCAGGCCTTCAGGCGGCAGGCTGGAAGGAAACCGCAGTTAAGGTATATCCGGGACTGACCCTTACGCAGATGGAACAAGCGCAGCAAAGTACAAAGACGCAAGAGAGGGAAGCCCTTGCGGACAAGGTCCTTTCCAGGAATGAATACTGCGCGGCCGCGTACAAAGTGAAAGCGGAAGACGCCGCGGCAGAGGGAAGGTTTTTGGATATGGAGGGGTACGCCCGGCGGGCAATTTCACGCGACCGATACAATCCGGCCGCATATGAGGATTACCTGAAGAATTGCTCGATTGCCCTGGATTACTACATTCGGGCGGGGGAAGAAGAGAAGGCGGCGGAATTTCTGCGGTACGCGGCCGCTGTCGATGAACTGATGGAGCAGGCGGAACAGAGCGCGAGTCCTTTGGCCTTTAAGATCAAGGACAAACCAACGCTGGAACTGTCTGATGAGTATAATACTTATTTAGAGGAAATGAACAGACTGTGGGAGGAAATACAATGAAAGAACACAGAACAAAAGAACAAAGACGAATCACAGCACTGATTACAGCGGTGTTCATGCTGCTGGCTCTGTTGGTTCCGGCAGTATCGGCCGCGCCGGTCAGTGCGGCGGCGGATGTAACCATTACAAAGATCCAGCTGGTGACGCCGCCGGAGGATCCGAGTGTGGCGATTCGGAATGGGAAGTATTCCTATAACCTGTATGGGGCGAAGTTAAAAGTGACCTACAGCAATGGAAACAGTGAAACCTTATACGCAGACAGCGATGGCTTTGATTCCGTGTATTTATATTTATTGCCTGACGACTTAGAAGTTGAATTTTATGTAGACATGACTGACGCGAAGGAAGGAATCTTTGACGCTGAAATTCTTTGTAAGCAGTGGGACGGTGAAAAAAATCCGTTGGCAGAGGTAAAAACCACAGTAGCCCTTGAAGGCACATTGGCAAAAAGCATTCAATCCATCAGCGTTCAAAGCCTGCCGGAAGAATTAACGGCCTATGCGGGAACGAATGTTGTGCTCTGTGAAGGCTTAAAAGTAAAAGCGGTTTATACGGACGGAACAAGTGAAGTTATAACTTACGAGTATGGTTCCTTTGATACTCCCAAGTATGACCCGACAGCGAAAATCCGTTTGAAAGAGAAGACCATCGCGCAGGGAAAGAATACTGTAGAGATTCAATATGGAATAAATGAATTTGATGAAAGCGAGGAGGAATACATCTTCAAGAGCGAATGCGTCACCAGCTTTCAAGTAACCGGACAGAAAATAAAGCTGCCGACCGGGATTGAAATTGCGGGCACCCCAGAACAGGAGAACGCTTATATTGGAAAAAACGGCTGGGCTCATTATTCCGCAAATGGATTGAAGGTTAAGATTAGCTATGACGATGGATCTTCGGAGATTGTTGAAACAGAGCGAGATGATAATGGCGATTTTGAGGATGCGTATTTATCTCCCGCTTACCAGCCAAAGGGATTGGAATGCTCGGTTGGTATTGAGGAAAAAAATCTTGTAATTGGAAAAAATACACTGGATGTTGTATACCGGATGTACTTTAACAGCACTGTTGTAAAGAAGTATAAAGCAGAACTGTCTGTTATGGGAGTTGCGGCAAAAACAGTCAAAAATATCAGTGTGGTAAAAGGGCCGGACAAGCAGGATTTGCTCGTAGGGCTTGATGATGAAGCTATTTATAAAGGTGTGACCGTAAAGCTGGAGTATACAGACGGAACTTCGGATCTCGTTATATGCGGCGGCACATCCTATTTTGACTTGCCAGAGGTTCTCGGCGGCGGGAATTATATGTATATAGAGGAAATGGAGCTAAAAGAAGGGCAGAATACGATTACCGTTGTATATGAGGACGCGGATGACAATCAGAAAAAAACCAACTTCCAGGTAACCGCGTCAACCTATATAGCAAAGGATGAAACCCTTGATACCGACCAGAAAACAGGCTCATCCATTGGAGAACTTGGACAGGTTATCCTGAATGAGAATCATGAGCTTTGGATCAATCATGCGGATTATCCCAAAGTAGCGTATGAAAAAAAGACCGGAATCAAAAAAGCGTATAATAGAGTTTATATTGAGACCTCTGGAACTGGCGTGATTCTGGACAGCGATGGAAAGGTTGCGGGTTCCTATCCGAATGCGCTGGATTGCAGCGACAGCGAGCTTTTGCTTAAAAACGGCGATCTCTATTTTACTTGGAGCAATAAAAAGATTGCTTCCGATATAAAGACCTGGGGCGGCGGCGTTGCTCTGAAAAATGATGGACGAGTACAGGTGCTGTACGCGGATAAGGAAACCTATCTTTCAGACGCAGCCGATATAGTCGATATACAGTATGGGTATATGCTGGATACAGACGGGAATGTTTTCGATTTGGTGTACGATTGGGATGACGCGACAGATGAAGAGATCTATTCTGTTGAAAAAGTTGCGGTTAATGTCGATAAGATTATAGGCTACAGCAACTATATAGGTAAAGATGGAAAAACATATTGTTTTGATAGCGATTGGAGCTATTGGAACGAATCAAAGGTCGTTTTCGATCAAGAAGCGGTTGCGTATAAATATTTTTACGAGGAATCCTATGACGAAGAAAATGATGATTATGACTACCGCAGTTATGTCCTGTTTGTAGATCCTTCGCGCAATATTTATTTATATGATATAGAAGATGGTACGACCACGCGGCTTACAGGCGAATATGAGGCCTTTACAGATTCAGGATATAAGACAACCTCCGGAAAATTTTATGATAATAAAGGACAAACGACAACGATTTTGAAGGAAACGGAAAAATTCAGCCTGGATACGAATAACGTCTTATATATGAAAGGGACAAAGCTACTGGATCATGTTACAGATTTCTATTCTTACAGCGAGCCGGTTGTTATTACCAGAGAGGATGGAACCACATGGCTCTTTGATATTTACGATACGGAGGATCGTCTGAGACTGTCCCCGCCGCAGAAGCTGACGGAAGAATTGATGGCTTCTCTGAAGGTTTCTGTTTCAAAGCTTACCATTTCAGTTCCAGCACAGACTTACACCGGAAAAGCGTTAACGCCGGCTGTAACCGTAAAGGATGGATCAAAAACTTTGAAAAATGGTACGGATTACACAGTGACTTACTCAAATAATGTCAACGCGGGAACCGGAAAGGTAACGATTACCGGAAAGGGCAATTATACAGGCTCTGTAACCAAAACTTTCGCCATCGCAAAGGCAAAGCAGACCATCACAGGTACTTCCACCTTCAATAAGGCGTACGGAAGCAAGGCCTTCAGTCTGGGAGCGAAGGCAAAAGGTAAGCTGACCTACAAATCCAGCAATACCAAAGTAGCCACAGTTTCCAGCGCCGGCAAAGTGACCATCAAGGGAACGGGAACAGCTACCATTACAGTAAACGCGGCGGCAACGACTAACTACAACAAAGCCGCGGCAAAGAAGGTAACCATCAAGGTGGCTCCAAAGAAAATGGCCGCCCCGACCGTGAAAGCCGCCAAAAAGAAAATGACTGTCAGCTGGAAAAAGGATACCAAAGCCACCGGCTATCAGCTGACCTACGCGCTCAACAGCAAATTCACCAAGAGCAAAAAGAGCGTGACCATCAGTAAGAATAAGACCACAAAGAAGACCATCAGCAAGCTGAAGTCCAAAAAGACGTATTATGTGAAGATGCGGGCTTACAAAACAGTGGGTAAGACCAAGCTGTATGGAAGCTATAGTAAGGTGAAGAAGATCAAGGTGAAATAATCCCTGGTTCTGGAATTCTGGTCGGAAGCGCAGTATCCTTCCGCTTCCGATCAGTCAAAAACTAAAGTTAAAAATACGAGAGAAAATTTCTGGATATGGAGGGATACGCTCGGCGGGTTATTTCACGCGACCGGCACAATCCGGCCGTATATGAGAATTACCTGAAAAACTGCTCGATTGCCCTGGATTACTACATTCGAGCGGGGAAAGAAAAGAAGGCGGCGGAATTCCTGCGGTACACGGCCGCTGTCGATGAACTGATGGAGCAGGCGGAACAGAGCGCGAGTCCTTTGGCCTTTAAGATCAAGGACAAACCAAAACTGGAGCTGTCTGATGAGTATACTACTTATTTGGAGGAAATGAACAGACTGTGGGAGGAAACACAATGAAAGAACAAAGACGAATCACGGCGCTGATTACAGCGGTGTTCATGCTGCTGGCTCTGGTGATTCCGGCAGTATCAGCCGCGCCAGTCAGCGCGGCGGCGGATGTAACCATTACAAAGGTCCAGCTGGTGACGCCGCCGAATGATCCGAGTGTGGCGATTAGCAATGACGATTATAGTTATAATCTGGAAGGCGCAGAATTAAAAGTAACTTATAGCAATGGAAACAGTGAAACCTTAGAGGCGAGCGGCAGTTACTTTAATCCTTGTGATTTAGATTTATTGCCTAGTGACTTAGAAGTTGAATTTTCTATAAATATGACCGCCGCAAAGGAGGGAGCCTTTGACGCCCAAATTCTTTGTGAACAGTGGGACGATGAAGGAAATGAACTGCCGACAATAAAGACTACGATAGCGCTGAATGGGGTCCCTGCCAAAACAGTAAAGTCTATTAGCCTGGTAAGCGGGCCTGACAAAAAGGAATTTCTGGTAGGTTTGGACGACAGATCCATCTATAAAGGTATTGCTGTAAAATTAACGTATACTGATGGCACTTCTGATATTGCTTATTGTGATAGTAGAGGTGATTTTGATCTTCCATCTTGTCTGATTGGCTGGCATTCTATGTGGGTAAAGGAAACAGATTTAAAGGTAGGACAGAATACTATAACAATTATTTATGAGGACCCAGATGAAAATCAAAAAACGCTTACCTTCCAGATTACAGCGTCAGAATACATTGCGAAGGAAGAATCTCTGGATACAGAAAAACTCACAGACGCTACTATTAGCTCATTTGGAGAAATTATCCTTAATGCCAATAATGAACTTTGGATGACTGGAAATTTTGATGAGGAAGCAGAACTTTTTTATCAGAAAAAGACCGGCATAGCGAAAGCTTATCGGCATGTTTATCTTGAGACTTCGGGAACAGGCGTTATCCTTGATGGAACAGGAAAAACCCTTGGAACTTACCCGCAGACAAAAGACTGTGATGAAAACTATCTGCTGTTGGAAAATGGGGATCTATACTCTGTTTGGGAGAATAGAAAGGTTGCGTCTGATGTCATAGCGTGGGGAGGCGGCCTGGCTCTGAAAGAAGATGGCAGAGTGCAGGTTTTGTATGTTGAAGATGATGAACCGGAGGCTTATGTGTCCAATGCGGCAGATATTGTCGATATTCAGTACTCATGGCCGATTGATAAAAACGGAACGATTTACGTTTTGGATTCAGATTGGGATGATGAAGGTGAGCTACAATATTCTTTAAAAGAGTTTGCGACGAATATAGAAAAAATGATAGGAGCCAACTTCTGGATGGGTAAAAATGGCAAAACTTATTACTATGGTTTTGCTAATGAGGATGATGATAATCCATCATCCTACGCTATATTCAATCAGGAAGCAATCGCCTATAAAGATATCTATATTGAAGATTCTGAGGCTAAAAACACTGATAGCGTAGGCCATTGTATCTTAGTAGTGGATGATTCTTATAATATATATTTACATAGCCTGCAGACTGGCGCAACGACACAGCTTCCAGGGACATTCAAAGCTTTTACAAGCAACGGGTATAAGACTGTAGAAGGTAACTTTTATGATGACAAAGGAGATACAACAACGATTATAAAAGAAAATGGAACGCTTCTTTTGGACACGAATCATGTGCTGTACAAGAATAGCACAAAATTATTAGATCATGTTACAGATTTTGAACAGCCTTATCTGTCATCATACCCTGTTGTCATTGTTAGAGAGGATGGAACCACATGGCTCTTTGATATTTATGATACGGAGGATCGTCTGAGACTGTCCCCGCCGCAGAAGCTGACAGAAGAATTGATGGCTTCTCTGAACAACACAAATGCGGTTTCTGTTTCAAAGCTTACCATTTCAGTTCCAAATCAGACCTACACCGGAAAAGCGTTAACGCCGGCTGTAACCGTAAAGGATGGATCAAAAACTTTGAAAAATGGTACGGATTACACAGTGACTTACTCAAATAATGTCAACGCGGGAACCGGAAAGGTAACGATTACCGGAAAGGGCAATTATACAGGCTCTGTAACCAAAACTTTCGCCATCGCAAAGGCAAAGCAGACCATCACAGGTACTTCCACCTTCAATAAGGCGTACGGAAGCAAGGCCTTCAGTCTGGGAGCGAAGGCAAAAGGCAAGCTGACCTACAAATCCAGCAATACCAAAGTGGCGACGGTTTCCAGCGCTGGCAAAGTGACCATCAAGGGAACGGGAACAGCTACCATTACGGTAAACGCTGCGGCAACGACTAACTACAACAAAGCCGCGGCAAAGAAGGTAACTATCAAGGTGGCTCCAAAGAAAATGGCCGCCCCGACCGTGAAAGCCGCCAAAAAGAAAATGACTGTCAGCTGGAAAAAAGATACCAAAGCCACCGGCTATCAGCTGACCTACGCGCTTAACAGCAAATTCACCAAGAGCAAGAAGAGCGTGACTATCAGCAAGAATAAGACCACAAAGAAGACCATCAGCAAGCTGAAATCCCAAAAGACGTATTATGTGAAGACGCGGGCTTACAAAACAGTGGGTAAGACCAAGCTGTATGGAAGCTATAGTAAGGTGAAGAAGATCAAGGTGAAATAAGATCTTACTATGCGTAATATAATTTTGTACACAGAGGACCCTGCTTTTCTGGAAAAACTGGAAAGGCGGGTCCGAATCCAGATTAAGAATTTGTTCAGATCAGAAATACATATTATTTCATTTTTGCGCGGACCGGATCGTTTGAAACAATATATGAACAAATATCAAAGCGATTCCACAGTACTTTTGCTTGATCTGGATATGGAAAGAAATTCAGGGATTGGTCTTGGAAGGGAAATCCTGAATATACAGCCGGAAACTCAGATTATCTTTATTTTCGGCGAGAATAACGCTTATCCAGATATTTATGAAGTGGATCATATTTACTCTTGAAAAAGAGCGGCGTAAGATTCACTTGCGTATGAAAAATGGGACATGTTCTTTTTATGAAACCTTTAAGGAAATCACACAGCGGCTTGATTCGTGCTTCTTTCGCTGTCACAACAGCTACATTGTTAATTTGAGGCTGGCAGAGCGTTTATCAAAAGAACAACTATTCTTTTCAGATGATATTGCGGTTCCTGTCAGCAGGAATCATTATGGTGAGTTGCGAAAGAAATTATTGGAGTATTGGAAATCAGAAGAATTGCGGAAAAAGATTTCAGAGAAAGGAACGGAAGTATAGGAGACGGTAGAGAATGAAGAAAGATGGCGTAAGAAAACGGTTGGCAGCATTTATGACTTCTCTGGTTATGGTGTTAACGCTGATGGTTCCCACGGTTGGCGCGCAGGCAGTAAACGCGGAGACCATAGACAATACAGATATAACCATAGTGAGCCTTAAAGTACTCCAGGGACCAGATGATAATTCAGTTGCCATTTGGGAGTATGAAGATGAAAATGAGTATGAATATGACTTTGACGGTCTGCGGATAGAAGTGACTTATAGTGACGGCGAAACAGAAGTTTTAGACTATGATTTTGATGAGGCAGAGCTAACGCATTTATCTGATAATGTTAATGTCTGGTTTTATTGTCTCATGGATGAAGCAAAAGAAGGTTCCTTTGACGTAAAAATTGTATGCGAGCAATATGATGAAGAAGGGAATGAAGTCGCGCCTGTAGAAACGTCGTTTAAAGCAGAGGGAAAAAAAGGAGAGTTTGTTGATTCAGATGACTCAGAGAGTGAAGTAGCCTCCATTTCGGTAAAAACACTGCCTGAAAGCTGTGTAGCATATGTTGGAACAAATCATGTTTCCTGTGAAGGTTTGTCAATAGAAATCCTATATACAGATGGAACAACCGAAACTGTTGCCTATAGTGAGGGCGAATTTGATACACCTGAATATTCTGATGAAGCTATATCCTTAAAATTGCAAGCGCCTCAAATCGTCCAGGGAGATAATACAGTAACTGTTTTATGTGGAAAAAATAGCTATGATGAATCATCCGACGAATATCAATTTCAGAAAATTTGTGAGACAAGTTTTCTGGTAACTGGTCAGAAAGTCAAGATGGCGGAATCCATCAAAATTGTAGAGGGAAACAATAAAGTCATCTGGGTTGGAGAGAAAGGAATCCCAGAAGAAAACGCTTATAAGGTATTTAAAGATATTAAAGTGGAAATAACTTATAACGATGGATCCAAAGAGACTGTATCCCCGTATTGGGGACATCCTGAATACCAGGTTGAAGGTCTTTATTGTTATGTGGATGGATCGGTTCCGCATAGTGTAAGCCTGGGGAGCAACCAATTCGATGTGACTTATTACGCATGTGATGACGAGGGTTACGAAATCGTACAAGAGCTTACAACCTCTTTTTCTGTCATTGCAAAAGAAGCAAAAAAGGTTGATTCCATTCAGATCAATACGAAGCCGGAAATGACAGAACCATATGCCGGGCTGGATGATGGCGTCTTTCTTAATGGCCTCAGCGTAAAGGTGAATTATACAGATAAGACGAGTGAAGTAGTGGAATATGATAGAAATACTTTCTTTTCCGGAGGGGATCTCCCAGCGGCAGGTTATGATTATGATTACAATATTGGGCTTTCGGATATTGTGCATCTTGAAGCAGGGACAAATAAAATCACTGTAATTTATACAGCCAGGGATTTAGATACTTATGATGTGATAGATCAGAAAGAAGCTGCTTTTACTGTGACAGCAAAGGAATTTAAGGAGTATGATCCAGCGTTAGAAACAAATGAGACCATCAGCAATCAGGTATTGTCCCGCTGGGACGCGGTAATAAACGCAAATAAGGAACTGCTTTATAAATTCGGTTGGGAAGAAGAAGCCTGTAACGCTATAAAAGGAATTGAAAAAGCTTATAGCCGTGTTTATTTAGATACGGATTACACCGCAACCTTTTTGACAAAAGAGAATCAGTCTGTTTCGAAGACGAATGTGAAAGATATAGGTCAAGAAAGTGTTCTGTTGTCGGATGGAAAACTAGTTGACATAAATACAAATCAGGAGATTATGACGGATGTAGAGAACTGGTATGAATTTCTCGGCAGTATACAAGATGCTTTGATTTTGAAAAAAGACGGAACAGTTTACTACAAAGCAGGGACAAAGCTTTCAAAGATTACAGGAGTCAGCGGTATAATTAAGCTTAGCGGCTCAAATTTGTTAGATGCGGATGGGATATTATATACCTTAGATCATGCGGATGGCGATACAGCCTCTTTCAAAGAACTGCAGAAAAATGTCAAGACAATCTATGATGATTTTTCGATTACAAAGGATGGAAAGACGTATCTTATCAAAGGAGAAGCCGTTTTCTCTGTACTGGATAAAGAAATCGATACTTATAAAGAGTATATTGACTCACAGGGTTATTACTATATTGTAACGGATCAGGATAAGAACATTTACAGTATCTCCTATCAATGGGATTATAACACACCTGTTGTAAAACAATTATCCGGTAAGTTTAAAGCTTTTACGAGGTGTGGATACATAACAGAAGACGAAAATTATTATGATATGAAGGGAGCTATTACAGATATTATTTCCGGAGGGGAGGATTACGTCTATTGTCTGAAAACCGATGGAACGCTTTATATCAATGGTAAAAAGCTCATGACAAAGGTTATGGATTATGGATCGAATTCTTTTTCGAATTCTCCTTCTATGATAACCCGAACAGATGGCACTATCTGGCTATTTGATGAGACGATGCCGATCGATCGCCAGCGTATTTCGCTTCCGCAAAAAGTGTCAGCGGCGCAAGATAATAAATTGGAATCCATTGCAAATTTAACAATCCTGGTTCCAGCACAGACCTACACCGGAAAAGCGTTAACGCCGGCTGTAACCGTAAAGGACGGATCAAAAACCCTGAAAAACGGCACGGACTACACAGTGACTTACTCAAATAATGTCAACGCGGGAACCGGAAAGGTAACGATTACCGGAAAGGGCAATTATACAGGCTCTGTAACTAAAACTTTCACCATCGCAAAGGCGAAGCAGACCATCACAGGCGCTTCTACCTTCAATAAGGCGTATGGAAGCAAGGCTTTCAGCCTGGGAGCGAAGGCAAAAGGAAAGCTGACCTACAAATCCAGCAATACCAAAGTAGCCACAGTTTCCAGCGCCGGAAAAGTGACCATCAAGGGAACCGGAACAGCTACCATTACGGTAAACGCGGCGGCAACGACTAACTACAACAAAGCCGCGGCAAAGAAGGTAACTATCAAGGTGGCTCCAAAGAAAATGGCCGCCCCGACCGTGAAAGCCGCCAAAAAGAAAATGACTGTCAGCTGGAAAAAAGATACCAAAGCCACCGGCTATCAGCTGACCTACGCGCTTAACAGCAAATTCACCAAGAGCAAGAAGAGCGTGACTATCAGCAAGAATAAGACCACAAAGAAGACCATCAGCAAGCTGAAATCCCAAAAGACGTATTATGTGAAGACGCGGGCTTACAAAACAGTGGGTAAGACCAAGCTGTATGGAAGCTATAGTAAGGTGAAGAAGATCAAGGTGAAATAATCCCTGGTTCTGGAATTCTGGTCGGAAGTGCGGTATCCTTCCGCTTCCGATCAGAAGAACGTTTGTCTAAATGATAAAGGAGTAAAATCTATGAAAAAACGAATATTGTCAATGCTGATTGCGGTTTGTATGGTGTTGACGCTTGGAACTTCTGTCTCCTTTGCGTCAGAATCAGTGTCAGGAAACAGTAAAACTACAAAAACAATACAACCATTGAATACGATAGGAACAGCGACAAGTATTTCCTTAAATAAAACTTATAAGGGGAATATTACATCCAGCGCAAGTACGAATTATTATAAATTCACATTGAGTAGCTCTGGAAAACTTAACTTGCAGGCGACAATGTATCTTGAAGAGATTAGGATAAAAATTTTTGATGTTTCCGGAAATGAGCTTTGGAGTAAACAACCTTGGTGGAATAGTACAACAGAGCAGATTAGTTTTGACGAAAGCGTTGATTTAACATCGGGCACTTATTATTTGTGTTTTGAGAAATACTACAATACGGGAGCTTATCAATTCCAACTGAATTTTACTTCTGCGGGTGAAAGCTTTAAGGAAACAAATGGTGGAGGTAATAATTCGTTAGGTACAGCTAACACAATTGGCGTAAATACAGCCTATACGGATCAGATTGCTCAGAATGATGATATAGATTATTATAAATTCACATTAAGTAGCTCAGGAAGGATTGACTTGCAGGCAACAATGTATCTTGAAGAGATCAGGATAAAAATTTTTGATGTTTCCGGTAATGAACTTTGGAGTAAACAACCTCGGTGGAATAGTACAACAGAGCAGATTAGTTTTGACGAAAGTATTGATTTAACATCGGGCACTTATTATTTGTGTTTTGAGAAATACTACAATACGGGAGCTTATCAATTCCAACTAAATTTTACTTCTGCGGGTGAGAGTTTTAAGGAAACAAATGGCGGAAGCAACAATACCTTTGCAAATGCAGCGACTATTTCTCTCGGAAAAAACTATAAGGGGCAAATAGCGGACAATGACGATAAGGATTTTTATAAATTTACAGCTTCCTCAAAAAAAATCTTACTGCAGGGGACTTCAAGTATCCGGGGCGTATACTTTCGCATTTATGATAAAAATGGGCAGGAGATAGACTATACGTATTTTTCTAATTATGACGCACCCATAAAAAAAGCATTCAAAGAGATTATTGAATTACCGTCATCCGGCACTTATTATTTGTGTGTTAGTCAATACTTAAGCACGGGGAATTATTCCTTTGCTGTTTCAAAATACGTGACAAAGATTACGGCCAAATCCTATATCAAAACGTATGGCGCATCATCCTTCTACATCAATGCCAGTGCCAGCGGAGATGAATCCCTCACCTACACTTCCAGTAATAGCAATGTGGCATATGTAAGTAAGTACAGCGGTTGGGTAAGTCTTGGAAAGCCGGGAAAGGCGACTATTACAATCAGGGCGGAAGGGACAACCGCATCGAAAAAAATTACGATTACTGTCAAGCCGAAAAAAGCTGTTTTAACAGGTCTTAAGGCAGGAAAGAAGTATCTTAAAGCAAGTTGGAGGCAAGATACTACTGTTTCTGGCTATGAAGTTGTGATTGCTCAGAATAGTAAGTTCACAAAAGGAAAAAAGACTGCGACTATTACGAAGAATAAAACAGTAAGTAAGACTTTCAAGAAACTGAAGGCCAAGAAGACTTATTATGTGAAGGTCAGGGCTTATAAGAAGTCCGGTTCAACGAAAATTTATGGAAGCTATAGTAAGGTGAAGAAGGTCAAGGTGAAATAATTGGTTTTACGCCGGTTAGTTAAAAAATAAAGTTAAAAATACAAGGAGATACTGTAATGAAACCAGTCAATCAATTGCTATCCAAAGTGATCTGCTTCCTTTTAATACTATTCATAGCCGTACCGTCTTATAATATTGCTTTTGCTGCGGAAGCGCAATCCAGCGCGTCGGCACAGAGCGAAGACGCTCCGGATTTTGACGTTTGGCTTGCGAACACATCGATTTCAGGGCTTGAAGGTGATGGAAATGGCGCTTATACTACTTTTTCAGGGTTTAGCGACCCATTGTATAAAGAGCTTGGCGGATATTTATTGGAGGATGAACCGCTTTACATTTTGTCAGCGGAATGGAGCGGCATGCTAAATGATGATTTTAAAAAGAATCCCAATTACGCATATGAGGCAATCCTTATGGATTATTTGATGTACAGCGTAGACAGTACATCGACGGATACGGAGCTGTTGGAACAAACAACAAAGTATGGAAAACTAATCTATTCGGAATTAGCGGAAAAATTTGGAGATAATTGGAGAGATATCGTAGCCAAGTATCCGATTGAGGATTTAAAAAAATTCTATCAGAATTGCCAGACAATAAGTGGGATAAATAAAGCTTTGGAAGAAGTAGGCTCCTTTGCCAGCAGCACAAAAGAGCTGACCGAGCTGATTTGCGATTACCTGGCCCTTCAAGATGTGAAAGAAAGCAGAATTGAATTGCTTCAGCAAGCCCGTACAGCCTGTGCGAATTTGGAAAATCCAAATAACGATTTTATTAAAGCGGCGGATAAAATGATCGAAATTATGGATGGACAGGCGTTGTCTTATATACAGGATAAGTCGCTTCAATATGTATGGGGTGTTTTTTTGGACAGCTGCTGGTCAGCCATCGTAAAAACCTACCCAGCCCTGGACTCCGTTGAGGTAGGAAAGCAGACAATGGATGGACTGTTTAATTCTACCGATGTTGCGGCAAATAATCTGAAGCTGGCAATGCTCTATACCTGTGACTATTATTTTCAGACAGGGATGACAAACGCCTGCGGCAATTTTATAAAAAATGAAAGCGCTAAGACAGCGAAAACGTTCAATCATTGTTTTTCCGCCTATGTAGAATTCCAGATGTGTGGAAATAAGTTTGCGCAAGCATGGATAGAGGATGTTGTTAAGGGCGGACTGCTGAACTCAATTTTTATCAATATTTTCTATCGGGAAAATATTGAAGGATCAAAGGGGCTGATTGAATTATGCAAAGCTCAAATTGATTTGCGCAAATCATTATTGAACCTGATCCAAAAATACGCGAATGTTTACAATAATAAATATAAAATTGATGAATGGGATAGTTGGATCAATTCCGACGGAGCCATTCCTGTAACCTCGGTTTCGTTCAATTCATCAACAGTGTACATAAATCAGAAAGAGGATATCTATCTGGCGGAGGCTACAGTATTGCCAGCAAACGCGACAAACCGGACCGTTACTTACACCAGTTCAGATTCATCGGTCCTCAGTGTACCAGAAAATGGCGGGTTTGGAACAGTAAAAGGTAACGGAACAGTAACCGTCACCGCAACAGCGGCAGATGGCGGACAGAAAGCCACGCAGAAGGTTGTTATTAATATAGATGATAAAGAGCCTTTGTCTGAAACAGCAAGTGGGACCTGCGGTGCTAAGCTACGTTGGGTGTTGTATAGCAATGGGGTATTACATATCACGGGTTCGGGGGAAATGACAGCTTATGGTTGTATTAATCCTGGTTGGTATGAATGCCGGACTTTAATAAAAAGTGTACTCATGGACGATTCGGTAGAAAGCATTGGGGCATGGGCGTTTCATGGCTGTAGCAGCTTAAGCAGTATAACGATTCCGGAAGGCGTGACAAGTATCAGGGATGGTGCGTTTTCTGGCTGTAGCAGCTTAAGCAGTATAACGATTCCAGAAGGCGTAACGATTATCTGT
>JAJCKG010000022.1 GCA_020558355.1 bacterium 210820-DFI.6.37 | reverse complement strand
TGGACAGAATGTTGTACGATGAAATCTAAGCGCTCGCAAGCTCGCTGAGATTTCTCACGCAAATTCTGCCTGCGGCTCGAGGGGGCTGGAAGGCGCTGGAACTGTTTTGAAAGGTCTTGCAAATCTCCGCGAAATCGATACAATAGATAGGAGAAGAATAGGTAGGAGGTTATAAGGATGCTGACTCTCGACAGGATTTATCACGCGGCGTTCACATTGAAGGACGCAGTAAGAAAGACAGATTTGATTTTGGCTCCGGCGCTCAGTACGGAGAATCAGATATATTTGAAAACAGAAAATTTACAGATGACAGGCAGCTTTAAGGTTCGGGGCGCTTATTATAAAATAAGCCAGCTCAGCCAGGAGGAAAAGGCAAAGGGAATTATCGCCTGCAGCGCGGGGAATCACGCCCAGGGAGTGGCGCTTGCCGCCAGCAAGAACAATATTCCGTCTCTGATCTGTATGCCGGACGGAGCGCCTATCAGCAAGGTAGAAGCGACGAAAAGCTATGGAGCCAGGGTCTGCCTGGTAAGCGATACATATGATGACGCGTACAACAAGGCGGTGGAGCTGCAGCAGGAAAAGGGCTATACGTTTATTCACCCCTTTGATGATGTGGATGTGATTGCGGGACAGGGGACCATCGGCCTGGAGATTCTGGATCAGCTGGATGATGTGGACGCGGTAGTGGTACCGGTGGGAGGCGGAGGCCTGATCAGCGGCGTCGCGGCGGTTATCAAGCAGCTGAAGCCACAGTGCAGGATCTATGGCGTTCAGGCGGCCGGGGCTCCCAGCATGTATCAGTCCATCCTGGCGCGTGAAAAAAAGGCGCTCAAATCAGTAGACACCTTTGCCGATGGTATTGCGGTAAAGGTCCCGGGAGATACGACCTATGAACTGGTAAGCAAGTATGTGGATGAGATGCTGACGGTGACAGAGGATGAGATTGCGGCGGCGATTTTGACCCTGATGGAAAAGCAAAAGCTGGTGGCGGAAGGGGCCGGGGCTGTTCCGGTGGCCGCGGTCATGTTTGGGAAGATCCCGCTGAAGGAAAAGAAGGTTGTCTGCGTGGTCAGCGGCGGGAACATCGATGTGAATATTCTTAACCGGGTCATTACCAGAGGCTTGATTATGAGCGGAAGACGGAATACACTGACCATCGCGCTTATGGACAAGCCGGGACAGCTGGTAGGTGTAAGCAAGGTCATCAGTCGCTGCGGCGGCAATGTGGTTGCTGTGCATCATGATAACGGCGATCCCAACATGGCCATCAACAGCTGCTTCTTAAAAATCGTTATGGAAACCAGAGACGGCCAGCAGGCCGAGATGATCCAGCGGCAGCTGGCGGAAGAAGGATTTCAGCTGGTAAAGTAAGCCGTCAGGAAGCCATAGAAAAGGAGCAGAACAAATGGTTCTGCTCCGATAAAATTCAGCTGTGAGCCGGTTTTGAATCTGTATAGACATGACCGGCTTTTGTTTACTTATTTCTATTTTACTTCTACTGTCCAGCCCATATCGTCTTTTACCGTTCCAGTCTGGATGCCGTAAAGGGTATCATACAGCTTCTGCGCGATCGGGCCGATATCGCCGTTGTTGATAACCATCTTTTCGCCTTTGTAGCACAGTTCGCCTACAGGGGAGATTACAGCGGCTGTTCCGGAAGCGAACATTTCCTGGAACTTGCCAGCTTTATAAGCGGATACGACTTCGTCGATAGACAGCTTCCTTTCCGTAATTTTGATTCCCTCTTTTTTCAGCAGAGCGATTACAGAATTTCTTGTGATGCCAGGCAGGATCGTTCCGTCTAAAGGCGCGGTGATAACCTCATTGTCGATTACGAAAAACGCGTTAGAGGTTCCGATTTCCTCCACATATTTGCGGGAAACTCCATCCAGCCACAGAATCTGTTCGTAGCCCTTCGCGTGGGCTTCCTCCTGCGCTTTCAGGCTGGCAGCGTAGTTTCCGCCGCATTTTGCCTCGCCTGTACCGCCGTCTGTCGCGCGGACATACTTGTCTTCCACATAGATCTTAGTCGGAGTCAGGCCGCCTACATAGTAAGGTCCTACCGGGCTGAGAATGATAATGAATTTATAATGGTTGGAACGTCTTACGCCCAAGAAAGCTTCATCCGCGATGATAAACGGACGGATATACAGGGAAGTTCCTTCCTTCTGAGGAATCCAGTCCGCGTCCTCACGAACCAGGGCTTTGATGGCTTCTACATACAGTTCTTCGTCGATCTGCGGGATGCACAGCCGGTCATTGGTGCGGTTGGTTCTTTTGGCGTTCATATCCGGCCGGAACAGCTGGACTTTGCCTTCTTTGGTTTTGTAGGCCTTCAGCCCTTCGAACATTTCCTGCGCATAGTGGAATACGACTGCGGCAGGGTCCAGGGAAAGGGGCGCGTATGGGACGATGCGTCCATCGATCCAGCCTTTTCCTTCCTCATAGTCCATAATGAACATGTGATCCGTGAAGTCTACGCCAAAGCGAAGGGTATCAGGATCTGGTTTTGTCTTTGGATTCGTTGTTCTTGTTACTGGAAAATCATATTTCATTTTGCCGATCTCCTTCATATATCGTTGTTGTAATAGATTAATAATAGACCTGAATTTGTGTGCTGTCAACAACAAAGATGAAAATTTTTTATATTTAAAAACAAAATGACTGAGGGCCTAAGTATAAATTGCATACTGCCGCCCTTTCCCTGTTTGTTCTCCGGAAGTGAAAAGCGCCGCCTGCTTTCTCCCGCTTTCGGGAGCCGGATCAAAAGTCTAAAACAGCATCCTCGCAATGCCCCGCCGCTGTGGAACGATAGCGCCAGACCGGGCGAAAGCGTGCTGGAGCTGCCTGTCCAATTTGCTTTTATCTTTCGTTGACACCTGATATAATAATAATACAGATTTTTTGTTTTGAAAATAGGAAGTGTGTAAAAAAGGAGGAAAAAACTATGAAATTGCGGAAAAAGATTTTACTGACCCTGCTGGCGTTGGTGGTGATTTTCGCGGCGGCGGTTTTCGGTGTCAATGGATATGTGACATCCGTAACGAAAGATCAGATTCTGTGCGGAGTGGAAACAAAGGACTTTACCGTTTCGGAAGGAACACTGAAGGCCCTGAAAGAAAAGGACGCCGATTGTGTTTTGGTGCTGGGGGCAAAGGTCAGGAAAGACGGATCTCCCAGCTATATGCTTCAGGACCGGCTGGATCTGGCAATCCAGCTGTATAAGAGCGGCGTCGCGCCAAAGCTGCTTTTGTCAGGAGACCATGGACAGACCGGTTACGATGAGGTCAACGCAATGAAAACCTACGCGGAGAATGCAGGCGTACCGGAGGAAGATCTGTTTTTGGATCACGCGGGATTTTCTACTTATGATTCGGTATATCGGGCAAAAGAGATTTTCCAGGTGGAAAAAATGATTGTAGTAACCCAAGGATACCACCTGCACCGGGCGCTTTACGGCTGCGGGAAAATGGACATTCAGGCCTGGGGCGCAGCGGCGGATCAGATGACCTATCGGAAGCAGTGGCAGCGGGATCTGCGGGAGATTGCCGCAAGGGATAAAGACTTTGTAAAATGGCTATTTAAGCCGGAGCCCATGTATCTGGGCGATGCTGTCCCAATCAGCGGGAGCGGCATCGTAACACAGGATTGAGCGACGGAAAAAGGAAGAGCCTCCTGCGGTACAGCGCTTTGCCAGGTAAACCAAAAGCTCCGGGGCGTGTCCTATCCTCCCGGTCGCCAGTTCTGAAAAAAAGTCGAAAAAGGTGACCAGCCCGGAGAGAAATAGAGTCTTCAGGCGACCGGCCCCGCGGGAAGAGAAGCCCCCGGTCGCCAGTCCTGAAAAAAAGTCGCAAAAGGTGACCAGCCCGGGGAAAACTAGCGCCTCCAGGCGACCGGCGCTGCAGGAAGAGAAGCGCCTCGGTCGCCAGTTCCGAAAAAAAGTCGCAAAAGGCGACCAGTCCGGAGGGAAATAGAGTCTACAGGCGACCGGCGCCGCAGGAAGAGAAGTGCCCCGGTCGCCAGTCCTGAAAAAAGGTCGCAAAAGGCGACCAGCCCGGAGGGAAATAGAGCCTTCAGGCGACCGGCCCATAGCAGAGGTGAGCGCTCCATCCACGTTATTAATAGTGCGGATAGCATTTCAATTCTTTAAGCGCAGGCCCTGCAGCTTTGGAAGGATATAAGTTTCGATTATATGATAAATAACAGCACTGCTGCAGGTTCCACGGCTGTCGTCCTGCGTCAGAATCAGGTTTTTTCCAATCACAAAATCGTTATGCTGATAAGAGTTCAGTTTGTAAGCGTTTTCCACACAGTATCCCATTTCCCCGAGCAGGCCCAAATGTTCCCAGATCAGTCTTTTTCCATCAGGCAGCCATATGGTAAAATCGGGATAATAGAAATTTCCATTTTCGTCGGGACAAGGAAGTTTTTCTTCGTAATGAAATGGAACCTGGCAGGACCAAAGAGCATTGGCGATAATCACTTCTGATTTCGAGCGAACCAGCTCGCCGCAGGCAGTTTCATGGATGTGATACCTAACGTCCTGAGGACATTTTTCGTAGGGCGCTTTGATCCAGGCGTCTAATTGGGTCTGTTTGCGCAAGAGCAGCGGCTGCTGAAATTTTTCCGGCAGCGCGTTTAACAGGTTCTCTTTATCATAAGGCTGATACTGTGCCAGCGTCTTTTTCAGCAGCTTAAGATTATTGTGGCAAAGCTTTATGGTTTGGGAAGAAATTCGTTTTTCTGTAAGGGACAGGATCAATGCGGGATCATGAGAAATATTCTTTTGTGTTGTATGCCACCGGCCATTTTGGAATGTTTTGGTGATCTGGTAATAGAGCGGTCCTTTGGGGCTTTGCCTTATGTAAAGGTATCCTTCTGGAAGCGCGGCGCGGGTTTGCTGGCTTTCCTTCAGCAGCTTTGTTTGAAACAGCAGTTCCTTTTCTAATTCAGCATAAAATTGACTCATTTTTGATTTTCCTATCTTATTTTACTCTGGATTTATTTTCTGTTTCCTACCTGTTTCTCATTGCGGTGGCAGCCGTGCCAGTATGATTTTATAGAGAGTTCTGGCTGCCGGCAGCTGTGCGGGGCCGTTAATTTAGCAGCCGGAGGGTGAAGCCTTTGTGTACTGACAAAAGCTGAATCCGCAAATGAGGAAACAAATGAATGGATATATTTTTTAAAAATGTAATTTTATTACACAAGAATATAGCATAGATACTATGTGCTTGTCAAGGAAAAAGCTTAGGAATTATTTTTCGTCACCATAATGTGGCTATTTACAAAAAGGCTGGAGCCAGATAAGCAAGATTGACAGCCTGGCGATGGGTCAGAGGCAGCTCTGGTCGCCAGGCTTATATTTTTTCAAAGAAGGGCGACCAGGTCGGAAAGAAAATCGGAAATTGGCGACCAAATCAGAAGCCCCAAAAACAGATAACGGCCGGCTCGGGCCGGTCGCTATCCGCGCTGCGCCTTTCTCTACTCCCCAAACATGGAACCCTTGATTATAAACAGGCTCTGTCTGCCGGACAGGATATCCCTTGCGGGCCGCGGCGATCCATCGTATAATGGTTTTATCTTCCAAACCCGCAAAACACAGAAGTAAAATCTGAAGTGAAAAAGACTGAAAGCAGGATGCAGGGAAAGAAAAACAGGAAAACTCTCAAATAAAAACAATGATAAGCGAGGTCGCTATATGAAAAGTAAAGTTGCCATCATAGAATGCAGGCAGTACAGATCAGAACTGACAGACCGGGCCGTCTCCGCAGCAGTAGAGCTGCTGGGAGGCTGGCAGGAGTTTGTTTCCAAAGAAGAGCATATTATACTCAAGCCCAATCTGCTGGCCCGGTGCGCTCCGGAAAAAGCCTGCACCACCCACCCGCAGGTTTTCGCCGCTGTAGGAAAAGGGCTGCTGGAGGCGGGATACAAAAATCTGTACTATGGGGATTCTCCCGGCAATCATCTGATCGGCGTAGAACAGACGGCAGAGGGCTGCGGGATCCGGCAGGAAGCGGAAGCTCTGGATATCTTTCCCGCCAACTTTTCCGAAGGCCAGCAGGTGCCCTTTCCGCAAGGGTATGCGGCAGATCATTTCGTCCTGTGCAAAGGCGTACTGGAGGCGGACGCCATCATAAACATATGCAAAATGAAGACCCACCAGCTGGAACGGATCACCGGGGCCATGAAGAACACCTTCGGCTGCGTCTACGGCTTTAACAAAGGCGCTTCCCACGCAAGATTCCCAAACGCGGACAGCTTTGGAAAGATGATCGGAGATTTGAACCGACTGGTAAAGCCGCGCCTTCATATCATGGACGGTATTATGGCCATGGAAGGAAACGGCCCTCAGTCCGGAGATCCTGTCCCTATGGGTGTCATTGCGGCATCGGCCGATCCGGTAGCCCTGGACAGCCTGTTCTGCAGACTGGTACATCTGGATCCGGCGCTGGTAGCGACGAATGTCTACGGCCAGAAATTCGGCATCGGCACCTACGAAGAAGAACAGATCCAGCTGGTAACAGAGGAAGGGGAAATTTCCATGGAGGAAGCGGTCAGCCGCTGGGGAAACCCGGATTTTAAGGTAGAGCGGGAAGCGGAATTTCGAGGGCAGCTGAACAGCATCAGTTTTCTGCAGCCTCTGCTGGATCGAAAGCCTTATGTAAAAAAAGAAAAGTGCGTCGGCTGCGGTATCTGCGTCAAGGCTTGCCCGGTAGAGCCGAAAGCCATTTATTTCCGCGGGGGAAAGCCGGCCTATCATTACAGGAGATGCATTAAATGCTACTGCTGCCAGGAAATGTGCCCGAAAAAAGCAATTGGCGTAAAAACCACCCGTCTCGCAAAGCTGGCGGACCGGAATTGGAGGATATAAAAATGGAGCAATTGGATTTAACAAGAGAAGGAATTCTGCAGGAGCTGAGAGCAATGGCAGAAGAAAACTATAAGGATTTTAACTGTAAATTGATTCCTGGCGTTGACAAAGAAAGAACTCTGGGCGTTCGTGTGCCGGATATGCGCAAGCTGGCGAAAAAGATTGGGAGGCAGGATTGGACAGGATATCTTTCCGAGCTGGATTGTTGTAAGCGGGATCCTGCCGGAGTAGGAGGAACAGAGCTTTATTATGAAGAGGTTCTTCTTCAGGGACTGGTTATCGCATCGGCAGCGATGGATGCGGCAGAGCGAATTTCCCGCATTGAAGGATTTTTACCTCGAATCGATAATTGGGCTGTATGCGATACTTTTTGCAGCAGTCTGAAGTTTGCCGATAAAGGTGAGGGCCGGCAGCTGGTATGGGATCTGATCGAGCCTATGACACAGGACAGTCGGGAATACTATATACGATTTGCGCTGGTTATGATGCTGGGTCATTATGTGGACGAAGAACACATTGAGCAGCTGTTGGATTATGCAGGCAAGGTGCGGCATGAAGGCTACTATGTGAAAATGGCCGCGGCCTGGCTGCTGTCTGTTTGTTATGTAAAATTTCCTCAGCAGACGGAAGCTCTGCTTGTGGACGGACTGCTGGATGATGTTACTCATAATAAAACAATCCAGAAAATCAGAGAATCTTACCGCATATCAAAGGAGGACAAGGCCAGACTGAATCTGCTGAAACGAACAAAATAAGAAACTTGCGCATATCCTGTACTTTAGGAGGAAATGCCATGATTTATTTAGATAACGGAGCTACATCTTTTCCAAAGCCCAAGGGCATGGTAGACGCTATGGACGCCTGCATGCTGTCCTACTGCGGCAACCCGGGACGTTCCGGCCACGACCTGTCTCGGAGAACAGGGGAAGAAGTCTATCGGGCGCGGCAGACACTGGCAGAGCTTTTTCAGATCCGGCGGGCGGACCGGATCCTTTTTACATCCAATACCACACAGGCTCTCAATATGGCCATCAAGGGCGTGCTTAAACAGGGGGATCACGTTATTACGACCGCCATGGAGCATAATTCGGTGCTGCGGCCGGTCTGGAGCATGGCCGCCCGGGGCGTAGAACATACCATTGTGCCCTGCGCCGCGGACGGAAGCCTTTCTCTGGATTTGATCCTGGGGGCCATCCGAAAAAATACGAAAATGGTCATATGCACGCAGGCTTCCAATGTGACGGGAACCATCATGCCCATCGAAGCGCTGTCAAAGCTGTGCAGGGAACAGGGGCTTTTGCTTCTGGTAGACGGCGCGCAGGGCGCGGGGCACTTGCCTATGACAGCGGATGGAATCGACCTGCTTGCGCTGCCGGGCCATAAAGGACTGCTGGGTCCCCTGGGAACCGGTTTGCTGTATGTAGGGGAAAAGGTCGACATAACTCCTATTATGGAGGGCGGAACGGGAACCCTATCCAGAGAATTGGAGCAGCCTCTGGAGCTGCCAGAAGGCTTTGAAGCGGGAACCCTGAACGCTCCGGGCATTATCGGGCTGGGATATTCCGCGGCCTTTGTAAAAAAAATCGGGATAAACGTCATCCGCGGGCACCAGCAGGAGCTGACCGAGATTCTGGACAGCAGTCTGCGGAACATGAAGAATGTACGGGTTTACGGCCCGTCCGACTGTAAAAAGAAAGTTGGTATCGTTACATTTAATATAAAAGGGATGGATTGTGAAGAAGTAGCATCGCTATTAAACGATGAATATGGAATTGCGGTGCGCGCGGGCTACCACTGCGCGGGGCTTGCTCATAAAACCATAGGAACCTGGGATACGGGAGCGGTCCGGGTCAGCATGGGAATCTATAACAATGAAAAGCAGATGAAAATCGCGGCGGACGCCATTTATAACCTTTCCAAAAGGAGCTGACTTACGGACGGTCAGCTCCTGACCTGATCAATTCCAAGATTGGCCAGAGCGTCAGCCCGGTTGTTCTTTTCCGTTACATATTGAAAGTCCTCAAAGGAATAGCCGCTTCCATTCCACTCCAGGAATTTTTCGTAAAGCTTTTCAAAGTTGGTGGAAGGACTGTCCAGATTTACATGGCCTTTGACCCGAAAAAAGGAGATCTGATGCCGATCCAGATAAGGCAGCAGCGCTTCCCACAGGTCCCGGTTTTCCACCGGCTTCTTGGCGGCCGTTTTCCAGCCGTTTTTCAGCCAGCCCGCGTACCATTTTTTGCGGAAGCAGTCCATAAGATAGGAACTGTCCGAGTAGACCTCAATAGTCTGACCGTCCTTTTTCAAGGCCCGGAAGGCCTCCAGCAGCGCGGTCATTTCCATACGATTATTTGTCGTATTTTTTTCCCCTCCGTACAGCTCCCGGCTGTGGCCCGCAAATTCTAAAACAGCGCCCCAGCCCCCGAAATTTTTTTCACTCTGATTTCCGGAACAGGCCCCGTCGGTGTAGATCCTTAAAACTTTGTCATTTCTCATCATTCATACCTCTCAGAGGGTATTATACGATGAAATCCATCTGCCTGCAAGGCTCGCCGAGATTTCAGGGACAAATTCTGTCATGTGATTTACTTATTTTTGCCGGTAGTTTATACTGGAAAAAAAGAAAAGGAGGCAGAGTATGTCTTACGAAACTGTGAGAGCTTATTTTGAAAGCGCTGGTATGAAGGACAGGGTAATGGATCTGGAAAAATCCAGCGCAACCGTGGAGGAAGCGGCCGCGGCCATTCGGTGTGAGCCGAAGCAGATTGCGAAAACCATGTCCCTTCTGCAAGGGGAAACTTCGGTTCTGATTGTGACGGCTGGAGACGCGAGAATCGATAATAAAAAATACAAGGGGCTGTTTCACCAGAAGGCGAAAATGATTCCGGCAGACCAGGTGGAAGCCCGCGTTGGGCACGCTCCGGGCGGCGTATGCCCCTTCTCTGTAAATCCGGGAACGGTTGTTTACCTGGACATTTCTCTGAAACGATTTGAAAAAGTGTATCCGGCTGCCGGAAATGGCCATAGCGCGGTGGAATTGTCCATTGCGGAATTAGAGCGGCATTCCGGCTGCCAGCAGTGGATCGACGTGTGCAAGGACTGGACACCGGAAGCCTGAGCCCTGCGAAAAGCCAGGCCCGCGGCGCTCCCTGAGACCTTTTAAGGAAGGCCGGGGATTTGACACAAGCCGCGGGCTGGAGTATTCTATAAAGCAGAAAACGACAAGAAAAGGGGACAGACTATGCCATTCAATTTTTGTTCACTTGCCAGCGGCAGCAGCGGCAACTGTTATATGGTCCGCTACGGAAAGACAGCGCTGCTGGTAGACGCGGGGATCAGCGGAAAGCGGATTTTCGAAGGGCTGGAGCATACGGGGACTCCCTTGGAAATGCTGCAGGCCCTTCTTGTTACCCATGAACATATCGACCATGTAAAAAGCCTTCCTATTGTAACCAGAAAGGCGCCCAATATCAAAGCTTACGCCAACAAAGCCACATGGGAAAAGATAGAGCGAAAAGTTGCGGAAGAAAAAAAAGCGTATTTTACCACAGGACAGGATTTTTATGTGGGCGATATTCTCGTGCGGCCCTTCCCTGTTTCTCACGACGCGGCAGAGCCGGTAGGTTTTTCCTTTTACGCGGATGGAAGCCAGATCAGTATTGTGACCGATTCCGGCTGCGTCACAGATGAAATTTTCCAGGAGATCACAGGAGCGGACCTTCTGGTGCTGGAAGCCAACCATGAGGTGGAGGTCCTGCAGATGTGCGGATATCCCTACCAGACCAAGCGGCGTATCCTGAGCGATAAGGGGCATCTTTCCAACGTAACCGCGGCCAGATGCATTTGCAGGCTGATGGAGGCGAAAGACAAGGCGCGCCGCGTTCTGCTGGGACATCTGAGCCATCAGAATAACGAGCCGGAGCTGGCGAAAATGACCATCGGCAACATTCTCATGGAGGAGGATATTTACATAGGAGACCGGCTGAAGGTGGAAGTGATCCTGCGGGATCAGGTCAGTCCGGTGTATGAGGTGGAAGCGGTAAAATGAAGATCACTCTCATCACAGTAGGAAAAATCAAAGAAAAATATCTGAAAGACGCTATTTCCGAGTACAGCAAACGGCTCAGTAAATACTGCAGGCTGGAAATCATCGAAGTGGCTGACGAAAAGACCCCGGATCAGGCGGGGGAAGCGCGGGAAAACAGCATTCGAAACAAGGAAGGGGAACGGATCTTAAAGCATATCCGGGATGATATGTATGTGATCACCTTAGAAATCGCGGGAAAAATGCTGAGCTCCGAAGAACTGTCAGCCAGAATCGGAACGCTGGGACTGCAGGGAAAAAGCAGCGTCGCCTTTGTCATCGGCGGCTCCATCGGGCTGGGTAAAGAAGTTCTTTCTCGTAGCGATTATGCCCTCAGCTTTTCCAAAATGACCTTTCCTCACCAGCTGATGCGGGTCATTTTACTGGAGCAGATCTACCGGAGCTTTAAGATATTAAAAGGGGAAACCTATCACAAATAACAGGAGGTAAAGCATGAAAAAAATTTTGAGACTGCAGAGCGCTCTGCTGAAGGAAATCGATAAATACGAAAAGCTGGTGCCGGAACGCTCTCATTTTATTGACTGGGAGCGGGTACATATTTCCAGTTGCGCCAAGCTGGGATACCTTTTTGCGGAAGAGCGGGGCGTTGACCCGATTCTGGCCGCCTGCGCCTGCGCGGTCCACGATTACGGACGGATCATTACGGGAAAACAGGAAAACCACGCGGAAGTCGGCTATGAACCGGCTATGGAATTTCTCAGAGGAACTGGACTTTTTGAAGAGGAAGAGATTCAGCAGATTGGCATCGCTGTAAAAAATCACAGCAAAAAATCGGAAATCGGAAGTCCTCTGGAAGAAATTGTAAAGGACGCGGACGTGCTGGACTTTTATCAATACGGCTATGGCTTTGCCAGAGAAGAGCAAAAAGTAAGGCTGGAAAAGCTGCTTGGAAAAAAACTTTAAAAAAAAATAAAAAAATTTTAAAAAATGTTGGCCGGCCAACATTTTTTCTTGGCAAGTTGTGGTATAGTATAGCCATGGTAGTTAAGAACCATGATTTTTCTTCAGAACGTTATAATAATAATTTGCCGGAAAAACAGCGATAACAAACAGGTTGTCGCTGTTTTTCTGTTAGGAAGAACCGGTATAGGCAGTTTTGGAATCACATATAATAATACTCTCAGGAGGAAGCAAATGAAGGTTTTATCCAGAGCGGCCCTGATGATCGGTCTGTTCTTCTTTGCCGGGGCAGTCCCCGTTTTTTCACAGGAATATAAAGCGGACCAGGTGATTTTATCCTGGTCCCTTGATAATACCCAAAGCCAGACGCTGACATGGAAGAGCGGCGCCTGCCGGGAGGCTTATGTCCAGTACAGCGAATACAGGCAGGGAGAAACCCAGCTTCTCGAAAAGGGAAAGCGGATAAAAGCGGTATCGACAAAAGCGGGAAAAGACTACTGGCGCTGTGAGGCGGTCATAACAGGACTTAAACCGGGAACCTCCTATCTTTACAGAATCGGAGACGGAACAGACTGGACCAGTCCAAAGCTTTTTACGACAGCAGGAAAGACGGATTCCTGCGAATTTCTGTACATGGGAGATGTGCAGTATCAGAACCGGGAAAAAGACTATCCCGCGTGGGGCCAGATGGTCCAGGATATAAGAGAGCGAAACCCAGCAATTGCGTTCGGGATCCTGGGCGGGGATATGGTCAATTCCAGCAAAAGCATGAGGGACTGGAATCTTTTTCTGGAAAACGCGTCGCCGGTTTTCTCTCATATCCCCATGATGACTGCGGTGGGGAACCATGAAACCGATGTGACGCCTGATCTTTGCCTTACAATGCTGGCTCTCCCTGAAAACGGGCCAGAGGGGCTGGAAGAAGAGTTTTATTCCTTTGATTATGGAAACTGCCATATACTGGTCCTTAACAGCAGCTTTTTCTTGGAAGAACGGAAAAAGAATGAAAACTGGCAGGACCAATTGGAGGCAGTCCATGATTGGATCCTGGCGGATCTTGCTGAAAGCGAAGCGACCTGGAAAATTGCCGTGACCCATCATCCTATCTATGGTGTGTCCAAAGGGGATCCGATCTGTGACGAACTGCGGCTGCAGTGGGAGCCGCTCCTGGAGCAGGGTGGTATCGATCTGGTGCTATGCGGCCATCAGCATGTGTATATGCGGACAAAGGAGCTCGGCGGGTTTACGCAGATCATGGGAAATTCGGGAAAGCGGAGAAGCGCCTATTTTGACGGGGCCAATACGCCAGAGTACAGCCAGGCGCTGGATGCGGTAAACAGCAATTATCAGATCATCCGGGCGGAAGAACACCAGCTTTCCGTTTTGTCTTACGACGAAGAGGGCCAGATTATCGATAAATGGACAAAAAAAGAAGCAGATTTCGAACTGCTGAAATCTGCCGGCATCGGTTTTTTCCTTATGACTGCCGCAGGGGCAGGTGCGCTTCTTTCCATAAGAAAGCGAACCTGATCCTACATCTGACCCTGCCCGAATTTCTTCGTGGCAGCCAGATAGCGGGCCAGAGCCCCCATGTTTACATAATAATAAGAAAAACGGTCAACCTTTTTTACTTCGATCAGACTGGAATCCACCAGCTTTTTGATGTGCTGAGAAACCGTGGCCTGCGAATAATCAAAGGCCGCTACCACATCCTTGTTGCATACTTTTGTACGCTCCCGATTGCATTGCAGGATAAAGCGGTAAATGTTGATTCTGGCCGGATGCGCCAATGCGTCAGATACTTTTGCGATGAGCAGGACTTCTTCGTCCTGCATAGTGTCAGATTCTTTTCTAAGTCTCATATTGCGTCCTCCTGCTAAATTACACTGCCCATTTACAATACACTTTTCCCCCTGATCTTGTCAAGGGAATTGGTAAAATGATGAAATTTTTCGGAAGGCGTCAGTTGTAATACGGCAGTGTAAATACCTGCTGGATCCGGTAAGGATCCACAATGAGGATCGCGTTTTTCTCAATGCCGGAGGAAACCACAGGGACGCGGCCGGACTGGGTCACATGAAATTCCGCCTGATTCAAAAGCTCAGAAAAAACTTCCGCGGCAGGCTGTTCATAAAACCGGTATTCCATGCTTTGAGAAGAAAACTGAGAAACCTGAGCAAGGTCGTCCACAAGGGTTGTCAGCATCATTGCCTTGGAATTGAGCATCTTTAAATAAATGTCCGTAGATTCGGGAGGGACAACCTTATCCAGAAGACTTTCTGTATACCCCTGAATCAGGGTTACAGGTGTCTTTATCTCATGAGAAATATTTTCAAGGAGTTCCTTTTTCGTCTGCTCGGCGGCCTTCAGATCCTCTTCCATGTGTTTTCGCTTCGTAATGTCGCGCAGGATGCCCTCAATAGCGGAGACAGTTCCGGTGTTATCGCAGATTGGAATATAGTGGATCTCCGACCACTTCTCGATGCTCCCGTTTTTGTAAAGACATAGAATGCCCATTCCCGGACGGGAAACAGGGCGGGAAAAAATGCTGAGGATGCTTTTGTGGATGCGGGCTGCCGAGAAGCTGATGATTACAGGAGCCGGAACTGTTTTATAGGTTCGGGCTATGGAGACTTCGGCGATTCATCCGCAGCCTTTGCGGTCTTTAGACGGGCTAAAGAGAAGTTTTAATCCGGATCACGGCATTACAAAGTCATACAGATTTTTAATATACTGGCTGCATAAGGGTTTGATCAGATCCTCATTGATACCTTCGCTTTTATCATAAATACCAACCACATAATATCCGGCCCCGCTGGCAGTAGTGACCGCGTGAAGCGCGTCTTCGAACACAAGCGTGTCAGCGCGGCCGGTTCCCATCAATTCAGCCGCCCGGTCATAGACGTCCGGGCGGTCCTTACCTTTACCAACATCACCGCAGGTGACTACATGAGAAAAGTAGGGCAGAATCTTCAGCCGCTCCAGCACCATCAGTACAATGGCCCGGGGCGAAGAGGTGGCAACGCTCATTTGAACGCCCCGTCTTTTCAGATCATCCAAAAGCTCCAGCGCGCCTGGCTTTAATGTGACGTTTACCCGATACTCATATTCTACTACCTGATCGAAGCCTTTTAGAATTTCAGGAATCGTATCTGTAATTCCGTATTCCTTCTGAAAAAGCTCTGCCGCCTGAGTCAGGCTCAAAGGCCGCAGCCGGTCCCGAAGATCATCGGCAGGCGACTTTCCATGATTTCTCAGATACGTTTCCCCGGCCACATCCCAGATATACATAGAATCAGTCAAAGTCCCGTCCATATCAAAAATTGCCCCTTTATAATCCATGCTGTTCAACTTCCTTTCCTTTAACTTTTACGAAATTCCAAGCCGCCAAAGAACCCTTCTCCATAAATGCCGTCTCCCTGCGCCAGCATCTGCGGCCGCATCTTCATAATGATTATCTTCTGTTTATATTGTATAAAATATCCGCCCAAAAAGCTATAGGAGATAACCGGCAAGCGAAAGGGAGCCGCCCGACAGCCCGGCCAGATCCACAAAACGTGTAAATAAAGAGCAAAACTTTCATTTTTACACGTTTTTTCAGGTGGCGAACATGGAACTTTACAATAAATTACAGATTCGAAGCAGAAAATAGAATTAATTTGCTTGGCGTTTAGAAAATTGCAAAACTAATTTGCTTTATTTTCCGATGTGTCCAGTTTTCGTATGCTGCCATCCACAAAAAAACGTGTAAAAACAGAAAAAAATCTTCATATTTACACGTTTTAGGACTCCAAGGCTTCATATGCCTTCTTGCCAGATTGGAGGCCCAGAACTTTGTCCGTACCCACCCCTCAAGATATTGTGCGCTGACCTTCGGCCGGCCCGATTTCAGTTCGGAGATCCGATAAAGGCAATATAGATGGCGTAATGGGCTTCTCCATAGATACGCTCAAAAGGAAGATCTGCCGGGGCGGGAATAAAGAAACCTGAAGGGACGCGGGGAGAGGGCTTCAAAATCCCGCCAAATCATTGACAATTTAGGCTTTCCGCATTATAATATTACGATATGACAATGGGTCGAAAGGAGATTATCTAAATGACAGAAGAAATACTGTTAACCAAAGAAGGCTACGATAAAATCGTAGAAGAACATGAGGAACTTGTTGCGGTCAGAAGGGCAGAGGTTGCTGAAAAACTCAAAGAAGCCATCGCTCAGGGCGACATTTCCGAAAATGCCGATTATGACGCTGCCAAAAATGAACAGGCAGAGCTGGAAGAACGGATTCACAAGCTGGAAAACATGATCCGTAAAGCAAAGATCATCGATGAAAGCGAGCTGGCCGGAGACCAGGTGACGGTAGGTTTGACGGTAAAAGTGCAGGACATGGATACAAAAGAAGAAGAAGAGTTTACCATCGTAGGCTCTACAGAGGCAGACCCGTTTGAAGGAAAAATCTCCAATGAATCGCTGGTAGGTCAGGCGCTGCTTGGAAACAAAGCAGGCGACGAGATCGCGGTAGAAGTTCCGGACGGAACGATCAATTACAAAATATTAGAAATCAGTAAGAAATAAAGCAGAGGTAGTGCAAATGAGCGAACAAAAGAAAAATGTAAATCCGGAAGCGGAAGAACTGACCGAAGAAGGGCTGAATGAGCAGAGAAGAATCAGGCGTGAAAAGCTGAAGACTCTGCAGGAAGCGGGAAGAAATCCGTTTCTGATCGAAAAGTGGGAAGTAACCGCTTACAGCCAGGACATTAAGGATAACTTTGAGGAAATGGATGGAAAAGAGGTTTCCATTGCCGGAAGAATGATGGCAAAGCGCGGTATGGGGAAGGCTTCCTTTACCGATATTCAGGACGTGAAAGGCCGGATCCAGTGCCATGTGAAAAAAGACGTGCTGGGTGACGAAGAATATAAATGGTTCAAAACCTATGATATCGGTGACATCTTCGGTATCGAGGGAAAAGTATTCAAGACCCAGAGAGGCGAGATCACCATCGAAGCGTCCAGGATCGTGCTTCTTTCCAAGTCCCTGCAGGTGCTTCCTAACAAATGGCATGGACTGAAAGATACCGATATCCGCTACAGACAGCGTTACGTTGACCTGATCATGAATCAGGATGTAAAAGAGACCTTTATCAAGCGCGCCGCAATCATCAAAGAAATCAAGCGGGTTCTGGAAGAAGATTTCGGATACTTAGAGGTAGATACTCCGATCCTGACAACCATTGCTGGCGGAGCTAACGCGCGCCCGTTTGAGACACACCATAATACCCTGAACCTGGACATGAAAATGCGTATTTCCAACGAGCTTTTCCTTAAAAGACTGGTAGTGGGCGGCCTGGACAGAGTGTATGAAATGGGTAAAATGTTCCGTAACGAAGGAATGGACCGGAACCACAATCCGGAATTCACTTCTATGGAATGTTATATGGCCTATGAAAATATGGAAAAGACCATGGAAGTTACTGAACAGGTCGTTTCCAAAGCGGCACTTAAGGCAACCGGCAGTATGGTCATCGAATATCAGGGCAAAACCTTTGACTTGACACCTCCTTGGAGACGTTTGAATATGGCCGACGCGGTAAAGGAAATTACAGGCATTGACTTTGACCAGATTACGACGGATGAGGAAGCCAGAACGGCGGCCATCGGTCAGGGAATGGACAAAGACGAAGTGAAGGACATGACAAGAGGAAAGATCCTGGCGGAGCTGTTCGAAGAATACTGTGAAGATGTTCCGGGATATCTGGACGGACCGGTATTTGTTACAGGCCATCCGGTAGAAATCTCCCCTCTTGCGAAAAGAGATCCAGAAGATCCGAGAATCACAAGGAGATTCGAGGCTTATGTAAACGGGTGGGAGATCGCCAACGCTTTCTCCGAGCTTAATGACCCGATTGACCAGTACGAACGTTTCAAAGAGCAGCAGGCTCAGCTGGACGACGGTACAGATGACGAGGCTCACCCAATGGATGAAGACTTCGTAAACGCCCTGGAAGTAGGACTTCCGCCGACAGGAGGCCTGGGCATCGGTATCGACCGTGTCATTATGCTCATTACCAACGCGCCGAGCATTCGGGATATTATCCTGTTCCCGACTATGAAGCCGCTGGATAAATAATGAAACAACAGCCTTACGGTAAACCTGCTGATTTTACCGTAAGGTTTTTCATCATACATGGAGGAAAAAATGAAAGACATACAACTACGTTCCCTGTTTCGGGAAACAGAACAATATGCAGATCAGGAAATCACAGTCCGGGGCTGGGTGCGTACCAACCGGGGTTCCAACCGGTTCGGCTTTATCGAGCTGAACGACGGGACCTTCTTCAAATCTGTACAGGTGGTTTATGAAGCGGACATCTTAGATAATTTTGAGGAAATTTCCAAAGCCCCGATCTCCGCGGCTCTGATGGTAAAAGGGACCTTCGTCCTGACACCGGAAGCAAAGCAGCCTTTTGAGATCAAGGCAAAGGAAGTTGTCATCGAAGCGGACTCCGCTTCAGACTATCCGCTGCAGAAAAAGCGCCACAGCATGGAATTTTTAAGAGAAATTGCTCACCTGCGTCCGAGAAGCAACACCTTTTCCGCCGTATTCAGAGTACGCTCTCTGGTAGCGTACGCAATCCATAAGTTCTTCCAGGAAAATGATTTTGTATATGTCCATACACCAATTGTAACTGGAAGCGACTGTGAAGGCGCGGGAGAAATGTTCCGCATTACAACTCTGGACATGGAAAACCTGCCAAAAACAGAAGACGGTAAAATCGACTACAGCCAGGATTTCTTCGGAAAAGAGACCAGCCTGACTGTAAGCGGGCAGCTGGAAGCGGAGACTTTCGCTCTGGCCTTCCGCAACGTCTACACCTTCGGACCGACTTTCCGCGCGGAAAACTCTAACACAGCCAGACATGCCTCTGAATTTTGGATGATCGAGCCGGAGGTTGCTTTCGCTGACCTTGAAGACAATATGGATCTGGCGGAAGCCATGATTAAATATATCATTCAATATGTTTTGGAAAACGCGCCGGAGGAAATGGAATTCTTCAACAGGTTTATGGATAAGGGGCTGCTGGATCGTCTGACCGCTCTGGTAAACGCGGACTTTGCGAGAGTTACCTATACGGAAGCGGTGGAGCTTCTGAAAAAGTCCGGCAAGAAGTTCGATTATCCGGTTGAGTGGGGAATCGACCTGCAGACGGAGCATGAACGGTATCTGACGGAGGAAATCTATAAAAAGCCGGTATTCGTAACGGATTATCCAAAGGATATCAAAGCGTTTTACATGCGTCTCAATGATGATGGCAGGACTGTTGCGGCCTGCGATCTTCTGGTGCCGGGCGTTGGCGAAATCATCGGCGGGAGCCAGAGGGAAGAGCGTTATGATGTACTGAAAGCCCGTATCGAAGAGATGGGCATGGATGAAAAGGATTACTGGTGGTATATGGATCTGCGCAAGTATGGCGGAGTAAAACACGCCGGTTATGGCCTGGGATTTGAACGGATCATCATGTACCTGACCGGAATGAGCAATATCCGCGACGTACTGCCATTCCCGAGAACCCCTAAGACGGCGGAATTTTAAATGAATGAAAAAATGAATGAGCTGCCGTGCGGCTGACCGGATTTGGTCAAACCGCGCGGCGGCTTTGTGCTTTTTGGAAGCTGCCTTTGGGAAAGCCGGCGGTCTGGTGCGTGATCATGTTTTTTTAATTAAAAATCTTCCGCGGAAGGTTTTATGGTATAATGTCTTTATCCTGCGGTAAATCTTTTGCGGGACAGAGGAATGAATAAGCGAAACGCGGGTTTTCGAGAAACGGGGGGACATATGATGATAGCGGAATTAAGCTATGAAGAGAAAATCTTGCAGAAAGAGCGAGAAAGGGAACTTAATAAAATTATCGGTATGATGGCGAAGAATCCGCGCCAGAAAATTGATACTTCCAGATATGAAGCGATAAAAGGGCAGTGTAAATATTTGGAAGAGAAAAGATTGACAAATAATTCCAGCTGGTGTATAATGAAAAATGATAAAATACTTCAAAAGGATCAGAGGGAAGATATGAGTGAAATGAAAAACGAAAAAAACATTATACAGCTATTGAACGATTTAAAGAGCGGCATGGAGGACATTAAGACAGAGCAGGTCCGGACAAATGAACGGCTGGACGCTCTGGAAGCCGGACAGGCCCGGATGAATGAACGGCTGGACGCTCTGGAAGCCGGACAGATCCGGATGACCGAAAAAATGGAAAATCTGGAATCCAACCAGAACTTCAACGGCGAAAGACTGGAAGCGATAGAAGCGGACCAGAGCAGCGTGAAAAAGATGCTGAATGCGCTAAAAGCCGGTCAAAATCAGATGAACGAAAAACTGAGCCGTATGGAAATCGACCTGACCAGCGTCAGACTGACTCAGGAAAATGATCTTGACAAGTATTTCAAGTTCGTTTCCGAAGGACATGCGGATCTGGACAGAAAGCTGAATCAGGCTTTGCAGTCAGAAGGAGAAAGGGAGTTTTTATCCGTAAAACTAACTCTCATGGAGCGGGATATTCGGGTTTTGAATGAACGCATGGAAAAAGCCGGCTTATCCTAAGCTTAAAATGCTGATCGGCGCCGTGAAACAAAATCATCGACTGGACAAAAAGGAAAAAGAAGCGTATACTAATTACATAAATTATAACTGAATATCAGATCCAAAGCGTAAGGAAGACCGGTGCAAGGCCGGCGCAGGCTTACCCCTACTGTATGCGAGGACAAAGGAGCACAGACGCCATTGCTTTATATTAAAAGTGAGAAGGCGCTCCCTAGGATGAATCGCGAGCCAGGAGACTTTGCTTTAGAATGGATCTCGACCGTAGAACATCTTTGGGTGGGAAGATAGTCTACTTTTTGTTGCATCTTTTTGCAGCGCCGAAAAGGAGGGGATATGGATGGATATTTTTGAAAGCAAAATATTTTCCAAAGAACAGAACCACCTTATCTTTGACGGGCAGGACCTGACCTGCCTGGCAGCTAAATACAAAATGCCTCTGTGGATTTTTTCTGAGAGAGAAATCAGCAGGAATATCAATGAGCTTATTGTGGCGTTTCGGACACATCACGCCAGGACTGCAGTGCATTACGCGGCGGAGTATGAGTCGGACCCGGCCATCCTGCAGGCTGTGCGAAAAACGGGTATCGATCTGCAGGTCCAGTCAGGGGCGTTGATGGAAAAATGTCTGAAAGAAGGCTTTTACGCGGAACAGATCCTGCTGGGCGGCATGGCAAAAAGTGAAGAAGAACTGGAAGCCGCTATAGAAAACAGGATCAAAGCCATTAGCGTAGATTCTATTTTTGAACTGAAACGAATCATTAAAATTGCGAAGCGCCGGAAAAAGCGCGCAAACATTGTTCTTCAGCTTTCTGCGGAGAACGCGCTGTGCCAGGAAAGCTTCCGGGAGGATTTTGAAGAAACCGGCGTTCCGGTTGAAGGTATTCCGGCAGATCAGGTAAGGACGGCCCTGACCATTGCGCTTGCCAATACCGGATTTCTGAATCTGAAGGGATATTGCGTCCGCTTCCCCGAGGCGGCTTTGCGGGCCGGAGTGTTTCAGGACGCTTTTAACGCTTTGCTGGCGCTTATCGTCAGAATGAGCAAATATACGGGTTTTGCGCCGCGGACCCTTGGGATTCGCGTTGCGCTTCCCAATGACCCGGGCTGGATCGTAAAAACCATGGAAACCGCAATGGCTCCGGAAAAGGTGCAGGTATGGGCAGGCCGCCAATATCGGGACTTATTTCAGAACATGGAAATCCTGTTGGAGCCGGGAAAAAAGATCCTTGCCTCCGCAGGCGTAGAGCTGTGCCGGATTGAAGGCGAAAAATACTGCAGAAGCAGCCATACCAACTGGCTTATGCTTCCCGGGGGCCTTCCTGCGGAAAAGGATGTCCGGATTTTTTGCGCGGATCGGATCGATGAGCCCCATGAGATGGGGTTTGGCATTATCAGCGGCTGTGAAACCGCCGTTCCGGGGAAAAACTATGTTGCTTACGCAAACCTGCCGGACAGCTGCGGGGCGGGAAACCTTCTGGCTGTTACAGGAGCGGGACACTGCCGTGACAGCGCGGGAAAAGATACCGGTGTTTTTTTCATACGGAAAAGCGGCCAGGCGGAATGTCTGAAGCAGGTCCCCGCGGGTTATTTAAGATAGCTTATGATTGCTTTCCAGAACCTATGGAAAGGTCCTTTTTAATAAATAAAAGTAAATGATGCGGAATTGCCCGGTTGTAAAAGCAGCCGGGTAGTTCCATTTTTGGCTTGTTTCTTGATTAAATAGTTCTGGTAAGGCAAGGGAGAGGAAGAAAAAGGAAATTGTGAAAAAAGAAGAAACACGCTTTCCGTTTCCTGTGTTTGTTTCAAAAAGTATCCGGTTTTGGGGGCTGTATTTCTTCCCCAAAGCCTTGTTGCCCTGTATAAGGCCCAATTTGACCGATTCATAGTGGCCAGAACCGCTAAAAAACAGAAACAATCGTTGAAAAACAGGTTAATGTTTCTGTTTTTTTTGAATTTGATTGATTTGGACTTGCTCAGAGAAGGCTTGACAAGAGAAGCGGGAGTTGTATAATATTAAGAAAGACAATAATTAGAAAGGCAATAATTTTAGAGCCGTTGTTTTCCGAAAACAAGGAGTTAAGATTATGGAAACTTACGATAAATCATTATTTGACGGAATTATGTTTACCTATACCATGTTTCATAAGATGGTATTCAGCAGCCTAAAGGGAACCGGTCTGACGGCGGGGCAGCCCAAAATACTGGAATATCTGGCTTTCCACAGCCCGTCTATACAAAGAGATATTGCGGCGGCCTGTGAAATAGAGCCGTCTACAACAGCCAGGATTCTGGCCAGAATGGAGACCGCGGGGCTTATAAAACGGCAGCGGGATGCGGAAAACCGGAGAACGGTAGAGGTCTTTCTGACCGATTGCGGAAAGCGCAAGGCGGCATATGTACAGGACGCTTTTCTGACTTGCGAAAGGAAAGCCTTTTCAGGGATACAGGAAGAGGACCGGAGACAGTTTCTAACCGTTTTGGAATTTGTGGAAACAAATTTAAGAAGCAGGGCGTCCTCATACGAAGCTCTGCTTTCCAAAAAAAGTGACGGCAGTCTGCATCAGGCGCTGATGTCCAGTCAGGCGCTTCTTTATAAAGAACTTTTCATGCGGCTTAAAGACACAGGCCTGACGCCGGGACAGCCTAAAATATTGGAATTTCTCGAAAAAAAGGAAGGCTGTCAGCAAAAGGAAATTGCTTCCGGCTGCAGGATCGAACCTGCCACAGTAACCACTCTGCTTTTATATATGGAAAAGAAGGAGCTTATTGAAAGAAGGACGGAAACCGAGGACCGTCGGGCTCAGAATGTTTATCTTACCGAAAAAGGCCGCCGCGGTATGGAGAGGACGCTGGAGGCCCTGGAACATACTATAGCCGCGGCTTTTAAGGGAATTGCGGAGCAGCAGGAGCCATTTAAAAAAACGCTTCGGCAGCTCCAGGAAAATTTAAAAAAATCAATGGAGGAATATCATGACTAAAACAGAACTCGCGAAACGATATATCATTTTCCTGATTGGATTATATATAAATTCCTTTGGCGTCAGCTTTATTACAAAGGCAGAGCTGGGAACATCGCCTATTTCCAGTATTCCCTATGTGCTGAGCCTGGGGTTTGGTCCTACCTTAGGACAATTTACGATTTTTTTCAGCCTGCTGCTGATTTTCCTTCAGATTCTCATTCTGGGAAAGAAATTCAAACCTGCCGATCTGCTGCAGATCCCGGTATCCATTATATTCGGATACTTTATCGACTGGTCCATGCTTCTGCTGAAATGGATAGAGCCGGAGCTGTATCCTTATAAGATCATTTACCTTCTGATCGGCTGCGTTATCCTGGGGTTTGGCGTTTATGTGGAAGTCGCGGCCAACGTGGCCATGCTTCCGGGTGAATCCTTTGTAAGAGCCGTTACTATACGCTTTCACACGGACTTTGGTATTACAAAGGTATGCTTTGACGCTTCCATGGCCCTTATCGCGGCGGCCATTTCTCTGCCGCTGTTCCATTACATAAACGGCGTGCGGGAAGGAACCATCATTGCGGCGCTGATCGTAGGAATGATCGCCAAGCTGTTTGGGCGGCTGCTGGGACCGGCCGCAAAGAGACTGCTTCAAGAGGGGGAACAGCGGGAAGCGGATGGGTTGTCTGCTGAGAAGGCGGCAGGCGGAGGAAACATGATCATTACCATATCCAGAGAGTTTGGAAGCGGTGGACGGGAAGTCGGAAAGCGGATTGCGGAAAAACTGGACATCGCCTATTACGACAGCGAGCTGGTGAAGATGGCCGCGGAAGAAAGCGGCTATACGGAAAATTATGTGGAGGAGAATGAACAGAAGCTTCCCAACCATATTTTGTACGACCTGTATACCCAGTATTACTCCTATGAAGCGGAAGAGCAGCCTAAATATGAGGCTCTATTTACAGCCGAGGAAACCGTTATGAAAGAACTGGCGCGAAAGGGGCCCTGCGTTATTGTGGGAAGAGCTTCTAATTATGTGTTCCGGGAGCATGAACCGGCCCTGCATGTCTTTATCAGCGCGGGCATGACGCACAAGGTGCAGCGGGTCGTACGGCGCGACGGCATGGAACCAAGAGAAGCGGAGCGGAAAATCAGAAAGGTGGATACCCAGAGAAAGAACCACTGCAGGTACTTTACAGGTATGGAATGGGGGAAAGCCGGAAATTATGATCTGACGATGCGTACGGATATGTTTTCTATCGAGGATGTGGCGGAGACTATTGCGGAAATGGCCACCAAAAAAATCCGCTACAGGGAGATGGAAGAAGCGCACGGCTCCAATCACAGCCCCCGCTAAACCCGTCAGGAATGCCGCGTCCAGCCAGCGACCATAGTGAGAATAATGGCGTCTTCCAGAACGCGGGGATCCTTTCCGGTCTTTTTTAATATTTTGTTGATCTTATACTGCACCGTATTCTTATGAACAAAGAGCCGCTCAGCAATCCTTGTTACAGAACCGTTGCAGCGGACATAAATGTCCATAAAATCAGCAAACTCCTGCTTTTCCGTTTCAGAAAAGTTCGATAGAAGCTGGCGGATCAGAATTTCCTTGTATTCCAGAGAAACGTCATGAAAGATCAGTTCTGCAACACAGTCTTCGTAGCAAAACAGCCCCTGGCAGCCGGAATTTAGCTGAAGCAGCTTTTGAGCCTGTTCATAAGAGCGCTTTACCCCGGTGTAATCGCTTTGTATTCCGCCAATGGCGCAGAGAAAAGATGAAACACCGGCATTCTGGGCCGCTCTTTTGATAAATCCGGCGATCTGATCGGTCTGCTTGGTACAGTAAATAACGATACCCATATCATTATTCTGCGCGTAAAGACAGTGAGGCTCCTCCAGATCCTCCGCGTTGTCCAGAACTAAAGGAGGCGTAACTAGGGCGACAGCATAGGAATCCTTTTCGGAAAAGCCGTAGCCGCGCAGCTCATCATGAAAGGCGGAAAGAAACTCAAAAGGCTCCCTGCCCAGCCATTCATTTATAAAGAAAAGACGCGCCTGCTCCTGCTGGCTTTTTTTGTGATAAGAGAAAAGATCCATGGCAAGGATCTCCGTCATTTTCTTTAAGACCTTGCCGTATTTTATTACTTCCGAAACTTCCCCTGTGATGCCGATTACACCGATGATCTTGTCCTTCAGAAAAATCGGAAGGTTGATTCCCTTGCGGCATCCCTGATACTGGCCGTCTTCATAGACGGCCAGTTCCTTCAGATGGTTGTGGATGATAAGAAACGCCCCCTCATGGAACATTCCGACCCGGGCAGGGTCTGTGCTTGCCAGAATTGCGCCCTTTTCATCCATAATATTGATATCATAGTCCAAAATCATACTGATTTCTTTAATAATTTTTATAGCTGTGTCTTTTCGGAGATACATAAAAAGCCTCCCTGATTTTTTATTCGGGTCATCTGTGTTCTGCTAAAATCCGGTCCATAGTTTTTTTCAGATCTTCCCGGCAATGGGAAAATAATTCCTCTTTATTTTTGTAAGTCCCCGGGTCCGTCTGAAAAATGGCAGTTACCCCCGCATTGTAGATTTGCTGGATTTCACCTTTGATCCTGCCGGCTACAGCGATGACCGGAACCCCGGCTTTTCCGGCGCGCCTTGCGATCCCGACAACCGCTTTTCCGCCCAGACTCTGACTGTCCAGCTGTCCTTCCCCTGTAAAGATGGCTTCGGCAGACTCCAGCAGCGTCTCAAAGCCCAGCATATCCAAAATCACATCAATTCCCTGTTTTAGCTCCGCATTGAGAAAAGCCGCGGCTCCCGCGCCCATCCCGCCGGCGGCGCCTCCGCCGGAAAGGCCTGAAACCTGAAGACCCAGCTGCTGATAAATCTTTTCTGCGTAAAACCGGAGATTACGATCCAGCATGGCAACCATCTCCGCGTCAGCGCCTTTTTGAGGAGCAAAAATATAGGCGGCTCCCTGAGGGCCGAAAAGAGGATTATCAATGTCGCACATGGCTTCGATGGAGACCTTCTTTAAAAGCGTTTCACAGGCGCTGACATCGATCCGAGAAATATGGGAAAGGCTTTTTCCGGTAGGGAGAAAGCCTTTCCCTTTGGAATCATAAAACTTTACGCCAAGCGCTGCGGCCATTCCGGCGCCGCCGTCATTGGTACAGCTTCCGCCCAGGCCCAAAATGATTTTCCGGCTTCCACTTTCTACGGCAGCCCGAATCAGTTCGCCTACGCCATAGGTCGTTGCCGAAGACGGGTCCTTCTTCTTTTCTCCTTCGGATATAAAGCCGGACGCCGCAGCCATTTCCACAACAGCAGTCTGGTCGATCCTTCCATAGAAAGAGGGAATCCTTCCGCCCTGCGGCCCCGTCACCTCCATAAAGACTTTTTCGCCTCCAAACGCGTGCAGAAAACAGTCTACCGTACCTTCACCGCCGTCAGCGATGGGAGCGCAGATCACCTGTGCTCCCGCGTCATGCTTCAGGATGGATGCCTTCATGATCTGGCAGACCTCCACAGCATCCATGGTCCCTTTGAAAGAATCCGGCATTAAAAGATATTTTTTTGATTTCTCATTATCCATGCATTGTTTCCTTTGATTCCAGCTTTTTATACAGTATTCCGAAGATAACCGCGGCAACAGCGCAGGCCGCGGTCCCAAGGGTAATCAGCAGCATAAATGTATCGAAAATATTGCTGATTCCATAAACTTCCGCATAATACTGATGATCCTCATATCCCGGAAGGAACAGCCTGCCGATCAGCATCAGCGCTGCCAGAATACCGAAGGCCAGAGCGATGCGTTTTGTATCGCCTACGGCCAGTTTTGTCCGGGTATTAATAGGATACCGTTCCGGGTCGTTTTTGTAAAGTCCGCCGTAAATTCTCTTGAATATAATATAGGCTACCGGCCCGGTGATCATTCCAAGCAGACCCAGTACAAAGTAATCCGCTCCGTTTATGTACAGCGCGATAAAGGCGACTGCAACCGGGATCGCGCAGAAAATATCAGTCCCCGTTTTTCCAAGTCGAATCTTATATGGCCTTGGCAGGTCAGGCTCAGTCCGTCTCAGGACGATCTGAGAGATCATGATCAGAGAATACAGCCCCATGTTAAACAGGGATACGATAGTAACGAGAATGTCAAAGTTGAACATGCACAGAACCAGCGAAACGATGGACAGACTTAAAATCGCAATATATGGAACACCATGCTTTTTATCACATTTTGTCAGGGCCTTTGGGGCAAGATTGTCCTCTGCCATGACAAAGAAGCCTCTGGCTCCCGACGCGAGGTATACATTAAACATGGAGATGTTGGAGATGAAAGCCACCAGCATGAAAGCGACGCCAAAGGCCGGAGCGTACTTTACAGCGACATCTACATAGGAAACCCCTTCAGAACCCCAGCTTTCCCACTGTCCGATAGCGCCAAGGGAAGCCACAGTCGGCAGGACATAAGTTCCGATGATCAGCGGCAGCGCAATGATGATAGCCTTTGGAATGATCTGCGGATTTTCCAGTTCTCCCGCAAGACTGGACATAGATTCGTAGCCCGCGTACATCCACATTCCGATTGCGATACTGGAGCCTACGCTCCCTACTACAGTCTGCCCTGTAGCGACAACCGGTTCAAATGGATTCTGAGAGAAATTCAAAAAGCCGATAATGGCGATACCCGCGAAGGCGACCAGAATAGCCCCGGAGATAATAGAGCTTACAATGGCTACATCCTTAATGCCCCTCAGGTTAATCCATGTGAAGACAGCAATGATTATGACTTTGCAGATATAGCTCTGAAGATGGTTCATTCCCACGAAGGAAGCGAGATAATCAGTTGCCAGAACTACAAATACGGCTACATTGATATAGATCCCGATATTTTTCAGCCAGCCGATCTGAAAGCCCCAGAACTCTCCCAGAGCCCGCTGAACCCATCTGTAAAATCCGCATTCATCGGGTATTGCGGAGCCAAGCTCGCTGGAGGCCAGCGCAATTGGAAAAGCCCATACCAGCGGAAGCACCAGCAGCATGATGACCGTCATCCCCGGTCCGGACGCGGAAACCATATCCTCGATTCCATAGGCTCCCGCCGCTGTCATAGCGTAAATCATCCCTACAACACCGATTACCCCTACCTTTTGTTGTTTTAATCCATTATTACTCATGATCCTTGATCCTTTCTATATATGCAGATCGTACGGCATACCGCAGCCTGCCGCGGAATCTCTGAAATAGTCCAGCATCAGAAAGTTGATCCTGGTCTGTGGAAGCTGGCCTTTGATTTTTGCGGTTACTGCTTTCGCGGCCTCTACGCTTCTGGTGAAGGCTTCCTGAGAAAGCGCCTTCAGCTTGTCGTTGTTTCCGTCATATTCTTTTTTAGCCGCTTCCACCTGCTGGATTAATTCGTCCTCCAGCGGCTGAAAGACTTCTTTTGCTGCTGGCGCAAAGTCGTTGTAGCTGAGAGAAATGTAGCGCTCAAGCTCTGTGAAGATCCACCATGGACTTTCCGGATCGTACATAGGACCCGCGTTTGCAAGCTGCTCAGGAATCCACCCCAGATTGAATTTTGGTGTAAATACAGAGCAGCACGGAGGCGCCATGCTTCCCCAGTAGATAAATTTGAATGGATCTTCCGCGTTCTTATCCAGAGAGCATACTACGCTGGCCGCGGAGGCGCATCCGTTCATTCCGCCCGGATGGCAGCAGATAGTCGGCATCTTAGAAGTCGCGATATCGTAAGGAATCGGCTTTCTGTAATCCATATCGTAATGGTCCCGCAGATTATTCATCATCATTTTTACAGTAAAGGGCTCCCGTTCAGTCATCAGCTCTTCCTGCCGGATATAGCGGAAGTAAGCTTCCCCATCCTCGTAATCGCAGTCGGAAATGGAGAAAGTCTCACTGATGTTGATTTTTTCCTCATTCCGGCACCAGCCTTTTGCGGAAGCTTCTTGAATGACCTTTTCGCCGATCAGGTCATAGTTGTCCGTCAGAGCGTAAATATTGCCGATATGTCCCACATGGTCGATCTTTTTTGCGGCCCACATTCTCTGGCAGGATTCAAACATATAGGCTTCTTCATAGTCCGCAATGATATAATTGGCGTTAAAATACTGCGGGCGAATCAGAGGGTCTCCGCCTGTCCCGTAAGTTTCCAGCAGCTCTCCCATTACCTGGACGGCTTTTGCGGCGCTGTCGGAGCGGGCCAGAGCCAGGTGCAGGATGTCCATGCCGATGAGACCCCACTGACGTTCCGGGGTCTCCCTGCCGGTTACAGCTTCATTGCCGATGATAACGCCCTTTTCATTGACCCCGTGCTCAAAGCCAAAGATATTATAGGGCCTTGAGCCGATATAGCCATAGGTGTGCTTTACCTGAGGGATCTGGATGTAAGTACACTGAACCATTTCTCCATCCTGGTGATCAGCGGGAGGATAATACTCCAGCGGCTGAGATTCATTGACCGGACGGTCACTGTTCTTTCCGAAGATGATATCTCCGTTTTTTGTGGCACTCTGCAGGGCGATCAGCGTTGAGCAGGATCTGGAAGTGCCAGCGCGTTTCTTCATTTTTTACCTCCATTCGGGAGGCGGGTAGGGGCCTCCCTGTTTTATAAATATTTATGATTATCTTTTATTATAATATTACCCAGGCCATATTAAAATGGGCAAGCGTCTAAACTTTCTGAATCTTTATTGGTACACATAACAAAATCGGAGAGGGAAATGCCGCCAAGGGCCAGCTGCCTTTCAGGAGAAAGTTTCCATAAGAGGCTTGACAAAAATGCAAAGTGATATTATTATGATATCATAAAGATATACATAAAGGAGGAAAACCTATGCTGTTACTTACAATCAATTATGTACCAGGAAAAGAAATCGAGGCTCTGGGAATCGTAAAAGGAAATGTTGTCCAGTCCAAGCACATCGGAAAAGACATTATGGCAGGTCTGAAAAACGTAGTGGGTGGTGAGCTTCACGGCTATACGGAAATGCTCAATGAAGCAAGAGAAATCGCTACACAGAGAATGGTGGCGGAGGCAGAACGTATGGGAGCCGACGCCGTTATCATGGTGGAATACGCGACGTCCGCTATTATGGACGGCACCGCGGAAATGGTGGCCTACGGAACAGCGGTAAAATACAAGTAAAAGGAAGGCGCCGCCATAAAGCGCCACAAAACCAAAGGAGGAAAGGAAACATGAACAAGGGGTTCAAGCATACTGAAATCGAAGAAAAAATTTTAAAGCCGTTTAATGGGATGGCCATGCTGTTTATTTTGATCCTGCTGATGCTGGCGGCGATAGCCGGAGTTATTGTGGGGATCGCAACTGGCGGAATTCTGCTTTCCGCGGTTTCCATTATCGTGCTCTGCGCCGCCAGTATTATGCTCGGCGGACTGAAAATTATCAATCCCAATGAAGCGCTGGTGCTCACTCTCTTCGGAAAATATTACGGAACCATCAAGCATCACGGATTTTTCTTTGTAAATCCATTTGTAACGGGCCGCAACCCTGTAGTAGAAAAAAGCGGCGGCGCGGAGACTCTGATGGATGAACTGAATGAAAGCTCCAAGAAGGGAAAAGCTAAGAAACAGACCCTGAGCAAAAAAGTTTCCACAAAGGTGCTGACCTTTAATAACGGTACGCAAAAGGTCAACGACGCCATGGGAAACCCCATCATCATCGGAGCCATCGTTGTATGGAAAGTGGAAAACGCGACAAAGGCAGTATTTAATGTAGATGATTATTTCCAGTACCTGTCCACCCAGTGCGACTCGACGATCCGGAGCATCGCCCGGCTGTATCCTTATGATAACATGGAAGAGACCGATACGGATGAAAAGACGCTGCGGGGCAGCAGTCAGGAAATTGCCGACACCATGAAGGCCAAGCTGCAGGAGCGAGTTGAGGACGCGGGGCTGGAAGTCCTGGAAGTGCGTATTACCCATCTGTCTTACGCGGAAGAAATCGCGGCAGCTATGCTTCAGCGGCAGCAGGCGGCGGCCATTATTGCGGCGAAACAGAAAATTGTTAACGGAGCGGTGGGCATGGTAAAATCAGCCATCGACCAGCTGGGAGAAGAAGAAATCGTTGTTTTAGATGAAGAACGAAAGGCCGCTATGGTAAGCAATCTGCTGGTTGTTCTTTGTGGAAATAAAGAAGCGCAGCCTGTTGTCAACAGCGGAACAATTTACTAAGGAAGCGTGCCTATGAGCGAAGAACTGGATAAAAAAGAACAGCAGCTTCAGAAACGGCTGGAAAAGCTGGAGGCGCTGGAAGCGGAGGTTAAAGCCCGGGAGAAAAAGCTGAAGGAGTCCGAAAAAAAGAAAAAACAGATTCTTCTGAGGATCGCTCCATCTCTGTGGGACGAAATCGCGAGATGGGCGGAAGAGGATTTCCGATCCATCAACGGGCAGATCGAATATCTCCTGGCAGAGTGTGTAAAGAAGCGTAAAAATAAATAATATCGGGGAAACTAAAGTCCCAGGGCAAGACCGTCCTGGGACTTTGATGTACGCCGGCTCCTTTCGGGACGCGCGAACCGGCCGGTCAAGACGGAGAAATACCAGGGAGCCTTGCGGGCGGGGGCATTTCAGCGTATACTAAGGATGGCAAAAAGAAAACCCGAAGCCCACGGAGCTTCGGATCAATAAAATGGGAAAAGGAGAAACTTGAAATGTACAGAAAAAACGCATGGGAAAAATATACAAAAGAGGACAGAGAAAAGGTAATGGACTTTAGCGAGGGCTATAAGAAGTTCCTTTCCGAAGGGAAGACAGAGCGGGCCTGTGTGCGCCTGAGCCTGGAGCTGGCAAAGGCCAGGGGCTTTCGGGATCTGGATGAGATCCGGAAAAATGGAGAGCGGCTCAAGCCCGGAGATAAAGTCTACGCTCTGAATATGGATAAGAACATAGCGCTGTTTGTCATCGGCGAAAAGCCGCTGGAAGAGGGAATGCGGATACTGGGAGCCCATATCGATTCGCCGCGGCTGGACCTGAAGCAGAACCCGCTCTATGAAAGCGAGGGCTTTGCGCTTTTGGATACCCATTACTACGGCGGCATCAAAAAATATCAGTGGGTAACTCTTCCTCTGGCCCTTCATGGCGTTGTCATTAAAAAGGACGGCACCCGGATCGATGTAGCCATTGGAGAAAAGGAAGACGATCCGGTTTTCGGTATCAGCGACCTGCTGATCCATCTGGCGGCGGACCAGATGAAAAACCAGGGAGCAAAGCTGATTGAAGGTGAAAATCTGGATGTGACCATCGGCAGCATTCCATTAAAGGGCAAAGAAAAGGGAAAGGAAAAAGAAGCGGTGAAGGCCAATATTCTGCGGATTTTAAAGGAAACCTATGACATGGAAGAAGAGGACTTTCTCAGTGCCGAAATTGAAGTCGTTCCGGCGGGAAAGGCCCGGGACTGCGGTTTGGACCGGAGCATGGTTATGGGATATGGTCACGATGACCGGGTATGCGCGTATACTTCTCTGGCGGCTCTGCTGGACGCAGGCGACTGCCGTTATACAGGATGCTGCCTGCTGGTAGATAAAGAGGAAATCGGAAGCGTGGGAGCGACGGGAGCCCATTCCCTGTTCATGGAAAATACAGTCGCGCAGCTGATTGCCTGCGTGGAAGGCGAATCCCTGCTGAAAACAAGGCGCAGCCTGACCAATACAATGATGCTTTCCAGCGATGTGAGCGCGGCGGTAGACCCTCTTTACCTCAGTGTCAGTGAAAAGAAAAACGCGGCCTTTTTCGGACACGGCATCGTATTTAATAAATACACCGGCGCCAGAGGAAAGAGCGGGTGCAACGACGCCAATCCGGAATATATGGCGCGGCTGCGGCGGATTCTGGACAAAGCGGAGATCAATTATCAGACTGGGGAGCTGGGAAAAGTCGATCAGGGCGGCGGCGGAACCATCGCTTACATTATGGGAAACTACACCATGAACGTCATTGACGCCGGAGTTCCTGTCATCAATATGCACGCCCCATGGGAAGTGGTTTCTAAGGCGGACATCTATGAAGCCTACAGGGCGTACAAAACTTTTTTAGCTGAAATCTAAATAGTCCCGCGGGTTTTTCCGCAAAATAAGAGGGAGAAAGGAGGAACCGATATGCAGCTTGGGATTACAATTCCGCTGGAACGCTTTCTGAAAATGAAAAAGCCCCCTTACGGGGACGCTTTAGACGACCTGTTTTGCTGGGAGCTTCATGTAATCCTTCTGCAGGGGCGTCCCGCTTTGGTGGGGGTCAACTGCGGGACGCGCTTTGCCTTCGCTTTGGCCGGCATCTGCCGCGAAGACCGGGAAAATCTGACGCGGATAGCGGAGAAGGAAATTGAAGAAAGCCTGCGGCAGGCGGGAATATCGGAGGGGCACATCCGGGCCTATATGAGCAGGGCCGGGGATCTGGAAATAACCAAAACCCACGGGCGCAGTCAGGTGGCCTACCTCAATAAAGCCGTGGATCTTTTGCTGTGGAATGATATCGCGGCGGATTCGAAAAGCTGCCGGCAGCCGGTTCTCAACGATATTCTCAACAGAACGCCTACAAAATGCACCGGATGTAAAGATCCGGAAGCTCCGGTGGAGCGGCTGCTTCAGCGGCTGGAAAACCTGTAAATCCAAAGGACAGAAAAGCGGGAAAGCTCCGGTCCCTGTAAGCTTGCGGCTGTCAGTCACTGGATATTTTGCTCCTGCATATAGTATAAAAGTATGCCGGAAGCTGCGGGAAGCCTCCCAATGCCCGTCATATACGTTATATGAAGGAGGAATTTTACAAGTGGCAATAAAAATATTTGTGGATCAGGGGCATAACCCGCAGAATCCTAACGCTGGCGCGGAAGCCAACGGGGTGCGGGAACAGGATGTGACCTATGATATCGGAACGCGGCTTGCCGCCCTTCTCCGGGCAGACCCAAACTTTGAAGTGATGCTTTCACGGAACACGCCGGAGGAGCAGCTGGGGACCAGCAACGCGACCAGCCTGCAGGCCAGAGTGTACGCGGCCAACACCTGGGGCGCGGACTACTTTATCAGCCTTCACTGCAACGCCAGCGTCAATACGGCCGCCAGCGGCAGTGAGGCTTATGTTTACAGTGAGGGAACGCCGGCTTACCAGCTGGGAGAGCGGATACTGGAAGGCCTGCATGATATGACAGGACTGCCGAACCGGGGTATGTTCATAAGGCCGAGCCTGTATGTGCTGCGGGCCACCTCCATGCCGGCGGTTCTTGTAGAAATGGGATATCTGACCAATCTTAATGACGTATATCTGCTGACCAATGATCCCCAGAGCTTTGCCAGAGGCATCTACCGGGGGATCCTGCTTTATTTCGGGCTTACATCCTAGATTTACAGATCGACCCGGTTCAGCGTGCCGCCGTCCAGATAGCTTTGCAGATTATCCGCGATGGTCTGACACACAACCTGACGCATTTCCTTTGGCGCCCAGGCCAGATGCGGCGTGATGATACAATTAGGAAGCGGAACCAGCGGGTTATCGGCGGCAGGCGGCTCCTGGGCCAGAACATCTACTGCGGCGGCCTTCAGCCGGCCCGACTTCAGCGCCCGGGCAAGAGCGGCTTCATCAATCAGCCCGCCTCTTGCCGTATTGATCAAAACTGCGCCCGGCTTCATTTCGCGGATGAACTCGTCGTTGATAAAGCCGGTATTTTCTTTTGTCAAAGGGCAGTGAAGCGTTACAAAATCCGATTTTACAGCAGCCTCCCGGTCCTGACTGTATACATTGACCTTCATGCCCAGCGCGCTGGCGATCTGGCCTACTTTTCGGCCGATCTGCCCATAGCCGATGATGCCCAGCGACTTTCCGGAAAGCAGCAGGACAGGCTCTTTCCAGTAACAGAAGTATTTGCAGGCTTCCCATTCCCCGGACTTGACAGAAGCGTCGTGAAGACCTACATGATTGCAGAGCTCCAGCATCAGTGAGATGGTGTGCTGGGCCACAGCCTCCGTAGAATAAGCAGGCACATTGGTCACTGCGATTCCAAGCTCCTTTGCCGCTTCCACATCGATGTTGTTATAGCCGGTGGCGGTGGAGCCGATATATTTCAGTTTGGGACACTGCTTCAGGAATTCTCTGGTAATCGGGCATTTACTGGTCATCAGGATCTCCGCATCGCCCAGACGGGAAAGCGCTTCCTCCGGCGCTGTAGCGTCATAGACTGTCAGATCTCCTATGGCTTCCAGCGCTTCCCAGGAAAGATCTCCTGGATTTATTGTATGTCCGTCAAAAATGACGATCTTCATTATAAAAACCCCCTTATTATTACTGATTTTACAGGGGCTATTTTACACCATGAGGATTGGAAAGTCCAGCCGGAATGTGATATAATGATTCCTACTATTATCTGACCGCGGGTATCGCGGCCGGAAGAATTGCGCGCACACTTACGCGGCCTTTCCGCCTGCGGGCGCGGACAGAAAGGCTCCGCGGAAAAGGATTCCCAAAGAGGAAAAAGGAGGAACTATGTTTAAGTACGCTTTTATTGAAAATGTAGACGGCGCGGCGCCGGAAACCTACTCTTTCGTGTATGAAAACGAGGAAAGCACCAGCCTGGTAGCGGGGACCAGCTCTTTTGAAATGACAGAGGAACTGGTAAAGAAGCTGGACAGCGAGGGCTATGACCTGATCGATATGTGCGGAGACTTTGACGACGCGGCAGTAGAAAAGCTGCTGAAGGTTACAAAGAATGGGATCCGTATCTGTCACGCCGATTATCTTCCGGTGCAGCTGGAGAAAATCGAGGCGCTGGAATCCCTGAAGGAATATGGCATTGTGATCGTTATGGACGGTGTGGAAGAAACCCAGAGCTTTACGTTGGAAAGCGAGGCGTGCAATACCCACGCGCGTTTTACAAAGGATCTGGAAGCGGCAAAGGCCGCGGCAAAAGAGCTGGTGGATCAGGGCGTTTCCTTCCTGGAATTGTGCAGCTATTTTGACAGAACTAAAACACTGGAGATTATTGACGCGATTGACGGAGCTGTCCCGGTAGGCTCCTGCGGCAAACTGAAATAAAAAGGGCAGAATGAGGAAACGGATATGAGTATCATAGTTGCGGCATCAAAAAATCAGCATAAAATTAAAGAGATCGAGGCCATTACCAGCCAGTTTGGAATGGAGATCATTCCCAGAGATAAGGCGGGCGTGCCGGATGTGGAAATTGAAGAGGATGGAACCACCTTTGAGGAAAACTCCTATAAAAAAGCGCTGGGGATCATGAAGCTGTGTGGGAAGATCACCATTGCGGATGATTCTGGCCTGGAGGTGGACTGCCTGGACGGAGCGCCGGGGGTTTATTCGGCTCGCTTTGCGGGAGAGGACGGAAACGACCAGGCCAATAATGACAAGCTGAAGGCGCTTTTGAAGGAGGTCCCTTATGAACAGCGGACCGGCCGCTTTGTATCGGTTATTACCATGGTATGGCCGGATGGAAAGCGTCTGGTGGCCCGCGGAGAGGTGGAGGGTCATATTCTCCTTGAAGAAAAGGGACCCAACGGATTTGGCTACGATCCTTTATTTGTACCGTTGGGTTACGATATCACCTTTGGTCAGTTTGAGCCGGAGGAAAAAAATAAGATCAGCCATAGAGCCAACGCGCTGAAAGAATTGAAACGGCAATTGGAAGAACAACAGCCGGACGCGTAAAGCGCGGGGGCAGAGAGACGGCAGACAGAGGATTATATGAGACAGAGGTTTTTACAAATGGTATTTTTAGGGATCCGGCAATTCCGGGATCCCTATTATCAGGGCTTCGCGGCGCAGATTTCTTTTTATCTGCTGCTTTCGATTGTCCCTATATTCCTGCTATTGACCCAGCTTTTGGGGTATTTTAATCTTTCTGTGGAAGATCTGGTGGAATGGATCAGTCTCTATACAGGAAGAGAGGTATCCGGGCTGCTGCGGAATCTGATTCGATTTTCCCCTGCCGGAGCTGGAAATATCGTCTTTGTCGCAGTGGCTTTGTGGGCGGCTTCCAGGGCGCAGTTTGCCATCATGCGGATTACCAACTATACCTTTACGGACGGAAAAAATACAGGGAAAGGATATTTTCGCGAGCGGTTCCGGGCGGTTCGCACTATGGTCATTACAATTACTACCATCGCCCTTTCCCTGGTCATTTTAGGCTATGGCGATCTGCTGCTGCTGACCATTGTAAAGCTGCTCCACCTGGACGCGGACAAATATGTCAACAGCATCTGGATGTATCTCAGATGGTTTTTGGGCCTGGCTTTATATTTTCTCATGGTAAGCTATAACTATTATATTCTGCCTACCAACCGGGTCCCCTTCAAAAAAATTCTTCCAGGGAGTATTTTCGCTTCCGGCGGAATGCTGATTGTGACGCTGGTCTACGCGAAGTATACTACCAACGTAGCGAATTATGATATTATTTACGGCACCCTGTCTTCCATCGTAGCGATTCTGTTTTGGTTTTACGTTCTGGCATGGGTCATGTGCCTGGGGATTTTAGTCAACAAAGTATGGGACGAAACCTCTGACTTCAGCAAGCGGAAGCCGCCGGCCTATCATCGGCATTAGGGAGCGGGCCAGCCAGGAGATGTGTCGGTTCTGACGGCGCTTCCTATCTTTTTCGAATCTTTTGCGTGAAAGATATACGTTTTCAACCGTTTCCGGCTTCCCTTTTCACAAAACAGCCGTAACTTTCCTTCTGGAGTCAACTTCCTCGGCTGCGGCCCTGAGTTTTATGTACTTTTTTTCAAAAAAATCACGGGAAAGTATACAGCTTGGCTTTCTTACCTTTAAATGTGGTGGATAAAGATCCATCACATTTTTT
>JAJCKG010000021.1 GCA_020558355.1 bacterium 210820-DFI.6.37 | reverse complement strand
CTTAAGCAGTATAACGATTCCAGAAGGCGTAACGATTATCTGTGATGATGCGTTTGAGGGCTGTAGCAGCTTAAGCAGTATAACGATTCCGGAGGGTGTGACGCGCATCGGGGTTGATGCGTTTTATGGCTGTAGCAGCTTAAGCAGTATTAAAATTTTAAATCCAAATTGCAAAATAATTACCTCCATACCTTCTTTTACCGTAATCTATGGCTACGCAAATTCCACGGCCCAGGCTTACGCAGAGAGATACAACCGAACGTTCGTTGTTCTTGGAACAGAAGAAGGTGACACTGATAAAAACGATCCAACTGGCAGCGATAATGACGGCAGCAATTTAACTCCCCCGCAAAAGCTTGCGCAGACCATTGCCGCCAAATCCTACACCAAAACCTACGGCAGCAAGCCATTCAGTCTGGGGGCCAGGACAAACGGAAACGGCAAGCTGACCTACAAATCCAGCAATGCCAAGGTGGCTACTGTAAGCTCCGCGGGTAAGGTGACCCTGAAAGGGACAGGCAAAGCAACCATTACCATTACCGCTGCGGCTACAGATACATACAAAGCGGCTACAAAGAAAGTCACCATCACTGTAAAGCCAAAGAAAGTCACTGGACTGAAGGTGAAAGCCGCCAAAAAGAAAATGACCATCAGCTGGAAAAAGGATACCAAAGCCACTGGCTATCAGCTGACCTACGCGCTTAACAGTAAATTCACCAAGAGCAAGAAGAGCGTGACCATCAGCAAGAATAAGACCACAAAGAAGACCATCAGCAAGCTGAAATCAGGGAAGACGTATTACGCAAAGGTCAGGGCTTATAAGACTGTTGGAAAGACCAGGCTGTATGGCGCTTACAGCAGTGTGAAAAAGATTCGAGTTAAATAACAGAACCCGCGCAAAACAGAGATCGGTATGACCTACTTAAAGCACATCCGGTCGCCAAAGGGCTGCCGGAAAACCCAAATCGGTCGCCATTTAAAGAACAAAAGACAAATGGCGACCGAATCGACTGAATACGGAACAAAGAATAAGAATCAAACGAAGGAAACCTGATATGCAAAAACGAATTACAAGTATAGCAATTATGCTGATTCTGCTGGTTACAGCCATAGGGATTGCTCCCGCGCCAGCTGAGGCGGCGTCAAAAACGCCTTATATGACCAGCAGTACCTGCTATGGACAGCCTAAGGAAAAGGTTGGAAGCTATTACATCTGGGTAGAATACAGCGAAAAGAGCGACACTTACAAGCTGAAACGCGCAAAGTCATTGAAAGGAAAGAGCAAAACATTAAAAACCCTGACTTCCCGGAATAAATATATGGAAGACACCATTGTGACCAACGGCAGTACCATTTATTACGCGGTAACATCCATGGATAACGGAAGCGCGGTGATTTACAGAACCAATGTAAAAGGCGCGAAAGCCAAAAAGATTAAAACCGTTAAATCCATCGGAGGCCTGGGGCTGGCTGGTTATTATAATGGAAAACTGTATTACAACGTATTCGTCCAGGGAAGCGGCCGGATCGACTTGTACGCCTATCAGATCGCAAAGAAAAAGGCAAAGCGGGTAAAAAAGGACTTTATGATCTGGAGCGGCTATGGGAAATACATGACCGGCGTCGCGGCGCTAAAATCTCAGGGACCATCCTATCCACACTTTTTGTACAACGCCAAAACGGGAAAACGAAAAAAGCTTCCAAAGACAGGAGAATCCGTGGTTTACGGAAATGCGGTATATTATGCCATATACGCGAAAGACGCCAGTTCCATTACCATAAAAAAATCAAACCTGAAGGGGAAGAGCGTAAAGAAGATTAAAACCATAAAAAACGCCAGCATTACTTATTTCGGAAGGAAAGCCGCGTATTTTGAAATGTGGGATTCCGGTAAGATGAAAAAACTGGTTTACAAAACCAAAAAACTGACTGCTGTAAAATCGTAAAGCCATTGCGGTTTCATCGCAAAAAAAGACAAAAAATCCAAAAATGGAACAAAACCACTAAACTTATTCATACTAAAATGATATAATAATGAGTGAATTTGTGATTGGTATTTGAATTCCTTATACTAGAAAGAAAAAATGACATGAACAGTATGGCTGTAAACGTACAACTGAATACAAAAAAGCGGGAGGTGAAGTAGCCAATGGTTTTCAGCTCCGCCATTTTTCTGTTTTTCTTCCTGCCTCTGACCTTTTTGGCGGACCGGATTCTGCCGGGAATCCGGGCAAAAAACGCGGCTCTGATTCTTGCCAGTCTGATTTTTTACGCCTTTGGCGAGCCGGTATATATTTGCGTTATGCTGGTGTCTGTCGCGGTAAACTATGGTTTCGGGCGGGCCGCGGCAAAAGAGGGGACGGCTGGAAAGGCGGGCGTTTGCCTGGCTGTGATTTTTAATTTGGCTATGCTGGGCGTGTTCAAGTACGCTGACTTTTTGGTGGAAACCATCAATGACCTGATGGGCTGCGCCATTACCCGGCCCGGAATCAGTCTTCCCATCGGGATTTCCTTTTTTACCTTTCAGGCCATGTCTTATGTAATCGATGTTTACAGGGACAAGAGCCTTTGTCAGCGCGGCTTTCCCAAGGTGCTGCTGTATATCTCCTTTTTCCCCCAGTTGGTAGCGGGACCTATTGTGAAATATACAGATATCCGAAAGGAATTGAGCCAGAGAAGCTGTGAGCCGGAGCAAACAGCCCAGGGCCTTCGCAGATTCATCATTGGGCTCGCGAAAAAGCTGCTGATTGCCAACACGCTGGGTCAGGCCGCGGATGTGGTCTTTTCCATGCCGGAAAGCAGCGTCAACATCTGTATGGCCTGGCTTGGCGCGCTTGCTTATACGCTGCAGATTTATTATGACTTTAGCGGCTACAGCGACATGGCCATTGGGCTTGGCAAAGTCTTCGGCTTTCACTTTAAGGAAAATTTTCTGCATCCGTATTCAGCGGCCTCTATCAGGGAGTTCTGGCGGAAGTGGCATGTCTCTTTGTCCTCCTGGTTTCGGGACTATCTGTACATACCTTTAGGCGGAAACCGCAAGGGGCAGCTTCGAACCGGCATGAACAAGTTCATCGTATTCTTCGCGACGGGACTGTGGCATGGAGCCAGCTGGACCTTTGTTGTCTGGGGCTTGATTCATGGATTTTTTGCCGTATTGGAGCGGACCCGCTTCTTTCCGGCGCAAAAGCTTGAAGGAAAGCCTTTGGGCCGCGTCTATACTATGCTGGTAGTGGCTGCGGCCTTTGTTCTGTTCCGGGCCGAAACCTTCAGTCAGGGATTGTTTCTGCTGGGACAGATGTTCGCGGGGTTTCACTTTGAGCCTGAAATCATGTCCCTGGTACTGCGCCAGCTGACCCCATCCTTTCTGGCAGCCTTTGTGATGGGAAGCCTTTTCTCCCAGCCCCTGGGAGCAAGGCTGCAAAGAAAACTGACAGCGAGGCCGTGGGGCGAGGCGGTTTTGTACGGGATAAGTCTTCTGCTCCTGCTGCTGTGCGTCCTGAATCTGTCGGCGGCTACGTTTAACCCGTTCATCTATTTTCGCTTTTAGGAGGGCATATGAACAAGAATGGTTTTAAATTTTATATTGCCCTGTTTTTCCTGATCTGCGCCATTCCGGCGGCGGCTATGTTTTTGACAGAACCGGAGGAAGCGGCGGCGAATCAGATCCTGGAACCGGAACCGGAGCTGAAAACAGAGACTGGGTGGAACCGGGAATTCCTGCGGGATGTAGACAGATATGTGGCGGATCATTTCGCTTTCCGGCAGGGAATGATTACAGCAAACGCAAGGCTTTGCGGCCTGTTTGGAATGAGCGGAACGGATAAGGTGATTCTGGGAAAGGAGGGCTGGCTCTTTTTTCAGGAAACCCTGGATGACTACAGCGGAATCGCCACCATGGATCAGAGGCAGCTTTACAGGGCGGTTAAAAATCTCAGCTTGACGCAGGAATACCTGAACGCCAGGGGAAAGGAATTTCGCTTTACCATAGCGCCCAACAAGAATTCGCTGTATCCTGAGTATATGCCCTATTATACAAAATCCACCGGACAAGCCAGTAATGCGGCGCGGCTGACAGCGCTCATGGAGAAAGAGGGAATCCATTATGTAGATTTATTTGAACCCTTCCGGGCAGACAGCCGGGTTCTATATCACAGGCTGGATTCCCACTGGACCGGAGAAGGGGCGGTACTGGCCCATGATCTGCTGATGAACAGCCTGGAAAGATTGTATAAAGATTATCAGGCGGCAGGCAGCTTTAAAAGACAGGATTTCTCCGGTGATTTGTATGAGATGGCTTATCCAAAAGGAACCGAAAAAGACTGGGAAGTTTATTATAATCATGAATACAGCTATACCTATGAAGAGCCTTTTCGGGATGTTTCAGATATCGTCATTCACACAGACAATACAGCTGGAGAAGGGAGCCTCCTTATGTATCGGGATTCCTTTGGAAACGCGCTTTTACCGTTTATGGCGGAAGAGTTTGAAAGCGCCTGCTTTTCCAGAGCGTCTCCATATGATCTGACTTCGGAGGATGCCAGAAAAGCCGATACTGTGATCCTGGAGATGGTAGAGCGAAATCTCCCGCGGCTGGCCGAATACGCTCCCGTGCTAAAAGCTCCCAAACGGGACGCTCCCCAAATTTCCGCGGAAAAGAAGGGACGCTGCAGTATGGCGCGGGAAGCTTATAGCGAGGATCTGGTAAAGATATCAGGAAATCTGGAAGAGTGCCAAATTGACGCAGATTCAGAGATATACATAAAACTGGGAGAAAGTTGGTATGAAGCTTCTCTGGGCGCGGAAGCGGAAGGAGAGAGCTATACCTTGTATGTAAGCACGGAGCATAGCGGGGGAGATGTGGAGCTGGCATACAAATCACAGGGACGTTACGTTACAGCGGAAATAGAACAGGAAAAAGAGTAGGAAAAGGAGTTTAGCAGAATGAAGAAACAAGCAATTGCGATTATGACACTGATGCTGCTGGCGGCACTGGTTTTCACGGGATGCGGATCCAGCGGAGAGACAGCGGATCAGGCTACCGAGTCTGCCGCGGAGACGGTTGCTCAGACAGAGCCGTCAACAGAAGCGCAGGCAGAAGAAAGCACTGAAAAAGCAACAACGTCTAAGCCTGTGGAAACAAAAGCCACGAGTGTGGCCGCGACGAAAAAAGCCACAACAACGGCAGCAAAAAAGCAGACGACAAAGAAAAAGGAAACGACCAAAGCCAAGAAAGAAACTACAAAGGAAAATAAAAAAGCAACTGCCCGGAAATATGTAGGAAAAAGCGTGTCTTCCTTGATTTCCGCTATTGGCAGTCCCAAGTCCCGGACCTACGCGGACAGCTGTTTGGGCAGCGGACAGGATGGGCAGCTGAAATACGATGGCTTTACGGTATATACCTATAAAGAAGGCAACAAGGAAACTGTTCAGTCGGTAGAATAGACATGGGATAAAGGAGGAATTTATGAAAAAAGGAGCAAAGCTGCTATCTCTATTGATGGCGGCAGTCATGATGCTTTCCGCTGCGGCTTTTACCACCGACAGCGCTTATGGGGCTTCAGGAAGCTTTAAAACCAAAAAAACAAAAGTTACCCTTACAGCGGGAGAGCGGCAGATTACAGTCAAATGGAAAAAGGTCAAGGGAGCGAAGGGATATCAGATCTACCGGGCTTCCAGCAAAAAAGGAAAGTACAAGAGGATTAAAACGATTAAAAAATCCAGCACTGTAAAATATGTCAATAAAAAATTAAAAGCGGATAAGACCTACTATTATAAGGTGCGGGCCTATAAAACCTCAAAAGGCAAGAAGGTCTACAGCAAGTATTCTGCTGTAAAGAGTAAGAAGGCGCTGTCTAAGAAAGCGGTAGCGAAGAAATATATCGGAAAGTCCGTGGACAAGCTGATTGCGGCTATTGGAAAACCAAAATCCACCGATTACGCGCAAAGCTGCTTTGGTCCAGGCGAGGACGGGGAACTGCGTTACAGCGGATTTAAGGTCTACACTTATCGGGAAGATGGAAAAGAAACGGTAATGTCGGTTGAATAAAGGAGCAAGGAAATGAATAAAACGGTAAGTACAAAAAACAGGTTGCTGGCATTGGGGCTGGCGCTGGTTCTGATGATGGCCATTATAGACGCCGCGACAATAAACACCTACGCGGCAACGAAAGCGTCGGTCTTTAAAAAGGCCAAAACCACAGTCACCCTTACAGCGGGAGCGGGCTCTGTGACGGTAAAATGGAAAAAGGTGAAAAACGCGAAAGGTTATCAGATCTATCGGGCTGCCAGCAAAAAGGGCAAGTATAAAAAAGTCAAAACAGTAAAAAAGGCAAGTACGATAAAGTTCGTTAACAAAAAATTAAAAGAGGGAAAGACCTATTACTATAAAGTCAGAGCTTATGGAAAATTCAGCGGAAAAACAGTCTACAGCAAATTTTCCGCGGTAAAAAGCAAGAAGACTTTGACCACCCTGGAGGTTCAGACCAACGCTTTTATAAAGAAGGCGACAAAGACTTCCATGACAAAGGAGCAGAAGCTGAAAGCCTGCTATACTTATATGCGGGATCATTACAAGTACATACCAAGGAGTACAGCAAATACGGGAAGCACAGCCTGGATAAACAGCTACGCGGTAAATTTCTTCAAGGATAAAGGCGGCAACTGCTATTCCTGGGCAGCGGCTTATACAACAGTAGCGAAGAAGCTGGGGTATTCTGCGAAAGCGGTTGCCGGTTCCTTTACCGATGGGGAAAACAGCTGGGAGCGGCACTGCTGGACTGAAATTAACATGGGCGGCGCAACCTATATATTTGATCCGGAAATGGAATATGCCTTCAAAACAACTTACAATAAGACAGTAAATCTTTACAAGCTTGCAAAAGAGAATGGAACCTTTGTTTATACAGCAAAGTAGAGTGAGGTAATAGATCAATGACAATGAAAAAGCGAATTTTAAGCGCGGTTACAGCTTTTTTCGTAGGACTGGCTCTTGCCGGAAGCTGCGCCCTGGTCAGCTATGGTGAAACCGGAGAGTCGGGAGAGAACGAAACGCCTATTGCGTCGGTTCAGCCGTCAGAGGAAACCCAGAATCCGGAAGATCCGGCGCAGACTCCGGAGGAACCAACAGAGCCTGCTCTTCCGGATATCAGCAGCAAAAAAGTTACTGGTCTGAAGGCGTCTTCCGCAGGGGTCTCTTCTGTTAAAATCAGCTGGAGTAAGCTGTCCGGAGCGGCAGGGTATCAGGTATTTCAGGCGACTTCTAAATCAGGAAAGTATACCAGCGTTGGAACTACTTCCAAAACGAGTCTTACAAAGAAAAAGCTGACAGCGGGAAAATCGTACTACTATAAGGTAAAAGCTTATCAGGTGGTTTCCGGAAAAAAAGTATACAGCAAGCTGTCCGGAGCGGTATCTGCGGTTCCAAAGCCGAAAGCCCCCGCAAAGGTAACGCTGACTGCGGGAGAAGCGAAAATCACGGTGAAGTGGAGTAAAGTAAGCGGCGCCAGCGGTTACCGGATCTACCGGGCCACTTCAGCAAAGGGAAAGTTCAAACGGATTGCTACTGTTTCCGCTAAGAAAAGCAGAAAATATACAAATAAGAAGCTGAAAAACAACAAGAAATATTATTATAAGGTGCGGGCTTATAAGATTGTAAACAAGAAAAAGGTTTTCGGCCTTTCTTCTAAAGTTGTTTCCAAGAAGACGCTCAATATGCTGGATAAGCGGGTAAACAAGGTTTACAACGCTGCTACGAAAAATGTGAAGGGAAAAGAAAAGCGGCTGCGGGCTTGTTATAAATATATGATTAAGCATTATACTTATACCAAACGGGAGTATGTGGCTATCGGCGCTAAGGGATGGGAAGCGACCCACGCTAACCGGTTCCTCAAGACGGGGACCGGAAATTGCTATGACTGGGCGGCTACCTTCTATTATCTGGCGAAGAAATGCGGCTATTCTCCAACTACCTATTCCGGTCAGGTTCATTACCGCAATGGCAATACAGGCCGCCATGGATGGACGGAAATCACCATCGGCGGTACTCGCTATGTCTTCGATCCGGAGATGGAATGGTCCTATACCCACAGAGTCGGTTCTCATTATAATGGTTGGAAGCGGAAAGTGGGGACAACCGAGATGACCTATATCAAGCCTTAATCCCGATCACAAAAGACAGTTGGAATATCAGAGTCCGCACTTTTGCAGTGCGGACCATTTTCTTCTATCTTGTAAAAAATTCGATTTTTATGATACAATGAGATGGAAAAATGGTACGAAAAGAAACAACAGGAGAGAAACGATGAAGCGAACATCAATACGTTATTTACTGCTGGCCTTTCTTCTGACGTTGGCTGTCAGCGCGAACTGCGGGGCGGTCTTTGCGGAGGACACCCTTTCGGTGAATGTGCCGGTAACCTACGGGCAGACAGAAGCCAGATCCATGCTGAGCATGATCAACGAATTCCGCACGGGAGAGGATGCCTGGGAGTGGAACGAAGATAACGCCACCAAGACAACCCATACGGATTTAAAAGCGCTGAGCTATGACTACGATCTGGAAAAGGTGGCCATGCAGCGGGCTGCGGAAATTGCTATATCTTTTTCACATACCCGACCGAATGGAGGAACCTGCTATACGGCATACAGCGACCTGGGCGTTTCATGTACAGCGGCAGCGGAAAACATTGCGGCAGGGTATGGAACTGCCGCTGCGGTCTTTGCGGGCTGGCAGGAAACAGATGAAGCTTACAGCGATCAGGGACATAGACGAAATATGCTGTCTTCTGATGTTACAGCCATCGGAATTGGTCATGTTGTATATAATGGCGTTCATTACTGGGTTCAGGAATTCCGCAGCCCGGCTGGAAGCGCGGCGGCAACCGCGGCAAAGGATTCCGAAACGGAAGTTTCCGTGGAAATTCTCAAATCCAATATCAGTAATTCTTCTGTACAGGCGGATGTATCAACTCTGAGCGTTTCCTGCGGAGACTCGGTAGATTTACCAGCCCTTACTTCTAAAATTACAACAGCCAAGACATGGCCTAGCGGCAGACTGACACCAGTCATCCTTCCATACGAATGGACTTCGGCCAGCAGCCAGATCGCCAGTATATCCAACGGGAAAATAACCGGAAATCAGGCGGGTACCACCAGTATTACCGCCTCGGTATCTTTGGACGAAGAGAAAACCGTCACCATACCAGTTACGGTGCTTGCCTCTGTCAGCGGCGCGGAAATACAGCTTTCTCAGGCTTCCTGCGCGTATGACGGAACGGCAAAAGAACCAGCTGTCCAGTCTGTTACAGTAAACGGCACGGCTCTGACCCAGGGAACCGATTATACGGTTTCCTATAAAAACAACGTCAGCGTAGGGACTGGAACCGTTGTCATTACAGGAATTGGGAATTACACCGGCACAGCGCAAAAGACCTTTACCATTACGCCGAAATCCATCAGCGGAGTTACCGTTAGCGGTCTTTCGGACAAGACCTACACCGGTTCCGCTCAGACCGCTTCCGTTACCGTAAAAGACGGCTCCACGACGTTAACTCAGGGAACCGATTATACCGTTTCCTACAGCGACAATATTAACGCGGGAACCGCAACTGTTACGCTGAAAGGAAGCGGAAACTATACAGGAACCCTTACAAAAACCTTTACCATTGCGCCGAAATCCATCAGCGGAGTTACCATTAGCGGTCTTTCGGACAAGACCTACACCGGATCCGCTCAGACCGCTGCTGTCACCGTAAAAGACGGTTCCACGACGTTAACTCAGGGAACCGATTATACCGTTTCCTACAGCAACAATATTAATGCGGGAACCGCGGCTGTTACGCTGAAAGGAATGGGAAACTATACAGGAACTCTTACGAAAACCTTTGCCATTGCGCCGAAATCTATCAGCGGAGTTACCGTCAGCGGTCTTTCGAATAAGACCTACACCGGTTCCTCTCAGACCGCTTCGATTACTATAAAAGACGGCTCCGCCGTTTTAACCGAAGGAACGGATTATACGGTTTCTTACAGCAATAATATCAATGCGGGAACCGGGGCTATCAGCATTATGGGAAAAGGCAATTACACGGATACTCTTACGAAAAACTTTGTCATCGCTCCGAAATCCATCCAGGGCTTGAACGTGACTGGCCTCTCCGAGCAGACCTACACAGGCGGAGCGCTTACACCGGCTGTTACTGTGACGGATTCGGATACCGTCCTTGTAAAGGATAAAGATTATACGGTTTCTTACAGCAATAATATCAATGTTGGAACCGGGGCTGTCACCATTACGGGAAAGGGAAATTACACCGGCACAGCGGAAAAGACCTTCTCCATTGCTGCAAAATCCATCAGCGGAGTTACCGTCAGCGGCATAGAGGATATGGTATATACAGGTCAGGCGCTTACGCAGACGTTTACCGTTACAGATGGAACATCCGCTTTGAAGGAAGATACCGATTATACCGTTTCCTACAGCGACAATGTAGAAATGGGCAAAGCGACGGTGACGATTACCGGAACAGGAAACTATACCGACTATATCGTCAAAAGCTTTGCTATCGGAAAGGATTTGAAGGACTGCGTCATAACCGGCCTTCAGAATTATACTTATACAGGCGGGGAAATCCGGCAGGAGCTTTCTGTCGATGATGGTGATATCCGGCTTACTGAAGGAACCGACTATTCGGTATCCTACAGCAATAACATCAACGCGGGAACCGCTTCCATGACGATCTCTGGAAAGGGTTCCTATGTAGGATCGGTTTCAAAGACCTTTACCATCGCTAAAAAGAATCAGACGATCTCCGCGAAATCCTACACCAAGACTTACGGAGACAAAGCCTTCTCACTGGGAGCGAAGGCTGCGGGAACCCTTAGCTATAAATCCAGTAATACCAGTGTAGCCACTGTCTCCAGTGCTGGAAAGGTGACCATTAAAGGCACAGGAAAAGCGGTTATTACGATTACCGCAAAAAACGCCAACTACAATACGCCGGCAAAGCAGATTACCATTACCGTAAAACCGAAAAAGGTAAGCGGTATCAAAGTAAAAGCCGGCAAAAAACAGATGACTGTTACTTGGAAAAAGGACGCCAAAGCCACCGGCTATCAGTTGACCTACGCGCTTAACAGTAAATTCACCAAGAGCAAGAAAAATGTGACCATCAGCAAGAACAAAACCACCAAGAAAGTTATCAAAAAGCTGAAATCGGGGAAGACCTATTATGTAAAAGTAAGGGCGTACAAAAAAGCCGGAAGTGCCAAGCTTTACGGCTCCTACAGCGCAGTCAAAAAGGTCAAAGTAAAGTAAAGGATTCCTATCATGATACAAGTATGGACAAAAAGAAAACCTGTACGAAAGGTTATATTCTTAGTACTAATTGCTATGATCGCATGCCTGCTTCCTGCCAACTGGCAGGAGGCTGAGGCTGCGGCAGATTCAGGCGCGTCTGATTCAAAAGCTAATGTGATAAAGCTTTCAAGTGATGTGATGAAATATGAGTCAAATTATGCGGAAAGCAGACAAATCCCTAATACGGCTCAGAAAGGAGTCTATTTTCTAAATGAAAATGAATTGACTTTCTATTCACTGGAAATGTCAAAAGCGGAAAAAGTATATACTTTTTCGGATATGATTCAGGACTCCTATGAATCAGGAAATAAACTGTATGTTCTTGAGCGTTTTTATAATGGGGAAACAAAGGCATATGAGGAACAGATCGCTATTTATGATCTTAATGAAAAAAACTTTGAAGGAACGGTGAAAGTTGATTTCAGTGCCAGCGCTATTGGAGCGGATCAGAATGGAAGGCTTTATCTTGCGGGAAAAGAAGATGATACATATTATATCTACTTACTTTCTTCTGATGGCAGCCTATTGTCGAAAGCTGAATTCCCGGAAATGATATATGATTTTGGCGGCTTTGATAGTGTAACAGGAAATTTTTATTTCGAACACTATTACAATTGGGTATCCTGGGGCTACGACCATGATATGCGCGCTTTGGGTATCGGATCGGTGAAGGGTAATAAAATTCAGCTTTGCACGGATACAATTACCACTCTTATCTGCCAGAATTATTTTTACGATCATCAGCGGGCGCTGGATGTGGTTGGAAACAAATATTTATGTATTGATAATACCTTTTATTCAGGCCTGGAGATCTGGTCTTCGGCGGCTATTGATCCCGCAGCGCCTGAGGATACTACTTTGCTGTATCTTGAGAGGGATAACAACGATGAAAATGGCGAATTTGATCATCTTGCTTGTGTTGGGCCGCGCGCTGTTTATAACAGTGAAAGAAACTCTGTTATCACCTTTAAAGATAAGGAAACACTCGCTGAATATATACCTGAAACGGAGCAGCTTATAGGCGAATATAAAACTGCGCATCCGGTATTCTCTCTCGCGAATTATGGAGACGAAGTGATTGCCATTGAAAAGGATGGAAATGATTTTTACCTTGAGGTTCTTGAATGCAAGGCTGCCAGCTATTTGAAAATCAGTGGCGATTTTACAACAATAGCGCCTGCCAGCAGAATGCAGCTTACAGCCGATACAGATGGCTCTATGACAGACGCCTTTCAATGGACCAGCAGCAATAGTAAGATTGCGTCTGTTACCCAGTCGGGAGAAGTTTTTGCCTGGAGGAAAGGAGAGGTAACGATAACCGTTCGGAACCAGACTGGACTTTCTGCCCAATATAAAATTACAGTATCTGGTGACGCCGCAATAGAAACGCCAAAGTCGCCTGCCATAAATTTAACGGGTAAGACTTCCGCGAATTTGTCAGCAAATAATTATTTGACATATGGAAATGTAATAAATTCTTATCTTGTAGAAAACGAGGATAATACACTTACAAGAGTGGAATATATCTCAGGAAAAGTCGTTGTTGAGAATTATAACGCGGGTACAGGAACGCTAAGCGGCAGTAAAACGCTGAATGCTGAACTGAACTTGTTTGGCGGATTCTTTAGTGGAAGCGATTATAATTATGTCGTATACGGACAAATCAACCAATCAGAAAAAGATGACGCTGAGGTTTTAAGGGTTGTAAAATATTCTAAAAACTGGGAGCGAATTGGCCAGGCCTCTGTCTGTGGAGCAAACACCTATATTCCTTTTGCGGCGGGCTCTCTGCGCATGGCAGAAACAGATGGGAAGCTTTATGTCTACACTTGCCATGAAATGTACGCGTCGGAAGATGGATACCATCATCAGGCGAATATGACCTATGTAATAAATGAGAGTGATATGTCCATAGCTCAGTCCTATTATGATGTTTTGAACCTTTCACAGGCGGGATATATAAGCCATTCCTTTAATCAGTTTGTTCAGACTGATGGAAAATATGTCTATCGTGTTGATCACGGCGACGGGCATCCAAGAGCGGTCAGCATTACAAGATGTAACGTTGATGGAGCCATTACAAATGTAAAATACACGCTGCCTTTGTCAATTGGAGGGCAGATAGGAGCAAACTCTACAGGAGTTTCCATTGGCGGATTTGAGCTGTCGACAAACGCGTGTCTTATTGCTGGGAATTCCGTACCGCAAGGTGACGCTTTTACGGGAACCGATGGACAGAGAAATATTTTTGTGACGGTTACGTCAAAGGATTTGTCGCGCGGCAGTACCGTGTGGATTACAAAGTATAAGGGCGAAATAACGACAGTAGACACACCGCATATTGTTAAGCTGGGAAAAGATCAGTTTTTATTAATGTGGGAAGAATACAATAAAAAAACAAAGAAGAGAGTTTCTAAAATGGTAACAATCGACGATGAAGCAAATATGACCTCAGATGTCATCCCATGTGGTCTGCCGCTTTCCGATTGTAAACCGGTTCTTCGAAGTGACGGATTGGTCAGCTGGTATGTGTCCAACGATTCAGCGCCGATTTTGTACACTGTAAATCCTTACAATTTAGAATCGGTGTATTTACCTTCTTATACAGAAGATGTGGAACAGAAGGCGCAAAAGATCACTGCCAAATCCTATACTAAGACCTACGGCAGCAAACCCTTCAAGTTGGGCGCTAAAACAAATGGAAATGGCAAGCTGACCTATAAATCCAGCAATACGAAAGTTGCGGCCGTAAGCTCCGCGGGTAAAGTGACCCTGAAAGGGACAGGAAAAGCGACCATTACCATCACCGCCGCGGCTACAGATACATATAAGGCGGCAACTAAAAAAATAACCATTACTGTAAAGCCAAAGAAAGTCGCTGGACTGAAGCTCAAAGCGGCGAAAAAGAAAATGACAGTCACTTGGAAGCGCGACGCCAAAGCCACCGGCTATCAGCTGACCTACGCGCTTAACAGCAAATTCACCAAGAGCAAGAAAAACGTGACCATCAGCAAGAACAAAACCACCAAGAAAGTTATCAAAAAGCTGAAATCGGGGAAGACCTATTATGTAAAAGTAAGGGCGTACAAAAAAGCCGGAAGCGCAAAGCTTTACGGCTCCTACAGCGCAGTCAAGAAAATAAAAGTGAAATAGCTTTTATCAGGGAAACGGAAGTATAAAAAATTGGAGGATTAAAATGAAACACAGATTGATCGGATTAGTTACTGCGGTGTTAATGCTGGCAATGATCCCAACTGCCGCCTTTGCGGGAGAGATCGGAACAGCTGCCGCGAAACAACACAGCAGCCAGCTTGCGCAGAAGAAAAGCGCCAGCGCGGAAATCGCTGACACAAATGAAATTTTCTATGTAAAGGGAACAGACGGATATGCCGAATGCAGTAAAGTCCTGACTATCGTAAATAAAGAGCGGAAAGCGCAGGGGCTGACTGCTCTGAAAATGGATCAGGAGCTGCAGAAAGCCGCCATGCAGCGGGCGGCAGAGGCCGCTTTGTATTTCAGTCATACACGGCCTGATGGAACTATGTACTACACAATTTCTGAAAAGATATGGGGCGAGAATATCGCAGCCGGACAGACCAGCGCAAAAGATGTTATGGAAAGCTGGATGAACTCTTCGGGGCACCGTTCCAATATTTTGGGAGCGAATTATACCTCCATTGGCATCGGATGCTTTACACAGGGCCATGTGAAATACTGGGTACAGGTTTTTGGCGTCGAAACAGCCAGCGGAACGGTTTCCACAAAGGATAAGACCGTAACCCATAAGGTTCAGGCCGAGCCGGGACTTTTAACGGCCTATCTTGCCCCGCTCAGTGTAAAGGGCGTCCTTACAGGAAAAACGATGCGGCTTTCTGTCTATACCATGGAAGGCTTCGGCAGTGTAACAGTAGAGAACAAGTCCTTGAACTGGACCAGCAGCAAATCTTCTGTCGCGGCGGTGAGCAAAACAGGGGTTGTAACTGGAAAGAAGCAGGGAACCGTTACTATTACAGGAAAGCTGCCTGTAAGCGGCCAGAAAATCACGACGAAAATCAAGGTTTATACTCAGCCAAAGATTTCCGGACTGAAAGTTAAAGCAGGGAAAAAGCAACTGACTGTCAGCTGGAAGAAAACCACGAAAGCTACCGGGTACCAGGTGACCTACGCTACAAACAGCAAATTTACAAAGAACAAGAAAAGCGTCACCATCAGCAAAAACAAGACAACGAAGAAAGTTATCAAAAAGCTGAAATCGAAAAAAACTTATTATGTGAAAGCAAGGGCGTACAAAAAAGTCAACGGCACCAAGCTTTACGGCTCCTACAGCGCGGTCAAGAAAATAAAAGTGAAATAGCCGGCCGGAATTAGATTCGGTCGCCAAAATTCGAATGAGAGATTTGAATGGTCACCATTTAGCGGAAAACAACGTAAAGGGTGACCATTTTTATTATGTAGGAAATATCGTTTTCGATATTTCCGGAATATCAACAAAGTCTGCCGCTGAACATAAATCGGCGAAGCCGACTTTGTTCTATCCTGCCGGCTCCTTGCTTTCTCTTCCCAAATCCCATATACTAAAAGGGAAGCTGTAGAACGGAGAACTGCGGAAAGAGAGAAAAAAATTGGACGAAATCAACGAAACCATGATACGCAAGGCTACCAATGATCGTTTTTTTTCAAGGGGAAAACGCCTTTTCCGGGGCCGAAGTGTCTTTGATATGGAAGTAAGCGACTGGTATGATGAAACCTGTGTTTCTGCCCATGTTATGGGAGACAGCGGGACAGAATACAGCACAGAAGTGTTTTTCAACGAGAAACGAATTACGGGATATGATTGTACCTGTCCGATGTCCGAAACGTATGGCGACATGTGCAAGCACGGCGTTGCTGTGGCTTTGGAATACATGAGGATGATGCGGCGCGCGCCTTCCCTGTGGGGCGATTCTGACAGCGGCCAGAGCCTAACGTGTATAGAAACCGATCCCGCTCTGAAAACCGTTCTCTACAACTGTTCTATGGAGCGGCAGGCGAGATTTCTCCAGCAGGACCTGACCGGCCAGATCGAGCTGGAGCCTATCCTGGGAAGGTTCATGGAAAAATGGAGCGTGGAATTTCGGATCGGAAGCCAGAGAAAATATGTGCTGAAGGATATCTATGAATTTGCCAAAGCCATGGAAAATCGGGAAAAATTCCAGTACGGCAAGTTCCTGTCTTTTATTCATGAAAAAAGCGCTTTTACCCAGACGGGAGGACGCCTTGCGGAGTTTCTTACAGATTGCGTCAGACAGAGAAAGGCGCTGCGCGACAGTGAGCAGGGTATGCGTTTGTCCTATATTTACACGCCGCCTAAAGTAAGAGCCCTGCCCCTTACAGACGATGAGCTGGTCCGGCTGCTGGATATCCTGCAGGGCCAGGACTGCGTTATGGAAAATGACGCGGGAAGACCAACGGAACATCTTAAGATACGAGAGGAAGACCCGTATCTGATAACAACACTGAAAAAAACAGAAGGTGACAGCTATCAGCTGCGGATCCCGAAATTTTCCCCGGTCTGCGGTCAGGAAGGAATGTATCTTATTTTTCAGGATACCGCTTACCGGTGTTCCGATGAATTTCGAGAAAACATGGAGTCCTTTTGCGTTGGAATCAGCAAAAGCGGGAAACAGGAACTGCGGATCGCGGGGGAGGATATGAGCGTATTTTGTACCAGTCTTTATCCACAGCTTTCGCGGTTTACCGATTTTCGCCCCGAAGCGGATCTGAGCCCTTTCATGCCGGAGGCCTGCGTGATAAACATCTATCTGGACAAGGAAGAAGGACTGGTAACATGCCGCCTGGAGAGCCTGTATGGAGAGAAAAAGCACGACCTTTTGAAGGAACTGAAAACAGCGGATCTGTACCGGGATCTGGCGGCGGAAGGCCTTGCCCGCGCGGCGGCAAAAGCGTATTTCCCAGAGGAGGGACCGGACTTTCTCTGCTTTGGCCAGGATCAGGATGATCTGCTGTATCAGCTGCTGATTTCCGGCATCGAGCAGCTTTCCCTGACCGGCCAGGTCTATGTTTCTGAAGGGCTGCGCCAGATTCAGGTAAGAAAGGTTCCGGATGTAGGGGTCAGCGTTGAACTGAAGGGCGGCCTGCTGGAGCTGGAATTTTCATCGGAGCAGATGCCTTATGAGGAAATGGAAGAGCTTCTCGCGTCCTACCGGATGAAGAAAAAATTCCACAGACTGAAGGACGGCAGCTTCCTCATGCTGGAGGAAAGCGCTATGGAAACTATCGCTGAGCTGACCGACGGACTGGAGCTGACGAAAAAAGCTCTGAAAACCGGAATCGTCCAGGTGCCCCGTTACCGGTCCTTTTATATAGACCAGGTGCTGAAAGAAAGCGCTTCTTTGGATATCCGGCGTTCCTCCGCCTATAAAGAGCTGGTTCGCGGCATCAAGTCTGTGGAAGACAGCGATTTTCCTGTTCCGGACAGTCTGCAGTCAGTCCTGAGACGCTATCAGAAGGATGGCTACCGCTGGCTCATGACGCTGGAAGCCCTGGGTTTTGGCGGAATCCTGGCTGATGATATGGGACTTGGGAAAAGCCTGCAGCTGCTGACGTTTCTTTACGCGAAAATACAGGAGGATCCGTCCCGAAGCAGCCTGCTGGTATGTCCCGCTTCCCTGGTCTACAACTGGGAGGATGAAGTGAATAAATTCGTTCCCCGGCTTAGAACCCTCGTCATTACAGGAACCGCGGCAGAGCGAAAAAAGCGGGTGGAGGAGAGTGAAGGCTGCCAGCTTCTGATTACTTCCTATGATCTGCTCAAGCGGGATCTTCCGTTATATGAAGGACGGGAGTTCTACTGTCAGGCGCTGGACGAAGCCCAGCATATCAAGAACCATACCACCAAGGCGGCAAAAGCTGTCAAGGAAATTCGAGCGCGGGTTCGCTTTGCCCTGACGGGAACACCTATGGAAAACCGCCTCAGCGAGCTGTGGAGTATCTTCGACTTCCTCATGCCGGGAATCTTAGGAAGCTACCGGGCGTTTCGGGCAAAATATGAGCTTCCCATTGCCCAGAAGAAGGACGAGCTGAAGGCAAAACGGCTTCAGCGCATGGTGGGGCCTTTTCTGCTGCGAAGACTGAAGCAGGATGTGCTGAAGGATCTGCCGGAAAAAACGGAAACTGTAGTCTATTCCAAGCTGGAAGGAGAGCAGAGGAAGCTTTATCAGGCCAACGCGCAAAAGCTGACCAGGATTATCAAAGGCTCTGACGCGGGCGATAAAATTAAAATCCTGGCGGGACTGACCAGACTGCGCCAGCTCTGCTGCGATCCGAGCCTGCTTTACGAAGATTATCAGGGAGAAGCGGCGAAACTGGAGACCTGCATGGAGCTGATACGGACTGCCGCGGACGGCGGCCATAAGGTGCTGCTGTTTTCCCAGTTTACTTCCATGCTGGACATTATAGAAAAGAGGCTTTCCGCGGAAGGCATCCAAAGCCACACGCTTACAGGAGCAACATCAAAAGAACAAAGGGCGTGGCTGGTAAAAGAATTTAATCAGGACCAGGTTCCTGTTTTCCTGATTTCCTTAAAAGCCGGCGGCACCGGACTGAATCTGACAGCGGCCTCCATTGTGATCCATTTCGACCCGTGGTGGAATCTGGCGGCCCAGAACCAGGCTACAGACCGGGCGCACCGCATCGGCCAGGAAAAGAATGTGACCGTGTACAAGCTGATTGCCCAGAATACCATCGAAGAAAAAATTCAGAAGCTGCAGCGGGAAAAAGCAATGCTGTCCCAGCAGATCATTACAGATGAGACCATGTCCCTGTCGGATATGAGCCAGGAGGACCTGCTGGAGCTGCTATAACCATGACAGCGGTCATTTTGAAATTTCACCCCAAAACCCTTTGACAAGCCTGGCGGGTTGTGATATCATAAATATCTGTAAGCCGCACAAACTGGGGCAATTTTCAAAAGCAGCAATACAGCCTGCTTCCCCACACTGGCGAGACTGGATTGAGGAGGAATAGAAAAAACATGTACGCAATTATTGAAACAGGCGGAAAACAGTACCGTGTTACAGAAGGCGACCAGGTAAGAATTGAAAAAATCAAGGCTGCCGATGGTGAACAGGTAAAATTCGACAAGGTACTGGTACTGGGAGATGGCGCCGAAGCCAAGGTGGGAGCGCCTTATGTTGACGGAGCTGCGGTATTCGGAGATGTAATCGAAACAGGCAAAGGCAAGAAGGTCATCATCTTCAAGTACAAAGCAAAGAAAGATTACAGAAAAAAGCAGGGCCACAGACAGCCATATACTCTGGTTGAAATCACTGGAATTTCAGCTGACGGCACAGCGCCAGCAAAGAAAGCGGCGCCAAAGGCAGAAGTCCCTGCAGAACCTGCTGATACAGCAGAACCCGCTAAAAAGCCGTCTTTAAAATCCATGAAGAAGGCTGAGCTCATTGAATTCGCGAAAGAAAACAGCATCGAAATCGATGAAAAGGCAACAAAGCCAGTTATTCTTGAAGCAATCGAAGCAGCGTTAAAGTAATTCCAGATAGATTGATACAGTAAGGAGGTGTCTTTACATGGCAAGTAAAAAAGGTGTAGGAAGCTCGAAAAACGGTCGGGACAGTGAATCGAAACGATTAGGCGTAAAACGCGGAGATGGTCAGATCGTAAGCGCCGGCAGCATCCTGGTTAGACAGAGAGGAACTAAGTTCCATCCTGGCAACAATGTAGGTATCGGCGGAGATGATACATTATTTGCGAAAATCGATGGAGCTGTAAAGTTCGAAAGATATGACAAAAAAAGAAAGCAAGTAAGCGTATATCCAAGAGAAGCGTAAGAGCGTTAACGAGCCCCTATTTATATAGGGGCTTTCTTTTTCGATTTTTGAGAATACTAAAGAAAAAACAGGAGGCTTACCATGTTTGTAGATAGAGCCAAAATCATGATCCGGTCGGGCAAAGGCGGAGACGGAGCCGTATCCTTCCGCAGAGAGCCGTTTGTGCCGGAAGGCGGGCCGGACGGCGGAGACGGCGGCAAAGGCGGAGATGTGATCTTCATGGCCGACAGCAGTCTTCGTACCCTGATGGATTTCCGCTATAAACGAAAATATGAGGCGGAAAACGGCCAGAACGGCATGAAAAAACAGCGGTTCGGAAGAGCCGGTCAGGATCTGATTATCAAAGTTCCGCCGGGAACTGTGGTGATCGATGAAGAATCCGGACTGGTTATGAAGGATCTGGTAGAGGATGGCGATTCCTTTGTCGCAGCCAAAGGCGGCAAAGGCGGCAAGGGAAATGTTCATTATAAAAATTCGGTGCGCCAGGCGCCTAATTTTGCCGAAGCGGGAGGCTTTGCCAAGGAGCGGAGCGTGATCCTGGAAATGAAGCTGATTGCTGACGTAGGGCTGGTAGGATTTCCTAACGTAGGAAAATCCACACTGCTTTCCGTAGCTACCAGCGCAAAGCCTAAAATCGCGAATTATCACTTTACCACGATAGACCCAAATCTGGGCGTCGTCCAGATTTATGATAACAGCTTTGTTATGGCGGATATCGCGGGGATCATCGAGGGGGCGCATCAGGGAGCGGGTCTCGGCTTTCGTTTCCTGAAACATATTGAAAGAACCAAAGTACTGATCCATGTAGTAGACGTTTCCGGAAGTGAAGGCAGAGATCCTATAGAGGATTTTGACAAGATCAATAAAGAGCTGGAAAACTATGATCCGCGGCTCATGAAAAAGCCCCAGATTGTCGCGGCAAACAAAATCGACATGATCGATGAGGAAGGGCCGGAGTACAGGCGGTTTAAAGCGTATGTGGAGGATAAGGGATATAAAGTATTTCCAATGTCCGCTCCCATCAACATCGGAGTAAAAGAAGTTCTGGCGGAAGCGGCGGCCCGGCTTGATCAGCTGGCTCTGGAGCCGCCGGAAGAAGAATATATCGAAACCTTTGACTTTGAAAAAGACGATGAGGATCCAAATTACAGAGAGGTGTACGCTTCCAGAGATAACGAAGCCTATGTCCTTACGGGAAAACAACTGGAAAAAATCTTTAATTCCACAAATTTCAACGATTCCGGCTCCATGCGCTATCTTTATAAATACATTGAGAAAAGCGGCGCCATAGAAAAACTGAAGGAAATGGGACTTGAAGAAGGCGATATTATACGGGTTATCGACTACGAATTTGAATACTATGACGAGTTCTAAAAAGAGAAGCAGGTGTTTGACAGATAAAAGGAAACATGCTATAATCCTATAAATCCTATAGACAAGCAGGGAAAGGAGAACTGGAACAATGAAAGAACACATTTCAAGGGAAGACGCTTTTACTCTTTTAAAGCAATATAACAAGGATACCTTTCATATCCAGCACGCTTTGACGGTAGAAGGAACGATGAAGTGGTACGCGAAGGAACTGGGTTACAGTGAAGATGAAGAATTCTGGGGGATCGTAGGGCTTCTCCACGATATCGATTTTGAACTTTATCCGGAGCAGCACTGTATCAAGGCCCCGGAACTTTTAAGAGCCGCGGGCGTGGGAGAAGACATAATACACGCGGTGTGCAGCCATGGATACGATCTGACGGTAGACGTGAAGCCGGAGCATCAAATGGAAAAGGTGCTTTACGCGGTAGACGAGCTGACTGGGCTTATTGGAGCCGCAGCCCTTATGCGGCCCTCCAAAAGCGTACAGGACATGGAAGTCAAATCTGTAAAAAAGAAGTACAAGAGCGCCAATTTTGCGGCGGGCTGTTCCCGGGAAGTCATTGAAAAGGGAGCGGATATGCTGGGATGGGAGCTGTCTGACCTGATCCAGAAGACCATCTACGCGATGCGTTCCTGTGAGGCTCAGGTCCAGGAGGCGCTCAAGCAAGAGCAGTAACGATGGAAAAGAAATATCGGATCAACGAAAAACGAATCGGCCGTGAATTTTCCCGGCTCTGCGCCCTGGATTCAGAGAGCTTTTCGGAACGGGCCATAGCTGACCAGCTGACAGAAGCATTGACCGCTCTGGGTTTTGAAGTGGAAGAAGACCATGCCGGAGAAAGGTACGGCGGCACAGCGGGAAATTTGTACGGCTTTCTAAAGGGAGAGCTTCCCGGCGAACCTTTGCTGCTATCCGCCCATATGGACACGGTGAAACCGGGAGTCGGGAAAAAAGCGGTTTTTCTCCAGGATGGAACCATAACAAGTCAGGGAGATACTGTGCTGGGGGCTGATGATCTCAACGGAATCACAGAAATTCTTGAAGGAATCCGCGGCGTCCGCGAAGCGGGACTTCCCCACAGAGACATTGAAATCCTGTTTTCCATTGCCGAAGAAGTTTATGTGAAAGGAAGCAGTGTCTTTGATTTCAGCCGGATCCGCTCTTCACAGGGGTATGTTCTTGATATGAGCGGAGCGGTAGGAAAAGCGGCCGTTCAGGCCCCTTCGATGATTTCTTTTGAAGCGGAGATAACCGGAAGAGCGGCTCACGCCGGATTTGAACCGGAACGGGGAATCCACGCGATCCAGCTCATGAGCCACGCCATCAGCCGGATCCATCAGGGACATCTTTATGATGACACCACCTTTAATGTAGGGCTGATTTCCGGCGGCACAGCAACCAATATTGTACCGGAAGCCTGTGTCTGTCAGGGAGAAGTTCGAAGCTACGATCATCAGAGAGCTGTGGCGTGTATTGAGGACTTTCGCTGGCTGCTGAAAGAAATAACCGAATCCGCCGGCGCGGCGTTCAGGCTGGATACTAATGTAGTGGCCAAAGCTTACAAAATTGATGAGGCGGAGCCTGTTGTACAGCGGTTTTACCGGGCCTGCAAACGGCTGGGTATTTTGGGAACAATCCGGAGCACCTTTGGAGGAAGCGATAACAATACCTTTGTAACGCGCGGCATTCGGGGAATTGTCCTTTCCTGCGGTATGTATCAGGTCCATTCTGTAGAGGAATACACGACACTGAAAGACCTGAAGCAGGGAGCGGCTCTGGTTGCGGAGCTTATTACAGACGCGCTTTAAAAAGGAAGAAGAAAAGCCTGACCGGAAGGATAAAGTCCTCCTGACATAGAAACAAATCTATGTTAGGAGGATTTTTTGCGCGTAAATTTAGTTGACAGATGGGCGTTATAGGTATAGAATGTAAATAATAAATAACATAGTAAACAGATAGGAAATATAGGAGGGAAATGATGGCGAACATTTATCGAGGCGCTTTAGAGCTGGTAGGAAACACACCACTGATCGAAATTGGAAATATTGAGAAGGAATTAGAATTGAAGGCAACGATTCTTGTTAAGTTAGAGTATCTCAATCCGGCAGGCAGTGTAAAGGACAGAATCGCAAAGGCAATGATCGAGGACGCGGAGGCAAAGGGACTTCTGAAAGAGGGTTCGGTTATTATCGAGCCTACATCCGGAAATACCGGAATCGGACTTGCTTCCATCGCGGCGGCAAAGGGATACCGCATTATCCTGACTATGCCGGAAACGATGAGTGTAGAACGAAGAAACATCTTAAAGGCCTATGGCGCTGAGCTGGTTCTTACAGAAGGAGCCAGGGGCATGAAGGGCGCGATAGAAAAAGCCGAAGAGCTGGCAAGAGAGCTGCCGGACAGCTTCATTCCGGGACAGTTTGTAAACCCTGCCAACCCGGAGATTCACAGAAAAACGACAGGTCCTGAAATCTGGAAAGATACCGAAGGCAAAGTGGATATTTTCGTTGCTGGCGTTGGTACAGGCGGTACGCTGACCGGCGTTGGGGAATATTTGAAATCCAAGAATCCGGACGTGAAAATTGTCGCGCTGGAGCCTTCCGGATCACCGGTTCTTTCTGAAGGAAAGGGCGGACCTCATAAAATCCAGGGGATCGGAGCGGGCTTTGTTCCTGACGTGCTGAATACGAAAATCTATGATGAAATTCTGACAGTCAGCAATGAAGACGCCTTTAAGACAGGAAAGCTGATCGCGAAGCAGGAAGGCGTTCTGGTAGGAATTTCTTCCGGAGCGGCGTTGTATGGAGCCATTCAACTGGCAAAGCGCCCGGAAAACGAAGGAAAAACCATTGTTGCTCTGCTGCCGGATACAGGAGACAGATACTACTCCACACCGTTATTTGTTGATTAAGATCATGTCATTCGATTTTCAAAAGCCAGAGATACAAAAATATATGCTGTCTGGAAATTTCGGCTTGGAAAAAGAAAGCCTTCGTGTGGATAAAGATGGATTTCTGGCCCACACGAAGCACCCTTTTCAGGGAAATCCCAATATGGAGCGGGATTTCAGCGAAAACCAGACAGAGCTTATAACCGATGTACATGATTGTGTGGACTCCGTCTATCAGGCCATGGAAAAGCTGCACAGGCAGGCGGTCTGCGTATTGTGGAACCTGGAATCAGGCAGAGAGGTTTTATGGCCTTTTTCAAACCCGCCTTTTGTAAAGGGCGAAGCGGATATACACATTGCGGATTACAAAGGGGAGCTGAAAAAGAAACGGCTTTACCGGGAATATCTGGCCGAAAAATACGGGCGGAAGAAAATGCTTTTTTCCGGAATCCACTTTAATTTTTCCTTTTCTGACGAGTTTTTAGCGGCAGGCGCGAAGGCGCAAGGAGCTTCGCCAAATCAGGATTATAAAGACAAGGTTTACCTGGAGCTAACCAAAAAGGCGATGATACATGGATGGCTGGTGGTTTATCTTACTGCGGCAAGCCCGGTTATGGACGGTTCTTTCTTTGATGACGCGGCAATGGGAAAGGATATTTTCACCAGATACACCTCCGTTCGCTGCGGCGAGATGGGGTACTGGAACGATTTTATTCCCGTTTTGGAATATGACAGTCTGAACGCCTATGTAAAGAGCATTCAGAGCTATGTGGATGAGGGACAGCTGAAAGAACCAGCGGAGCTTTATTACCCGGTGCGGCTGAAGCCTAAGGGAGATAATTCCCTGGAAACGCTCAGCGCCAATGGAGTGAATCATATTGAGCTGCGGATGCTGGATCTGAATCCGCTTTCTCCCAGCGGTATGATCAAGGAAGACATTCATTTCCTGCATCTGTTCCTTTTATACCTTACATCGCTTCCAGATGAAGACTTTGATCCGGTAAAGCAGATATCCGCTATCAAAAACATAAAACGGGCGGCGGAACGGGCAGCGGATATACGAATCGAAACCGATTGGGGAACTTATATACCGGCCCAGGAAGCGGCGGAAGCGTTTCTCGGCAAGATGGAACAGTTCTATAACGGCTTTCAGATTCCCTATATAAAAGAGGTGCTGGCTTATCAGCGAGACAAATTATCTCATAAGGGGTACGCTGTCAGGGTCGCGGAGCGGTTCGACAGCGGCTTTGTTGAAAAAGGCCTGGCTCTGGCAAAAAAATACGCGCAATACTGGGAAAACGAGGGAAAATAAATGTGCGAACTATTTGGACTTACTTCAAACAAAACCATAGATATAACCGATTATCTGCAAAGCTTTTTTCGCAGGAGCAATATGCATCCCCACGGCTGGGGACTGGCGTGTATGGAGGGAAGCAGCTCCTTTATTGAAAAAGAGTCCCTGCAGGCAACCAGAAGCAATTATCTGAAGGAGCGGCTTTCCGCGGATGTTGAGGCGGCCCACGCTTTCGGACATATTCGTTACGCCACCATTGGAAATGTAGAATACGGCAACTGTCATCCCTATACTCTGACTGATCTGGGAGGAAGAAGGTGGACCCAGATCCATAACGGGAGCATCTTTGATTACCCGGGACTGGACAAGTATATTAACTGTCAGAAGGGAAGCACCGACAGCGAACGGATTCTGATGCATCTTGTGGAACAGATCAATCTGGCGGAAACCGAGCGGGGACGGCCGCTCAGCGGAAAGGAGCGGTTTGAGCTGCTGGATCGGATTTTTATAAAAATGTCGGTCAGAAACAAACTGAACCTGCTGCTTTTTGATGGAGAGTATACGTATGTACACACCAATTACAAGGATTCTCTTTATTATCTGGAAAAAGGCGGCGGTACAACCTTATTTTCTACAGCGCCGCTGACAGAGGAAAACTGGAAGCCGGTTCCTTTTACAAGGCTTCTTGCTTATAAGAATGGAGCGCTTGTTTTTACAGGAACCAATCACGAAAATCAATATGAAGACAGGGAAGAAGATTTGAAATTCTTATATCAGATTTTCTCCAGTCTATAAGGAGTATGGATATATGGAACAGGGACAGATCAGGGAGCTGCTTTATCAGAGATATATTGAACCGACTAAAAAACAGAGAAAAAACTGGATCGGTGTGGAAATTGAGCTTCCAATTGTAAATTTAAAAAAGCAGGCGGTGGATTTTCAGGTAGTACATCAGATAACGCAGCGGTTTATCAGCTATTTTAGCTTTCAGGTTACCGGGCTTGATGACGAGGGAAACATTTTTTCCGCGGCGGAGCCCAAAACCGGCGATATTCTCTCTTATGACTGTTCTTACAACAACCTGGAGCTTTCCATGGGAAAAGAAGAGGATTTGACTGTAATTTACCGCAGGTTCCGGGAATATTACCGATATCTGCGGGAAGAATTTCACAAGGAGGGGCATACCCTGACTGGCATGGGAATTAACCCTTACCGGAACTATAATCGGCATATTCCCATTCCAAATGGACGATACCGGATGCTGTATCATCACCTGAAGTCCTATGACCAGTATGATCTTCCTATGCGGTTTCACCACCATCCGGAATATGGAATGTTTTCCAGCGCGTCTCAGGTACAGCTGGATGTACGTTATGATGACCTTCTTACAACCCTTGACGCTTTTTCAAAGCTGGAACCTATTAAAGCGATTTTATTTTCCAATTCGGTTATGCTGGGAGAGCGGGAAGATCTGCTGTGCTGCCGGGATATGCTGTGGGAAAACAGCACTCATGGCATCAATACGCATAATGTGGGAATGTTCGACTGCCAGCTTGATAATGTGAATGATCTGATGCGCTATATGGAAGCTTCCAGTATTTATTGTGTGGAAAGGGATGAAAAATACATTAATTTTCCGCCGGTCAGAATCAAGGACTATTTTCAGAAAGCCTCCGTACAGGGAGAATACTACGCGGACGGGGTCTATAAAAAGATTCAGATCGAGCCTGAATTGGAAGATCTGAAATATCTGAGAACCTTTAACTTTGAGGACCTTACCTTCCGGGGTACGGTAGAGTTCCGCAGCGTCTGCTGTCAGCCTGTCTGTGACTGTATGACTGTAGCCGCCTTCCACTTAGGCCTGAAAAACAGGCTTTATCAGCTGGAACGGCTTTTAAAAGAGGATCAGGTAATCTATAACAAAGGTTATACCGCCGCCCAGCTCAGAAAGCTGTTTAATCGGCGGCAGCTTCCAGCCTTTGTAGATCAGGACGCTTTGTACCGATTGGCAAAGAGGGTTACAGACCTGGCCCAAGAGGGCCTTGCGGAGCGGGGGTTTGGAGAAGAGCAGTTTCTTGCTCCTTTATATAAAAGGATCGAAGCAAGGGCAAACCCAGGACAAGTCATGATGCGGGCTTTAGAACAGGGGACTAACATTGAGACTCTGATCAATCAATATGGAGCGTTATAAAAAGCGAATAATTCTATTTCCCAGGGACCGGGCCTTATGAAAAGCCTGGTCTTTTTTCATGCTTTTTACATAGACTTTTATCAGGAGGAACAGGTTATGTGGAAATCGAAAATCGTAAGACAGACCATCGTCTGTCTTGTGGCGGCAGCGGTCTTTTTTACAGCCAGCCATACCGATATTGCCCTGCTTCAAAAAGGAAGTCAGACCGCGGTTGCTTATCTTTCCCAAAACTATACGGTAGGAGACGGTCTGGCCGCGGCTAAAACCGGCGTTCAGACCATAGCGGGCGCTCCCGCGGCTATGACCGGCGCGATTCTCACAGCAAAGGAGAAAATGAAATTTGGAAAACCCATAGATGACGTAAAAGACGGTGAAACAGTTTCTGTATACGCGGTGGGAGCCGGAACGGTAACTTCTGTAGGGGAAAACGATAAAATCGGGAAATTTATTAAAATAACCCATGGAGATGAAGCGGTCAGTATTTATGGAAATTGCGAAACCATTCAGGTAAAGGAGCTGGACCGGGTGAAGAAAGGGCAGGCCATCGCTACCTTCAAGAAAGAGGAGGGACATGACTTTTATTACTCCCTGAATGAAAAGTAATTCCTGTAATGGAAATCTGCCTGATTTGTGATATAATAAATCTGTATGCGCAAAACAGTTTTGCGAAAAACTTGAGAAAGAGAATACAGATTATGAAACAACAACATCCAGACAGACAGGAGTGTCTGCGTATTTTAGAAGAATATAAAACTCCGGCCCATGTAGTCCGTCACTGCATGGCGGTGGCTGACACAGCGGTTAAAATCGCCGCGGCGCTTAATCAGCATGGCTATCAATTAGATCTGGAGCTGATTGAGGCGGCCGGAAGCCTTCATGACATTGCCCGCAAGGAGGAAGAGCACTGGAACCGGGGAGCGGAGATCGCTGAAAGCCTGGGATTTGTTCAGGAAGCGGAGATTATCCGGGTACACATGCATTACTCGCCTTTTTCTCCGGTAGAAAAAATTACGGAAACGGACATGGTCTGTCTGGGGGACCGGACTGTAAAAGAAGACGCATATGTAGGACTGGACAAGCGTATGGAATACATTCTGGAAAAAGCCAAAAAAGGCGGCAGACCAAATTCAATAGAACGTATCCTTGAAAAAAAGGAAGAAACCCGCAGCTTTATCCGGGGGATCGAAGCAATTATCGGAACGACACTGGATCAATTAATGAAAGGCGAATAGAGCGTAGATGGAAATCAGCAGAGAATTGGACAAGCTATTAAAAAAAGTAGAAAAACCGGCGCGTTATATCGGCGGTGAAATCAATGGAGCGATAAAGGACCCGGAGCAGGTACGGCTGCGGTTTGGTTTTGCTTTTCCCGACACCTATGAGATCGGTATGTCCTATATGGGAATGCAGCTTTTATATCATATTTTGAATCAGCAGGAAGATATCTATTGTGAGCGGGTTTTCGCCCCGGCGCAGGATATGGAAGAGTGTATGCGGCAGGCCGGAATGGAGCTTTTTACCCTGGAGACGAAAACTCCGGTGAAAGAGCTGGATTTTCTGGGATTTACCCTTCAGTATGAGCTTTCCTTCACCAATGTGGTCAACATGCTGGATCTGGGAAAGATTCCCCTGCTTTCCAAAGACCGGGCAGAAACCGATCCGGTTATTGTGGCGGGAGGCCCCTGCGCCTACAATCCGGAGCCTTTGGCGGACATTATCGATGTGTTCCTGATCGGAGACGGGGAAGAGCTGCTTCCCCAGGTGCTGCGGGCCAGGAAAGCGGGGCAGTCGAAAGAGGACTATTTGAAAGAAATCTGTCAGCTGGACGGAGTTTATGTGCCCCGGTTTTATGAACCGGAGTACAACGAGGATGGAACGATCCGGCAGGTACGAAGACTATATGAGGGAGCGCCCAAAACCATAAAACGGGCGCTGATTCAGGATCTGGACAGTGCGGAATTCCCAACGGATCTCATTGTGCCCTTTATTGAGGTGGTACACGATCGGGCGGTGGTGGAAACCTTTCGGGGCTGTACCAGAGGCTGCCGATTCTGTCAGGCGGGGATGATTTACCGTCCGGTGCGGGAAAGAAAGCCGGAGACGATTAAAAAAATCGTGGAAGAACAGCTTTCCAGCACAGGACATGAAGAGCTTTCCCTTCTTTCGCTTTCTACCAGCGATTATTCCAGATTTGAGGAGCTGGCTCTGGATCTGATGAGGATGTGCCGCGAACGGAACGTTTCCTTGTCGCTTCCTTCTCTGCGGCTGGATTCCTTTTCCTTCAAGGTGCTGGAAGAGATCCAGGGATACAAAAAGTCGGGGCTTACCTTTGCTCCGGAAGCGGGCTCTCAGCGTCTCAGAGATGTTATAAACAAAGGCATCACAGAAGAAGATATATACGGCGCTGTAAAACAGGCTTTGCAGCTGGGATGGAACCATGTGAAGCTTTACTTTATGGCGGGACTTCCCACAGAAACCTTTGCGGATCTGGATGGTATTGCGGAAATCGCGAAAAGAATAAAAGAAATCAATTATGAATTGAAAGGGAAAAAAGGCGGGCGTTTCAGTGTAACAGTCAGTGTTTCCAATTTTGTTCCAAAGGCGCACACGCCCTTCCAGTGGGCCGCGCAGGATACGGAGGAAGCCTTCATTGAAAAGCACAATTATCTGACAAAGCAGCTTTCTGTAAAGGGAATTACCTTTAATTATCATGATACAAAAACCAGCAAGCTGGAAGCCGTTTTCGCGAGAGGGGACCGGCGGGTAGGCCGGGCTCTGATTCGGGCTTTTGAGCTGGGCTGTAAATTTGACGGCTGGTCGGAGCATTTTAAAAGCGATCTGTGGGATCAGGCCTTTGCCGATACAAAGATCGACCCCGCTTTTTACAGTACGAGGGAAAGAGACTTTTCAGAGGTTCTGCCCTGGGATATGATCGACTCCCTTGTATCGAAGGATTTCTTTAAAAGAGAATGGAACAAGGCGGTAAAGGAAGAAACCACAGAGGACTGCAGAAAAGGCTGCGCTGGATGCGGAATGAACCGCGCCGCCGATTGTATGCCGGAGGCAAGATCATGAATCAGTATGTAATAAAATTTTCAAAACAGGGCTATATTTGTTATACCTCTCATCTGGATATGCTGCGGCTCTTTAAAAGAGCCTTTAAAAAGGCCGGGATAAAATTGTCCTATTCCCAGGGCTTCAATCCTCATCCAAAGATGGGCTTTGCTCAGCCTTTATCCCTGGGGTACTGCAGCGTTGCGGAATATTTGGAATTTGAGACAGATGAGCCTTATGACGCGGCAAAGCTGAAGGCTTTGATGGAAGAGCGGATGCCGGAAGGGATTCGTATTTTCAGCTGTGAACGGGCCGGAAATCAGAAAAAAAGCATGGCGGCCAGAACAACGGCCGCGGAATATATTCTGGCGATTCCCATAGGGGGAGAGATAAAGAAAGACGCGGATACCTTGTGCGGGGATTTTCTTGCCCGGACAGAGATCCTGGTCCCGAAGAAACAGAAAAAATCCAAAGCGTATAAAGACGTAAATATTCGTGATAAAATCCGGTCACTCAACGCAGTGAAAGAAGGGAATGTCCTGATTTTTACAGCCCTGCTGGATTCCGGCAGCAATTCCAACCTGAGTCCGGAGCTGCTCATAACAGCCCTTGTCCGCTTTTTGGGAATCGAAACGGATCGGTCAGAAATAGATGTGATGCGCACAAGACTTATTTTTGAAGAATAGTAAAAAAATACAAGGCACATATTGACAATTTCCTTCTTTGGATGTAAAATAATGCAAACATTCGAAGGAGGGGATTTGAGATGAAGCAATATCTGAACAAAGAATTTTTGCTCAGCAATAAAACAAAATTGATAAAAGCAGCTGTAATCGCCGTCATTATTATAGTCTGCTTTTTTGTTTTTGTTCTTGGGGACAGCGGAGACAGCGATGAGGATCTCACCTTGCAGTCCCAGCAAAAGATATCGGAGGAAACAGGGGAAACCACAGAGGAGAGCGGCGGAACGATTATTGTTGATGTGGGCGGAGCTGTGAAGGTCCCGCAGGTAGTCGAGCTTGACGCTGACAGCAGGGTGGCGGACGCGGTAGCGGCGGCAGGAGGACTTTTGGAAACGGCTGATACGGCAGGGATCAATCAGGCAGCCTTTCTGACAGATGGGGAAAAGATATACATACCGGAAAAGGGCGAGAACCTTTCAGACCTTGCGGAGCTTTCTGGCGCGGAAGGACTTTCCTCAGGAGACGATAAAGTCAACATCAACACAGCAACCTCCGAGGAATTGCAGACCCTGAGTGGCGTAGGCCCAGCGACAGCGGAGAAGATTTTAGATTACCGCAGCAGCAACGGAGCCTTCAAACGAATCGAAGATCTGAAAAAGATCGATGGGATTGGAGATAAGACTTTTGAAAAATTAAAGGAACAAATCAAAGTGTGATGGGATATTATAAAAAGGAAAAATATCATAGACGCGGGAGGTATTAATTTGTAATTATTAGACAATAATACCAGTTGAGGTGGTATTATGTTTAGTAAACAAAGGAAAAATTTTTTTAAAAGCAAATGGTTTTATGGTATAATCATTTTATTATTGCTACTTTTTGGCATATGGGTCAATTATGACGGCAGCAGCCAAAAAGCCAGTTCTCCGGCAAAAGTAAGCCAGGAAACGCAGAGTGAAACAAAAGACCCGTCTGTTGTAGACAGTCTGGGACAGGAAACTTCAGAAAACGCTTCGGAAGAAGTCTCAGAACCGACAGAAGAAAGCCAGCAGACATACTATCTGATCCGTGAGATCGAAGGGGTAGTAAAAGTGTTTTACTGCGACGAAAATGGTCAGGAAAATCTATACCAGATCACAAGCATTCCTTTTGAACTGCTGAGCAAAGAGGATCAGCAGCTGCTAGCGGAGGGAGTTCATGTGGATTCGGAAGAAGAACTGGCGGATTTCCTGGAGAACTTTGACAGCTAGGAGGCAATAATGAAACGTGCGATCAAAAAAGGAGGCCTGGTTTTTATAGGTCTCCTGCTTACCATTATTATTATTGGACAGTTTGTCCTGACCAATGATAATACTGCCAGTGTGGATGTGGTAACAGAACGGGTTCTGGTACCGGGCGGCCATTCTGTCGGGGTCAGGATGGATGTAAAGGGTGTTTTGATTGTTGGTCTGGAGGAAATCGAGACAGATGACGGACAAAAAATCAATCCGGGCATCAAAGCCGGTCTTCAAATCGGAGATCTGATTCTTGAAATAAACGGCACGAAAGTATATAAGGCAGATGAAGTGCAGGCTCTGGTAAATAAGATACAGGGTGATGTGAAGCTGAAGGTAAAAAGAAAGGACAGGACGCTGAATGTAAATCTCACCCCGGTGGTTTCGAAAGAGGATGATTTATATAAGCTGGGAGTATGGGTAAAGGACAAGACGGCAGGGATAGGAACCCTTACTTATTATGATCCAGTCAACCAGTCCTTTGGCGCTCTCGGCCACGCTATCGTAGATCCGGAGACCGGCTCTGTGCTGTCGGTGGATAAAGGCCAGCTGCTGCAGGCTAAGGTGCAGTCCATACAAGAGGGAACCGCGGGGACCCCGGGAGAAATCCGAGGGGTGTTCTATGAAGCGGACTCTCCTTTGGGAGGTCTTGAAAAAAACAGTGTTTATGGTATCTTTGGAAACGCTTACCATCCCATCGAAAACCCGCTTTATGAAAAGCCTTTAGTCGCGGGAAGTCAGGATCAGGTGGAAAAGGGAAAGGCCTATATTCTGACGACGCTGGATGACAATGAACTGCAGCGTTTTGAAATCGAGATTGAAAAGGTTTCCCATCAAAGCAAGCCTTCGGATAAGGGCATGGTGATCCGGGTAACGGATGAGCGTCTTTTAGAAAAAAGCGGAGGAATTGTTCAGGGAATGAGCGGAAGTCCGATCATTCAAAATGACAGGATCATCGGAGCGGTAACGCATGTATTCGTCAACAATCCGGAAAAAGGCTACGGCATCTTTATTGAGTGGATGCTGCAGGAGGCGGACAAATAGACGCGAAAGCCGCAGCGCTGTGGGGCAAGGCATAAATGTCGAATTTTGTCGAAATCGGAATGAAATTGACTTTCTTTTGTGATTGCTATTTTTACAGGATAATCTAAAATTATAGATAGAAAAAGCAAACAAAAAAGAGAAAATAAGAGAAACGTGTTTGAAGGACACAAGGAGGTCAAAAATGAAAAGAATTAAAATCGGTATTGCTGACGATAATAAAGACTTTTGTGATATACTTTCCGATTTCTTTCAGGATAAGGAAAACATTGAGATCGCCTTCATTGCCAATGACGGCCTGAAGGCAGTGGAAGCTATTAAAGAACATATGCCTGAGGTTTTAGTTCTTGATATGATCATGCCTCATCTGGATGGGTTGGGTGTGCTGGAAACCATCAGTTCCATAGAACTTCCGGTATATCCCCGCACCATCGTGCTTTCCGCTGTAGGGCAGGAGACCATCACCCAGAAAGCAATCAATCTGGGCGCTGAATATTACATCGTAAAACCTTTTAACCTGGATGTGCTCCTGAAACGGATCAATCAGCTTGCGGGCAACGATACACAGGAAGAAGGAAAAATCAGCTTTGCCCGGGCGATCCTGAACAACCAGGATTCGGACTCCAAAGAGGACCTGGAAATCAATATTACCAATATTATTCATGAAGTGGGTGTTCCGGCGCATATTAAAGGCTACCAGTATCTGAGAGACGCGATTACCATGGTAGTGGAGGATATGGACCTTTTGGGAGCAGTGACAAAAGAACTGTACCCCGCAATCGCTCAGCGCAACAATACAACACCGAGCCGTGTTGAAAGAGCCATCCGTCACGCCATTGAAGTAGCTTGGAACAGAGGCAAAATCGAAACCATCAACAGCCTCTTCGGCTACACGGTCCACAACGACAAAGGCAAGCCGACCAACTCCGAATTTATCGCCATCATCGCAGATAAACTGCGGCTGGAGCGTAAGGTCGGATAATTCGTTGAAATTTCAATAGGGGTTTCTAAAATAATCAAGCGATAAACTCCTTTCATTCATTGGATTTGGATTCCGTGAATGAAAGGAGTTTTTTGTTATGAAAATCGAATATATCTTTATGATTAAATTATGTAAAGTGTATATGATGGGAAGGAAATTCTGATGATGAATGTTTTTACTTTTATTTAGTTGACACATCAACTAAATTTTGCTATCCTGTTTCAGGAGGTGAACAAAATGTATAAAAGCATCGCGCGGATGATTACTCTTTTGGCGAGAAAGAGCCAGGGGTATATTGGAACCGCGTTAAATAAATATAATATTACCGCCGCGGAGCAGCCTTTTTTCATGGCTTTGCAGGTATCTGAGGGAATCACCCAGGAAGAGCTTACCGCTATTGTATGTGTCGATAAAGCGGCTACAGCGCGGGCTGTAAAATCTCTGGAGGAAAAGGGGTTCCTGTTACGAAGACAAGATACGCGGGATCGGAGACAGAACCGGATCTATCCCACCGCTCTGACAAGAGAGCTAGGTCCTGCTGTAAGGGAAGAGCTGCATCGTTTCAACGATATGCTTACCCGGGGTCTTGATCCAAAGCAGGTGGAGCTGATTTATGACGGTCTGCTGAAAATGGAAGAAAATTTTGCTGTGTTTTCATTGGAGGAAGACAGAAAAAAAGAAAAGGGGGAAACAGAAAATGAATAAGGACGCCAGTATAACAAAGCAGGGGAATCCTTTGGGATACGCGCCGATTGCCGGATTGATCGGAAAATTCGCGATTCCTTCGATTATTAGTATGCTGGTTAATGCGGCCTATAATATCACGGATCAGATTTTTATCGGGCATGTAGTGGGCATACTGGGGAACGCCGCGACGAATGTGGCTTTCCCAGTCGTAACGTTTACAACTGCTTTTGCGCAGCTGTCCGGTATTGGCACTGCTGCGAATTTCAATATTAATCTGGGCGCGAAAAGAGAAGAGGAGGCAAAGCGGTTTCTCGGTACCGGTCTTACTCTTATGTCCATTTTGGGGCTCTTTATTTTCTGTGTCATTTTTTTCTTTAAAACGCCGGTCCTTTTGCTATGCGGGGCGACAGAGACCGTGCTTCCTTACGCGCGGCTTTATCTGGGCGTCACAGCCTTCGGTCTGCCCTTTCTCCTGTTTACCAGCGCGGGAAGCAATCTGATACGGGCCGATGGAAGCCCGACCTATTCTATGATATGCATGGTAACCGGAGCAGTACTAAACGTAGGACTGGACTGGCTGTTTCTCTTTGTCCTGGACTGGGGTATCCAGGGCGCGGCGGCGGCGACGGTTATCGGGCAGGTGGTCTCCTTTGCGCTCTGTTTTGGCTATTTCTTCCGCTTCAAAACCTTTCAGGTCCGTCGGGAAATGCTGGGACTGCGGCTATATTATGTAGTTCGGATCGCAAAGCTGGGAACTTCTAATTTTATTAATCACACCATTATGATGCTGGTCAATATCGTAATGAACAATACCCTTGCGCGTTATGGAGCGATGTCCATTTATGGAAGTGATATTCCTCTGGCCGTTTCCGGTGTTGTGGCAAAACTAAACAGTATTCTTGCCGCGTTTTCCGTAGGGCTTGCCCAGGGCTGTCAGCCAATCCTCGGTTTTAATATGGGAGCGGGAAATTATAGCAGAGTAAAAGAAACTTATAAAAAAGCGGTTTCCTCGGCCCTGATTATCAGCATACTGGTATTTGCGGCGTTTCAGCTTTTCCCGCGGCAGATAACCGGAATCTTTGGAACAGGGAATGAGCTTTACTTTCAGTTTGCGGAGCGATATCTGCGTATCTTCATGATGATGGTATGCGTCTATGGCGTACAGCCTGTCTCAGTCAATTATTTTACCGGTATCGGAAATACGCAACAGGGGATCTTGCTCTCCTTATCCAGACAGGGACTGTTCCTGATTCCACTGATGCTCATTTTGCCTGACTTCTTTGGCCTTGATGGCTTTTTATACGCAGGACCTATAGCGGACTTTATGGCTTTTGCCTTGTCGCTGACACTGGTAGGCTTTAATTTCCGCAAGCTGACAGCCGCTGAAAAACAAAACAGATAAAAAAGAATAAGACCGCCATTTTCTAAGCGCCTCAGTATCAAAGCTCAGGTGCTTTCTAAACGCAAGGAAGCGGCGTTTCCCCAAAAAGACTGCCAACCTTCCTGTAAATTATGTTATACTGATAAGAAACAAATTTGAGTAAAGGAGACATAAGAACATGAAAATCACAGCAGTACTGGGGAGCCCCAGAGACGCCAGTGTTTCCACGCGGATTGCCATGCGGCTCATTGAAGGCGCCCGGAATGCGGGACACAAAGTAAAAATCTACAAGATAAATGAAATGGACATCCTGGGATGCCACGGATGCGGATGCTGCCGCAAATATGATACAGACTGTGTTATCGAAGATGACATGGAGGAATATTTCAAGGACCTGCGGGAAAGCGAAGCGCTGATTCTGACTTCTCCCAACTATTATTCCCATGTCGCGGGTCCTATGATCACCTTCATGAATCGCCACTACTGCCTTTTAGATAAGGATAAGAACCCAAGGCTTCCGCGCGAAATCAAGCTGGTGTGCGTCTTTGCTCAGGGAGCGCCTGCCGGATATGAAAAGTATCTGCCCAACTATGACTGGTATATCAGCACCTTTACATCCAAGAACATGGAGCTGGCCGGAAAGATTATCGCGGGCGGCGACAGCGATGTCAGCGAGGAAGGCGAGATTATGACAAAGGCCTACGCGCTTGGAAAGTCCCTGTAATATGCGGACGGTTAAAACAAGAAAACGCTCCGCGTTCGCGGCCGCGGCTCTGGTTTTGCTGCTGCTTCTGCCTCTGCTTTCCGGCTGCGGCGGGGCTGATTCCGTAACCTCCCAGCAGACGAGGGAAACCCGGACAGCGGCGGGGAATGGACAGACTCTGAAAGTTTCCTTTCTAGATGTGGATCAGGGTGACAGCACCTTTATTGAGCTGCCCAACGGCCAGTGTATGCTCATCGACGCCGGGGAAGCAGAGTACGGCGATGAAATACTCTCTTACATAAAGGAAGAAGGGTATGACCGGATCGATTATCTGATAGCGACCCATCCCCACAGCGACCATATAGGCGGCATGAGAACCATCGTAGAAGCGCTGGATATCGGCGCTGTCTATATGCCCAGGGTTCAGACCAATACCCAGGTCTTTGAAAAACTGCTGCGGGCTGTCAGGGAAAAGGGCCTGAAAATACAGACGGCAAAGGCCGGCGTTGAAATTCTGGAGGAAGGAGCCGTGGATATACGGCTGGTTGCTCCGGCAGGGGATGATTACTCCGATTTGAACGATTACTCCGCAGTGGTTCACCTTTCTTACGGTGAGGACGCTTTCCTCTTTATGGGCGACGCGGAGCAGCGGGCGGAAGAGGATATCACACAGGAAATTCAGGCTGATGTGCTGAAGGTAGGTCATCACGGAAGCGAATATTCCTCCGGGAATTCTTTTCTAAAGGAGGTATCTCCGGATTACGCGGTGATTTCCTGTGGCCAGGACAACAAATACGGTCATCCGGATCAGGAGGTTCTGGAAAAACTGAAGAAGCTTCGCGCAAAGGTTTTTCGCACAGACCGCCAGGGAACGATCATCATGACCAGCAATGGAAACGGAATTTCCGTGGAAGGCCAGAACCAGCGGCAGGATGGCAGTCAGAGCCATACGGAGACAAAATCGAAAAAAGCGGCCGCGACGGTCGGCAGTCAGACTGTATATGTTACAAAATCAGGAAGCAAATACCATACGGCCGACTGCTATATGCTGAAATCCAGCCCAAGGAGCCTGACGGAAAAACAGGCGCTGGAGGAAGGCTATGAGCCTTGCGGCATATGCGATCCTCAGGAGGAATAGGAAAATGGACATGATTATAGATCGTTTTGAAGGGACGCTGGCAGTTGTGGAACTGGAAGACGGAAAGAGGGCGGAAGTTCCTGTCGCAGTGCTGCCGCCTGACGCAAAGGAAGGAGACTGTCTGACGCTCAAAATCGATAAGGAGAAAACGGAAAAACGCAAAAAACAGATCGGCCAGTTGATGAATGATCTGTTTGAATAAAAAAAAGACTCTGGAACATCAGTCCGGAGTCTATTTTTTTTGGCGCCGAAGAGGCATGAATAAACCACCAGTTAAACTGGTGGTAAATAAA
>JAJCKG010000020.1 GCA_020558355.1 bacterium 210820-DFI.6.37 | reverse complement strand
AAGGTTTATGGCGCGTACAGCGCGGTTAAGAGCAAAACCGTAAAGAAAAAATAAACACCAACTGAACATGGCGGGATAAAATCAGATCCCGCCATGATTCTATATTTAAGAGGTCAGATATGTTAAACGATCATATTTCAAAGGAAGAGGCGATTAGAAGAATCCAGGAAGCGTGGAAGCCGGAGGCGGAAAGAGAGGTGATTCCTCTGGAAGAAGCGCAGGGCAGGATATTGGCTCAGGATTATCGCGCCAGGTACAGCATTCCCGTTGTCAGAGCGTCGGGAATGGATGGGATAGCCGTTAATTTCGATTTGTTTGAAGAGGGGATGCCTGACACGAAAAACTGGGTTTTAGGCAGAGAATATGTCCGAGCGGACACGGGAGATGATTTCCCTGATGAATACGATACCGTTTTGCCCATTGAGTGGATCCGGTTTCACGAAGAAGGAAGGGGGATCGCGATTGAGCCGAAAAAAATCCCCGGCCCAGGTGGCGGCGCGGATCGGGTATTCAGAGGAATGAATGTAAGACCGGCGGGAAGCCTGATTAAAGAAGGGACCATGCTGGCGCCTGCCGGAACCAGGGTGACTCCTTTTGATATCGGAGATCTGGGGACAGGTGGCCATGGCAAAATCCGGGTCATCAGAAAGCCCAGGGTAGCGTTTATTGCTACCGGTACGGAGCTGGTTGCCCCGGGAAGCATACTGAAACGGGGACAGAATTTTGATTCGAACAGCTATATGGCAAAAGCCATGCTGACTGAAATGGGAGCGGAGGCGGTTGTCATTCCAGTTGTTAAAGATGACAGGGCGCTTTTAAAAGAAACCCTTGAAAAAGCCATTGCTGAAAACGATATCGTATTGATTAACGGAGGGTCCTCCAAGGGAGCGGAGGATTTTAACTGGAGCCTGATCGGACAAGATGGAGAGCAGCTCTTCCGCTGGGTAAAAGCCGCTCCGGGAAGACCTATGAGCGGGGCGGTTGTCCGGGGAAAGCTGGTTATCAATCTTGCGGGGCCAAAGCTGGCCGCGTATCACGGCATAGAGTGGTGTGTGAAAGAGGCCATATCCATATGGTATACCGGAGCGCCGGGAAATGTGGCATGGGGAACGCCGGTTTCCGTTACAGCGGGAGCGGATCTTCCAGCGCCGCCTTTATCGGTTATTATGAAAATGAAAGTGGAGCGTGGAGTGGCTCTTCCTGTTGGCGGGCCGGGAGGTCCAGGAAGAGGCGGAAGACCAGGCGGTTTCAAAGGGCCGAAGGATCAGCGGCCGCCAAAAGCTCCGAAGGCTCCAGGACCTGTAAAGGACCTCTGCGAATGGGAAGCCAATGGGATTTATATAACAAAACCGGGAGCGCCGCCGGTGAAAAAGGGCGACGTGATCCAGGTTCGGATGATCCGGGATGTGGTGCCCGAGAAAACAGACGCCATACCGGGGCAGCGCCCCGCGGAGCGGGTACGAAAGCCGGGCCATGCGGAGGGCGAAGCGGCAAAAGCAGCGCGCGAGCCGAAACGCGGCATCGGAGGCTGGGATGATCAGGCTGATTTTTACAATAAGATGGCGTCTATGGAACGATCCTTCACGTTAAACCAGATCAACTGTTTTGATACGGATAAAAATGATACCGTCCTGGATATAGGCTGCGGGCCTGGAAGAATCACCGTACCTATGGCGGCGCGGGCTAAATCCGTAACAGCCGTTGACGCGTCCCCGAAAATGCTGGAGCACTGCAGGAAAAACTCGGAGAAAAACGGAGCGGACAATGTGACAACAATACTGGCGGACTGGGAGGATGAGAAGTCAATCGAAAAAATAGATAAGCATGATATTGTTGTAGCTTCAAGAAGCATTGCCATGGGAGACCTTGAGAAGCTTTGTTCTCTCGCGAAAAAATATGTGGTCCTGATCATATGGTCTCACGGCTGCCCGAGCATACCGATGATTATCAACGATCTCTTTAAGGGCGTTGATGATGAAGAAATGCCAAAGCCGCCCTTTACAAGAGACAGGAGCCGCGGAAACAACATGCTTTATAACCGGATATATGATATGGGGTATAATCCGAATCTTAAGGTTGTGGATGACGGCTTTACGAATGTGTATGGCAGCAGAGAAGAGGCTTACCGGGATCTCGCGGGGTTAAAGCCCATGGACCAGAAGCTGCTGGAGAAACGGTATGATGTGTTTAAAGCCAATATAGACCCATACCTGACAGAGAATGAAGATGGAAGCGTTACTTTCCTGGTTCCGACAAAGAGCATGGTTCTCTGGTGGAAGCCAGAGAAAGAGGATTAACTGAGAGAAAGTGGGTTTGACTATTTTTAATTTTAAAAAAATTGTTTAAAACCACAAAAAATACAAATAAAACTATTGACACAAAACAAATGGAGTGCTATATTAATAAAAAATGAAGATTGCAAAGGCGTTGATGAAGACAAGTAGTCTGACAAACCGTGTCCAGTGAGCCGGAGACAGTGGGAACCCGGTCATAGGCGTCAGGTGAATAACACTTCGGAGCTGTGAACTGAAATCAGAGGCCGAAAGACACAGGCCATGAAAGTAGGGAATCCGGGTTCGGCCCGTAACAGCCGATACAACTGTCAGGTTGGAAAAAGGGGGATCGGTTATGATTGATCCAACATAGGTGGCACCGCGGATATGTGGCTTATTCGTCCTATAGCAATAGGATGAAAAGCCACTTTATTATTTTACAGAAACCGCGGAGGTGAAAACTATGTGTTCAATTATGGGTTACACAGGAAAAGACATTGCAATGAAAGCTTTTATGGAGGGCTTTGATAAGACCGCTTCGAGAGGACCGGATATGTCCCGGGTCATGGAAACAAAATCCGGCATTCTGGCGTTCCACAGGCTGGCTATTATGGATCTGGAGGAAACCGGGATGCAGCCTTTCCAGATGGACGCGGATTACGCCGTCTGTAACGGGGAGCTTTACGGCTTTCGCCCCTTAAAGGAGGCGCTGGAGCGGAAAGGATATTCCTTCCAGTCAGACAGCGATTGTGAAATAATCCTGCCGCTTTATCGGGAATACGGTACCGATATGTTCGATCTGCTGGACGCGGAGTTTGCTATGATCATCTACGATGGAAGCAAAGATGAATATATTGCGGCAAGAGATCCGATCGGAATCCGGCCGCTGTTTTACGGTTATTCCCCGTCCGGAAAGATCTTTTTCGCCAGCGAAGCGAAAAACCTGATGGGGCTTGTGGATGAAGTAAGACCGTTTCCTCCGGGGCACTATTACAAGGATGGAGCTTTCGTCTGCTATAAGGATCTGACCGCGGTAGATAAATTCTGCCAGGATTCTCTGGAGCGGATCTGCGAAAAGATCCATGAAAAGCTGACGCGGGGAATTGAAAAACGGCTGGACGCGGACGCTCCTTTAGGCTTTCTGCTCAGCGGCGGTCTGGACAGCTCGCTGGTATGCGCGGCAGCGCAAAAGATGATGCCGGAAAAGCCCATCCGCACCTTTGCCATCGGCATGAGTGAAGACGCTATCGATCTGAAATACGCAAAGGAGGTTGCTGACTACATCGGAAGCGACCATCAGGAAATTGTGATTACAAAGGAAGATGTGCTGCGCTTTCTGGAAGAGGTGATCAGCGTTCTTGGAACCTTTGACATTACCACCATCCGCGCCAGCATGGGGATGTATCTGATCTGTAAGGTTATCCATGAAAAAACAGATATCCGAGTGCTTCTTACAGGAGAGATATCCGATGAGCTCTTTGGATACAAGTATACGGATTTTGCGCCGGACCCTCAGGCGTTTCAGGAGGAAGCCGCCAAACGGCTGCGGGAGCTGTATATGTACGATGTGCTTCGGGCGGACCGGTGCATCAGCGCAAACTCTATGGAAGCGAGAGTTCCATTCGGCGATCTTGATTTTGTGGAATATGTAATGGCTATCGATCCCCAAAAGAAGATGAACACCTATGGGAAAGGTAAATATCTGCTTCGGAAGGCCTTTGAAAACGGCGATTACCTGCCAAAGGAAATTTTGTACCGGGAAAAGGCCGCGTTTAGCGACGCTGTAGGACATTCCATGGTAGACTATCTGAAAGAGTACGCGGAGTCCGTCTATACCGACGCGGAATTCAGAGCGGCCTGTAAAAAATATGAGTACCACAGCGCGCCATTTACAAAAGAATCTCTCCTTTACCGTGAACTCTTTGAAAAATATTATCCGGGCCAGGCAGAGATGATTGCCGGATTCTGGATGCCGAACAAAACCTGGAAAGGCTGTGATGTAGACGATCCAAGCGCCAGAGTTTTATCAAACTATGGAGACAGTGGAAAATAAAGGGGGAATAGTCGCCAGCGACCTTGGATTGGGTTTAATGGCGACTGCTCCTGCGTTATATTATAAAATTTGGCGACCAGCCTGTATAGGAAAAATGGGATTTGTGAAAAAAGCAGAAACAATCGCTCAAAGAAAGGGAGCTGTTTCTGTTTTTTTAAATCTGATTCAGCCGCGTCTGGGCGCTGAGGAGAAAATTAAAAAAACACTGGAATTTTTCAGAAATTTGTAGTATAATTTTTCAGTAATAATTATTAAAAATAAGCGCGCGAAAATAAGAACAAAGTAAGGAAAGACGGCGTAAGGGGGTCTTAGTTACCCTTCTCTCTCAAAATGCCGAAAGCCTTATCTTTTTTATTTTCAGGGCGCTTTTTTAGTGCGGAAAAACAAAACAGCCTTCGTCTTTTCAGGCGAGGGCAAAAAGAAAAGTGAAAGGAAGTGACAGGATGAAAAAATACATTTTTGTAACCGGGGGAGTCGTATCAGGACTTGGAAAGGGCATCACCGCGGCTTCTTTAGGAAGACTGCTGAAGGCAAGAGGTCTGAAAGTAGCGGCGCAAAAGCTGGACCCATACATCAACGTGGACCCGGGAACCATGAGCCCCTACCAGCACGGTGAAGTTTATGTAACCGAGGACGGAGCGGAGACCGATTTGGATCTGGGCCATTACGAGCGTTTTATCGATGAAAACCTGAACAAGTACTCCAACCTGACCACAGGAAAGGTTTACTGGAATGTACTGAACAAGGAACGGAAAGGGGACTATCTGGGAAGCACTGTGCAGGTGATTCCTCACATTACAAATGAGATCAAAGAATTTATATATAATGTAGGAAAAACCAGCAACGCGGAAGTGATCATCACAGAGATCGGCGGAACCGTAGGAGATATTGAAAGCCAGCCTTTCCTGGAAGCCATCCGTCAGGTGTCCTTAGAGCAGGGAAAAGAAAACTGCCTTTTCATCCATGTAACTCTGGTGCCGTATCTGAAAAGCTCCGGCGAGCACAAGTCAAAGCCGACCCAGCATTCAGTGAAAGAGATGCAGGGCCTGGGGATTTCTCCCGACATGATCGTCATGCGGGCTGATGAACCTATCGATGAAAGCATCCGGGAAAAAATCGCGCTTTTCTGCAATGTAAAGCTGGACTGTGTCATTGAGAATACAACGCTTCCTGTTTTATATGAAGCTCCGGTTATGCTGGAGCAGAGCAATTTCTCCTGGATCGTCTGCCGGGAGCTGGGAATCAACGCGGGCCCTTGCGATATGAAAGAATGGACGGACATGGTGGACCGGATCAAAGCCAGGGATAAGCGGGTTAAGATCGCCATCGTAGGCAAGTATGTAAAGCTGCATGACGCGTATCTTTCTGTAGCGGAGGCTTTGCGCCACGGAGGGTTCGAAAACTCCTGCAAGGTCGATATCAAATGGATAGAAGCGGAGGATGTGACGGAAGAGTCTGCCGGGCGGCTGCTGGGAGACGTGAAGGGAATCCTGGTTCCGGGCGGATTTGGCGACCGGGGGATCGAAGGCAAAATCACAGCGGCAAAATACGCAAGAGAAAAGGACATCCCATATTTTGGCATTTGTCTTGGAATGCAGATTGCGGTCATGGAATTCGCAAGAAATGTTCTGGGGCTGCCAGACGCGGATTCCGGTGAGTTCAATGAAAACTCCCCTCATAAAGTAATTGATTTTATGCCGGATCAGTCCGGCGATATTCCAAAGGGCGGGACCATGCGTCTGGGTGCGTATCCGTGCGTCATCCAAAAGGGGACCATTATGGAACAGGCCTATGGTACAGAAGAAATCGCGGAGCGTCATCGGCACAGATACGAGTTCAACAACGAATACAGAAACGCCTTTGAAGAGGCGGGTATGAAGATCGCGGGAACCTCTCCTGACGGAAGACTTGTGGAAGCCGTTGAAATTCCAGCGTGCCGGCATTTTGTAGGAGTCCAGTACCATCCGGAATTCAAGAGCAGACCAAACAAAGCCCATCCTCTGTTCCGAGAGTTTGTCAAGGCGGCTGCGGAAGCGGAAGAATAAAACATAAGGAATCCATTATTTCCCCACAGAGTGAACATCGCAATTCATAGAAATATCACCTCTGCCGGATAAGATACTCATGATCGCTTTAACGAAGGTTGTTTTCTTTCAGAGTATCATGAGGAGGGATTATGGATCTGGCAGCAGAAAAAACAAACAGGAGAAACAGATTAAAAGCAGTTTCCCATAAAATTGTCGGAACGGGAAAGCGGATTTTCGGGAACTTTAAAAAGTTGCCGAAAAAGAGAAAAATTATCGTAGTTATTGTGATTTTTGTAGTTTTAGCGCTTATAGGCGGCAGCATCTTCGTTTTTGCGGGAAAGGGCGTCAATATTCAGACCACGCAGACCGCGACAGCGACAAAAGGAACAATTTCCAACACGATTGTGGGAACCGGAAATCTGGAATCGGGAAGCAGTAAGGACATTGAGGTTCCATCCGGGATTACAATTGAAGAAGTTCTGGTGGAAGAAGGAGACAAGGTAGAAAAGGGGGACACCCTGGCCACTGTAGACAGAGTGTCTCTTTTAACGGCATTGTCTCAAACTCAGGAGCAAATTGCCGAGCTTGACTCGGAAATTAATGATAAGAAGGGGGATACCGAATCCGCTGTTGTGACAGCGGGCGTCTCAGGCAGAGTAAAGCGCGTTTATGCTGGAAAAGGCGACTCTGTTCTGGAAAGCATGGCCGAAAATGGGGCCTTGATGCTTTTATCGGTTGATGGAACTATGGCTGTTTCCATCAAAAACGCAGATGAGCTTTCCGCGGGCGATTCAGTGCGGGTGGTTCTTTCCGATAACAAGACAAAAAAGGCAGGGACTGTAGAAAGCGTTACAGACGGAACGGCCATTATCACCCTGACCGATAACGGGACCGAATTGGATGAAAAGGTTACAGTCAGGAAAAATGGAAGCGCTATAGGGTCCGGAAAACTGTATATCCACAGTCAACTGGCAGTAGTGGCAGCCGGTGGAACTGTAAAATCGGTAAAAGTTTCGGAAAACCAGTATGTCAGCGCGGGAGAAACCTTGTACACCTTAAAGGATCTCCCAGCGTCCGCTGAATACCAGCAGCTGGTGGCGCAGAGACAGGAACTGTCTGAAATATTCAGCGCGCTGGTAGAAATAGCGCAGAATAATACGATTACCGCGTCGGAAAGCGGAACCATTGAAAATGTCAATGTCTCATCTGGTTCTTCCGGCAGTGCCAGCGCGGGAACAGATGGAACTGGCGCGTCAGCCAGCAGTATGTCCGCCTTATCCAAAAGCGGCACGGCAAAAATCAGCGCGGGGACAGCGGCGAAAATCAGTACTGCCGACGCAGTCTATTGCGGCACGAATATGAAAAGCTCCGCGGCGGCTGAAACCAGTGGAAGCTATAGCTCTGCCGCGGTCTCGCTTGCCTCATCTGATTCGGATTCAGAGACTTCCGCGTCAAGCGCTGTTGCCATAGATTCTATTCAGGTTCCTATTACCGCGCCTGTGACAGGAAACGTCCCGCAGGCGGAGATCAAGGAAACGGACAGCTATACAGGAAGCATATCCTGGAATATGAAAACAGAAAAATTCCAGGCTGCCTCTACTTATACAGCCAGGGTTACGCTGACCGCAAAAGAAGGATATGCTTTTACACAGGCCACCAGTGCCGAGGTAAAGGCGTCGGGAACGGTTGTTTCGGGAATCAGCATTGATGGGACCGGAGAGGGAAATACAATGACCTTTACCGTTACTTTTACAAAAACAGAAGATAAAACAGCCGCGGGAAGTTCGGATACAGATTCTTTAAAGTCCAATGCCTCAGCTGGCAGCTCCGCTCAAAGCGGCTCAGATATCTCCGGCTCAAAAAGCGCCGCTTCTGGCTCCGGTATCTCAGGAGGAAGTACTGCTTCAAGTTCCAGCAGCGCCGGAGCGTCGTCGGGAAGCACAGCTTCCACTGAATCGTCTTCAGAAGCTGGCAGCTCATCGGATATAGATACAGTAGCCGCTTTTACCTTCTGTTCAGCAGAGGAATTGGTCCTGCCCATCAGCGTGGATGAACAGGATATTCTCAATGTGGAAAAAGGACAGGAAGCGAAAGTTACCTTCGACGCCATTGAGGGAGAAACCTTTACCGGAGAGATTACAAGGGTTTCCGGCGCGGCTACCGTAAGCGGCGGTGTGGCGAAATACAGTGTGGATGTTACTTTGGAGGCGACCGATTCTATGCTGGTGGGAATGAACGGGTCCGCGACAGTCACCATCAGCAGTAAAGAAGATATTATTTTGATTCCGCTGAACGCTTTACAGGAATCCGGTGACCGTACCTTTGTATATACAGAGGAAGACGGAGATGGAAATTTATCTGGCGAAGTAGAAGTTGAAACAGGTCTTTCTGATGACGAAAATGTAGAAATTGTAAGCGGACTCAGTGAAGGAGAAACCGTTTATTATACAAGATCAGGAGCGTTGTCCAGTGGCCTTTCTAACTCCCTGACACCGGAAGCGGGCGGTCTTGGCGGCGGCTTTGGCGACTCTCAGAATGGCGGCGGTATGCCAGGCGGCGGAGACGGAGGCGAAAAGGGCGGAACCCCTCCTGACGGAAAGTAGGGGGTGGCGCTTGTGATTCGATTTGAAAATGTATGTAAGACCTATCAGATGGGAGACGAAAAAGTAAAGGCTCTGGACCATGCCAGCCTTCAAATTGGTGAGGGAGAGTTTGTAAGTGTCATCGGCCCTTCTGGAAGCGGAAAATCCACGCTGATGAATATTATGGGATGCCTGGATGTTCCGGACAGCGGCAGCTATTTTCTGGACGGCAAGCTGGTAGGTCAGTGTTCCGAAGCGGAGCTGACCAGAATCCGAAGCAGGAAGATCGGATTTGTATTTCAGAATTTTAATCTGATTTCCAGAATGACGGCGGAGGAAAATGTGGGACTGCCCCTTATCTATCAGGGCGTCCGTCAGCCAGAAATAAAACGGCGGGTCTGGGATGCTTTGGATAGGGTCCGGCTTTTGGAAAGAAGAGGACATAAGCCGGCCCAGATGTCGGGCGGTCAGCAGCAGCGGGTTGCCATTGCAAGGGCGCTGGTTACAGAGCCGGTTCTTTTTCTGGCGGATGAGCCGACGGGAAATCTGGATTCCAGGACCGGCGGTGAGATCATGGAGATGTTTCACCAGCTGCATGAACAGGGGAATACGATTGTACTGATTACCCATGATCAGCAGATTTCCTTACAGGCGAAAAGACAGATCTCCATCTATGACGGGAAGGTAAAGGAGGTCTGGGAATGATTCTTCAGTGTATTAAAATGGCGTGGGAATCGATTCTGGCCAACAAGCTGAGATCCTTTCTTACGATGCTGGGAATTTTTATCGGAGTCGTATCGCTGGTCGTACTGGTTTCCATCGCGGGCGGCGCTACATCTTCTGTGCGGGAGCAGATCTCCAGTATGGGAACGAATCTGCTGACGGTAACCATAAGTGATGATCAGGAAAATCCACTGCGTCTTTCTGAACTTTCAGATTTTACAGAGGATGATGAAATTTCTCTGGCTGCCCCGATCGCTCAGACGACGGTTACTTCCAAGAGCGGGTATGTCAGTGATGACAGCACGATTCTGTATGGAACGACAGGGCCCTACCAGGAGATTCAGGGACTGGAGCTGTTTTCTGGAAGGTTTATTCTTTCGCCGGATGTAAACAACAGCTCTTATGTGGCGGTCCTCAGCTATGACGCGGCAGTGGAGCTGATCGGACGAGCTGACGCTGTGGGAGAAACCGTAGCGCTGGATGGACGAAATTTTACTGTAATCGGAGTGCTGCGGGAGGAGGATTCTGTGACATCGACCGTCGATTCAGACAGCGATACTTCTGTGGTGCTGGAGGTATATGTACCTTATACCACCATGACGAAGCTTGTGGATGACATCCTTTATGTGGATCGGTTGGTAGTCTCAGCGGAAAGTGAGGAAAGCCTGGATATGGCGGAGGCGGCCATGACCGAAATGCTGTTAAGCCGTTTTAGTCAGGATGAAGACGCTTTTTCCATTCAAAATCAATCGACTGTTATGGAAGCCATGAACAGTGTTAACAAAACCATGGCCTGGATGCTGGGAGGAATTGCGGCGATTTCTCTTCTGGTAGGAGGAATTGGGATCATGAACATTATGCTGGTATCGGTTACAGAGCGGACCCGCGAGATTGGAATAAGAAAGGCGATTGGCGCCAGCCGAAAAAGCGTTATGCTGCAGTTTTTAATCGAAGCCCTCATGATCAGTATGATGGGCTGTGTGGCGGGAATTCTGCTGTCCTGGATCGCTTTGCGGGCCGCGTCGTTTATTATGGAATCCATGACCTTGAGCCTTTCTCTGAACGTGGTTCTGGTGGCGGCTGCGTTTTCTATGTCCATCGGCATTATTTTTGGCAGCTATCCCGCAAGCAAGGCGGCGGCAAAAACGCCCATTGAGGCTCTTCGATATTAAGTTAAAACCCAAAAGCGCTGCGGCGTAGGACTAGCAGCGCTTTTCTGGTTTTGCGGATTAATCCTTTTTCGGATGATATTTTTCTTTTGTAGCAAGACCTCCCCGTATATGACGCTCGGCCTTGTTGTTATCTAAAACTGTTTTGACCTGTGCGGCCAGACCTGGGTTTATCTCAAGGAGCCGTTCAGTGATGTCCTTGTGTACTGTGGATTTGGAGACTCGGAATTTCTTTGCAGTTGCCCGGACCGTTGCTCCCGTCTCAATTATGTAATCGGCCAGCTCCAATACCCTCTCTTCTATGTAATCCTTCATGTTAAGACAGTTCACCACCTCTTGTAATATTTAAACAGCTAAAATTAACCATTTTGTTATCACAATATATGTGGAGGAGAAAGGGGTTATGCTTTTTTTCTCGCTTGACACAAAAAAGAAAAAGACCGTATACAGATGTACACAGTCTCTTTCTTTTGCTTTTTCACACTCATTTGTTTATTGATTAGAAGTTGTCGATTGCTGTTTAAGCCTGGTCGGTTGTAAAGAGCAGGCTTTCCCGCTCCAGGCTGCTGACATTGCTGTTTCTCCAGCGGGCGTAGAGGGCCAGGATCAGTCCCAGCGCGAACCAGCCGCAGACCAGTACCCATTCCATCGGCACGAGAGGGCTCGGACCCATAGGGAGATACAGGTAAGCGAAGAACAGAGAAACGCCTACAGACATGGTGCCAACCAGTTTTGCGTATTTTACTTTATATGGACGGCGCAGCTCCGGCTGTTTTACGCGCAGCACGATAAAGGAGAGCGATACCATCAGATAAATGATCACAACACCGAAGGAGCTGGCGTTTACGAACCAGGTCAGAGCGCCCGCGCCTAAAAGGCAGGAGAAAGTTGAAAGGGCGCCGCAGAATAACACCGCGTTGCTCGGTGTGTGATACTTAGGGTGTACTTTCGCGAGGAAACCAGGAAGCATTTTCGCGTTGGCCAGAGAGAACAGCACGCGCGCGCCTCCATAGAGGAAGCCGTTCCAGCTGGTCAGGATACCGCACATTGCTCCGATAATGCAGATTTTTCCCCAGATCGGATTTCCAAAGGCAAATGCCATAGCGTCCGCCACAGGGATCGCGCCGTTTACTCGGGTCTCCCCAGGAGCGGAAATACAAGTAGCGAAGATCATCAGCATGTACCACGCGGCAGCCATGCAGATGGAAATGATCAGGATCTTTGGGATTTTGTTCAGTGGTACGTCCATTTCTCCGGCAGACTGCGGAATAACGTCAAAGCCTACGAACATAGCCGGAACCATGAGCAGTACCACTGTAAATCCGTTAAATGATGTGAAAAGGGGTTTTGTATATTCAATGTCACCGAAGGCTACACCGCCGCTGAGGAAAAGAACTCCAACAGCGATAAGTCCTACTGTGGCGATTGTCTGAAATACAGCGGCCTGTTTTGCGCCGCGGTAATTTACAATTGTGATGATTACAGAAACAATAACGGATACCAGGCAAACGGAAGTGTATACATCTGCGCCCTGAATCGTCCATAAGTGTCCCACCTGCGGGATCGGTACGATGTAATTTAGCGCGGTTGCGAAGGCCGGTCCTTCCCAGGCGGCAACTCCCAGGTAAGCAAAGGCGGTTGCCAGGCCGGCCAGAATAGCGGGCCAGTATCCCATTGCTTTATATGAAAATACGACAGCCCCTCCAGTGAAAGGGATGGCGGGCGTCAGCTCCGCGTATACGAGTCCTACGAATACGCAGAGCAAAGCGCCTACCGCGTATGCGCCGATAGCTCCAAACATTCCCGCGGAAGCGGCCCATTGTCCCGAAAGCATGATCCAGCCCCAGCCGATCATGGTACCAAAGGCCATAGCAAGAACGTCTCTTTGTTTAAATGATTTTTCTAAAGTCTGATTTTCTGAATTCATTTAGTCCTCCTCAAAATTAGCTTATATCAGGCCTGCGCTTTTCAGCTTTGCCAATATATAATGCATACTCTGTGCCAAAACTCCAAAAAAGAGTGAGAAAAAACAAAAAAGATCAAATAAATATAGTGAAAAAAACAAAAGCTACTATTATATATAAAGTTTTTTCCGAGTGAGAAGTTTTTTTCGAAAAGGGATTTTTATAAAAGAGGAAGGCGCCCGGCTGCCGGAAAAAACTTTCCGAAGGACGGAAAAAAGTAATTTTTTGCCGAAGTCAGGAGAAAATAATTTCCTTGGATTCTTTATCAATATTTTCCCTATTTTATGGCAAAACTAAGTTCAAACTGCTAGAATAGAGGAGGTAGCAAATGGGATTTACAGAGGAAGTTGGCATTGACTTAGGGACAGCCAATGTTTTAGTATACATCAAGGGACAGGGGATCGTATTAAACGAGCCTTCTGTAGTGGCGCTGGATAAAGATACCGGGGACATTCTCGCGGTGGGAGAAGAGGCCAGAGATATGCTGGGAAGAACTCCCGCCAGTATTGTGGCGGTGCGGCCTCTGCGGGACGGCGTTATATCCGACTATGATGTAACAGAAAAAATGCTGAAATATTTTATACGCAAAGCCTGCGGCAGCAGCAAATTTTTCCGCCCCAAGCTGATGGTCTGTGTGCCCAGCGGAGTGACAGAAGTGGAAAAACGCGCGGTCCGTGAGGCGGCAAGCCAGGCCGGAGGAAAATCGGTCTTTCTCATGGAAGAGCCGGTGGCGGCGGCCATCGGAGCGGGGCTGGACATTTCGAGGCCTGACGGGATCATGATCATTGATATCGGCGGAGGCACTACGGACATTGCCGTTATTTCTATGGGCGGGATTGTTACCAGTGTTTCAGAAAAAGTCGCGGGAGACCGGTTTGATGAAGCCATCATCAAGTATCTGAGAAAGCATCACAGCCTGTTTATCGGAGAGCGGACCGCGGAAGAACTGAAAATATCCATCGGAACCGCTTATCCAAGAGAAGAAGAGGTTTCTGTGGAATGCAAAGGCCGGGATCTGGTTACCGGACTTCCCAAGACAATTCGGGTTACTTCTGAGGAAATTTTGGAGGCCCTGGATGAGCCGCTGACCATGATCTGTGAATCCGTTCACAATGTGCTGGAAAAAACGCCGCCGGAGCTTGCGGCGGATATCAGCGGTTCGGGTATCACCCTTACCGGCGGGGGAGCTTATCTGTGGGGGATCGACCGGCGGATACAGGAACGGACCGGAATCCGAGTGACCATTGCGGAGGACGCTAAATCCTGTGTGGCCATTGGAACCGGAGAAGCGCTGGACAACCTGGATATTATCAAACGAAGCCAGATGAACAGAAGGGAGACTTATATTTGAAGCTGGAATTAATCGCGACAGCCACCTTTGGGCTGGAAGCAGTAGTAAAACGAGAAATACAGGCACTGGGGTACAAGATCCTTCAGTCCGAAAATGGAAAAATCACATTTCTGGGCGATGAGCGGGCCATTGTAAAGAGCAACCTGTGGCTTCGCTGCGCGGACCGGGTGCTTCTGAAGATGGGAGAATTTACAGCTCTTACTTTTGAAGAGCTGTTTCAGCAGGTAAAGGGGATCAGCTGGGAAGAACTGATCCCTCCTGACGGTAAATTTACAGTAACAGGAAGTTCAGTAAAATCAACGCTCCACAGCGTTCCAAGCTGTCAGAGCATAACGAAAAAAGCCATTGCCACCCGCCTTAGCGAGTGTTACGGAATCGCCCAGCTTCCTGAGACTGGAGCGGAATATACGGTGAAAGTCACCCTTCTGAAGGATCGGGTGACCGTAACCGTGGATACCAGCGGCACAGGCCTACATAAACGGGGCTACCGGACATCGGATGTGACAGCGCCCATCAAAGAAACGCTGGCGGCGGCCATGGTCCAGCTGACCTTCTGGAAAGAGGGAAGGCTGCTGGTGGATCCATGCTGCGGTTCAGGAACGATTCCCATCGAGGCGGCCCTGATCGGCAGGAATATCGCGCCGGGATTGAGCCGGGAATTTGCAAGTGAAGGCTGGGAATTGATTCCGGAGAAGCTTTGGAAGGAGGAGAGAAAGGCGGCTTATCAGGCGATTCGTTATGACGCGGACATTCGGATCCAGGCGTCCGATATTGACAGGAAAGCGGTGGAGGCGGCAAAGGCCAACGCGGAAGAAGCGGGCGTGGATGACTGTATCCGCTTTCGCGTTCTGGATATCGCGAAGCTTGAACCGGGAGAGGAAACAAACGGAATCATAATCACCAATCCGCCTTACGGCGCCAGAATCGGGGATGAAACGGCCATCGCGGCTATTTATAAGAGCCTGAAGCGTTATATGGCCCAAAATCCGGGATGGTCCCTTTTCCTTATCACAACCGATAAAGAGACGGAAAACCGAATCATGGGAAGACCGGCTGACCGGAGGCGAAAGCTTTATAACGGCAGGCTGGAGGTGTGCTATTACCAGTTCCACGGCAAAAAGGAAGTAAAACATGAAATTGGCGATTGACAAAAATTTAAAAACTCCGGTGTACCTGCAGCTGACCAGTCAGATCAAAGAAATGATTCTGCGGGGCGAGCTGGCAGATGGATACGCCCTTCCATCGGAACGGGCCCTTGCGAAAAAGCTGGGACTTCACAGGAATACCATTGTGCGCGGTTACAACGAGCTGAAGGCTGACGGGTTGATCTCTTCCTATCAGGGCGTCGGGTACCGGGTCTGTTACCGGCAGGAGGAGCGGGAAAAAAGAAAACGGGCCGTTAACTGGCAGGGCATTATAAACCCTAAATATCTGGAAATGGAAAACACTTTCGACGAGCTGTTTCGAAAATCCCAGGCGGAGAGTAAGATCTCCTTCGCGGGCGGTATGGCTTCCGGGGAAGTGTATCGCAAAGAAGAAGTCGCTGAGTGTATTGCCCAGATCATTTCAGACAGAAGCAGACCGTCCTACTTTTATACGCCCTATCAGGGAGACCTGGAGCTTCGAAAAGAGATTGCCGGCTTTATGAGGACAAAAGGCGTTCTGACCAATCCCGCCCAGATCCAGATTTTTTCGGAAAACAACCAGGCGCTGGATTTTCTGGTAACTCTGCTTTTATCCCCAGGAGACACCATTATTACAGAAGAAAGCACCTCGCCGGATGTATACCGGGCCATTCAGCTGGCGGGGGCTGATATCGTTACGGTGCCCATGGATGAAGAAGGCATGATGTGCCAGCATCTGGAGCCGCTTATTGAGCTTCATAAGCCAAAATTTATCTACATAAACTGCAGCTATCACAACCCTACCGGCGTTGTTTTATCCATGCGGCGGCGGGAAAAGCTGCTGGAGCTGTCCTATAAATACCGGATCCCCATCGTTGAAGACGATGAGGCCTCCGAGCTGTTTTTCGGCGACATCCAGATGCCGTCTCTCAAGTCTATGGATCCCGGGGAAAATGTGATCTATATGCACTCCTTTGCTCTGACCCTGGTGCCGGGAGTCGGCGTATCGTTTCTCATCGCGCCTAAAACCGTAATCCGGAGCCTGAGCAATATGGTATCCATACGTCTGGTGACTCTGGACTGGACCCCGCAGCATTTGGCCTGCAGATACCTGAAAAACGGGGTCTTTGTAAAAAAGCTGGATGATTTCCGAAGGCTCTATAAAAGAAAGCAGCAGATTATGTGCGAATACCTGGATCAGGCGGCGGACGCGGTGGGGCTGTCTTATCGAAGGCCGGAAGGCGGCGTGTTCCTCTGGGTTAAGCTTCCCACGGATCTGGATGTAAACCAGCTTGCCAGAGAAACGGAAAAGCAGGGAGTTTCCTTTATGCCCGGAGCGATGTTTTTCCCGGGAAAAAATCCGGCGGGGAATTATATCCGGCTGAATTATTCTTATCCGACGGAGGAGCAGATAAAAAAAGGCATGGAAATTTTAGTAAACTCCATGCAGAAGATTCAGATAAAGGAAAAACTTTTAAGGGAAAAGGCTTAAATTTCAAGTGCTGGCACATAAACAAACGTGCGTGCTGGCACTTTTTATTTCCAGATAAATATAGTATTATTTTCCTAAAGACAGGCAAAATAATTTCGAACATCTAATTTTTATGAATGAAAAGGAGAATGACAAATGGCAGTAAATTTAAAAGGCAGAAGTTTTTTAACACTGATGGATTTCACTCCGGAAGAAATCCGTTACATGCTGGACCTGGCTCACGATCTGAAATCTAAGAAAAGAGCGGGCATCCATAATGAAGTTCTGAAAGGCAAGAACGTTGTTCTGCTGTTCGAAAAGACTTCCACAAGAACAAGATGCGCATTTGAAGTTGCATGTCTGGATGAAGGCGCTCACGTAACCTTCCTGGATTCCGGCAGCTCTCAGATGGGTAAGAAGGAATCTCTGGAAGACACCGCGAAGGTTCTGGGAAGATTCTATGATGGAATCGAATACAGAGGCTATAAGCAGTCTGTAGTAGAAGACCTGGCAAAATACGCGGGAGTACCTGTATGGAACGGATTAACGGACGTTGACCATCCGACTCAGATCCTGGCGGATATTCTGACCATTGAGGAACACATCGCGAAACCGCTGAATCAGGTAAAGGTTGTATTCTGCGGAGATATCAGAAACAACATGAGCTACGCGTGGATGTACGGATGCGCGAAGATGGGAATGCACTACGTTGCTTACGGTCCTGATGTACTGGCAAAGGAACTGGATCAGGACGTAATTGCGAGAGTACAGGAAGTAGCGAGGGAAACCGGAGCTGTAATCGAAATTTCCAGTGACCCGGCATGCCTGAAGGGCGCGGACGTACTGTATTCCGATGTATGGGCTTCCATGGGAGAAGAAGCTGAAATCCCAGAAAGAGTAAAGCTTTTGACTCCGTTCCGGATCGATATGGATATGATCAAGGCAACTGAAAATCCAAACGTGATTTTCCTCCACTGCCTGCCTTCCTTCCACGACTTTGAAACAACCATGGCAAAGACACAGAAAGAAGCTGGATACGATATTCGCGAAGTCACTGACGAAGTGTTCCGCAGCAAGCATTCCAAAGTGTTTGACGAAGCGGAAAACAGAATGCATACAATCAAAGCTGTTATCGTAGCTACAATCGGTTAAGAGGAAATGAGAGGAGGGTGTTTATGAAACCCGGAATTAATAATTACTCTGAAATAGGAAAATTAAATAAAGTTCTGCTTCACAGATTGGGCGGAGAAATCGAAGGTCTGGTACCGGACAACTTTGAAAGACTTCTCTTTGACGATATCCCATATCTGAAGATCGCCCAGCAGGAGCACGATCGTTTTGCGGAGCTGCTGAGAGAAAACGGTGTAGAGGTTATCTACTATGTGGATGAAACCGCGAAAGCTCTGGCAACAGATGAGGTTAAAAAGAGCTTTGTCAACGATTTTGTCGCTGAGAGCGGACTGTATTCCCGCGAAGCGGAAGAAGCCATCAAAGACTATCTGCTGGCAATGCCGTCAAAGCAGCTGGTTGAAAAGGTGATTTCCGGTATCAAAAAAGAAGAGATCGAAGTAAAGAACAAGGGCTCTCTGGCAAGCTATATCGCTTCCGGATATCCTTACTATACAGACCCGATGCCAAACCTGTATTTCACAAGAGACCCGGGCGCGTGTGTCGGAAACGGTCTCAACGTGCATCACATGAGCACACAGGCAAGAAGAAGAGAAGCGCTGCTGCTCCGTTATATGTATCTGTACAATAAGGACTTCGCGCCGGAAGGTTCTCACCTGTGGTATGACTATGACCACGAATACTCCATCGAAGGCGGAGACGTATTAGTTCTCTCCAAAGATATCGTAGCGATCGGTCTTTCTCAGAGAACGACCGCGGCAGGAATTGAACGTTTTGCGGAAAATCTTCTGAAAGAATCCACATTCAAGAAGATCCTGGTATTCGATATTCCAAAGAGCAGAGCGTTTATGCATCTGGATACCGTATTTACCATGGTGGATTATGATAAATTCACGATCCATCCGGAAATCGAAGGACCGCTGCAGATGTATGAAATTACACTGAATCCGGATGGAAAGGCGCATTTCGAAAGCATGCAGGGAGAGCTGGAAGATATTCTTAGCTCTGAGCTGAAGCTTCCGGCAGTAGAGCTGATCCGCTGCGGCGGTGACGATCCGATGGCGGCACAGAGAGAGCAGTGGAACGACGGTTCCAATACCCTGGCTATCGCGCCTGCTACAGTAATCACCTATGAGAGAAACTACGTTACAAACGACCTGCTGGAAAAGAAAGGCATCAAGGTTATTACCATGCCAAGCTCTGAGCTTTCCAGAGGAAGAGGCGGCCCAAGATGTATGAGCTGCCCGGTTAACAGAGACGACCTGTAAATAGTAATAGAAATGATTTTAGGAGATAAATTAAATGAAGGAGAAAATTGTAATCGCTCTGGGCGGAAACGCGCTGCAGTCCGGCAAAGGTGAAGCTACCGCGGAAGCGCAGCTTGCCGTTGTCCGCAAAACATGCGAACACATTGCGGAAATCAGCGAAAACGGATATGAAATCGCTGTTGTTCACGGAAATGGTCCGCAGGTAGGAAGAATCGTTATGGCATCCGAAGCCGCGAAGGAAGTAACACCGGCAATGCCTTTTGATGTGTGCGGCGCCATGTCTCAGGGATATATCGGATATCACATCCAGCAGTGCCTGAAATACGCGCTGAACAAGACCAACCGCAACATTCCGGTGGTAACTGTGGCGACACAGATGATCGTAGAAGAAAACGACCCGGCTTTCAAGAATCCGACAAAGCCTATCGGCCCGTTCTATTCCGAAGCGGAAGCAAAGGCGCTGGAGGATGAGAAGGGATATACCATGCGGGAAGACGCCGGAAGAGGCTACAGAAGAGTTGTGGCTTCTCCGCTGCCTAGAAAAATCGTAGAAATTGACGCTGTAAAGCAGCTGTGGGACTCCACCATCGTAATCACTTGCGGCGGCGGCGGTATTCCTGTGATTGAACGGCCCGACGGTACATTAGAAGGTACTGCTGCCGTTATTGATAAGGACTTTGCCGCGGAGCTGCTGGCGGAGCAGGTGGACGCGGATGTTCTGATGATCCTGACAGAGGTAGAAAAAGTCGCTATCAATTTCAACAAACCGGATCAGAAAAATCTGGACCACATTTCTCTGGCGGAAGCCGCTCAATACAGAGAAGAAGGCCACTTTGCCGCGGGAAGCATGCTTCCTAAGGTTGAGGCCGCTATGAAATTCGTAAGAGCTTTTCCTCAGAAAAAAGCCATCATCACTTCACTGGATAAAGCAGTAGAAGCGCTGGATGGAAAGACAGGAACAGTATTAACATTTAATTAATTTAACAAACGCAAGCTTTACTCTTTTCCATAAGGGTAGAGTTTGCGTTGCTCTATAATATGGGTGATACTTACGACTAGAAACGAGGAAATAATTATGGAAACAAAAAGAGGTGGGCTTATTGCCAAGTTCCTGATCCCTTCTATTGTCGGTATTATTCTCTTTATGATACCTGTTAAATACGATGGAAGCTGGACGATTTGCGTTAAGATTTTAGCGGACAAGCTGGGCGCGGTAATGGTAAACATTCTGCCGCTTCTGTGTGTTATTATTGTAGCGATTTCAGCAATTATGTCCTTTATTGCGCTTTTTAAACCGAAATTTATTACCGAGCATCCGCTGATCAATGACACCTTCGCCACAACTCCGGTGTGGGTGGTCATCCGAATCATAGGAGCGGTGTTCATTATTATGACTTACGCGGGCATCCGCGCCGGAGATGACGATACCGGGTTTGCTCATATGATCACAGAAGGAGGGGCGGGCGGCTTCATCCTCTATGATCTGGAAACCGTGCTGGTACTGATCTTCGCCATTGCCGGACTGCTGCTGCCGCTGCTTTTAGACTTTGGTCTGCTGGAATTTGTGGGAGCGCTGCTGACTAAGGTGATGCGTCCTTTATTCAAGGTTCCGGGCCGGGCTGCGGTTGACTGTATCACATCCTGGATCGGCGACGGTACCTTAGGCGTTATGCTTACTTGCAATCAGTACGAAGGCGGATACTACTCCGCAAGGGAAGCGTCGATTATTTCAACGACCTTTTCTGCGGTATCCATTACCTTCAGTATCGTAGTGCTGGCTCAGGTAGGTCTGATGGAATACTTCGGTATCTACTATCTGATCATCTGTCTGGTTGGTGTTGTCTGCGCGATTGTTTTGCCGCGGATACCGCCGCTTTCCCTGAAGAAGGATACATACCTGGTAGAGGGAAAAGCTATGCCGGAAACGGTCCCTGAACAGTACAAATCCTCTGTGGATTACGGTATGGACCTGGCGCTGACAAGAGCGAAGGGTCACAAGGGAATCGGACAGTTCCTGGAAAATGGTGTGAAAAACGCGGTTGGCATGTGGTTTGGCATCCTGCCGACAGTTATGGCCATCGGTACCATCGCGCTGCTGCTGGCTAACAATACTCCGGTTTTCGAAATTTTAGGAAAGCCGTTCATGCCGCTTCTGGAGCTGCTGCAGCTTCCTGAGGCAGCGGAAGCGTCTAAGACTATGATTGTAGGCTTTACAGACATGTTTACTCCTTCCATCATTGCGGCGGAGGGTATCACCAGTGAATTAACCAGATTTGTTGTAGCGGTTGTATCAGTAACACAGCTGATTTACTTATCTGAAGTTGGCGGTCTGATTCTGGGCTCCAAGCTTCCAGTGAAATTGTGGGAGCTGTTTGTTCTCTTCCTGGAAAGAACCATCATCAGCCTGATCATTGTCTGCCCGCTGGCACATTTGATTTTTTAAGATATTATTCGATTTACTTTATTTTATTCAGCATTTTTGTATTGCCCATAAACAGGAGACAGACCGGAATCCGGAGCTGTCTCCTGAATTTTATGCTTGCTATTTTCGCCATAAGGTGATATTATGCTAACCGTACATGTTTTAAGCAGATTAAGTAGTTTTAACAGTTGAAAAGGGAATCTTTATGGAAATTGAATTAAAATATGCAATTAACAGCAAAGAGACAGCAATGCGCATCTGGGAAGACGAAGAGCTGAAAAAAATGGAAGAACCGGAAACCAGAGAAACGGTTTTTATGAAGGCAACCTATTTTGATACTGCCGATTATGACCTGTGCAGAAACGATATGGCTTATCGGGTGCGAAGCGAAGGCGACCGGCTCATCGCTTCTCTTAAGTGGGGCGGAAAAAATGAAGGAGCGCTCCATACGAGGGAGGAGATCAACGTTCCGGTTATTGATACCCATCCAAATCCGGTGACTTTTGAAGAAAGCGATATTGGACGCGATCTGATTCAAATTATCGGCGGAAAGCCTCTGCGTCCCATCATGGAGACGCAGACTGAGCGGCGCAGATTCCGCATCGATACGCAGATCAGCATTCTGGAGGTTTCTATAGACGGCGGCACCATCGCGACAGAAAAAGGCTCGCGTCCAATCTGTGAGGTGGAGATCGAATTGTTTTCCGGTGAGCAGGATGACCTTCTGAAGATCGGTCAGAAAATCATGGATAAATACGGTCTGGTATCGGAAAAGCGGAGCAAATTTTATCGCGGGCTGGAGCTTTTAGGTGAAAGATAAGCAGGAAATTCTGGCATAAGAGAGAAAAAAGGACGGTTTAAGCACATTTTTGGGCAATAAACGGTTCCTTTTTTGATTTTTCTTTACTTTTTAAAGGAAAAGATATATAATAATATGCACTTATGTGTTGATTATTTAGGAGGATATAAATTAATGAAGGCAACATTTATCTCAAAAGAAAAAAATAATGTTAAATTCTCAATGGAATTTACGGCAGAAGAGTTCGAACAGGCTCAGATTAAAGCGTACAAGGCTACAAAACACAAATTCAGTGTGGATGGCTTCAGAAAGGGCAAGGCGCCCCGCGGCATTATCGAAAAGCACTATGGAGAAGGAATCTTCTTTGAAGACGCGGTAAATGATCTGTTCGCGGACGCGTATCCTCAGGCTATCGATGAACTGAAGCTGGAAGTAATCGATCGTCCGTCAGCGGATTTCGGCGGACTGGAAAAGGGTCAGGGCTTTACTGTAACACTGACCGTTCCTGTTTATCCGGAAGTCGAAGTAAAAGACTACAAAGGCGTTGAAATCGAAAAAGTAAGCGATGAAGTAACTGCTGAGGATGTTGAAAAGGAACTGGAAAACCTGCAAAAGAGAAATTCCAGGATGGTTCTTGTTGAACGTCCGGCCAAGGAAGGCGATACGGTTCTGATCGACTACGAGGGCTGGGTAGGCGATACTCAGTTTGAGGGCGGTACAGCGGAACGCCAGCCGCTGAAGCTGGGATCCGGCACCTTTATTCCGGGCTTTGAAGAACAGCTGATCGGAGTAGAGCCAGGCGCTGAAAAAGATGTAAACGTAACCTTCCCTGAGCAGTATCATTCCGAAGATCTGGCGGGAAAGGAAGCCGTATTTAAGTGTAAGGTACATGAAATCAAAGAAGAAGAGCTTCCTGAGTTAAACGATGATTTCGCGAAGGATATCAGCGAATGCGATACTCTGGAAGAACTGAAAAAGGATACAGAAGAAAATCTGAAGAAGGCCGCGGCCGCGAAAGCGGAAAGCCAGATGAAGAACTCTATTCTGGAAAAAGTATACGAGGCAAATGACATCGATGTTCCGGATGTTATGGTTGAAGATGAGATTACAAATAAAATGAACGAATTCGACCAGCAGCTCAGAGGACAGGGAATGAGCCTGCAGCAGTACTTTGAATATCTGGGCAAAAAGCCTGAGGAATTCCGGGATGAAATGAGAGAGGACGCGTACAGACAGGTCAAGACAAGAATGCTGGTAAGCGCGGTTGCTGACGCGGAAGATATCCAGGCTTCCAAAGAGGATCTGGATAAGGAAATCGAACTGATGGCCATCCAGTACAAGCTGGACGCGGATAAGATCCGGGAAATGCTGGGTGTTCAGAATATGGGATTTATTGAAAAGGACATCCGCGTTAAAAAAGCCCTTGACTTTATGTATGAACAGGCAGTGATTAAATAAGATCCGCCGTCTATGTTTGAAGTAAAGAAAAACGGTGAATAATGATAATGAGATGGAAAGTCTGAGGCCAGGCTTTTCATTCTCATTATGAAAAAAGAAAGTGAGGATTTTACGCAATGGCATTAGTCCCTTATGTAATTGAACAGACAAGCAGAGGAGAACGGTCCTATGACATTTATTCCAGACTGTTAAAGGACAGGATCATCTTCATAGGAGAACAGATCGACGAGCATCTGGCCAGCCTGGTGGTGGCGCAGCTCTTATTCCTCGAAGCGGAAGATCCGGATAAAGACATTTGCATTTATATCAATAGTCCGGGCGGGTCCGTGACGGCAGGAATGGCTATTTACGATACAATGCAGTATATCAAACCAGACGTTTCAACCATCTGCATCGGCCTGGCGGCCAGCATGGGAGCCTTTCTGCTTTCTTCCGGCGCGAAAGGCAAGCGGTACGCGCTGCCTAACGCGGAAATCATGATCCACCAGCCTTTGGGCGGAGTCAATGGTCAGGCGGAGGATATCAAGATCCACGCGGAATGGATTTTAAAGACAAGGGAAAAATTGAACCGGATACTCAGTGAAAATACAGGTCAGCCTCTTGACCGCATTGAGCAGGATACGGATAGAGATAATTTTATGGGTGCGGAAGAGGCCGCTGCTTACGGGCTGATCGATAAAGTAGTCACATCCAGATAACAGGGGGTCGTTATGACAAAATATGATGAAAACAGAGAATTAAAATGCTCCTTCTGCGGAAAACCGCAGAGCCAGGTAAAACGGCTTATCAGCGGTTCAGGAGTATATATCTGCAATGAATGTGTAGGCTTATGTCAGGATATTATTGCGGATGAGGAACGGGCAAGCGAAAAGCACGCCGCTTCCGCGGGCAGGAATTACAGACTGCCAAAACCAAAAGAAATTTCCGAAATACTGAGTGATTATGTAATCGGCCAGGATGACGCGAAAAAAGCGCTGGCTGTAGCCGTATACAATCATTACAAGAGAATCAACAGCAAAAAGGCCGCGGGAGATGACGTTGAGCTTCAGAAGAGCAACATCGTTATGATCGGGCCTACCGGCTCAGGAAAAACCCTGCTGGCTCAGACGCTGGCAAAGATCCTCAATGTACCTTTTGCCATTGCCGACGCGACCGCGCTGACAGAGGCGGGATATGTAGGAGAAGATGTAGAAAACATTCTGCTCAAGCTGATTCAGGCGGCAGATTACGATATAGAAAAAGCGCAGAAGGGTATCATCTATGTGGATGAAATCGATAAGATCGCGCGAAAGTCCGACAATCCGTCTATTACAAGAGATGTAAGCGGAGAAGGCGTGCAGCAGGCCCTCCTGAAAATTCTGGAGGGAACGGTGGCCAGTGTTCCTCCGCAGGGTGGAAGGAAGCATCCGCATCAGGAATTCCTGCAGTTTGATACAACGAATGTGCTGTTCATCTGTGGCGGAGCCTTTGACGGACTGGACAAAGTGATCCAGCGCAGAATGGGAGAAAAGACCATCGGCTTTAATTCAGAGATCAAAGAATCCAAGGTGGAACAGTCCGAGCTGATGAAGCACATTCAGCCGGAGGATCTTCTCAAATATGGGCTGATTCCGGAATTTATCGGAAGACTTCCGGTAATGGTCACATTGGAAGAGCTGTCCAAAGAAGCCCTGATTCAGATTATTACCGAGCCGAAGAACGCTATCCTCAAACAGTATAAAAAGCTTTTTGCCATGGATGATGTGGAGCTGGAAGTGGAAGACAGCGCCATTGAACGAATCGCGGAGAAAGCCATTGAGCGCAAGACAGGAGCCAGAGGGCTGCGGGGCATTATGGAGGATGTCATGACGGATATCATGTATGAAATACCGTCAAGAGAAGATGTGCGGAAATGTATCATTTCCAAAGAAACAATCGACAAAGAAATCGAGCCGAAACTGCTGCTGGTAGACCAGAATAAAGCAAAAGCGCACGATGAGACTGCATAAAACCAGGGCGGCTTAGTTAAGTCGCCCTGCTTATCAGGAGGACAGATTATGACAGATGAAAATAATAAAAAAGAAATAGACGAAAAAGACGAACTGGAAAAGGAACTCGCCTTTGAAGACCAACAGGTAATGACTCTGCCTATGATTCCTCTCAGAGGGCTTTCTGTTTTTCCAAATATGGTGCTGCATTTCGATATAGGAAGAGAAAAATCCATCAACGCTTTGGAAAAAGCAATGGTTATGAACCAGTACATTTTTTTAGCGGCGCAGAAGGATGAAAACACAGATCTTCCTACTCCGGAAGATTTTTATCATATAGGAACCATCGGAAAGATCAAGCAGATGCTCAAGCTGCCGGGAGATTCCATTCGGGTTCTGGTAGAGGGCGTATGCCGGGGAAAAATCGACGAGGTGATTTTTGAAGTGCCTTATTTCAATTGCGCCGTCAGCAAAATCCAGGAACAGGAGGAAGAAGAGATCACGCCGAAGACCGAGGCTCTCATGCGCTCTGTTTTAAACAGCTTTGATGAATATCTGGCTGTAAACCAGAAGCTGGCGCCGGAGATTCTGCCTACAGTCGCGGGGATTGAGGAACCGGGCCGCTTTGCCGATTTAATCGGATCCCATCTGGATATCAAGATCGAAGATAAACAGCAGCTTCTGGAGACTCTGGATGTGGACCAGCGGCTGGAACTGCTGAATTCTTTCCTGGCCAGGGAAATTGAAATTCTCAATATCGAACAGGACATTACCACTAAGGTTAAGACCCAGATGAATAAAAATCAGAGGGAGTACTATCTGAGAGAGCAGATGCGCGCGATTCAGGAAGAGCTGGGGATCAGCGAAGATGTGGAAGATGAAGTAGAGGAATGGAACGCGCAGCTGAAAAAACTCAAGCTGGATAAAAAGACCCACGAAAAGGTGGAAAAGGAAATCAACCGGTTTTCCAAGATGCAGCCGGCCAGCGCGGAGGCTTCCGTAAGCAGGACTTATATCGAAACCATTCTGGCCCTGCCGTGGCGCAAAGAAAAGAAAGGCAACATCGATCTGGCAAAAGCGGAAGAGATCCTCAACGCGGATCATCACGGCCTGGAAAAGGTAAAAGAGAGGGTGCTGGAATATCTGGCAGTGATTCAGCTTTCCAAGAGCCTGAAGGGACCCATTCTGTGCCTTGTAGGACCTCCGGGAGTGGGTAAAACCTCTATCGCAAGATCGGTTGCCAGAGCGATCAACCGGGATTTTGTAAGGATGTCTCTGGGCGGCGTGCGGGATGAAGCGGAGATTCGCGGACACAGAAGAACCTATATTGGAGCTATTCCGGGCCGTATCATTACGTCCATCAAGGAGGCGGGAAGCAAAAATCCGGTATTCCTCTTTGACGAGGTGGATAAGATCGGCGCGGATTTTAAGGGCGATCCGGCGTCCGCGCTTTTGGAAGTGCTGGATCCGGAGCAGAATAAAGAGTTTACCGATCATTATCTGGAGGTACCGTTTGATCTTTCCAAGGTAATGTTCATCACTACAGCCAATACCATTGACACGATTCCCCGGCCGCTTCTGGACCGTATGGAAGTGATCAATGTGGCCGGATACACAGAAGAAGATAAGGTGAAGATCGCGCAGGATTATCTGATCCCGAAAAAGGTCAGGGAGCATGGACTGAAAGAGGAGAACATCCACTTTTCCGAAAAGGCTCTGCGGGACCTGATCAATTACTATACCAGAGAATCGGGCGTCCGCAACCTGGAACGGGAGATCGCGAATATCTGCCGAAAGGTGGCGAGAAAAATCGTCAGCGGCGGCAAAGACAGCTTCCGCGTAACAGAAAAGAACCTGGAAGGCTATCTGGGCAAAAAGCGGTTCCGCTATGATATCATAGGCGAAGAAGCGGAAGTAGGCGTTACCACCGGTCTGGCATGGACCATTGTAGGCGGCGACACGCTGTTTATCGAAACGACGGTAGTGCCGGGAAACGGCAAGCTGGTTCTGACCGGACAGCTGGGAGAAGTAATGCAGGAAAGCGCGAAAGCCGGCATCAGCTATATTCGTTCTGTGGCAGACAGGCTGGGGATCGACCATAATTTTTATAAGGAACAGGATCTGCATATCCATATTCCGGAAGGCGCTGTTCCAAAGGACGGTCCTTCGGCAGGCGTTACTATGTGTACAGCCATCATCTCCACCCTTACTGGAATTCCAGTCCGCAAAGATGTTGCCATGACAGGGGAAATTACTCTGCGGGGAAAAGTTCTTCCGGTAGGAGGAATCCGGGAAAAGGTGCTGGCCGCCCATCGGGCAGGCATTCGGAAGGTGCTGCTTCCCGCGGAAAACGAACGGGATATTGAAGATATTCCTAAGAATGTGCGCAGACAGCTGGAATTCGTACTGCTGCGTACAGTAGATGACGCCTTAGAACAGGTGCTGGTAAAGGATGAAAAATGATTATAAAAAAAGCGGAATTAGAAGCGGTGACTGCAAAGCGGCACCAGTACCCGGAGGATAATCTGCCGGAGATCGCCTTTGCGGGCCGGTCCAATGTGGGAAAATCCTCCCTGCTGAACCTCCTTACCGGAAGAAAAAAACTGGCAAGGGTCAGCGGCAGCCCGGGCAAGACAAGAACCATCAATTTTTACCGCGTCAATGACGCTTTTCGGATTGTGGATCTTCCGGGCTACGGTTACGCGAAGGTTTCAAAGTCCATATCTGAGACCTGGGGCGATATGATGGAAACTTATCTGGAAAACCGGCAGGGCCTGATCAAGGTGGTTCAGCTGGTGGATATCCGCCACGCCCCTTCCAAACAGGATGTGGAAATGTACAACTATCTGCGTCATTATGGCCTGGATGGGATTGTCGTCGCGACAAAGGCGGATAAGGTTTCGAGAAATGAGACGCAAAAATGCGTTCGCCAGATCCGGACGACTTTAAAGCTGTCCGAGCGCGATGTGGTGATTCCGGTGTCCTCGCTGAAGAAAACCGGACATGAGCGGCTTCTTGAGGAAATGGAGCGCTTGCTGGAGGGATAAATGCAGTTTCTTGGTTTCAGAGTGATCTTTAAGAGAATAAAAGCCATCCGTTTCATGATGAAGGATAAGTCTGTGCCAAAGAGAAAGAAGGCGCTGATTATCGCGGGGATCATTTATCTTTTCTTGCCAGTGGACCTGATCCCGCCGGTACTGTTTCCAATTGCCTGGATCGACGACCTAATTCTGTGGCTGTGGATCCTCTGGCATCTTCGGGATGAACTGGATAAATACTGGCTGGGAGGAAAAGAAGTAGACCTTTCTAAAAAATATCGTGGAAAAACCATCATAGATGATGTAGAATATGAAGTTAGGAGCAAAGATAAAAACAAGGAGTAAGGCTATGGCAAGAGATGTGGTAGGAGAAATCATGATCACGCAGGAGCAGATTCAGCAGCGGGCAAAAGAAATCGGGCGGCAGATCACGGCTGATTTTCAAGGCGAAGAAATTGTGCTGATCGGTATTCTGCGGGGCGCGGTCCTCTGGATGGGAGACATTATGAAGAATGTGGATCTGGATATGACCATTGACTTTATGGCAGTCAGCAGCTATGGCGCCTCTACAAAATCCTCCGGCGTTGTAAAGATCATCAAGGATCTGGACTCAGATATTGAAGACAAGCATGTGATTATTGTTGAAGATATCGTTGATTCAGGAACAACACTCAACTATCTGAAGCATTACCTGGAAAACCGCAACACCAAGAGCGTCCGTATCTGTACGCTGCTGGATAAGCCAAGCGGAAGAAAAGTGGATATTCAGGCTGATTACAGCGGATTTCAGGTGGAAGATCTGTTTATCGTCGGCTACGGGCTGGACTATGATCAGAAATACCGGAATCTGCCTTACATCAGTTTTCTGAAAGATTAACTTGTTCAATCTAATATTTTATATAAAAGGAGATACATAAAAATGGGTTACAAAGTTCAAATCGGTTTATCAAACAAGCACCTTCATCTGAAGGAAGAGGATATCGAGATCCTGTTCGGCAAAGGCCACCAGCTGACTCCGACAAAAGATCTGGTACAGCCTGGACAGTTCGCGTGTGAAGAAAAGGTGGATATCGTAGGACCAAAGGCTACGCTGAAGGGTGTTCGCGTGCTGGGTCCGGCAAGACCGGAAACACAGGTAGAGCTGGCCGCTACAGACGCGAGAGCCATTGGTATCAAAGCTCCGGTAAGAGAATCCGGAAAGCTGGAAGGAACTCCTGGATGTAAGCTGATCGGACCTTGCGGTGAGATCGAACTGGACCACGGCGTTATGATCGCTCTGAGACACGTTCATCTGAATCCGCAGCAGGCGATCGAAGCGGGACTGAAGGATAAAGATGTAGTCAGCATCAAAATCGAAGGCGAAAGAGGTCTGATCTTTGACAACGTACTGGTTCGCGCGGGTGAAAAGCACGAAAAAGAGATTCATCTGGATACAGACGAAGGAAACGCCGCGGGCTGCGGTCCCAACACTATCGCTGAGATCATCAAATAAAATGGAAATCAGGAACTGAAATAAAAACACCACTTTCTAAGCGTATGCCGGGGAAAGTGGTGTTTGTTCCATATAGGGAGGGTTGAAATCATTACCGCGGTCAGTGCTCCATCTGTTTTGCCAGGAAAGACGCGCCGATTTCGGCCGCTTTAAAATCCGCGTCACCAAGACTTTTGTCCTGCTTTGGCAGAATCGTGATAGAACCGATGGCGTCACCGTGGGCCAGGATCGGAACAACGATTTTGGCGTCATCATGGATGCTGGATTTGTTCTGGATGATTTTGTCCAGCTCATAATCCACTTTTTTGTCCATGTAATCCGCTTTGCTGGCGCCGGAGACCGCGACGATCTGATCCGTATCAGAGACGATTACAGTGCTGCCCAGCACATTGGAAGCTGTTTCCGCGTACTCTCCGGCGAACTGTCCCAGTTCATTGATGGGAGAATATTTTTTCAGGATCACTTCACCGTTGTTGCTGGTGTAGATTTCCAGAGGATCTCCTTCGCGGATGCGGAGGATGCGGCGTATCTCCTTTGGGATCACAACGCGTCCCAGATCATCGATCCTTCTTACAATTCCTGTTGCTTTCATAAGTCAAAATCCTTTCTTGCTTTTTTCTTTTCGGACATAGTTTTTGCCAAATTAAATGAAATATACTGCCGTTGAAAGAAAAATAAACCTAAAAACTTTGACATTTATTAGCGCAGATAGTAACATACTTGATATACAGGAAAAGCATATGGAGAAAAAAATGCGAAAAATTAAAGGCTTGTGGAAATTGCTCTTCGGGCGGACTACGCTTTTTGCGGTGCTGCTGCTGGTGCAGGCGGTAGCGCTCATGAGTGGATTTGCTCTTTTAGGTAAATATGTATTTATTTTTAACTATTTGCTGGGTGTTATCGCGCTGGTGATTCTTTTGTATATCCTTAACGCAAGGCAGAATGCCAGTTTTAAGCTGACTTGGATCATATTGATTCTTGCCGCGCCTTTTTTCGGCGTGATTTTTTATCTTTTTACCAGAGTTCAGCCGGGAACTCGTTTTATCGCGGGCCAGATCGAGGCATCTTTGGAATATCAGTCGGAATATCTGGCGCAGGACCAGCAGGTATTTGGGCGGCTGCGGGAGGAATCGAGCGAAGCGGCGGGGCTTGCCAGGTACATCCATGACAGCGGTAATTATCCGGCTTATGAAAATACACAGGTAAAATATTTCCCTTCCGGTGAAGAAAAGTTCCAGGAACTGGTAAAACAGCTGAAGACAGCCAGAGACTTTATTTTTATGGAATACTTCATTGTGGAAAAAGGGATCATGTGGGACACTGTTCTGGAGATCCTTACTGAAAAGGTAAAAGAAGGTGTAGAGGTGCGGTTTATGTATGACGGCACCTGTTCTCTGAGCCTTCTTCCTCCCGGGTATTACAGACAGCTGGAGGAGCGGGGGATCCAGTGCCGGGTTTTCGCGCCTATCATGCCCTTCCTCTCCACGCACCAGAACAACCGGGATCATAGAAAGGTTGTGGTGATCGATGGGCAGACAGCCTTTACCGGGGGAATCAATCTGGCTGATGAATATATCAATGAAGTGGAGCGGTTCGGCCACTGGAAGGATACGGCGGTTATGGTAAAGGGCGACGCCGTAAAAAGCTTTACCCTTATGTTCCTGCAGATGTGGGATATACGAAGGGATGACTTTGCCCGCAGGCGTCTGTTGGAAGCGTCGCCCCCTACCATGTGGGATATACGAAGAGACGGCTTTACCCCTTTGCGGCCGTATATGAGGGATACGTTTTTGCTGGATCCGGAGCTTTCGAAAGAAGGCTATGTGATTCCCTACGGAGACAGCCCTTATGACACGGAAAATGTAGGAGAGCGGGTCTATATGGATATTCTCTACCGGGCCAAACGCTATGTCCACATTATGACGCCTTATCTGATTCTGGATGAAGAGATGATAACGGCTCTGACCTACGCGGTAAAGCGCGGTGTGGAGGTGACTATTATAATGCCGCATGTTCCGGATAAGATCTACGCCTATCTTCTGGCCAGGACTTATTATCCGCAGTTGATCGAAGAGGGCGTAAAAATTTATGAGTACACGCCGGGATTTGTCCACGCAAAGGTTTTTACCAGCGACGATGAAAAAGCCGTGGTAGGAACCATTAACCTGGATTTCCGCAGCTTGTACCTGCATTTCGAGGACGCGGTATATCTCTTCCGCCATCCGGCCGTCCATGACGTAGAAAGGGATTTTCAGGGGACACTGAAGATGTGTCAGGAGATTACCCTGGAGGACTGCCGGCGATACAATCTGTTTAAAAAAATCGCGGGAAGGGTGCTGCGGCTGGTGGCCCCGTTGATGTAGATGTGGTATAATGTCACAGACCTGATGACCGCCTGGCCAAAGAGCGGGCAAGGAACCTGACGGCCCTGGCGGAATGAGGAACTGCGGCGATGCAGCGGGATTGAAGGAGGAAATAAAATGCTGTTTAACGATATAACGATCATTGACGAAAATTTTCAGGTCAGTGAGCACATGTATGTAGGAATAGACGAAGATAAAATTACCTATATTAGTAAAGAAGCCCCGGAGCGGTCCTTTGGAAGAGTATATGACGGAAAAGGAAAGCTGCTGATGAGCGCCTTTGTTAATACCCACGCTCACTCGCCTATGACGCTGATGCGGGGATACGGGGAAAATCTGGCTCTGCAGGAGTGGCTTAACAACAAGATCTTTCCCTTTGAAGCAAAGCTGACGGGAGAGGCGGTGTATTGGGGTACGCTCCTTGCCATGGCCGAATCCATCCGGTTTGGAATTGTTTCCACTACCGATATGTATTATTTTTCGGAAGACATGATCCGCGCCATAGATGAGAGCGGCGCGAAAAATAATATCGCGAGATCCATTACCTGCTTTGACGACTCAGATCTGTGGAGCCTGGAAAGCGCGAAAGAAATGAAATCCATTTATGAGAATTATCATAACGGCGCGGGCGGAAGAATCAAGGTGGATATGAGTATTCACGCGGAGTATACTTCCACTCCGAAAATCGTAAGGCAGATGGCGGAATACACCGCTTCCATCGGGGCTAATATGCACGTTCATCTTTCCGAAACGCAAAAGGAGCATGAGGAGTGTAAAGCCCGCCATGGAGGGATGACTCCGGCAGCCTATTTTGACAGTCTGGGCCTTTTTGATACCAGAACTACCGCCGCTCATTGCGTCTGGCTGGAGGACGGGGATTACAGGATACTGAAGGAAAAGGGTGTTACTGTCGCGTCTAACCCGGTCAGTAATATGAAGCTGGCAAGCGGCGTATGCAATGTTCCCCGTCTTTTGAGGGAAGGGATCCATGTCTCGCTGGGAACGGACAGCGTTGCCAGCAACAACAGCCTGAATTTTATTGAGGAAATGAAATATTTTGCGACAGCGGCAAAGGAGCGTCTGAAGGATCCTACCGCGGTTACACCGGTCCAGGCGCTGCAGGCGGCTACCGTAGCGGGCGCGCGGGCTCAGGGACGGGACAACTGCGGCCTTTTGAAAGAGGGAAATCAGGCAGATCTGACGGTATTGGACATCAGCGGGCCGCATATGCATCCGGTTCACGATCTGCTTAATAATATTGTTTACTCGGCATCGGGAAGCGATGTTATTCTTACCATGTCAGACGGAAAGATTTTGTACGAAAACGGAAGCTTTTTCACCATAGACATAGAAAAGACCATTTATGAGGCGGACAGGATGACGAGGGAAATCCTGCGGACTCTGTAGTATAAGGGTATAAGGAGGAATTATGGCTAAAAAATCGTTTGTTCAGGGGGCGGCAGTGCTGGCGGTAGCCGGCCTGCTGGTAAAAGTGCTGGGGGCAATCTTTCGGATACCCCTTGGAAATATGATCGGAACTGAGGGGCTGGCCAATTATAATCCGGCCTATTATGTATATAATCTGTTTCTGATTCTGGCCACGGCAGGCATACCGGTAGCGATTTCCAGAATGGTATCAGAGCGTGTCAGCTTTGGACAGTTTGCGGAAGCGCACCGGGTATTTAAAATTTCCCGGGCGCTGATGCTGGTTATCGGCGGAGCGTCCTTTCTGATTGTTTTTTTCGGAGCGGAGTTTTTTGCGGAAGTATCCAATGTGTCGGGAGCGTCCCTGGCAATGCGGGCGATTTCTCCCGCGCTGATCTTTGTGCCCATCATGGCTTCTTACAGGGGATATTTTCAGGGTATGCAGGACATGAAGCCTACCGCGGTCTCCCAGGTGGTGGAGCAGGTGTTCCGGGTAGCCGTTGGGCTGAGTCTGGCTTATTTCTTTTTCCACAGCGCTCAGCAGATGGGCGCCGCCAGTAAATTTTCACCGGAAGAGACCGGCGCGGCAGGGGCTACGCTGGGAGCCGCGGCCGGAGCTGTCGGCGGACTTCTGGTCATGATTATCGTTTATGTCCTGAATAAAAATAAGATCCGCTCCAGGATCGCCAGAGAGCGAAAAGGTCCCCGGAGCGCGAGAGAAAGCAGCAACGCGATCTTGAAGAAAATCGCGATTATCGCAGTGCCAATTACAGTAGGCGCCGCTATTATGCCTATTGTCAACCTTATTGATGTGGCAGTTGTTACTCGCAGGCTGGTGTCATCCGGCTGGGATCTGACTATGGCAAAGGATATGTATGGACAGCTGAGCGGGTTCGTTGGATCGCTGATCAACTTTCCTCAGGTGCTGACTCAGGCTGTAGCCATGAGTCTTGTCCCTCTGGTGGCAGCGGCTTACAAACAGAAGGATATGGCTTATCTGCGGGAAAATGTGCAGACAGGCCTTCGTATGGCGGTCATTCTGGGACTGCCGTGCGCGGTAGGTCTCTTTGTGCTGGCGGAACCGATTCTGCTGCTTTTATATCCGACCCAGCAGGCCAGCGCTACCAGCGCGGCTCCTTGTCTTATGGTCATGTCCATAGGCGTTGTATTCCTTTCTACTGTGCAGACCCTTACCGGAGTGCTGCAGGGTGTAGGAAAGCAAATGATTCCGGTGCGGAATCTGGTAGTGGGTGTTATTGCCAAATTCATTATTACCTGGGTGCTGACCGGAATTCCGGCAGTCAATATCCTGGGGGCGGCTTCGGGAACGGTAGCCGCTTATCTGATCGCTTCGATCCTGAATATCCGCGCGGTCCGGAAGTATACAGGAACCAGATTTGATTTTATGGCAACTGCGGTGAAACCGTTTATTTCCTCAGCTGTAATGGGAATCTGCACCTGGGGAAGCTATCATCTTCTGTATGTACTTCTTGACGGCAGCAGACTCGCGACAGTAATAGCGATCCTGTTTGCGGTTATTGTTTACGCGGTTATGGTATTCGCGACGAAAACCATAACGAAGGAGGAAGTGGCAAGAATGCCGAAAGGTGATAAAATCGTAAGGATACTGAACAAATTTACCCGGTAGGCGAGGGATTGGGAATCCAGGGGCTTTTTTTCTTAAACTGATGTAAAACTGTTGACAAAACCATTGAAAAATGGGACAATAGACGTCAGAGAGAGTGGAGGAACATAATAGAGATTATTCGTTTGAAAAGCTTTTATCAGGCAGACAAAAGAACCGCTTGATCAATATTAAATTTTTAAGGAGGAATTATTGATGAATAAGGCTGAATTGGTAGCTGCAGTAGCAGAAAAAACAGGGTTTACGAAAAAGGACGCGGAGGTTGCAGTAAATGCGTTCGTCGGCAGCGTTGAGGAAGCTCTGGTAAAGGGAGAAAAAGTACAGTTAATCGGATTTGGTACTTTTGAAACCCGCCACAGAAAAGCCAGACAGGGAAGAAACCCTAGAAAACCAGGCGAAGTTATCGATATTGCCGCGTCAAAGGCTCCTGTATTTAAGGCAGGTAAGGCTTTAAAGGATGCTGTAAACAAATAGGAAATCGAAATAAATGGGGCAACTGGTGTTGCCCTTATTTTTTTAGAGGTGGGACATGAGAATTGACAAATTTCTTAAAAACTCCAGACTGATCAAGAGGAGAACTGTGGCAAAGGAAGCCTGCGAACAGGAACGGGTACTGATCAATGATAAAGCCGCAAAGCCGGGAACTGAGGTAAAAGAAGGCGATGTGATCCGGATCCAGTTTGGAAACAGCAGCGTGACAGCGCGCGTGCTGCGGCTGATGGATTCCTGCAAAAAGGAAGACGCGGCCAGCATGTATGAGATTATAGAATAAAATGGAAGCCTCCTGTCAACAATAATTTTAAGATTATGTGACAGGAGGTTTTTTATGCGGGTTGGAGTGCCGAGGGGATTTTTCTATTATGCTTACAGGCCCTTTCTGGAGGCGTTTTTTTCAGAGACAGGGGTTCAGCCCCGCGTTTGCCGGCCTACAGACCAGGAAATCCTGCGCCGGGGGATGGAAACCTGCGTGGATGAAGCGTGTCTTCCCGCAAAGGTGCTGTGCGGACAGGTGGATGCTCTGGCGGATTCCTGCGATCAGATCATGCTTCCAAGGATTATGAAAACCGAATTTGGTGAATCGATCTGTCCGAAAGTAGCGGGAGCCGCGGACCTGATCCAGAAAAAGAAGGCCAGGGAAAAATTGATTTTTACACAGCCTCTGTATCTGGATCAAAGGGAACAGCTGAAAAGGACCTTGTGGAGAGAATGCAAAAAAATAGGGATCAGAAGATCGGACTTTAAAGCGGGATTTATGAAGGGGATAGAGGCTCAGCGCCGGACCCGGGCCGGTCTGGAGGAGGACGGCTATCCGTATCAAGTCTTCCTTGCCGGGCACGCTTACAATCTCTACGACCCATTTATCAATATGGATCTGATCAAAAAACTCCACCGTCTGGGCATCGGCGTTGTAACAGAAGAACGTGTGAGCCGCGGCCAAAAAGAGCGGAAGCTGCAGTATGCTGATTTGATGAAAAAGCCATACTGGTCTTTTTTTGTAAACAGCTTTGGGAGCCTTGAGGTATTAAAACAGCGGGGGATCCATGGAGTGATCTATGTATCTTCCTTTTCCTGCGGAACCGATTCCTTTACAGTAGAAATGATGAAAAACAACGTCGGGAGCCTTCCCATGCTGGTACTGAAGCTGGACGAGCAAAGAGGAGAAGCGGGCTTTGATACCAGACTGGAGGCCTTTTGCGATGTGCTGAAAGGGAGGGGACGCTGATGAAGGTTACGTTTCCGCATATAGGACAGGTATATATACCTGCTTCACTGATTTTGAAAGAGCTGGGAATTCCCTGCGTCATCCCTCCGGAAAACAGTTATGAAGCGCTGGAGCGGGGAAAGGCTGTTTCGCCGGAGGAAATGTGCCTTCCCTTTAAGCTGATGACCGGAAATCTGATTCAGGCCTATGAAAAGGGCGCGGAACGAGTGCTTATGACAGCGACTATGGGACCATGCAGATTGGGAGAGTATGGGGAACTGATGAAACAGATTTTGGATAAATCAGGATACGCTATGGACTGGATCCTGCTGGATTCTCCAAGGGCCATCGGGAGCGCGGAATGGCTTCGCAGATTGGGGCGGGCCGGACAGGACAGAAGGGTATCCGGTCTGAAGGCCTGCGATATTTTGACGCGGGGCGTTTTTCTGATGCGAAGAATCGACGCGGCGGAGCGGCAGCTTAAAGCAAGGGCCGGCTATGCTGAGGACCCGAGAAGGTGCATCCGGATGCTGCGCCGTTTCCGTCAGGAGCTGCGCGCGGCTGCCAGTCTGAAGGACGCTTTTGCTGCGGCAGCGCGTTTTGAGGACGCGGTAAAGCGGCTTCCTTTAAATTGGAAAAAGGATCCGGTGCGGGTCCTTATTACAGGAGAGATCTATACATCCATTGAAGATATAGCAAACCGGAGTCTGGAGGAAACGCTGATGGGGCTTGGCTGCAGCGTAAGGCGTCCGGTCAACGTCAGCTGGTGGATGAAGCACACTGTAAAAGCGGCGCTTCCAGAGCTTCATAAAACCCGCGGAGCATGGCTTCCTTACAGCATTGGAGGCTATGCGAAGGAAACCATAGAAGAGATGCGGCGTTCTCAGGAAGATGGGATTATCAAAATCATGCCGGCAGGCTGTATGCCGGAGATTGTAGCCAAAGCCGCAAGCGCTTCTTTAGAAGAAGCGCAGGGAAAGCGGGTCCTGCATCTTATTTTCGATGAAATGCAGGCCGGAGCGGGATATGAAACAAGAGTAGAAGCATTCGTTGATATGCTGGAGAGGAGAAAACGTGTATTTCCTGGGAATTGATGTAGGATCCATCAGTACAGATCTGGTGGTGATGGATGAGGATGGAGATATCCAAAAAAACTTGTATCTGAAAACAAAAGGAAAGCCGCTGGACGCGATACGCGGCGGACTTTCCCGCCTGGGTGAATTATTCGATTCTGAAACGATTGCGGGCGTTGGAGTTACCGGGAGCGGCCGAGGACTCGCGGGAGCGTTTGTCGGGGCCGATGTGATCAAAAATGAAATTACGGCCCATGGAGTGGCTGCCGCCAGGATCGATCCGGAAATCAGAACGGTTATTGAGATCGGCGGACAGGACTCAAAGCTGATCCTTATGAAGGATGGTCTTGTTACGGACTTTGCCATGAATACAGTATGTGCCGCGGGAACCGGTTCTTTTCTTGACCGGCAGGCGGAGCGCATGGGAATCCCCATTGAGGAATTCGGCAAAGCGGCTTTACGGGGAAATCGACCGACACCCATTGCGGGAAGATGCGCTGTCTTTGCGGAATCCGATATTATCCATCAGCAGCAGATCGGAGCGTCGGAAGAAAATCTTCTAGCAGGAGTGTGCCGGGCGCTGGTAAGCGGTTATCTTTCCAATGTGGCCCAGGGAAAAAAGCTGGAACCGAAAATCTGTTTTCAGGGCGGGGTAGCCGCTAACCAGGGGCTTTGCGCAGCCTTTGAAGAGGCTCTTGGAATGGAAATTTTTGTTCCGAAGGAGCATAAAGTTATGGGCGCGTATGGAGCGGCCCTGCTGGCTTTGGAACAGACCGGAAAGGGAAAGACCAGATTTAAAGGCTTTGGCAGAGGAAGTCTCGCGGCGGAAATCCGGGAAGAAGTCTGCAATGACTGTCCGAACCGCTGCAGTGTCATTCGGCTGTATCATGAAGGAAAGGTGCTGGGAGCTTTTCAGGATCGGTGCGGGAAATATCAGAAAGCGGAAGGATAAAAGAAAAGCGCTTGCGGAAAACTTCCGCGGAAAGCGCGATTGGAGGGATTTGGGGACAAAAAGGAGCTGCCTGGGCAGCTCCTTAAAAAATATTTCCTGGCGCAAGGGACTCGTTATAATGGAGAAAGGTCAGCTGTTCCTCCAGACAGGAAAGCTCGCCGGAAGAATTGGAGACATCCTGTGCCTTTATATAATATTTTGCCTTTGCGATGGAATAGTCGACATCGTTGATCGTCTGTGTGTCCAGGAAAAACTCAGCGCGTTTTTTATATTGATGCCAGTCCTGAGACAGATCGTCGAAATCATGTGACGCCTTATCCCAGTCCCCCAGCTCCACAGTTTTTATAATATTCGTTTCCAGCTCTTCTTTGTAACTGTCTATCTTGCTGTTGGAATAAGAGTCAAAGAAAGCCCATATTCCTATGAGAAGCCCCATACAAAGGAGCGAAATTACGAAGTTGCGCATATCGTTACCTCCTGTGCCTTTTTTTTGTCAGGGGATGAAATGTAGATATGCAGCTGCTTCTTTTCATCGCAGAAAGCGAAGAACACTTCTTTATAAGAAGCAAGGTTGACCGCTGCCATCTGTTCTTTCAAGAAAACCTCATCCCAGCCGATGGAAAGGAGATTCTTTCTGTATAGAACGCCATCCGCGATCAGGATCAGCGGCATAACCTCCGGTTCCTTGGAAAGTCCCATATCGCTGGCTGTAAGCGGCTTTTTATCCGCCTTGGGAATGACAGACAGCTCCCCGTTTGATTCCATAACCGCGTATTCCACATCGGAAAGCGCGGGGGAGTCCTCTATGCGAAGCTGTTCTAACAGATCGTTTAGTGAAATACGCAGCTTTTTTAATTCCTGCTCGTTAATCTTTCCCTTTTCTATGAGGATACTTGGTTTTCCATTAATAAAGTTTTTAAACTTTTCGCTTTTGATTGAAATGATGGAAATCAGAATCTGAAGAAACATAAGGGTAAAGATCCCCGCGGCCCCTTTAATCAAAGAAGCTTCCGAAGATTCTATGGGGATCGACGCCAGTTCCGCGATCATGAAGATTACCACCAGCTGAAACGGCGACATTTTTGAAAGTTCGGACTTGCCCATGATTCTTATGGTGAAAAGCACGATTGCGTAAAGAATGACAGTGCGAACTAAAATAATTGCCAAAAGGATTCACCTCCGTAAATTAGATATCTCATATTGTGCGCGGAATCCAATTTTGATATACTTCCAGTAAGTGGAGAAAAAATGATGAAAAAAAGTTATTTTGGATTTTCAGCTTTCTATACGTTTTCTTATATGGCATTGGGCGTTTTAATGCCGTTGATCGGGCAGTATCTGGATTTCATCGGGTTTTCCGGAACGCGGATCGGAACGGTTACCGCGGCAGGGACCTGTGTCGCCATTTTCGCTTCTACGATATGGGGAAGCTTTTATGACGCCAGCGGAAACAAGTACAGGCTCATTTCTTTTTTGTGCGCGGCCGCGGCCGTAACGGGGATTGTCCTGCTGCGGATTCATATTTATGCTGTGTTTTTATTCCTGTATGGAACCCTGTACTTTTTTCAGGCGCCAGTCATGGCTTTTTCTGACGCGCTTACGCTGGAGGAAAAGCTGCCCTTCAGCGGGATACGCAAATGGGGAGCCGCGGGCTTTGCGCTGGGCGTATTTTTTGCGGGAAGACTGGCTGATCTGGCAGGGCTGCCGGTTATCTTTTATCTGTACAGCGGAAGCTTTCTGATTTCGGCATTGCTGCTTTTTCTCATGTCCGGCGGCAGTTCTGGAACGAAAAAATATTCAGCCAAGAAGAAAGCCGCGAACTATATGGTCCTTTTAAAGGACAAACGTCTGATCCAGTTAATTTTATGCATTTTCTTTGTGGGCGGCACAAATGTGGCCAACAATACATATTTCAGCTTTTTATATATAGAAGGCGGAGGCACCATTGGGGGACTTGGTATCGTCATGCTTCTGATGGTAGGCAGCGAAGCGCCCTTTATGCAGTGGTCAGCAGGGCTGGCAAGAAGATTTACTATGGAAAAAACCATTTTAGGCGCAATAGGGATTTCCGTACTTCGTTTTTTTATATACAGCTTTTCTCCTTCCTGGCACATACTCGCTTTTATGTTTTTCACTCAGGGAGCGGTTAATGGGATTATCCTTGTGGAATTCGTCCGGTATGTGACAAAGCTGGCGCCGGATGGACATAAAGGCATGGCTGTAGCGGCCTACTACGCCATTGGCAGTAATGGAAGCGCCATCGTGTGTCAGCTGGTGGGAGGCGCGGCGCTGGATCACCTAGGCGCAGGAGGCGTATATCTGTTCTTTTCGCTGTTCAATTTAACCGGGCTAATTTTGTACCTGATTTTTGGTCTGCAAAAAACGCGAAAAAGGAGTTGACAGAGAGGAAAAGATTTGGTAATATAGACAAGCTGTCGGAAGACAGCGGGCTACAAGAGCGAGCCAAAGGCGAGGGAAGCGAAAAAAAACGCTTGACAAAGCCAAAAAGGTTTGCTAAAATAATCAAGCTGTCTCAAAGGAGAGGAGCGAAAGCGCCTCGAGACCAGGGAGAAAAAAGTGAAAAAAGCGCTTGACAAACTGGTAGAAATGAGATAGAATGTAAAAGCTCGCCAAGAGCGGGCGAAGCGCTGAAAAACCAAAGGGTTTGGAGGCGAAGGACCTTAAAAATTTCATAGTGTGGAACTTGAGTCAAAAGGTAATCGAGAGGTTACCTGGAGATAAAAAAGAAACAATCATACAAATTGGTAAGAAGAACAATTTGCTTGAGCGTTTCCGACAATTTCTAAAAAAGAAACAATGATTTCGAACAAATCGCGAGAACGCGAAAGCGTGAGGCTGAGTGAGAAACAAACTTGATTTAAACGAGCCCGAGAGGGCGTTTAAAGAATAATGAATTAAGAGTTTGATCCTGGCTCAGGATGAACGCTGGCGGCGTGCCTAACACATGCAAGTCGAGCGAGAAGCCTTAGACGGACACTTCGGTAGAAGTTTGAGGTGGAAAGCGGCGGACGGGTGAGTAACGCGTAGGCAACCTGCCCTTTGCGGAGGGATAGCCTCGGGAAACCGGGATTAAAACCTCATAACGCCTTGGAGCCGCATGGCGGCGAGGCCAAAGATTTATCGGCAAAGGATGGGCCTGCGTCTGATTAGTTAGTTGGTGGGGTAACGGCCCACCAAGGCGACGATCAGTAGCCGACCTGAGAGGGTGAACGGCCACATTGGAACTGAGACACGGTCCAAACTCCTACGGGAGGCAGCAGTGGGGAATATTGCGCAATGGGGGAAACCCTGACGCAGCAACGCCGCGTGAGCGAGGAAGGCCTTTGGGTCGTAAAGCTCTGTCCTCAGGGAAGAAGGAAGTGACGGTACCTGAGGAGGAAGCCCCGGCTAACTACGTGCCAGCAGCCGCGGTAATACGTAGGGGGCGAGCGTTATCCGGAATTATTGGGCGTAAAGAGTACGTAGGCGGTTTCTTAAGCGCAGGGTTTAAGGCTATGGCTTAACTATAGTTCGCCCTGTGAACTGGGAGACTTGAGTATCGGAGAGGAAAGCGGAATTCCTAGTGTAGCGGTGAAATGCGTAGATATTAGGAGGAACACCAGTGGCGAAGGCGGCTTTCTGGACGAAAACTGACGCTGAGGTACGAAAGCGTGGGGAGCGAACAGGATTAGATACCCTGGTAGTCCACGCCGTAAACGATGAGCACTAGGTGTCGGGGTCGCAAGACCTCGGTGCCGGAGTTAACGCATTAAGTGCTCCGCCTGGGGAGTACGCGCGCAAGCGTGAAACTCAAAGGAATTGACGGGGACCCGCACAAGCAGCGGAGCATGTGGTTTAATTCGAAGCAACGCGAAGAACCTTACCAGGGCTTGACATCCTCCTGACAGGGCCTTAATCGGCCCGTTCTTCGGACAGGAGAGACAGGTGGTGCATGGTTGTCGTCAGCTCGTGTCGTGAGATGTTGGGTTAAGTCCCGCAACGAGCGCAACCCTTGTCGTTAGTTACTAACATTCAGTTGAGGACTCTAATGAGACTGCCGTGGATAACACGGAGGAAGGTGGGGATGACGTCAAATCATCATGCCCCTTATGTCCTGGGCTACACACGTGCTACAATGGTCGGCACAAAGAGAGGCGAGACCGCGAGGTGGAGCAAATCTCAAAAACCGATCCCAGTTCGGATCGCGGGCTGCAACTCGCCCGCGTGAAGTCGGAGTTGCTAGTAATCGCGGATCAGAACGCCGCGGTGAATGCGTTCCCGGGTCTTGTACACACCGCCCGTCACACCATGGAAGTTGGGGGCGCCCGAAGTCGGCTAGGAAATAGGCTGCCTAAGGTGAAACCAATGACTGGGGTGAAGTCGTAACAAGGTAGCCGTAGGAGAACCTGCGGCTGGATCACCTCCTTTCTAAGGAGACGAGAGTTTCC
>JAJCKG010000002.1 GCA_020558355.1 bacterium 210820-DFI.6.37 | reverse complement strand
TCAGTGTTGTTGTTCCATTCTTTACTGTAACAGCCGGCTTGAGCGCCTTTCCAGTATACGCCTTGTTGGCTACGGCGCTTACTTTCAGACCGGAAACAGCCTTGGCCTTGATGGTAAAGGTTGCTTTCTTTGTTCCTGTATAGTTGCCTGTTCCTGTAACGGTAACGGTCGCTGTTCCAGCGTTTGTGTTGTTCTTATAGCTTACTGTGTAATCGGTATCCTTAACCAGTGTTGTTTCCCCGTCTTTTACGGTTACAGCCGGTGTAAAGGCTTTTCCAGTGTAAGTCTGAGCCGCGATGGCGCTTACCGCAAAGCCGGAAGCATCTTTCTTATTGATTGTAAAGGTAACTTTTTTTGTACCAGAGTAGCCGCCGATACCTGTAATCAGAATGATTCCAGTCCCAGCGTTTGTATTGTTCTGATAAGATACAGTATAATCCTTACCTTCCGTTAACGTGTTGTTTCCATCTGTTACTGTAACAGTTGGCTTAATTGCCTCTCCTGTATAGTTCTGCGCGTCTACATCACTTACTTTTACATTTGCAATGGACGTTCCCTTAATTGTAAAGATGGCCGTCTTTGTTCCGCTATAATCGCCTTTTCCTGTGATCACGACAGATGCGTTCCCCGCGTCTGTATTCTTTTCATAAGATACGGTATAATCAGTACCTTCCGTCAGAGTGCTATCGCCATATTTAACTGTAACAGACGGTTCAATTGCGCTGCCCGTATAATCATAGGAAGTCTTTTCCAGAGTTACAGTAGCAACAGAAAGATCGTTTTCTGTAATATTTTCTGTCAGCTCCAGTGTTGTCCCCTTCAGCGCGTCTTCATTTTCATAATAATAAGCCAGCCCCTGGGCAATATAACCATCAATTTGTTCTGTCGTATATCCAGTCATATCCGCAGTGTATCCTTCTGGAAGAGAAGCGTTGGCAAGAAGCGTCTGCGCTACATTCTTGTAGTTGGTCGGATCTGTAACGTGATAGAAGTTTTCAACGATATAAGTATAAGCATATACCGGGTTAATGATTTCCGGATAAACAAATCCCTGATACAGGCCAACTCCCGCAAAATTCTCTACAGAGTTCATCTGAATACCGAAAATTCCCGCCGGGTCAGTGGAATAGATCGGAGGAAGATCGTCTTCATCTATCCCCGCCTCCTTAAGATTCTGGATAAAGGTTTCTCTTGTTGTCTTGTTTCCCTGTACTGTAGTGAAAATGACATCTGCCTTCACTAAGTCTTCCGCAGTGACCAGATACTGTTTTTCAGATTCTGTACCTGAATTTTCGATGTTTAATTCATCGATCAAGTTGGTAGTGGTATTTTCTGTGTACTCTGCTGCTCTGCAGGAAGCGGCAGTTCCGCTGGACATGGTGCTGTTATACAGCGCGTATTTGCCATTCTCCAGAGGGGTAGAGTTCACTAAAGCGACCGTCTTTTTTTCCGCTTTTCCAGCCTCGAGCTGAGACTTTACATAAAGCTGCAGGCCTTTTGTATACGCCTCATAGTTTCTGGCAATTTCGCCAGTGTCTCCATAACGACCTTTTTTACCGGACTGCTCAATAGCCGCGGACAAATTGTACATATCATCAATAAAGTCCCCCAGATTATTCGCTTTGTACGCTACCTGGATCGGGTCATAGTCATCTGGCATCAGTGCAATATAATCATCATACGTCTTTCCATTGCTACCGCTGATTCCAAGTAAGATATCCGCTTTCATTCCGATGGAATGAGGGACCTGATCTTTTCCGGACTTGGTAAGACTCTCATATCCGGAAACCGGGTTTAAGTCCGCGCCCATAGGATTGGCGCTTACCGGCTTGATCACATCTGTTACTTTCTCTCCCTCTGCAGCCTGCAGGTTGTACAGATGGTTCCACATATATGGATCCGGAGCGCCTGTAAGATTGGAGCCGTATATTCCGAACTCTGACGCAATATACTCTACGCTCTGCGGATATTCCGATGATGTAGCGTTATTGCTTCTTGCGGTCACCAGGTTCGCGCCCAGATAATGAACGGTGGTTGTATTGGCCGCATGGCCCGCTACTGTGGCAATCTCAGGATCTACAGCCATTGGCTCTGTTGGAACCTGCCACTGCACAGTTTCCGCGGAAGCTGAAATCGGCACAAACAAAGTTGCTACCATAGTCAATACGATAGCCAGACAAAGTGTCCGTTTTTTTAGTTTCATGTTAACCTCCTTGTTTAATTATAAAACAAAAAATTTTAATATATATTTAAAGGTTCCCAAGTGCTTCCTGCAGTTTTTATAAAACACTTTGTAAAACTTTAAATAGCTCTGATAATCTCCTTCCTCTATTTCGTCCGCCCCGTATTTTGCCCTTACAAAAATATCGGTCAGAGAATGAAAGGAAGTGTCCTCCGCTTGGAAATCCCGCAGATAGGCTTCCGCTCTCGCCCCGAATTCAAAGGGGGTTTCCTGCGGCGCTTTTCGTATTTTCATCCTGCGGAATTTTTTCAGGTAAAACTGATACATATGGATCACCTGCTCCCGCTTTGGCTTTTCCCGCATTTTCTTCATCCATCTCCTCCGCAGCCACAGCTTTATCAGTATGGCCAAAAGGATCAGCAACAGGATCAATGGAATCAAGAGCAGCGGCGTAATTATCGATGTCAGGTATTTGATGGCATAGAAGACTGGGTTTTGGGAATCATCCAATCTGGAAGGATTATTTTTCTTATCCTTCTGGTTTTCATCCTTCTGTTTTTCCTTATCTCCCTCAGAGTTATCCTCCTTGTCATCCTTTTTATTGCTGTCCTTCTCATTGTCATTGATATTATCGGTAGAATCATCGCTGTCGTTGATAATATGGGTATCCGCGATTCCCACCTTTTCCAGAACCTCCAGCGCCATATATTTTGTAATCAGCTTCAGATCATGCTTTGGCGGGTCGAGGGGCTTTACAATTCCATAAAACACACCTGCTGACAGAGCTATGATCAGAACGCACAGCGCAATGGATATGGAAAAGGTTCTTCCGAAGGCTACTTTTACAGTCTGTGTTTCCAGCACGTTCTTCTGATAATTTTTATAAATATACATAGCTCCGCCGCCGCATAAAAACAGCAGCACACTATATAAAGCTACGGATTCATAGAGAAACTGCATCGCTGCCGCGAGAAAAGCGCCGGCAACGAAGAGTACTCCTGTTCCCGTTCTGGTTCTGGAAAGAAAGAATACGATCAGGCTGGTGAGAATCAGAATCAGAAAATACAGATACGGATTACTCTCCTGATCCCGAAAGGCATTCTGTACACTTTCCATCCGCTGGATCAAAATAACCCCCAAAAGGGCTGCCGCAAGGCCGCTTCCAAGAGCAATCAATACGCTCCTGCGATTATACGCGCCCAGAATACATCCAGCAGTCAGAATTCCTGTCACGCATAGGATCAGCGGATAATTGCCCTGCCGCTGAGCGGCAATATAAAATCCATTGAACAGGATCACACTGATACTGCCGGACAGAACTGTGCATAGGATCCATTCCCATATACAATTTTTTAAATAATATGTAAATCTCATTTTTTCTCACCTCCGCCCAGTTCTTTGGCAGAAGACAGAATATAATAAGAGATATTTGCCTGATCCAATACCCTAAGGGGCTTTAACCGGTCTTCTTTTTCCTCATCCTTCATATGCTCAGGAATCATGGCAAAGAGGATAGGATTTTTTCGCTGATTGTGTATTTGAGTAAGCACATTCACCATTTCATCGGTAATATTTGCTGTACAAAACGCGATATTTCCCTGTGAATAAAGGTTATTGCATTCCTCCCGCAGCAGATCTATACCTGTCACGTCCCCTCCCTGAGCGGAAATTTTAGGCATATCCCGAATCAACTGCACATAATCAATATGCCGCTGCGTATTGGCCTTCTTTTTTTCTCCCCTCCGATCGGTATAGAGGATCTCATATTCCATGCCGTTTTCCTGCGCGTATTCCGCAATGGAAAGCCCCGTCTCCACAACGCTGTCAAAGATGCTCATCATAGTCTCGGATTCATATTCAGGAGACAGGAAATCCAAAATAATGCTGACTCCTGTAACGCCATAGCTTTCAAACTGTTTTGTCATATAGGTCTCGGTTCTTGCTGACAGCTTCCAATGAATCGTCTTAATCGGATCTCCCCACACATATTCTCTTACACCCGCGTAGTCAGATCCGTCGATCACGGTTGGAATTACCATCTTCTGACTTTCTGTCAGAGTGGTATTGGATATCCGCAAAGCAGCAATATCAAAAATCTTTGGAGCTACATTGACCTGATATTCCTTTGAATTCTTAACCTCATGGGAAAACAGCCCTAAAAGATCATATATCTTAATCCGTTTCAACCCCGCGCTGTAAGTACCGATATGGTCAAAACGCACAGTAAAATCAAATTGCCTTTTTTCTCTTGGCGCCAGAGTAATAACGGATTCAGTCACTGTATCATCCTCACCAAACAGATCGGAAATGTAGAATTGCAGCTCCAGCTTTGGATAGATCAATAGAAATTTGTTTTCTATTTTGACTGTAAACTCCACTTCAGTGCCCCGCTGGCAATTGGACAAATCCGACAGTTCCTCATAGGTCAATGTCTTTTTTAAAAGCTGCAGATACCCAAAGGAGGAAAGGATTCCAACTACCACAACGATCCCCGGCAAATATCCGTAAATCGTATTGAGAAAGATTGCCGGCACACCGGTTATTCCTACAGCGAGAACGCAGAATAGAATTTTCTTGATTCGCTTTCGCGCTGCTGCGTATTTCCCGCCAAACCAATTTTTCGGCCAGGCTGGTTTTGGTCGTTTCAATTTCATGCCCGAATTTCCTTGCTTTGTGTTTCCTGTCCGGCAGGCACAACAATGCTGCCCAGAATGTCCTCCATAACCTGCCGCGCGGTCCTCTTGTTGATCTTTGCTTCATGGGTCAGGGTAATCCTGTGGCAGAGAACATGAGGCGCCAGTTTTTTCACATCATCCGGGATCACATAATTTCTTCCCCTGTACATAGCATACGCCCTGCAAATGCCATATAAAGCGATGCTCCCTCTCGGGCTGCTGCCGATCTGCAGCTCCGGATGATTTCTGGTTGCTGTAACAATTTCTACAATATATCTTGCCACAGAAGGATCAATATAGACACGCTCCGCAGCCTCTCTCAGCTTCACTACATCCTGTCCGGAAACAACTGCCTTAATAGCGGCTTTGGCCTTTTTCCCCATGGAAACCACCTTAACTTCTTCATCAAAAGAAGGATAGCCAATAGACAATTTAATCAGGAATCGGTCGATCTGCGCCTCTGGAAGAGGGTATGTCCCGAAAGATTCCAGGGGATTCTGCGTCGCCAGCACCATAAAAGGCTCCTGCAGTTTGTAGGTTTTGGAATCCACTGTGATCTGGCGCTCTTCCATAACTTCCAGAAGGCTGGCCTGGGTCTTGGCGGAAGCCCGGTTGATCTCGTCAGCCAGGACAATATTGCTGATAACAGCTCCCGGGCGGAATTCAAATTCTCTCGTCTTCTGATTGAAAATCGAAAACCCGGTTACGTCAGATGGCATGATATCCGGTGTAAACTGAATTCTCTTGAAATGGCACGCAATGGATTTTGCCAGCGCCGAAACAAGACTCGTCTTTCCCACGCCGGGCACGTCCTCAATCAGCACATGTCCGCCGCAGATCAGGGATAAAACCACCAGCTCCACTACATTTCTCTTTCCGATAATCACCGTTTCAATGTTATCGATAATTCGATTCATTTTCTGAGAAATGACCATCAATTCTTCTTTTGTCAAATTCATTTTCAATCTAAACTCCTGTCATCTTTTTTGCTATATCGTTACCATTTATTCACGCGCGATCAAAATACCGGCGCGCACATTCTCATCCGTTTTTCGTCTTTTGTAACGAACTCAACAACTCTTACATCCACCTTATAGGCTTCATACAAATTCTTTCGGGTGATAATATTGACGGCGTCTCCAAATTTCACCGGAGTATTCCTCTGCAGCAGAGCCACCTTGGAATCACACATAAAGGCCTGATCCGGGCTGTGGGTCGTCATAATGACGCCATAGCCTTTTTCCTTGAGATTTTTTACTTTCTGCATAACCCGCACCATATTGCCATAATCCAGACTGGCTGTAGGCTCGTCCAGAACCAGGAACTTAGGTTCCTGAGCCAGCGCTCTGGCAATCATAACAAGCTGCCTCTCACCTCCGGATATGTCGGTATACACTTCATCTCTCAAATGCCGGATTCCCATGTCCTCCATGGCCTGCTCCGTAATCTCATAGTCCCGTTTGGACGGCTGTCCGAAATATCGGACGCTTCCGATCCTTCCCAGCATAACTACATCTTTTACAACATAGGGAAAGGGCGGCACATGATACTGGGAAACATAACCCATGGCTTTTGCCATCTGTCTCGGCGTCAGCTTTGACAATTCCTCTCCATCGATAAGGATTGACCCTCCAGTAGGCTTCATCAGGCGAAGGACCGTTTTGAACAGAGTCGTTTTTCCAACTCCATTGGGTCCCAGAAGACAGCATATCTCTCCGCTGTTTACCTGAAAGCTGATATGCTCCAGTACATTTTTTTTATCTGAATAACCGCAGGACACATCCCGCAATTCAATTTTCATTCCCAGACTCTCCTTTGTGTTACCATAATTACAACGAATATAGGAACTGCTACAAAATCTACAACTGTGCCGATAGGAAGTCCCTGCGCTGTAAAATAGATCATGGACGCGATATCCCTGCATAAAACAAGGATCGTTCCTCCGATCAGAATATTGCCCCAAAATACCTTTCGAAATTCCGCGCCGAAAATCGCGCGGCTGATAAACGGTGCGATAAGAGTGACCATGCCTACTGTGCCGCAGTGAATCATGGCGGCCGTTATCATAAAAGATCCCAGTAAAAGGGTTATGAGCTTCATAGCCGCTGTATTGATCCCAAAGCTTTTCGCTTCATCATTATCAAAGCAGACCGCATTGAAGCTAAACCGAATCAGATAAACAGGCACCATACAGATCAATACTGCCCCGCCGAGAAAAAGGAAAGAAATATTTTCCGTATTTACAGAAATGGCATTTGTAATTTCGTTCAGCAGCAGCACCTGATCATTGTCCATGCTGAATGTAAAATAAGATCGAATCGCTCCTACCACCTGCGACAAAATGGAGCCGACAATCAGTAAATCGAAAACAGAAAATTTATTTTTCCCACTGGACAGCTTTCCTGCCGCCAGAACCAGACCCAGCATAATCATCGCGCCAATATAGCAATATAAATATTTTTCGAAAGGCATCGTCGCGGCCAGCCAGCTGTACCGAAGAACCAGAATCAAAATTCCCAGATTAACGCCTGTATTTACGCCTAGCATCGTAGGCGCGGCCATCGGGTTGCGAAAAACGCTTTGAAACAGTGAACCTGACATGGACAGCATCGCTCCGCATACAAAAGTAATTACTGTTATTTTCAGACGATTAACCGAATCGTAATAGCTGGGCAGATCGGCAATAACCTGACTGCGCCGCAGATAGATCGGCCAGTCAAACCATTTTCCCAGATTGATATGTATCCAGGCCTTATAATTTGTCATTACTTCCACGGGAGAAATCATCCCTTTTTCTATCGTTTTCAAACATAAGGAGAATAGCAGCACAGCAATAGCAATCAGAATCATCAGCCTCAGCTTCTGTTTATATGGTCTTTCATCAAGGTTCTGTTGTTTTACTGTTTCTTTAAGCCCAATCCGCATATCGTCTGTTCCTAAATCTCATAATCATAATCAAGAATGCCAGTCCTCCCACTAAGCTGGTTACAAAATTAATATTCGAGGCATATCCTACCAGCATGGCAATATAATAAACACCGGTCATGCAAATTGCCCCAAGCAGAGCCGAAGCTGGCACAAGATACCGGAAATCCGGTCCCACAAAACGCCGCGCCATGTGAGGAACGATAAACCCCACAAAGCCGATCTGACCACAGAAAGAAATGACAACCGCAGTCAGTATGGTCACGATCCCAATCATAAGATTTCTGGTCAATTCTACTTTTATTCCCATAGAACGGGCCTCATCTTCTCCAAAGACAAGGAGATTCAGCCTGCTTCGCATAAACAGAATGACCGCGATTCCTATCAGCAATGGGATGGCCATAATCAGCAGGCTTTCCAGCGACGCTATCCGGTCAAAGGTTCCCAGCATCATAAATCGAAGCTCATATGTTCTTGTTCCATATGGATCATGAAGCAGCAGCCAGTATTGTACCAGACCCAGACTGCCGCTGATCAGAGAACCGAAGACAGAACCGGAAAGGATCAGCGCAATGCTGGATAGCTTTCCTCTGCCGACAATTTTAGAAATGGTTACAATAAAGACAACTCCTATAAAACAGCCCAGCAGCACAGAAAACCCTTGCGCGTATCGCTGTAATATATTCATATTCTGAAGTTCTTCATGCACCTGCCGCGCCGTTGTAATCTCTTCCGCGCTGTACGCGGCAAAAAACATAACGTAAACGGTTCCTCCCAGAACACCGCCAGACTGCACGCCCAGAGTTGTAGGAGAAGCCAGCGCGTTTTTAAAAGAACCCTGGTATACCGCTCCGCATACGGCCAGCGCCGCCCCTGTCAAAGCGACCGCGGCATACCGGAACAAGGTGTACTGCGTATCCAGATTTCCGTTCCCTCCAAATGCCAGAACCGTTCTGCTGAGATTAATCCGCACCTGCTGAACACACTCAGCCAGAGACGAAACTCCAAGCCCTGTAAAAACATTTGAGGGAAGAATCACCGCAAAGCAATAAACAAGAATTACGCAGATTCCCATTTTCACAAGGGTCCTGCTTCGCGCCTCCATTCCATGCCTCTGCTCATGATCCTTTTTATACAGGCCTATATCCTCATCCCGCGTCTGCATCCGGATCCTTGAGTGATTTTCTTGTTTTTGCTCTTCTCTTGTTTTATCCACCATCTTTTGCCTTCAAGACTATTTCACTTTAACGCTTTTTACTTTGCTGTACGCTCCATAGCATTTCTTGCCTGAAATCGTCTTATACGCTCTCACCTTTACATAGTATTTCTTTTTTGATTTCAGCTTTTTAAAGGTAGTTGTAACCTTTGTGTTCTTTTTAAGGGTTACAGTCTTTTTCCCTTTTGTAAATTTACTGTTATAAGCGGTTATAAACTGATATCCGCTGGCTTTTGTATCTTTTTTACAGGTTGCTGTAAGCTGTCCGGTTTTTTTACTTTTGACAGTCTTCACAGTTGCCTTCTTTGGCACGATGTTAAAGGAAACCGATTTTGTCCCTTTATACACCCCTTTTCCTGTTATAACTACCGTAGCCTTTCCAGTGGTTTTGTTATTTTTATAGCTAAGGGTATAATCCGTGCCCTTTTTCAGTTTGCTCGTTCCATATTTTACAGTAGGAGCCGGTGTCAGCGCTTTCCCTGTATAAGCCTTTGCTCCTATTGCCGCTACTGTAGTCTTGGAAATTAATTTGTAAATTTTAAAGGAAATGGGCTTCGTTCCTGTATAATTTCCCTGCCCTGTAATAGTGGCCGTGGCAGTTCCGGCATTTACATTATTTTCGTAGGTCACTTTATAATCGGTCCCCTTCAGCAGATCTTCCCCATTGCATTGAATGGAAGCCAGGTTTGGCGTCAGGGCCTTACCGGTATAGGTTTGATCCTTAATTGTCGCTGTCGCTTTGGAAATCTCTTGCGGCAGGATTTTATAACTGGCTGTAATGGTACCGGTGTAATCGCCCGTACCTGTAACAATGGCCTCTTTTGTTCCCGCGCAGATCAGCTGCTTGCCCGCCTGCCCGGTGCCTTCATATTCTACTGTATAGTCCTGACCTTCTGTCAGAGCCTTTCCGTCCGCTGAAAGGACCTGAACTGTTGGTGTAATCGCTTTACCTGTGTAGGTATATGAGCTTTCCTGGAATTGCGCGGAGAATCCCTCGGAAAGGTCAACCGCCTGCAATACAATCTGATTTTTGCTGTTCAGGGCAATGGTTCTAAGACCAGTGTCTCCTGTAACGCATTCCGCGTCCTTAGCGGACGGAGTATAATCACTTCCCTCCGCGACAACAGCGGTTCCTTTCTTTTCCGCGGAAATACCGATGGAGCTTCCCGCAATCGTATCCTGCAGAGAAATTACCTCATCGTCCGCAAGATATACATTGTCCCCATCATTGCCGCTAATGAAAGCCTCTCCTTTCATGGCAAAGCTGGACAGCCCGTAATATTGATATGTAGTCTTATTATTTGACAAGGTATAAGCTTCTTTATTGCTCATATATACACCGCTGCCTTTTCCGCTGGCAGCGTTCGCGGTAATGTCGCCTCCATTCATAGAAAAGCTTCCCGGCTTTGTCCGGTTTGACTCTGTCTGAGAATTTTCACCGCCAAGAACGAAAACACCGCCGCCGTTTCCGGTATAGTCAGAATTGGTCAAACTGGAAGCCTTATTGTTACTGATGCTTCCTCCATTCATAACGAATTCCGCTCCATCCTCGCCATTATTGGAGACATAGACACCGCCTCCATTGCCTAAAGAGCCCTCCGGAGTCTTTGTAACGTAAATGGATTTTGCTGTGTTTTCCTGAATGCTTCCACTGTCCATCTGAAGCTTTCCCGCGGCGACATAAACGCCTCCGCCGCAGTTCGCGACTCTAATCTGCGAGTTTCCGGATGTCTGGTTTCCCTTTATTGTGCCGCCCTGTATCCGCGTATCCTTTTCTGTATAGATACCTCCTCCATACCGGGCAGCTGTGTTATTTTCAATCATGCAGCCTTCTTCACAGACTAACTGACCGCTGTTGTAGATGCCGCCTCCGGCTCCGCTGATTCCTACAGTGTATCCAGCCTCTGTTTTAGCGGCGTTTTCAGAAACCGAAGAGCCTTCATTTAAAGTGGCCGTTCCCTGATTGTAGATGCCGCCGCCTCCCATAAGCGCGGTGTTGTCGTAAATGGATATATTTGACGCGGTAAGAGTTCCCGCGTTAAATATGGCTCCTCCATTTTTAGCCTGATTCGAGCGGATTTCGCCTGAGGTCATTTCCAAAGTACCGCTGTTATATATACCTCCGCCGCTGGATGTCGCGTCGTTTGCGCCATTGCCGAATAATCCTCCGGTAATGACTGTATTACTGCTGATATTTACCTTACCTCCGGCTCCGATCAGCATAACCCGCCCTTTTGCGTTGGCGTCCAGGGTAATGTTTTCTGTGATCAGTTCGCCTTCAACGGATATTAAATTTTCCATTGCTGCCGCTGAGGTTATGGATATATTATCTCCGCTTCCAATCAGACGAATGTACGTCCCACTTGGGATTTCAACGCTTTCCGAAACTTCCATATCCTGCGTCACATATAAGGACTCCGGTTCCTGCCGCGTTCCTTCTGACGCGTTAATTGCCTTTACCAGCTCCTGGCTCGAGGTAATCAGATTCAATCCCTCGCCGCTGATTATATGAAAGCTCTTTGAAATTGTCCCTGTATAGTTGTTTGTTCCGCTGATAAGCGCGGTTGCCGTTCCAGGGTCCGTATTCGCGGAGTAGCTGACTGTATAATCGGTTCCCTCAGTAAGCGAAATTCCATTGAGATTAGCCTTGATAGCCGGTGTAATGGCTTTGCCTGTATAGATTCGCTCTGTGATCTCGTCAATCCATACCTCTTCAATATTTTTAGGGGTTATGGCAAAGGTCTTTGTAATAACCCCTTCATAGCTTCCTGCCCCTGTAATTTTCACTACCGCGGTTTTTCCTCCGCTGCTTACATTGGTATTATCATATCCGGATGTATTGTATGAAACTGTATAATCTGTCCCCTGGGCTAAAGTCTTTCCATTCAGCTCCACATTGGGAATCGGATTAATCTGCCGCCCGGTATAAACATAAGAGTCCGCAACCCCCGAAATGTCCGCCCCGCTGATATCCTCATACTGCTCAGCGGCCGTTCCTGTGAAGATAACGTTTCCATCTTTGATTCCGTAGACCTGTTTTCCACTGTTGTCCCGAAGCTTTCTGGCGTCCACAGCCGTAACGGTGTAGCCATCCTCCGCTTTTCCCACAACGGTCCCCTGCCTTGCGATTTCGCTTCCCACATAAATCTCCGCGCTTTCATCCAGCTCTCCTGAAAAGCTGAGAACCGAGTCTTCCGTCAGATAAACATTGTCCGCTTCTCCTGACGCGCCTGTATTACCTGAGATGTGAACCTCTCCTTTTATGGAAAAGGTTCCGCTTCCCGGTGAAGCGACATTATTCTCCGATGATGGATAGCGCAGATTATCTTCTAAGTCGCGGTTATTGATATAAATCGCTCCGCCTCTGTTGTCCGCCTCATTTTCTTTAATTGTTCCGCCTGTCATGACAAAGGTTCCCGAGTAAGGGCCGCCTTTAACGCTAACGCCGCCTCCACAGGCAATATCTCCTGACAAGCCGGCTTCTGAAAGGGCGGAATTCCCCGCGATTACTCCGCCTTCCATCTGAAAGCTTCCCAAAACCATAACGCCGCCGCCCTGGCCAAACTGTTCCTCATAGGAATCCGCTTTTGCTGTAGATTTTGCTGTATTCCCGCTGATGGTTCCGTTTTTAAGGGTAAACACGCCAGGGCTTCCTGTGGTCCCATCCGTTCCTGAGGTTCCATCAATATAAACGCCTCCGCCGGAAGCGTACTTTCCATGATTGGTATCGGACTCCGCGAGGTTACCGGAAATCACGCCGCCATTCATTGTGGCGGAAGCTCCGCTGATATAAACGCCCGCGCCATGCGCCGCTGTCCCATTGTTTTTAATGGTTCCTCCATTCATGATAAAGCTTTCATTTCCGGAGGCCACATGTACTCCGCCGCCGGAAGCTTTCGCGTAATTATCTGATATCTCTCCGCCATTTATAACAAGGCTTACGCCTGTTCCTTCCAGGGCGATTCCCCCGCCTGTGCTGAAATAGCGAGAAGTCCCCTGAGTCAGATCTTTATTCCCTGAAATCGTTCCGCCATTCATAACAACGTCCGCATATCGATAACAGCAGATACCGATTCCTGTAATATCTGCCGCTCCATACGCGATATTGTTGCTGATTACAGCTCCATCATTAATCACCAGTCTGGCTTTCTGCGCCCGCGAGCCTTCCAGACAGATTCCAGCTCCCCTGTTAATACTCTCTTTGCCAAGTGTGCCGCCTGTAACAGTCGCTCCGCTGCCAAGGGTTACATTGCCGCCGCTTCCAATATACATAACGCGAAGGTTGCCGCCCGCGTCCACTGTCATTTTTTCCATTGTGAGCGTCCCCTGAACGGACATTAGCGCGGTGGTGTAGCTTTTCTGCGCGCTTTTATAAGCAGATGAACTGAGGGAGATGGTCAGTTTTTCACTCCCGGTTTTTCCTGCCAGGGTAATTTCCTTTCCTGTTGGTACCTCCAGGCTTTTGCTCAGCTCGATATCGCTTTGCAGCTGGATGGTTTCCCCCGGCGCCGCGTCTGAAATCGCCTGAACCAAAGACGCCTCATCTGAAACCGAAATCACCTGTCCGCTTTCCGCAAACGCTGAAAGCGGACAGGTCATGGTCATAATGAGAACGATGGCCAAAATCATACAAACTGCTTTTCTTCCTTTGTTTTTTAACATGATCGTTTCCTTTCTACTTGCCTGACAATATGGAGTTCACCTGACTGTCGCTTAAATTGTATCGATAAAATTTCGAATAAAAGTTTTTAAGTTCTTCCTTAACCTGACTTTCTGAATAAGCGCTATGGAATTTCCACGCGGCCCACTTTGTCTCCAATATGGATTCTACAGAACCATCCGTCCAGCTGCTGACACCGCATGGGTTTACATAAATGCTGTAGTTTCCCCTGATGTAAGAAGGGATCAGGCTTCCATCAGACGCAATGAATCCATATTCTGTTACATTATTAGCTGTAACCTTCCCATAAAATTTCCATGAGTCTGACGCCTGGATCTTATTTTTAACATCATTGCTTTCAACAAGGATGGATTTGAATGAGCTTTCTCCCAATCCAATATCCATTGAAGCATCCTGAACTTTGACAAAGCTTTCGTTTGTATCACTGTAAAAAGAGTAGGTTCCACTCGTATTGTGATGAAGCACATTACGGTTAAATGGTACGATTGCGTACTCGGATTTCGCGCTTCTTACAAACCGCGCTCCGTTATTGCAAACTCCCGCTACACTGAGGAAATAGCTCAGCGGGCTGTTGGAATAGCCCTGTGGCGCTACAGCCACTCCGCTGTCTCGGTACAAAACCCCTCCGCTGTTGGTCGTTATTTTATAAGAAGCGTTCTCCCACTGGGATACATACAGGGTATACTGGCCATCCGACGCAGTGTTTTGAGCGTTTTTGCTTCCCGTATTAAAATCAATATTGTTCCAGGTAAAAAGTCCTGTTTTCCCTTTTACCTCTCTTATCAGATTTTTACAATATTTATCATATTCAGACGCCAGTTCCTTCGCGTTGACACCGCCGTCCTGGCCGCTGCGGTCTCCGATCATTTCTCCCAGAATGCTTACAGCGCTTCGGATATTATCAGAAGACGTTAAGGCCGGAAGTGTTACAACCGCGATTTTCTTTGTCTTCAAGGTATTAAGCTGACTGCTTGAAAAGCTGTTTTGACCGCTGATGGTTACACACACATCCGGTTTCATCTGTAGCAGCTTTTGAAAATTGGATGAGGACATAGCCGATGAACCATCTCCATCCCATAAAGTTTCTGTGTTTTCGACATCCTCAGAAGCAAAAACCCGCATAGCCAACGAATTGGAAGTAAAGCTGGACGAACTCCCTGACAGGATGCTCTTTCCTCCCAGCATTTGAACAATTGGAGCGGCGTCTCCTGTTACAACGGCAGAATTAACCTCTTCGGGAAGATCCACTTTATTTCCGTTCCCATCATAGATCTGACGATCATTCGGGTTGTCTGACGCGCCAGCGCTGCTGTCATCCTCGGCAGCCGAGTCTTTTTCTCCGGTTTCGCCAGGCTTGCTGCCTTCGCTGTCGTTATCCTGGTTTTCTTTTGCGTCCGAATTATATTTTGTATCTGGGGCTTCCCCCTCATTCTTTTTATCTCCTTTTTTGGACGCCTGATGCTCTTCATCTGTCTTTTTATCTGTTTCACTGTTTTTCTTCCGCGGCAGTGTCTTGTCCTCATTAGAACTGTTTTCATTATTTTCCGCTATCTTCATCTTATTATTAAAGTCAATATCCTCTGACGCCTGATCATAAATAACCTCCTGGATCACCAGGCTTTCCCTGCATCCTGACAGCAAAACCGCGCAAATAACCACCATTATTAATATCAATATTTGTATTTTTTTCTGATGCATATCCTTTCCTTCGCTCTTCCACTGTTCTGAGGCAATCTTTTTCTTAAAACTAATTATTTTTTGCATTATTGAGATTTTTTTCTCTGTTGATAGTATAACACCCGTTTTTTTCGGATGATGTCGTTTTGCCAACATTTAACAACATTTTTTTCTTTATTCCCCGCGTTTTTCACACAAAAAAAAGCAGCTCTTCAAGCTGGACTTACGCCTCAAAGAGCTACTCACTTTTATTTAATTATAGCACTGCGAAATTTAACAACTTGTCGTTTCGCCAACATTTTTAGAAATTTTTTCTTAAAAACTTTTCTTTTATTCCATACTTCCCGCGCATATTTTACATATTTTCCCGCAAAATGTATCACTATCTTCTGGGCTTTTTCTTCCTCCTTGGCCCGTCTTCAATATACACATTTCGGCCGGAAATCTTATATTTCTTCAGAATCCGGTCCGCTACCGGATTCGCCTCCCGCTCCCGCTGCCGGACGGCTTTTTCATATTCACTCAGCTGGTCCAGCCTTTTGATGTGGGCCTTCACCGGCTTTGGCACAGCCAGAAAATACATCAGGGGAGACAGCACAAACAGAACCAGCAGGCTCCAGCCGATCAGCACATACAGCACTGTTTTCGGGCTCCACTGTTCTCCGCCGTACAGTCCGAAAACCGCTACTCCCACAAACCATAAAACGACAGGCAGATAAAACCGCTCCACCCTGCGGATACCGGCTTTCAGCGCTTCATCGTACCAGATCTTCTTCAAATAAGGAAAGATAAACCGGCTTCCCCGAAAATTCGTCAGACTCAGCTTCATGCATTCCGCAAAATCGGCAAAGGCTCCCCCTTGCTCCAGGGGGTACGTTTCAGGCGAATCCGCCTCTTTTTTCCGGTCTGGCGCCTCAGTCCGTTCCGTTCCTTTGTCAGGCTCGCCGCGCTCATCTGCCTGGTCCTGATCATAGAAAATCTGCGCGCGGATCAGGATTCCCTCTCCCATGACTCCTGTATCCAGCGGCTCCGAGCCTTCCTGACAGATTACCAGCAGCTGCCCCTGCCGGATCATACAGGTCCGCTCCGCAAAGCTGACAACTCCGTATCCTTCCCGGCAATAGAAAGCCTGGCAGACACAGCCTCGCCCTTCCGGATCCTCCCGCTCCGGCACCCGGTTTTCTTTTGTCAGCTTCAGCACATCCAGATATCCTGCCGCTCCTTTCCGCACCAGCAGATCATACATCTGGGCTCTTCCAAAGCTTTTCGCGGAAAATCCGCCGTCAAACCGGTCCTGCTCCAGTTCCTTAAGGCGCGCCACCCGCTGGCCTTCATAGGCCAGAATAACATCACCCTCCAGCACCAACAGACTTCGGTCGTACTCCGGCATCCTGGAAAGCGACGCTTCCTCCTGCTGAATCTCCTGAATCCCAAGGCTCCAGATAAAATTTTGCCGCGGGTGTTCAGGAAACACCGCCAGCTGCCGGACCGCTCCCGCCGGACTGCTTGTAATAGAAAAATCCTCTTCTTTATATATTCTGTATTCCATAAATGCATTATATAATGAACCGGACCTCCTCGCAAGGCCGTCAAATCCGTGTTATAATATTTTTACAGTAAAATTCTAATGATTTTCTAATTTTTCTTAAATTGCCATTTAAGAAAGCTTTTGTATGATCATACCATAATAAAAGAACACGCGGAAATCATGGAGGTATGGAAATGGAACATTTAGAAAAAGTAGAAAAGCTGAAACAGCACGCGGATGTAAGCTATGAAGAAGCAAAAAAAGCCCTGGAAGCCTGCGGCTGGGATATACTGGACGCTCTGGTGCTGCTGGAATCCCAGGGGAAAACAGCAGGCCCCGGAACAGACAACAGTACCCTTTCAGATAAGGGCCCTTCGGAGGATGGGGAAGCGTTTCAGGAAGCCTGCCAGCCTCTGACAATTTGCGGGGAATCTCAGAAAAAAAGCCACCAGCGTGATGAACGTCAGCAGCCCAGCTTTTTCGCAAAACTGGGCAAGGCCATCAAATATCTGGTTCAAAAAGGCGTTGAAAACAGCCTGGTCATCAAACAGCACGGTCAGCCTTTGCTGGATCTTCCAGTCATCGCCTTTATCATTCTGCTGATCTGCGCTTTCTGGGCCGTCGTTCCTGTTATGGTCATCAGTCTTTTCTTTGACTTCAGCTATAATTTCAAAGGGGCTGAGCTGGGAAAGGATAAGATCAACCGGACCATGGATCAGGCCACGGAGGCGGTAAACAATTTTAAATCAGAAATCAACAAGGACTAGCGGCAATAGAACAACAAAAATGGGAGGAATACCATGACAGTAAAAATTCTGCTTGTGGAGGATGAAGAGAAAATCGCCCGGTTTACGGAGCTGGAGCTGATCCATGAAGGCTATGAAGTGGCAAAAGCCGCGGATGGCCGCAGCGGTCTTGAAATGGCGGAAAGCGGAAGCTATGACCTCTGTCTTCTGGACATCATGCTTCCAGGGCTATCAGGACTGGAAGTGCTGCGCCGCCTTCGGAAAACGTCTCAGATGCCGGTTATCATGCTGACAGCAAGAGACGCGGTAATGGATAAGGTTTCCGGTCTTGATATGGGCGCTGATGACTATATTACAAAGCCCTTTGCCATTGAAGAGCTGCTGGCCCGGATCCGGGTGGCTCTGAAAAAATCAGCGGCGGCAAAAGAAAGCAGCGGTCCACAGCCTTCTAAAATCCTTACCTGCGGAAAACTGACCATGGACACAGCCCGCTATACAGCCGCCTATGACGGTACCGCCATCGATCTTACGAAGCGGGAGTTTCTGCTTCTTCGGACGCTGATGGAAAATAAATCCATCGTTCTCAGCCGGGATACTCTGCTTGAACGGGTCTGGGGCTATGACTACATGGGGGAAACTAATGTGGTAGATGTATATGTGTATTATTTGAGAAATAAAATCGATGATGTATTCGGAGAAAAAATCATCCGGACCGTCCGGGGCGTCGGCTATGTGATAAAGGAGCCGGATCATGAATGAAACCAAAAAAATGCGCTCTATTTCCAGAAGCGTCAGCCGCGGCAGAGTCGCGAGCCTGTTTTTCGCCTTTCTGCTTTTGGATATCCTTGCCGCCCTGCTGGCTGTCGGCGTGTGGTGCTATTTTCAGGAAACGCCGCAGGGGCAGGATTTCCAGCCCGGCGCTTCCCGCCATTTCGCGCTGCTGGCGGAAGATCAGCTTTCACCAGAGGGGCAGGAGCTGACCCACCAGGAGGATCGCTGGTTCCATACGCCTCTTCAAAGCTTTCTGGCCCGTCTCCAGTATGTATATAAACCTGCGAAAGGCGGTGAAACCACAGTTTACGCGGGTCGGTTCCTGGTATTTTTCTGGCGCTGTCTGCTGCTGATGACACTGGTCCAGCTATTGATCCTGCTTTGGGAGATTCTAACCGGCTCCAGAAAGTCGAGAAAGCACCTGGCGCCTCTTTATGAAATCACCCGCATGGCTCAGGATCTGACGGCAGATTCCGCCTTTGACGAAGACAAATTCCACCATCTTGAGGACGCCATCAGCCGCATCAGTCCTACCGGACCGGACGCAAGGCTCCAAACGGGAGACGCGGAGCTGGAGGGCCTGGAGCAGGCAGTCAACAGTCTTTTGGAGCGGATGCGTCAGTCCTATCAACAGCAGGCCCGCTTTGTGTCGGACGCGTCCCATGAGCTGCGGACACCTATCGCTGTGATTCAGGGATACGCGAATATGCTGGACCGCTGGGGCAAAGAGGACGAAACGATTCTGGAAGAATCCATCGCCGCCATAAAAAGCGAATCCGATCATATGAAAAAGCTGGTGGAACAGCTGCTGTTCCTGGCAAGAGGCGACAGCGGCAGAACAAAGCTGACGATGACGGAATTCTCTCTTCACGAAATGATAAAAGAGGTCTTTGATGAATCCGTCATGATCGACCCGAAGCATCGTTATCATTTAAAAGGGGATGAAGATATAACCATTACAGGCGATGTTTCTATGATCAAACAGGCGGCCCGGATTCTGGTGGACAACGCGGCCAAATATACGCCGGACCACGCGGATATTATCCTTCAAGTCAAAAAAAACGAAAAGGGCCACAGCTGCTTTGTGGTCCAGGATGAAGGGATCGGCATTGCCGGAAAAGATATTCCTCATATGTTCGAACGTTTTTTCCGCTCTGACCCGGCCCGGAGCAGAGAAAATGGCGGAGCCGGACTGGGGCTTTCCATTGCCAAATGGATCATAGACCGGCACGGTGGTTACTTTCAGGTGCTGAGCCGGGAAGACATCGGAACCCGAATCACAGTTTGCTTTCCAGGCTAGGCGCGCGGGCAGCCCAATTCAGCGGCTCTGGCCTTGCGCGCCGCTTTTGCGTATCACTACTCCTTTTCAATATCGCTGAATCCTTCACCGATTCCCCACACCGTCTCTACCGGAATGACTGTAATCAGAGCGCCTTTATCCAGCCCCGCGGTCTTTCTCCGGATCAGTATGCTTTCCCTGGGCGAACACATAACGCTGAGCTGCGTATACTGTTCTTTTGTATACTCGCCCGTTATCTGACTGCTGGAAACACCTCTTCCGATTTCCTCCATGATATAGCTGCTGACAGCCTGGCTCTGAGAAGTGATGATTTCCAGCCGGACGATTTTCATTTCAAAGCCGTATATAACGATATCCACCATGCGGCTGATGATCACCTGGGTAATCAACGCGTAGAGGGCAATGTTTCTGCCGAAGACAAAGGCGGAAGCAATGATGATGATCCCGTCGATGGCCAAAAGCAGCTTGCTCAGGCTGTACTGCGGAAACAGCTTTTTCTTTAAAATCTTCGCTATAGCGTCGGTGCCGCTGAAGGAATACCCTCTCCAAAACACCAGTCCCGCGCATAGTCCGGAAAAAACGCCGCAGAAAACAGCCGCGAGGATCACATCCTTTTCCTCCAGCAGCTGAAAGTCCAGTTTTTCAAAGATAAAAAGCACCGCCGGATATAGCACCGTCAAAAGCAGAATCTTCCGCAGCTCCAAAGACCCCAGAAAAACTGCCGCAGCAATGAGTATAACAACAGAGCCTCCGTAAAACAAAATGGAAAAGTCCAGAGGAACATAGCTCTGAACAATCCGCACGATACCGGTCAGACCTCCGCTGGTCAAACCGTTGGGAATCATAACGCCTACAGTCGCAAAGGCTCCCATAGCGCAGGCGGCCAGCAGAAAAAACAGATCTGCCGCAAAGCCTTTTATTTTATCTTTTGAAAGGGTCTTCTTCATTCAAACTCTCCCGGGTCAAAGATTTTCAGTGTACTGCTTCCGAAAACATCTACCGCGCGGACACTGACGCGTCCCACATTGCCGAGAATCTGCCGGCATACAGTCTCAATCCGGTCCTTTTCCTTAGGAAAAGAGAACTCCGGATTATGTACCTTTCCGTCATAGGAAAAATCCACGCTCCAATATTCAATCAGCTGGAGAGGGTCTTTTTCACAGAATTTTTTTATAACCTCCAGATCCTTTCCCTGTACCGGAATATCCTCTTCTTCCAGCCGATACCCGGTCAGGGTTACCGTCACCAGCTTTTTACCGGTGAATTCTATGGGTTCCGCGCGAAGCCTCAGCTCCAGACCGTCTCTCTGCCGGTCCGCCTGCTCCTTCAGCAATGTAAAGGCGCTCTTTTTTACAGACATCCGCTTCAGACAGCCGGCAGCGGCAATGGCTCCCACGTCACAGCAGATCCATGGCCTTCCCAGCTTCTCCGCGGCGGCGGCAAGCGTGCCGGAGCCGCAGAAGAAATCCGCGCACAGGTCCCCTTTTCGGCTGCAGCTTTCTATAACGCGGGAAAGCAGCTGCTCCGGTTTCTGGGTGGCATATCCGGTCCGCTCCGCGGAAGTCCGCCCCACCATATCGATCTGCCATACATCCTTCATGTTAACCATGGTGTACCAGCCCAGCTCGTCCCGGTACTCCTTTACCCCTTTAAATCGGTACGGCTTGTATCCCCGATTATAAGATTTCTCTTGCAGCGGCTGAAAGTAATACCGCTTGCTCTTTCCATAGAAAAGCAGGGTATCGTGCTTTCTGGAGAAATTTCGCTTTCCGGTGCCGCCGGATTTATAGTTCCAGATAATCTCATTGACAAAGTTTTTCTCCCCAAAGATCTCATCCAGAAGGATCTTTACATAATGAACCACATGCCAGTCCAGATGCACCCAAAAGCAGCCCTCTTCCGATAACAGATCCCGAATGAGAAAGAAACGGACGCACAGCATCCTGAGGTACTCTTCCATTCCCGTCTTCCACAGATCATCATAGGCCAGCGGTTTGATGGCCGGAGCGTCCTCTATAACGGGGGATTTCAGTTTGATCACCGCGTCGTAGCTGGCCTTGGAATAAAAGGGCGGATCCATGTAAACCAGCTGCAGCTTTCCCTCCAGCCCCCGCTCTCTTAAAAGATACTGGATAAAGTCCAGATTGTCGCCTCTGGCCAGCAGGCTTTCAGAAGAGGAAATCCGGTGATGAATCTTTTCCACAGGAAAAAAAGCTCTTCCCTCGGCGCTGCTTTCTTTTATTTGTTCATATTCTCTCCTGCTTTCCTCTAAAATAGCCGGAAGTGAAAAAATTAAACTCATTTTTTTCTGCCTTTCCTGTTTTTCTGCTCTCTGTGACCCAACAGCACCGGAATCAGCTCTTTTCGCCCCGCCTTTTCAAGCGCGGCTTTCACCAGCTTTCGGTTTTCCGGTTTGTGAAAATGGATCAGCGCCCGCTGCATCTTCTTTTCCTCCAGATCCTTTGCCACATGAACCGGCTCCTTTGTGAAGGGGTCCTCTTCCGTATAGTAAATACAGGTGGAAAGGGTTCCCGGCGTCGGATAAAAATCCTGCACCTGATCCGGAATAAAGTGATTTTCTTTCAAAAATAAAGCCAGCTCCACCGCGTCATCCAGCCTGCTCCCCGGATGGGAAGAAATCAGATAAGGAATCAAATACTGCTTTAGCCCCAGCCTGCGGTTTGTCTCCTGGTAAGCCTGGCTGAACCGCTGAAAGACCCCTTTGTCCGGCTTTCGCATCTGAGCCAGTACCGGAGGGGATATATGCTCCGGCGCTACTTTTAAAGTGCCGCTGATGTGATACCGGCACAGGTCCTTTAAAAAATCTTTGTTTTTATCGGCCATGAGGTAATCGTATCGGATGCCGGACCGGATAAAGACCTTTTTAATGCCCGGAAGCTCCCGCAGCTGCCGCAGAAGCCGCCGGTATTCCTCGTGGTCGATCTCCATCTGGCCGCAGGGCTTTGGATACAGACAGTCCCTGTTTTTGCAGACTCCGGCTTTCAGCTGTTTTTTGCAGGCGGGATGGCGGAAGTTGGCGGTAGGCCCTCCCACATCATGGATATACCCTTTGAAATCCGGCTTTTCTGTCAGCGCTTTCGCTTCCTTCACCAGGGATTCGATACTGCGGCTGCGAAGCTCTCTTCCCTGGTGGAATGTCAGCGCGCAAAAGCTGCATCCTCCAAAGCAGCCCCGGCTGCTGATCAGGCTGAATTTCACTTCCCGCAGGGCCGGAACACCGCCCAGCTTTTCATAGATGGGATGATATTCCCCTTCGTAATCCAGCTCGTAGATCTGATCCAGCTCTTCCCGTTCCAAAGGCGGCTGAGGCGGATTTTGTATCACGCAGTTTTCCTTTCCATAAGGCTCTATTACCTGCTTTCCGCTGATCGCGTCATTATTCCGGTACTGCATAGCAAAGCTGTCGCCGTACCGCCTTTTGTCGCTGGCGATTTCCTCAAAGGACGGCAGAAGCATAGCCTCCTCATCCGCGTCAGCAAGCTTGCCTCTCACACAGGTTCCCCGGATCCAACCGATATCCTTTGCCGCGATGCCGCTGTCCAGCGCTTCCGCAATCTCAATAATGGCCCGTTCCCCCATTCCGTAAATGAGGATATCCGCCCGGGAATCCAGCAGGATCGATCGGCGCACCCGGTCATCCCAGTAGTCGTAATGACCCAGCCGCCGCAGACTGGCTTCCAGTCCGCCGATAATGACAGGCGCGTCCTTATAGGCTTCCCTGGCCCGATTGCTGTAGACGATCACGGCCCGATCCGGCCGAAGCCCCGCTTTTCCTCCCGGAGAATACTCGTCCCGTTTTCTCCTGTGTTTGAAAACCGAATAGTGGTTGACCATAGAATCTACATTTCCCCCGTTGATAAGAAATCCCAGCCGGGGTCTTCCGAATCTGGTAAAGTCCTCCGCGGTCCGCCAGTTGGGCTGAGCCAGAATCGCCACTTTATAACCGAACCGCTCCAGCAGCCGGCTGATAATCGCCGTACCAAAAGAGGGGTGATCGATATAGGCGTCTCCTGTTACCAGTACAAAATCCGCCTGGTTCCAGCCCCTTTTTTCCATATCCTGTTTTGATATCGGTAAAAACACGTTTGTCTCCTTTTGAACCGCAAAATTCCCTATTGTGCCCAATAGGGAATTTCCGCTTTATACTTTTGTGGTATAAGATAATTTTATCCAGTATCCGTTGCTTTTAACCTTTCCCCATCCGTTTTTCGTGGAAGAAATGGTGTAGGTTCCTTTTTTCAGCTTGCCCTTGCTCTTATAGCTGGTGCCCGGACCGGTGCGCATGTTCAGCTCTGTCACTTTCACCTTGACTTTATAAGTCTTCGCGGCAGTTGTGGAAGAAACCTTGGTTGTGTAGGACAGCTTGATCCAGTAGCCGTTGGTTTTCAGCTTTCCCCAGCCGTTCTTTGTAGAGGAAATGGTATAGGTGCCCTTTTTCAGCTTGCCCTTGCTCTTGTAGCTGGTGCCTGGGCCGGTGCGCATATTCAGGCTGGTAACCTTCACCTTTACCTTATACGCTCCCGCCGTCGCGGCCGCTGTGGAAGACGTCGCCGCCTTTGTATAGGCCAGACTGATCCAGTAGCCGTTGGTTTTCAGCTTTCCCCAGCCATTCTTTGTCTGAACGATAGCGTAAGTCCCCGCTTTCAGCTTGCCCTTGCTGCTGTAGCCGGTGCCTGGGCCGCTTCGCATATTCAGATCGGTAACAGATACCTTTACCTTCGTCTCCTTTGACCGGGTGATCTTGATGGTATAGGTTTTGACCGCTCCATTTTCCGCCTTTACTTTAACGCTCCTGGTATTGGTCCCTGTTGCCAGGCTGATTTTTCCTGTTCCCGAAACTACTGCCTTTGAATTGGCTTTTGTAGCCTTGATGGTCACCGAAGAAACATTGCTCGGTACGGTCAGGCTATAGGAGGTCTCTGTCGCCTTAAACGCCGGTGAGATGGAATACCCGCTGACGCTGAGCGCTTTTAGATTGTTGTTGCTGCTCTTTGGAACTACTTTTGTGGTATATTCAAGGCAGATCCAGTAGCCATTGCTGGAAAGCTGCCCCCATTCGCCGTCTGTAGTCACAGCCTTCAGCTTATAGGTTCCTTTCTTTATGTATCCCATGTTGGAATACCCGGTGCCGGGACCGCTTCTCATACGCAGGTCTGACACACTGACCTTGACACTGTAGCTTGCGGCTTTTGTCTTTACTGAGGCTGGTTTTTTATCTGTTACATAAATATACCCTTGCGGGGTCCCATTGCTGCTCCATGGTTTTCCGTAATGGAAAAAGAAGTCATCCGTAGAGCTGGGTCCATAGGTTCTGGTCTGCCAGCCGGATTCAGACACATAGATCTGCCCGTTCACAACTTTTTCCACAAAAGCCACATGGGTCTTATACACTACGATCGCTCCCGCCTTTGGCGTTGAGCCATAAGGGTAATAGTTCCCTTTTTTATTGCAGCTCCACCATTCTCCGGCGTTTCCCCGAAGATTTGGATTAAGCGGCTCTCCGATCACTTCACTGGCCCGGCTGTAAGCCCACCAGGTACAGTTTCCCCACACATATCCGCCGGTTCTTCCGTCGTCCATGATTCCCTTATAATATTTAAAGTCGGGAGCTAGTCTTCCGGCTTTCCAAAACCGATTCAAGTCAGAATAATAGAATTTCGCGTTTTTATCATTCAGCTTTGGCATACTGGTCCGTATTGTAAAAGAGGTTGCTGCCGCGGCCTCCAGAGGCTTTGCCCCCATCGGCGCCAGCAGCGCTCCAATCATAAACAATATGAGCAGAGCGGATATGGCTTTTCTTTTCATGTATGGCCTCCCTTTTCATGTTCTCGATTAAAGTCTGTCGAGTGTTACATCGACCCGCTTTCCGGGTTATCTGGTTATACGTTCCATCGATTGCAGGACCGTTTCAAGTCGTTCCAGCTCAGGATCATTCCCCTGCCGCAGCGTTTCTTTCAGCTGATCCAGTTCCTTTTGAAGGGTCTGGATGGAATTTGCCGGGCACACAATAACAGGCACCATTTTTATGGCGCCATTTTCTTCTGTGACTTCCAGTTTGTCCCCTTCTTTAATTCCAAGCTGCCGGACGATCTCTCTGGGTATGGTGATCTGTCCCTTCTGTCTGAATTCTACAATCATGTTTCAGTTCCCGCCGGACATTTGTCCCGATCGTTCTTACTTTCTGCTTTGTAAGCTTTTCTAACTTTCCTACTTTTTTGTTATTCGTACTTTCTGAAATGTCGAATGTGGTAACATTATATCTTTTTTTCAAAAATACGGCAATCTTTTTCCTGATTTTTTTCATTCAAAAAGCTGTAATTTCAAGGATTTTCAGGGTCGCCTTCGGATTTTTCAAGAAAAAACAACAAGATATGGGGGCTTTTTAGAAAATTGTCTACTATCTGAAAAAACGCGCCCTCCGGTCTTTGCCGGAAGCCGCGTTTTCTTTTCCTTTATATTGCCGGGTCCTATGACCTTTTTTCAGCCTTTACAGCAGTTCCTTTCTGGAAAGGTTGATCCGGTTCTGACTGTCGATCTCGGTAACCTTTACTTTTACCTTATCGCCGACTGTCATCTCATCCTCTACTTTTTCTACTCTGTGCTTAGCCATCTTGGAGATGTGCAGAAGTCCTTCTTTTCCAGGAAGGATCTCAATAAACGCTCCAAAGTTCATCAGTCTTGTAACTGTTCCTTCATAGATCTCTCCGACTTCCACGTCCTTGGTCAGCAGCTCGATTTCATGAACACCCGCGTGAGCGCTTTCCATATCAGGAGCCGCGATATATACAAGGCCGGTGTCGTCGATATCGATCTTCACGCCGGTATCCGCAATGATCTTGTTAATGGTCTTTCCTCCCGGTCCGATAACCGTCCGGATCTTGTCCGGATCGATCTGCATGGAAATAATCCGCGGAGCGTAAGGAGAAAGCTCTGGTCTCGGAGCGGGAAGCTCATCCAGCATTTCCTTCATGATGTGCATTCTTCCCTCATAGGCCTGCGCCAGCGCGTCCTGCAGCACTTTCTTGGAAAGTCCGTGGACTTTAATATCCATCTGAATAGCGGTAACGCCCTTTTCGGTACCCGCAACCTTAAAGTCCATGTCACCCAGAAAGTCTTCCATACCCTGAATGTCAGACAGAATGGCCATTTTGCTGCTTCCGTCCTCTTCTACACGTTCGATCAGTCCCATAGCGATTCCGGCAACCGGCGCCTTGATTGGAACTCCCGCGTCCATCAGCGCCAGACAGCTGCCGCATACGGAAGCCTGTGAGGTCGATCCGTTGGAGGAAAGCACTTCTGACACGACCCGAATGGCATATGGGAATTCTTCTACTCCCGGAAGTACTGGAAGCAGTGCCCGTTCCGCCAGGGCTCCATGTCCGATCTCACGTCTTCCCGGACTTCTCAGCGGTCTTGCCTCTCCTACGGAATACGGAGGGAAGTTGTAGTGGTGCATATACCTTTTTTCGGTCTGCTCTGTAATTCCATCGATGGTCTGCGCGTCGCCCATAGCTCCCAGTGTCGCGATGGACATAACCTGAGTCTGACCTCTCTTAAAGAGGCCTGAGCCGTGTGTCCTTGGAAGCACGCTGGTATCTACCCAAATCGGCCGGATCTCGTCCAGCTTACGATTATCCGGACGGATACCATCATCCAGAATCAGGCTGCGAACCTGTTCTTTGGTGATGGCGTACAGTACATTATCTACATCCTTTCCGTTTTCCGGATAGATCTCTTCAAAATGTTCCTTTGTCTCCGCTTCTACCGCGTCCATATTGTCCAGACGTTCCATCTTTTCCTGAGTCTGGATGGCTGCCCGCATCTTTGTCTCCGCGTAAGCTCTTACCGCTGTGTCAATTTCCTCCGGCACAACATAAAGCTCCAGTTCCTTTTTCGGTTTGCCCACTTCGGCAACAATAGCTTCAATAAACGAGACGATCTTCTTGATCTCTTCATGCGCAAACATGATCGCGTCCAGAATAATGTCCTCAGGAACTTCGTTGGCTCCCGCCTCTACCATCATAATGGCTTCTTTGGTACCGGAAACCACCAGATGCATGTCACTGGCCTCTCTCTGAGCCAGACTCGGATTGACAACAAACTGTCCGTCCACTCTTCCGATAAGAACCGAACCGGTCGGGCCGTCCCATGGAATGTCAGAAATGGACAGGGCTACGGATGAACCGATCATAGCCGCGATCTCTGACGGCGCGTCGTTGTCCATGCACATTACGGTTGCCACAACCTGTACATCGTTGAAAAATCCTTTTGGAAACAGCGGTCTCAGCGGCCTGTCCATCAGTCTGGAATTCAGGATCGCCTTTTCGCTTGGTCTTCCTTCTCGTTTGATAAATCCCCCTGGAATTTTTCCTGCCGCGTACATTTTTTCTTCATAGTCACAGCTAAGCGGGAAAAAATCGATATCCGGTCTTGGCTCTTTGGACATAACCGCTGTAACATTGACAACCGTATCTCCGTATTTCACCATGACCTGACCATTGGCCATCTCACAAACCTTGCCGATTTCCAGCTCTAAAAGCTTGCCTCCTATGGCTGTCTTAAATGTTCTGTAATCTGTAAATTTCATTAACAACTACCTCCTGTTAATCGCTTCTCTCTGAATCTTCTCTTCTGCTCCAATACCGCGTCTGCTATATTGTCCGCATATTAATAAAAAATCAAGCGGGAGCAGATTCCTCCCGCTTGTATTTCTTTTCTTGATTATTTTCTTAATCCTAAACGGGAAATCAGGCTTCTGTATCTTTCCAGATCCTTTTCCTTCAGGTAATTAAGAAGATTTCTTCTCTGACCTACCATTTTCAGAAGACCTCTTCTGGAATGATGGTCCTTCTTGTGTACTTTCAGATGTTCATTCAGGTCATTGATTCTGTAGGTCAGAATAGCAACCTGTACTTCCGGAGAACCTGTGTCTCCTTCTTTCAACTGATACTCTTTGATAATTTCCGCTTTTTTAGCCTGATCAATCATGTCTTTTTCTCCTTTTCTTTTATTCACCTTCAGCCGGGCCTCCGCCGGAGCGTCGTAAAACTCAGCAAAAGGTATTTTCATCAACAACTAATATTAACATATCCTGCCTATGCTATGCAAGCAGTTTTATCAATTCCTACGCAAATTACGCAAAAGGTTTTTTAATCGGATCATCTATCCATCTCTGCCAGTTTGGAATAATTTCTGATATAGTTCCGGCGCATTTTCCTGCTATCCCGGCGGCTCAGCGGCTTTCCTCCGCCGGCTCTGGCCGCGAAGAACGCCATGGCGTTCTTTTCTATGATCATGGAAAGCGCCTTTGCGTCCTCCAAAGACCCGGCCGTACAAAACGCTCCGATCCCCTTGACAAGAACGGAGCTTCCTCTCCGAACGGCCCGCTCTGCCATTTCTCGGTTCCGCGGGATTACCTGAATCTTCAATCCCGCAAGCTGGGCAAAGTCATCCAGATATGGACGCATGACTTTTGCTTCTCCCGCAAAATCAAGCAGGATCCGGCTGCGGTTCCATATTGTGGTTTTCCCCAGCTGCTTTGTATCCCCTTTATTTTCGCTGATTATTCTTTTGTCCAGCCTTTTCAGATATTCGCCGCAGGCCTTTTCCAGCTGCCTGGCTGTCTCAAAGGCTTCATCATAGTCCCTGCCCCAGCATAAGGCCCCATGCTGCCGCAGGATCACCGCATTTGCCTGACAGGCATCTAAAGTCTTTCGCGTATTTTGACAGAGCCGCTCTGTTCCTGGAAGTCCATATTCCGCGCAGAGCACCGAATTTCCCAGCCCCGGGTATATCCGGTCCAAAACGATCCGGTCTGTCCCCATAGCCGAGATTGCCGAGGCATTGTCCTGATGGGTATGGATCACAAACCCCGCGTCGCTTTTTTTCTCATATACAGCTCTATGGATCTTCATTTCAGAGGACGGGGCAAAATCGCCGCTATAGCTCAGATCTTCCATGTTCACCACTACGACTTCCCGTTCCGTAAGGGTCCTGTAATTTCTTCCGCTGGCTGTAACGGCAAAGCTCGCTTCATCCAGTCTGCGGCTGACATTTCCCCAGGTCCGGGCAATGAGCCCCGAATCGGACAATTCTCTTCCGGCCCGGATCACCTGCCGCTTTGCGTCATTTCTATCCATATATCCCTGCCTTGTGTCTTGCTGTTTCTAATCATTTCTCCTGTGATAAGACCGGGCAGTGATGCAGTCCTCTGTAATCTGCTTTGAAAGGGCTTCCACACTGTCGAACTTCTGCTCGTCTCTTGTTTTTTCCAGAAATTCCACCCGGATCTCTTTGCCGTAAAGCTCCTTGTTAAAATTAAAAATATGCGTCTCTACATTTTTCTTATAGGTTCCAATAGTCGGCTTGACGCCTACATTGGTCACACTGGGATAACGAACGCCGTTATAAAGGCAGTAGGTCACATATACACCGTTAGGAGGCGTCACCATGGCTTCATCAATCATAATGTTAGAGGTAGGAAAGCCGATGGTCCGTCCCAGCTTGTTGCCTACCACCACTTCTCCGCCGATGGAATAGAGCCGTCCCATATATTTCTCGCACTGATCCACCTTTCCTTCCTGAATCAGGCTCCGGATAAACGTGCTGCTGACCAGATTCCCATCGATTTCAAAAGGCTCTTGTATGTGAATCCCAAAGCCTTTTTTCAGGCCTTCTTTCATAAGAAGCTCCGCGTTTCCCGCCGCTTTATAGCCAAATCGGTAATTGAATCCGCAGTAAGCCTGACGCATATGGAACTTATCTAACAGCAGCCTGTCGATAAAGCGGACCGGATCCATGGTCAGAATCGACCGGTCAAAAGGAATGTTGAACATATAGTCGATTCCCAGAGCTTCCATAATAGCTGCCTTTTCCTCCGGGTACAGGATATTCTTCACTGTATTCTCCCCGGCCATAAGATTTTTCGGGTGATTGGAAAAAGTAAAGACCGCACTTTTATAGCCTGCCGCTTCCGCGCTTTTTACAGTCCGCGAAATAATTTGCTGATGCCCTTTATGGACGCCATCAAAGTTTCCAAGCGCGACTACCGTTTCTTCGATATTCCCGATTTCTTCCAGTGAGTTAAAGATTTCCATTTTCTATCCTCTGCAAAATACTTTGTCTGCTACTAGTTTTTTATATTTACTGCTATAGAAGGCGACCCCCAAAAACAGATCTCCATCTGGTTTTCTGAGATACAGATTGTACGCCTGACGATATTCCGGCCGCGCCTGGATATGAGGCTGCCTGTCCTGATAGTAAGGCTTTCTCTCCACCGCGGCGTTTTTCAGGGAGATGTGGCCTCCGTTGCAAAAATACTGAGCGTTTTCCCTGTCCAAAACAGCCTTTCCGAAATGAACCAGCGGATAGTCAGCCGGAAGGACATAGGGTTCGATCTCATCCCGGCTCATTTCCCGAAGGTCCCGTATATCTACCGCGTCTTCGATGCTAAAGACGCCGCTCTGTGTTCTCTGAAGCCCGGTCATAACCGCGCCGCAGCCCAAAATCTGCCCGATATCCCGGCAGATGCTCCTGATATAGGTGCCTTTGGAGCAAGTCACCTTCCACACGATTTTCTTTTCAGTCAGATCGATCCGCTGGATCTCCAGGCTGCGGATAAATACGTTCCGCGGCTTGATCTCCACCTCCTGACCGGCCCGGGCATACTGATACAGCTTTTTTCCGTCTACCTTCAGAGCCGAATACTTGGGCGGTATCTGGGATATGTTTCCGGAAAAGCGCTGGAACGCCTGCCGAATCTGCTGTTCGGTTACGCCAGAGGCGTCTTTTCTGTCTGTAATCGTTCCCCATATATCCAGCGTATCGGATTCCAGCCCCAGCCGCGTTTCACATACATAGGTTTTAAAATCCAGATCCAGGTATTCCATGATTCTGGCGGCGGGACCGATACAAACCGGCAGCACACCGGTAGCCATAGGGTCCAGAGTTCCTGTATGCCCGATTTTTTTGATTCCCAGCGCCCGGCGCGTAACCGCTACACAGTCGTGGGATGTCCAGTCCTGGGGTTTATACACATTGATGATTCCACTTGTTATAAGGCTCATATTCCCCTCAAACTTTCTTCCATCGCCTCCGCAAGCTGCCCGAGGGCAGTCTCCATATCCGTACGCAGGGTACAGCCCGCCGCCTTTACATGGCCGCCGCCACCAAATTTTTCCGCAATCTTCGCCACATTTCCATCGGTCTTAGCCCGCATACTGACTTTAATCACGCCAGCTTCTTTTTCCTTCAGAAAGGCCGCGATCTCAACGCCTTTTATATTGCGCAGAGTTTCCACGCTTCCTTCCGTGTCCTCCATAGAAGCCCCGGTCTGCTGTAGCATTTCCTGATCCACCCAGGCCATAGCGGCCCGGCCTTCACAAAAAAGCCGCAGCCCATTCAGGATCTTATTTGTAATCCGCAGCTTTTCAAGGCTGGTATTCTGGTACAGCTTTACCGCGATTCCCGCGTGGTCAATCCCTGAGTCGTACAGAGCCGCCGCGATCAGATGGCTTTCTTTTGTTGTATTGGAATACTGGAAGTTTCCCGTATCTGTGCAGATTCCGGTAAAAAGCGCTTCGCCGGTCTCCTTGTCGATGGGAAGCTCCATAGCGGTCAGCAGCCGATATATGATTTCAGCTGTGGCTGCCGCCTTTGGATCAATATAATTGTAATCGGCAAAAGGCCTGGATGTGGTATGGTGATCGACGCATATGGTCGTCTTTCCCTGAAAAAAGTATTTTTCCCGCTTTGGAAAACGGGAAACTTCCCCGCAGTCAACGCATACGCATACATCCGGGGAAGGGATCGCTTCCGGATCTTCGGTACAGTACCCCTGATCCAGAAACTGTATATATTCCGGGACCGGATCTTCCACCAAAACAGCCGCCTGCTTTCCGGCGCTCCGAAGCGCCCCGCAGAGAGCCGCCGCGGAGCCCAGTGCGTCACCATCCATCTGAATATGAGGAAACAGCAGCACCCGTTCTGCCGCAAGCAGCCGCTCCGCAATTTCCCTGATTGAGTCATTTTCTTTCATTCTGATTCACCGTTACAGATCCAGCCCCTGCAGGATCTCTTCCATATGGCGGCCGTACTCCATGGAGGTGTCCATTTTAAAAATCAGCTCCGGAGTATGACGCAGTTTTACCTGATGTCCGATTTCCCGCCGGATCAGACCCTTAGCGCTGTTCAGCGCGGCCAGGGTATCTTCCTTGATCTTTTGGCCGTCTTCCTTTTTCGTATCCAGACCCAGGACTGTAATATAGACTGTAGCATAACTGCCGTCGGAAGTCACTTCCACAGCAGTCACGCTCACCATTCCTCTTTGCAGTCTGGGATCCTTCAGTTCTCTAAGCAGCAGGCTGCTGATGATTTTCCTTATTTCTTCACCCAGCCGCTGCTGCCTGTGTCCTTTTCCCATGTATCTCTCCTAATCTCTTTTGATTTCTTCCATCTGGAAGCATTCGATGATATCGCCTTCTTTGATATCATTGTAGCTTTCAATGCCGATACCGCATTCGTAGCCCTGAGCCACTTCTCTGGCATCGTCTTTAAATCTCTTCAGAGAAGCGATCTTTCCTTCGTGGATTACGATACCGTCGCGAACCAGTCTGATTTCCGCGTTGCGGACAACCTTTCCGTCCGTAACATACGCGCCGCCTACAACGCCGACGCCCGGCACTTTGAAGGTATCTCTTATTTCTACTGTACCCAGAACCACTTCTTTAAATTCAGGATCCAGCATACCCTTCATAGCGTTTTCCACATCATCCAGGATGTCGTAAATAACCCGATAGGTACGAATCTGAATATTATCCCGGTCTGCCATAGCGGTAACAGCCGCGCTCGGTCTTACGTTAAATCCGATAATAACGGCGTCTGATGTTCCCGCCAGCATTACGTCAGATTCTGTAACCGCTCCTACGCCGGTATGAACGATCTTGACCCGCACGTTTTCTGTTGAAAGTTTTTCCAGCGAAGAAACGATAGCGCCTACGGATCCCTGTACATCGCCTTTGACGATCAGGTTCAGCTCCTTGACTTCGCCTTCCTGTATCTGGGAGAACAGCTCTTCCAAAGTAGTACTGGAGTTTCTCGCCAGCACCTCTTCTCTCTGTTTTTCTTTTCTGTGTTCCGCGATTTCTCTCGCAAGACGGTCCTCTTTTACCGCGTTGAACTCGTCTCCCGCGTGAGGGACTTCGGTCAGTCCCAGGATTTCCACCGCTGTAGCAGGTCCGGCCTGACGGATCTTTTCGCCTTTATGGTTTGTCATGAGACGAATCTTACCGGAACAGGTTCCCGCAACAACACTCATCCCTGCCTTTAACGTACCGTTGAGCACCAAAAGGCTTGCCACTGGTCCCTTGGCCTTATCAAGACGCGCTTCCAGAACGGACCCAAGAGCCAGACGGTTCGGGTTGGCTTTCAGTTCCAGAACCTCTGCCTGCAGAAGGATCATTTCCAGCAGGTTTACGATACCGTCGCCTGTCTTTGCGGAAACCGGCACACTGATTACATCGCCGCCCCAGTCTTCTACCAGGACGCCCTGTTCCGCCAGGTCCTTCTTTACGATATCCGGGTTTGCCCCCGGTTTATCCATCTTGTTGATGGCTACGATGATAGGCACACCCGCGGCCTTAGCGTGGCTGATGGACTCGATGGTCTGCGGTTTGACGCTGTCATCCGCCGCAACCACCAGAACCGCGATGTCCGTAGTATGAGCGCCTCTGGCTCTCATAGCGGTAAAGGCTTCGTGTCCCGGGGTATCCAAAAATACGATCTTCTGTCCATTGATCTCAACCTCGGAAGCGCCGATATGCTGGGTAATACCGCCGGATTCGGAAGCTGTAACGTTTGTTTTCCGAATAGCGTCCAAAAGCGATGTCTTACCGTGGTCAACGTGACCCATTACGGTGATGATCGGAGGTCTCGGCTGCAGATCCTCTTCCTTGTCTTCAAAGGTTTCCAGACCTTCTTCCTCTTCTTCCTCTTCCACTTTTCCGATTACAACACTTACTCCCAGCTCTTCCGCCAGCAGCATAACGGTATCTTCATCCACATTCTGATTCACATTGGCCATAACGCCCATTTTCATCAGGGTCATAATGATCCTGGAAACCGATACCTGGATCTGCTCGGAAAGTCCGGCTACTGTAATAGGAACATTGATAACCGTAGTTCCCGCAGGTACTTCCATTACTTCTGTTTCCGGTTCCGGCGCGGGCTTTGGTTTGTTCTGCTTTTTGCCGCGCACCTTCTTTTCCAGAGAACGGGCAGGCTGCGGCTTTCCGCCTTTCTTTCCGCCCCGTTCCAGTTTCGCGAACTTGTCGCGTACCTTATCTTTGTTCTTGCCTTTGTCGTTTTTCTTATGAGAAGCTGGTTTTTCCATCATGGTGTCTACAGACTGCTCTTTCTTCTGCGGTCTGCTTCCCTGGGAACCGCTGTCTTTTCTCTGGTTTCTGCTGCCGTCCCGATTATCTCTTCTCTGATTTCTGCCGCCGTCCCGTTTATCTTTGCCGCCGTCCCGGCTATCTCTTCTGTTTTTCTTCGGGCGCTCTTCGTTTTTCTTTTCCGCGGCCCTTGCCGCGGCGGCCTTCTCTCTCTTTTCTCTGGCGATCCGCTCTTCCTCATGAACTTCGGAAGCTTTCTTTATGATTTTCAGACGCTCCTGACGGATTACCGGCTTTTCTCCTGGTTTGGAGGAAGCCTCTTTCTTTGGCGCGGCTGTCTTTTCTTCTTTTCCAGCTTTGTTCTCCGCCTTCGGCTCCGGCTTTCCCGCTTTCCGTCCGGACTTTTGCCGTTCGTCCAGCTCTTTGGAAACCACAGGCTTTCCTACCGGCGGCTTTGGTCTGTTTTCCAGCTCCTTTGATACAACAGGCTTGCCAGCCGGCGGCTTTTGCGCGGCTGTTTTTTCCTGCTGCTTGTTCTGATGCGCTTTTTGCGTCTTAGGCTGCACCGGAATCGCGATTTTGGCGGCTTTTACCGTCACCTTCGGCTCTTCCAGCTTAGCCTTTTTCCCAGCCGCTTTTTCGGTTTTTTTCGGCGCCGCCTTTACAATTTTTGTTTCAGCTCCGCTTTTTCCTCTTAAAATTGTATTTTTGATCGCTTTAACATCAATATCCTTTAAGGTGCTTTCTTTGTCTTTTACTTCGATACCCATGGTCCGGGCCTTTTCCAGGATCGCTTTCGCGTCCATCCCCAGGTCTTTGGCCAGTTCACGTATTTTCATATCTGAACTCCTCCTTTTTCCTCTCCATCTTTGTCGATTTCTTTTAAAATAACTTCCGCAAAGTTCTGATCCGTTATCCCAAAGATGGATCTTCCTCCGGTCCCTGCCATCTGTGACAATTGGTCACTCTTTCCGTACACTCTGCAGGTAACCTGATGTTTCTTTGCTTCTTTTTCTATCTTTTTACCGGTATTCTCCGATATATCTTCTGCGACGATCAGCAGCTTTATCTTACCTTTATTCATAGCGAAAACACATGTGTTATATCCCATCAGAAGATTTCCCGATTTTTTGGCAAATCCCATGTAGCTGTGAAGCTTACTTCTCATAAAATTCCATGTCCTTTAAAAGTTTTTCCATCTGCTCCTGTGAGATTTCCATGCCCAGGCTCCTGCCAAGAGCCCTCTTTTTTTTCGCTTTTTCGAGGCACTGCCCGCTTGGGCATAGGTAAACGCCTCTTCCTTTTGCTTTTCCTGTCGGATCTACAGCCACGACTCCCTCGTAGCCCGCGATCCGTATCAGTTCTTTTTTCGGTTTTGATTCCATGCAGCCCACACATCTCCTCATGGGAACCTTTTTCGTCCCCTTTGGCGCTGTATTAGCTTTCAATGTCTTCAAACTCCTCTTCCTGATCGTCTGTATATTCGATGATTTCCTCCGGCTCACTTCCAAAATACTGGGTATGGCTCTTGATATCGATCTTCCATCCGCACAGCTTGGCGGCCAGTCTTACATTCTGACCTTCTTTGCCGATGGCCAGCGACAGCTGGTAATCGGGCACAATTACCGTAGCCGCTTTTTCCTCTTCATCGATGATAACTTTTTCTACTTTTGCCGGGCTCAGCACATTACTGATAAGCACCTGCGGATCCTCGCTCCATGTAATGATGTCTATTTTTTCTCCGAACAGTTCGTCTACAATGTTCTGAACGCGGCTTCCTCTGGTTCCTACGCAGGCTCCCACCGGATCTATGTTTTCTTCTTCTGTGTAAACCGCGATCTTAGTGCGGGAACCGGCTTCTCTGGCAATGCTCTTTATTTCTACGATGCCGTCTTCGATTTCCGGCACTTCCAGTTCAAAGAGCCGTTTTACAAGTCCCGGATGGGATCTGGAAAGGAATACCTGCGGACCCTTTGTTGTCTTTTTTACATCCATGATGTAGACCTTGATCCGCTCGTTAATGTTGTAGCTTTCGCCTGGAACCCGTTCTGTTGCCGCCAGGATTCCTTCCGCTTTTCCCATGTTGACAAAGATGGTCTCGTTGCTGATTCTCTGGACGGTTCCGGTGATGATCTCTCCCTGTCTTGTAATATAGTCATCGAAGATCATGCCCCGTTCGGCTTCCCGAATACGCTGAACCACGACCTGTTTGGCTGTCTGCGCGGCGATTCTTCCGAAATCTCTCGGCGTCACCTGGTATTCCACCACATCGCCCGCTTCATAGCGGGGGTCGATTTCCAGCGCTTCCTCCAGGGAGATTTCTACCATGTCGTCTTCGACTTCTTCCACCACATCCTTGCGCATGAATACATCGATGTCTCCCTCTTCCCGGTCGATATTCACTCGCACGTTCTGGGAAGTTCCGTAATTCTTTTTATAAGCGGATACCAGCGCGGATTCGATGGCTTCGATGAGAATGTCTTTCGAGATATCCTTTTCTTTTTCCAGCGCTTCGATCGCTTCGATAAATTCTTTATTCATTTTTTCTGTATTCCTCCTTAGAAAACTACTGCCAGCTTTGTCTTTGCAATCTGGTCAAGAGGCAGCTGCCACCTCTTGCCCGCTTCATCTGTGATAATAACTTCTCCGTCTTTCAGTCCCTCCAGTATGCCATCGATCTGCTTTCTTCCGTCCACGGGCCGGTAAAGCTTTACCTCCACAGGACGGCCGGAAAAACGGGTATAGTGGGCTTCTGTCAGCAATGCCCGGTCCATTCCCGGCGAAGAGACCTCCAGATAATAATTCTGAGGGATCGGATCTTCTTCATCCAGCCGTTCACTGAGAAAGCGGCTGATTTTTTCGCAGTCATCCGTGCTGATATAGGCTTCTTCCTCCCCTTCCCCGGGGACTTTATCTACATAGACCCGCAGGAACCAGTCTCTTCCTTCTTTTACGAATTCCGAGCTATACAGTTCGTAGCCGTTTTCCGTTAAAAAGCCGGCCAGCAGGTCCTCGATGATTTCTGTTATCTTTTTCTTTGCCATGTACGCTCCTTCTGTTGCTCTATTGGTACGCTCCCTGGCCTGCCTCTGTATTTTTCGCAAAGATATGGGCCGGAAGCGGGGTCACAAAACGAAAGAGTGGGTTTTGCCCACTCTTACTACTTACCTTCTAGTATTACAATGCTTTATTATCTTAACATATACTCCCGCTGATTTCAAGGGGTATTGGTTATTTTTTCAGGGCTGCCGCACGCGGGCTGGCCGCCAAATTTCATATTTTGATATAGGAGCGGTCGCCATTAAACCCGATTCGGAGCTATTGGCGACCTGCAAGTCGAGGCGGCCGCCGGGGCCGCAATCTTATTTGTACTCCAAAAACGTGTAAACAGAACATTTTTTCCGATTTTACACGTTAAAGGCCTGGCTGGCCTGTACCCGCAGGGTCACCTCCGGGGCGGCGCTTTCTTTTTCAGCCACTCCGGTTTGGCCCCTGCGCGCCATCATAGCTCCATAAAACTTATTTTTTCTTCTGTTCCGCCGCCGGGGCCCGATCTTCCTTCAGAATCTCTCTCAGTTTTTCCAGACCCCGCCGATGCCAGCTTTTTACGGTGTTATAGCGCTCTCCCATGATTTCTGCCGTTTCGCTGAGGGAATAGCCTTCATAATAATGAAGCCGGAATACAATCAGGCTCTTTTCCGGCAGCGTCCGCAGAGCCCGGGTCAGTTCATCCCGCTGACAGATCTGCTCCAGCTCGTCCTTCACTGGAAGATATGGCCCCGCTCCCGGCTCTTTTCCCAGGTTTTCCAGCTCTTCCCGCGGCATTCCCTGAGTCCACTGCCGTTTTTTTATAATTCCTCTCAGGTACCGGTTGACCTCATTTCTAGTGATCTTCCAAAGCCAGGAATCGATTTTATCCGGTTCCCGCAGCTTCCCTAAAGAGCGAAAGGCTTTTATAAAAATCTCATGGAGAAGATCTTCCCTGTCGGGAAGCTTTATATTTTGTATCGCCAGGAGACGGTTTATTTGATCATATTTGCCGCAAAGTAACGCTTCTTTCTTTTTTATATCCACTGATTCTTTCCTCTCTGTCCCCTTCTACTTATTAGTGTAATAATTTCAGCAGAGACGAAAAATGTTCTTTCAGGGGATTTCGGTTCCCCTTTCAGCGGTTTTTCAAAAAAGATCGTCTTTTGCCCCCTGTTTTGAAAAAGGCGGGAGCAAAAATAACAAAGCCGGCTCCGCCGGTTTATGTTCAGCGGTAGACTTTGTTGATATTTCCTACATAATAAAAAAGACGCGCCCCTTTCCGCAAGGCTGCGGTCCTATGTATATAGAAAAGAGGTCGCGTCTGGAATATTTAACAATAAGGAGGGTCATATATGAAACAGAATCTTCAGCAAAGAGTCGGCTGCAGCCTTACTATGCTGCGGCACAAAGCCGGGCTGAGCCAGCGCTCGCTTTCCTCCCGGCTTTCTATCAGCAGGTCCGCTTACTGCCAGTATGAACAGGGAACCCGTCTTCCCGATGTCCATACGCTGTACAGACTGTGCCGGTTCTATCACATCCAGGTAGATACGCTGCTGAACTGTGATACCGTTACCGCGCTTCAGGAATATTTTCTTTATCAGGAATATACGCAAAAGGAAGTCCGGCTGCTGGTCCTGTACAACTCGCTTTCGGATTTTTCAAAAGGCAGGCTTCTTGAAAGAGCCCGGGAGCTGGCTGAGCTGGACGCCCGGGACCTGCAAAAATCCTTCCTGCGGGATCTTTAGGCGGAAGCGGAAAGCCCCCGCAAAGGCAAACCAGATCAGAAGAGACTCAGCTGATCAGTCTCCGGAAGCCCTGCAAGGACCCCGTGCTCCCGCAGCTCTTCAATGGCGGTTTTATTGATCTTGGCCCGCTCGCGGATCTCATCTACTGTCTCGTAAGGCCGTTTTTCATATTCTTCCGCAAGGGACCGGGCGGCGGTCTCCCCTACGCCGGAAACCGCGACGAAAGGCAGCAGTACTTTTCCGTCCAGCGTGCCGAATTTGATTCCGTCTGACACACCAAGTCGGGCCGGAGTAAACTCGTAGCCTCTTGCGTACATCTCATAAGCCACTTCCAAAACGGTCATTTCCGCTTCTTCTTTCTTAGAAGCGTTATTTCCCTTGCTTGTGATATTGTCCATCTTTTCCTGAACCGCAAGGGAACCTTTCAGAATCGTCTTCTCGTCAAAATCAGCAGCCTTTGTAGTAAAATACACCGCGTAAAACTCCGGCGGATAATACACTTTATAGTAAGCGATTCGATAGGACATCATAACGTAAGCCACCGCGTGGGCCCGCGGAAACATGTATTTGATCTTTTTGCAGGAATCGATATACCAGTCGGGCACATCGTGCTCCCGCATCAGATCTTCCTGCTCCTGGGTAAGGCCCTTCCCCTTTCTGACCTTTTCCATGATGGTAAAGGCGTCCTTGTTGGGAAGTCCTTTGAGCCGCAGATAGTTCATAATGTCGTCCCGGGTGGAAATAGCGTCATTCATAGTGGCAATCCCTTTTACGATCAGCTCCTGCGCATTGTTAAGCCACACATCCGTTCCGTGGGAGAATCCGGAAATACGCACCAGATCGGCAAACTTATCCGGCTTCGTATCGTCCAGCATTTTTCTGGTAAAGCTGGTGCCAAATTCCGGGATGCCGTAGCTGCCGTGGGTAAACCGGTATTCCGGATCCTTGATGTCCAGCCCGTCAATACCGTTGAAAATGCTGTTTACCCGCTGATCCTTTAACGGCACCTTCAGCGGGTCCACTCCGGTCATATCCTGGAGCTGGCGGATCATGGACGGCACATCGTGGCCCAGAATATCCAGCTTTAAAAGGTTCTGGTCGATGGAGTGATAATCAAAGTGGGTCGTTATAATATCGGAGTTCACATCGTTGGCCGGATGCTGCACGGGGCAGAATTCATAGATTTCATGCCCGCGGGGCACAATGATAATCCCGCCCGGATGCTGACCGGAGGTCCTTCGAACGCCTTCACAGCAGGTAGTGAGCCGGTCCGCCTCGAATTTATTAATAGGAAGCTCCCGCTCTTCAAAATATTTCATAACATAGCCGTAGGCCGTTTTTCCCTGTATGGTTCCAATGGTCCCGGCTTTGTACACGTTCTCCGCGCCGAAGATTTCATCTACGAATTTATGGGCCGTAGCCTGATATTCCCCGGCAAAGTTCAGGTCGATATCCGGTTCCTTGTCCGCTTCAAATCCCAGGAAGGTTTCAAATGGAATAGAAAACCCTTCCTGGTTGTATTTGGTTCCGCATACAGGACAGTATTTTTCCGGCATATCCACGCCGCAGTCGTACGTTTCCTTGTCCCCCCATTCCAGATGCTTGCAGTTGGGGCAGAGATAATGGGGCTCCAGCGGGTTTACCTCAGTAATGCCGGACATAGTCGCGACAAAGGAGGAGCCTACAGAACCCCGGGATCCTACCAGATACCCGTCGCTCATGGATTTCTGCACCAGCATTTCCGCCGCCATATACATAACCGAATAACCGTTGTTGATGATGGAGTTCAGCTCCTTATCCAGTCTGGCTCGGATTTCAGGAGGCACCGGATCGCCGTACATGGCAACGACCCTCTTTTCACATTTTTCCCGAAGGATCTCATCGGAATTGTCAATCTTAGGCGGAAACTTTCCCTCCGGCACCGGCATCATGCGCTCAATGCGGTCCGCAATGGCGTTGGGCGCTTCGATGACTACCTTGTGAGCGGTTTCCGCCCCCAGGTACTGGAATTCCTCCAGCATTTCCTCTGTGGTCCGAAAATACAGTCCCTTGTCTCCTTCGATATCCTTAAACCCCTGTCCCGCCATAAGGATTTTCCGGTACAGGGCCTCTTCTTCGTCGAAATAATGGGAATCGCAGGTAGCGACTACCGGCTTTCCGTACTGCTCGCCAAGCGCCACGATCTGCCGGTTGATGTCCATCAGCTGTTCCCGGTCCTTGATCCTGCCGCTGTTAATGAGGAACTGGTTGTTGATAAGAGGCTGGATCTCCAGATAATCATAAAAATTTACCAGCCGCTCCATTTCCTCCGGACCTTCGCCCCGCAGAATCGCCTGATAGATCTCACCGGCTTCACAGGCGGAGCCTATGATCAGCCCTTCCCTGTGCGCGGAAATTACCGATTTAGGCATTCTCGGACGTTTGTAAAAATAGTTCAGATGAGAATAGGACACCAGCTTGTACAGATTCTTAAGCCCGGTCCGGTTCTGGGCCAGGATGATCACATGGTTGGTCCCCTTCTTTTTATATTCAATGGTTCCGTCCGGCAGGATACAGTCTTTGTCCTCCAGAAGATACCCCTCTACGCCATAGAGGATCTTAATATCCTTACCCGCGTGAGAAGCGTCCGGAAAAGCCTGCACTACCCCGTGGTCGGTAATGGCAATGGCCTTGTGCCCCCAGCTTTCCGCAGTTTTTACCAGCTGCTTTACATCGTTGAGACCGTCCATGGCGCTCATCTTAGTATGTACATGAAGCTCGACCCGCTTTTCTTCACTGTTATCCTGACGCAGCTGTTTTTCTCCCTTTTCAATGCTCTTTGCTTTTACGGTAAGGGTGTTGTCGAAGGTGTCCCATTCCGCGTCGCCCTGGATTTTCACTACATCCCCCGATTTAAGGTGGGTGTCAATATCGATCCATTTCTGTTCCGGCGCAAAGAATTTGATACATAGGGAAGTCCGCTTATCGGTAATAAGCAATGTCACAAGCTTGGAGCCGCTCTTGATGGTCCGTTCGGCCTTTTTGAAGAGAACCCCTTCTACAACGACCTGCCCGCTTTCGGTGGTTACTTCGCCAAGGGGAACAGGCTCTCCGAAAATGGCCTTTCCCATGATCCGGTTGCCGGAAACAGGTTCGTATTTATCCCTTTTTCTGCTCCAGGATTTCTTTTCACCCCAGGAGTTCCCGGTTCCGCCTCCACCAAAACCGCCTGTCCCATGAGACGGGCTTTCCGCCGGACGGTTGTGGGCTGCCGCAAGCTGACGCTTTCTCGTTTCTTCCGCGTCCTGTTTTTCTTTTTCCTCGATTTCTTTATAGGCCTTCTGGTAGATCTCCTGATGATTTTTGAAAACAACCTTTGTCTCAATGCCGAAATTCTGCTTTAAAAGCTTCTGGAAGCGAATGGCTACCTGTTTGTTCAGCAGCTCTACCGAGGTTTCCCCCAGCGCGAAGATTGTCAGAATGCCGTCCTTTAACTGAAATTTCTCAGGAAATATGGTCTTGGTAATCGGCGCGTAATCGCCATTGACAATGCGAATCATATGCTCAATAAACAGCCCTGTGATTTCTTCCGGCGTCTGAATCACATCTTCATAAAGAAAATGAAGCTCCGCTCCGGCAAGTCCCTCTACTTCGCTTTTAACGATGGCCTCGATTTTTTCCACATCAGAAAACGGCATGACAAAATTGAGCCGTATCTGGATCTTCAGTACACTGTCGTACTTGCCCAGTACCGCCCGTTCTATAGAAAACCGGTATGCTTCTTTTGGATGGCTCCCCAGCCTGGCCCAGCTGACGCTGCTCTCGATCAAATGCTTCATTTCTTTTCCAGGAACCCTTCCGCCTCCTGCCGCCATTTCAGCTCTTCCGGATCGGAGGTGTCATCCAGCGCGATTCCGTGAGCCAGCGGCTCCTTCGTTCCCGATTTTACTGTAACGAAGGTGGTATAGCCTTCCGCGTGGACTTCTCCGGTCTGCTCATTTTTTAAAGAAACATGCATGGTCAGACTGGTCTTTCCGGTTCGCGCGACTACGCTTTCATAGCTGATAATATCCCCCGGTTCTACGGATTTCATAAAGTTGAATTTGTGTGTGTTCTTGTACAGCAGCCCGTGCTTATCTCCGTGTTCCAGACAGGCCGCAATAAAGGAAGCCTCGATCATCCACTCGGTGCCCCGTCCCGCGTACAGGTTCTGATGATGATTCAGGTCCTCCATCCTCACCATATGTATTGATTTATACCGCTTCATAAATTCTGTACCATCCTTATCATTTCTCCGGCGATCTCATCTTCCGTTACCGTCTTTATGATTTTCCCCTTGGAAAAGATCACGCCTTTTCCATCGCCGCAGGCAACGCCCAGGTCCGCGTCTTTCGCTTCGCCCGGCCCGTTGACCGCGCAGCCCATAACCGCGAGCTTAAGCTTTCTTCCCCGGGGGGCCTCTATGGAAGCAAGTCCCCGCTCCACAGCTTCCGCAATGGCTTTTAGATCTACTCTGGTTCTTCCGCAGGTAGGGCAGGAAACCAGATCAATGCCGCTGTCCCGAAGACCGACGGCCCGCAGCAGTTCTTTCGCGAAAATGACCTCCTCCACAGGATCCGCAGTAAGGGAAACCCGCATGGTATCGCCGATGCCGGAAAGGAGCAGCGCGCCGATGCCCGCGGCGGACTTAACCTTTCCCCTGGCAAGGGTTCCTGCCTCTGTAACTCCGATATGAAGCGGATAATCCGTCCGCGCGGCCACCAGCCGGTAAGCGTCGTAATTCATTTTCACGTTAGAGGCTTTTAAAGATATGACGATGTCGCGAAATCCCATATCTTCCAGCAGCTCCGCATTGCGCAGAGCGCTTTCCGCAAGTCCCTCCGCCGTAGGTCCGCCGTTCTTTTCCAGAATATCTTTTTCCAGGGATCCTGAGTTGACTCCTACCCGGATGGGAATTCCGGCAGCCCTTGCCGCCTCCGCAACCTGGCGCGCCTTCTCCCTGCCGCCGATATTTCCCGGATTGATCCGGATCTTGTCCGCGCCGTTTCGGATCGCCTCCAGCGCCAGATGATAATCAAAATGAATATCGGCTACCAGCGGAACTCCGGCGTCCTTTTTCAGCTCCGAAAAAGCCTGAGCCGCTTCCATATCGGGGACAGCAAGCCGCACAATCTGACAGCCGGCTTCTCTGAGACGCCGGATCTGTTCCTTCGCGGCGGGAATATCCGCTGTATTTACATTCGTCATAGACTGGATGGATACGGGCGCGCCGCCGCCAATCTTAACATCTCCGCAAAAAATTTCTTTCGTCATACTTTTCACCTAATTGAAAACGGGTACAATGAACCGGACAATATCGTTCCAGGTCACATAGATCATCAGAGCAAACAGAAGCATAATCCCCACAAAGTGGATCTTGCCTTCCAGTTCATCTGTTATGGCTCTTCCTGTGATCTTGCGTATGATAATAAACAGCAGCCGTCCGCCGTCCAGCGCCGGAAGCGGCAGCATATTTACGATAGCCAGATTGAGACTGATGAGAGCGGTCAGATAAAACAAATAGACAAACCCATATTTTGCCGTATCACTGACCGCGTAGACGATGCCTACCGGTCCGGTAAGATCTTTGGCCGAAGCTTTTCCTGTAACCAGCTGACGGAGGGTATCTCCCATCATCTTCGTCATATTCCAGGTATTCACCGTTCCGGATTTAACCGCTGTCAGCACATTGTGCTCCCGCTGCGGAACGATACCGATGACCTGCCTGCCATCCTCGGCTTTCGTCAGCTCCGATTCCAGATCCAGCTGCTGCCCCTGACGGTTAACGGTTACAGTAACCGTACCCTCTGCCGCTGTGATCCCGTCGATAATTCCATTCCAATCTGTCACCGGCTTTTTATCGATAGCGACGATCTCATCTCCCGCCTGTATCCCAGCGGCTTCTGCCGGAGCGCCGGCGGTTACCTGATCAATGGATGTGGTAACGGTTCCGGTATACAGGGCGATAATAATGAGAAAGACAACGCACAGAATCAGATTCATGGCCGCTCCCGCCACTACAATCAGCGCTTTCTGCCACGCCTTTTTATTATTGAAGGCCCGTTCATCATCGGATTCCTCGTCCTCCCCTTCCATTGCGCAGTATCCCCCTACAGGGATCATTCGCAGCGCGTACAGGGTTTCCCCCTTCTGTTTCTTAAAAAGCGCCGGCCCCATACCCAGGGCGAATTCATTGACTTTTACCCCGCAGGCTTTTGCTGTAATAAAATGTCCCAGCTCATGAATAAAAATGAGCAGGCAGAACATGATAACGGCATATACGATGGTCATTCTTTAATCTCCTCCCTCAAAGCAGGTCCAGGGCGCTTTGCCTTGCCTGCCGATCTGCCTCTAATATTCCCTCTAAATCCAAATTATATTTCGGTTCATGCCGGTTTAAAACCTTCTCAATAGTATCCTGTATCTGGGTAAACCGGATCTTTCCTTCCAGAAACAGCTGAACCAGCACTTCGTTGGCTCCATTGAGCGCCGCTGTACAGCTTCCTCCCGTACGGCAGGCGTCATAGGCCAGCCGCAGATTTCGAAAGACCTCCATATCCGGTTCTTCGAAGGTAAGCTCTTTCCCCTCGGTAAACAGATCCAGCGGCGACATCCGGTTTTCCAGCCGCTGCGGATAGCAGAAAGCGTAGCTGATGGGAATCCGCATATCCGGTTTTCCCATCTGCGCAATAACAGAACCGTCCCAGTATTCTACCGCGGAATGAACGATGCTCTGGGGATGAACCACCACCTGGATCCGATCCGGCTCCGTATCAAAGAGCCATCTAGCCTCGATTACTTCCAGCCCCTTGTTCATCATGGAAGCCGAATCAATGGTGATCTTGCTTCCCATGGTCCACTTTGGATGCTTCAGGGCCTGCTCCAGAGTGACCTGCTCCAGCTGTTTTCTGCTGTATCCCCTGAAAGGTCCGCCTGACGCGGTAAGAAGGATTCTTCGAACCGCTTTTTCCGGATTTCCCTGCAGGCACTGGAAAATGGCGCTGTGCTCGCTGTCCACCGGCAGCAGCTTTGCCCCCGTTTCCTCTGCCGTCCGCATGATCAGCTCTCCGCCGGCTACCAGCGTCTCTTTATTGGCAAAGGCAATATCGTTGCCCGCGCAAAGACCGTGATAGGTAGGGACCATTCCCCTGATTCCCATAAGGGAGTTGAGCACCATATCACAGCTGCTTTCCGCCGCGCGGATCAGCCCCTGATCGCCAAATTCCACCTGTATTTCAGGGTACTTTTCAGCAAGCCGAACCGCGTCCTCTTCCCGCTGGACCACTGCCATCTCCGGATGAAAGGTCTCGATCTGCCGCTCCAGCTGCCTGATCCTTTTACTGCAGGAAAGAACGGTTGCTTTAAATTTATCCGGATTCCGCGCGATAATATCCAGCGCCTGCGTTCCTATGGATCCAGTGCTTCCTAAGATTGCTATTTTCTTCATTTTAACCTAGTCCCCATGTTACGATTTTCCACTCGGAATGTTTCGTTTCTTTTATAAGGTAAAAGCGGGTCTGATAATTTCCGTCCGAGTAGCCGGAGCCTTCTCCGCCTTCAAAGGCAATATCAAAATCCACATCTACATACGCAAAGTCATACGGGTCCGGATACAGCTCCTGATCCCATTCTTCCCCGGTTTCCCGCTCCGCCTCCTGGCAGCTGTTAAGCGTAAGAGATACCGCCAGCGTCACATCCGGATCATCCTCCTCCATCTGCTGCTCTTCGATGACCAGCCGGTTCATGGATACCGCGTCCTGATTCGCCCAGTAAGCAAAATATTCCCTGACTGTCATCTCCGCGGTCTTATCCGCCTCCTGACCTGAGCCGCAGCCGGCAAGCGCCGCCAGAACACACAGCGTCAGCCCCGCTAGAAATATCCTTTTTCTCATTGGAGCCTACTCCAGAATCAGCGCGATATAGTAATACACCATCGGCGCTGTAAAGAGGACACTGTCGAACCGGTCCAGAATTCCTCCGTGGCCCGGAATCAGATTTCCATAATCCTTGATCCCCATTTTCCGTTTGAAAATGGAAGCGGTCAGATCTCCGAACTGGGAGACGACGCCGCCCAGCAGTCCTATTATAAGACAATGCGTCAGCAGTCTCGGAATAAAGATCCAGCTGAAAAGCCCGCACAAAATCACGCTGCCTAAAATCCCGCCGATGGAGCCTTCGATGGTCTTTTTCGGGCTGATCTTTGGACAGAGCTTGTGCTTTCCTAAAAAGACACCCGCAAAGTAGGCCATAATGTCCGTGCCAAAAGCGGTCAGCACAACGAGCCATACCAATATGGAATATTCTCCTGTCTGATCCACCAGCATGACATGATAGGAAAAAAAGATCACATAGAAAATGCCGGTGATGGTGGCCATTCCGTCCTCCAGCCTACGTTCCTCAATCCTGAAAAGATAAAGAAGACTGATAAGAACGCAGCCGAAAAACCAGACCATATACCAGCGGTCATTCTCCGCGAACATGTTGATGGCGTACAGCCCCAGGATGGCGGCGTAAGCCGCGTTATAGCAAGGCTTGACGCCCATAGCCTCAAATCCGCTGTAGAACTCTCTTACCGCCATAACGCCGATGATAAAGCAGGCCGCCATGAGCACATAGCCGCCGAAGTACAGTACGGCCAAAAGGGGCACCATGATCAGCCCTGATAAAATTCTTGTTTTCATTTTTACCTCCCGCCAAACCGTCTGTCCCGGCTCTGATATTCTTCAATGGCTTTTTCGTATTCCTCCGGTGAAAAATCCGGCCACAGAACATTGGAAAATACCAGTTCGCTGTAGGCGGACTGCCACAGCAGAAAGTTGGACAGCCGCAGTTCGCCGCTGGTCCTGATTACCAGCTCCGGGTCCGGAGCGTCCGCGTGAAGGCGTCCCGTAAAGAGATGCTCTCCTATAACGTCTTCTGTAATTTCCTCCGGCAGCAGACTTCCGTCTCTGACCTTTTCACCGATGGCGCGGACAGCCCGCCGGATTTCGTCTCTTCCGCCGTAATTCAGCGCGATATTGAACTGAAGACCTGTATTGTCTCTGGTTTCCCGCAGCGTCTTTTCCAGACTTTTTTTCGCGTCCTGTGGGATCTGGCTGTAATCGCCCAGCACCGTTACCTTCACGTTATTGTCAATCAGCTCCTTCAGTTCGCTGTTAACGTAGGTCACCAGCAGCTTGAAGATTCCGGTCACTTCGGCCGCGGACCGTTTCCAGTTTTCGGTGGAAAAGGCGTAGACAGTCAGGTATTTGATCCCCAGCTTGTCGGAATGGTCCACAATTTTTTTCATGGTCTTCATCCCCGCGTTATGTCCCGCTACCCGGGGCAGGTTTTTCTTTTTTGCCCACCTGCCGTTTCCATCCATAATGATGGCCACATGCCGCGGCATACGATTTTTATCTAACATATGGTTATCCTCTATCAAACAGATGTGGTTAAGTTTAACCACATCTGTTTTCATTGAATCGATTTCTTTTTATACTTCCATGATTTCTTTTTCTTTCGCGGCTACTAAGGCGTCCACATCCTTAACCGCTTTGTCGATGATTTTCTGAACATCGTCCAGCTCGCCCTTCAGATCGTCTTCTGTCAGCTCGCCGTTTTTCTGTTCTTTTTTCAGCTCATCGTTGGCTTCTCTTCTCAGATTTCGAACCGCTACCTTTGTTTCTTCTCCGATTTTTTTAACGGTCTTGGTCAGTTCTTTTCTCCGTTCCTCTGTAACCTGCGGAATGGTCAGGCGGATCACTTTTCCGTCATTGGCCGGTGTGATGCCGATGTCCGCCATATTGATGCCCTTCTCAACATCGGGAATCGACTTTGGATCGAACGGAGAGATCATCAGGGTCCGCGGATCCGGCACAGAGATATTGGCCAGATTCTTCAGCGGAGTCGGCGTGCCGTAGTAATCCACCATTACCCGATCTACCAGCGCCGCGTTGGCCTTTCCCGCTCTTACAGTTGCCAGCTCTTCCTTTAAAAGCGCCAGGCTCTTGCTTATTTTTGTTTCCAGAACTTCCTGTACATTATTACTCATTTTGGTTCCTCCTGTTTATTATCTAATGATGGTTCCTATTTTTTCGCCGCATACGGCCCGCATTACATTGCCTTCTGTCGCGATTCCAAACACATGAATATCGATATGATTATCCCTGCACAGGGAAGCTGCCGTAGAGTCCATGACACCCAATCCCTTTTCCAGGACCTCCTGATGTGTCAGCTCATCGTATTTCACCGCGTCAGGGCAGATCTCCGGATCATCGGAATATACGGCGTCCACTTTTTTCGCCAGCAGGATCACCTCCGCGTCGATCTCAGCCGCGCGAAGAGCCGCGGTAGTGTCGGTGGAGAAGAACGGATTTCCTGTTCCCGCTCCGAAAATAACGACTTTTCCGTTTTCCAGATGGCTTATGGCTTTTCTCCGCACATAAGGCTCCGCTACCTCCCGCATCTCAATGGCGGTCTGTACTCTGGTGGGAAGCCCCTCCGCCTCGCAGGCGTCCTGCAGAGCCATGGAATTCATCACCGTTGCCAGCATTCCGATATAGTCCGCTGTAGCCCGGTCCATGCTCTTGCTGCTGCGGCCTCTCCAAAAGTTGCCGCCGCCCACTACAACAGCCACCTGAACCCCCATATCATGCACTTCCTTGATCTGAAGGGCTACTTTTTTCAGCATTTCTTCATTCAGTCCAAATTTTCCTTCTCCAGCCAGCGCTTCACCGCTGATTTTCAAAAGGACTCTCTTATAGTTCGCTTCCATCCTGCGTCTCCTTCGATTTTTCTTACGTGTACCACCCAATGTATGGCATTTTGATTATATCATAAACCCGGCTTTGAGGGCAACTGTCAGCTGTGTCTTTTCAGATCAAATAGCCGCGGCGGATTTTGAAAGTCATCCCTTACAGGGACTGCTCATTTTCCTGCAGAGCGCTCATAAAGGCGGGAATCAGCTGCTTTTTCCTGGACACAACGCCCTCTAAGAGAAAATACCCTTGTGTTTCTCTCACCTGAAAGGCTTCCTCCGCCAGCGCGGCGCTGCCTTCTCCGCAGCAGATAAGACGGGTGTTTTCCTCCAGAATATCAGTCAGCATATAGAAAATCTTCGTCATTCCGTTTTTTCCGCACTGAGCCTCCATAAAAGGCAGCAGCCGCTTTTGCAGCAGATCCAGCTCTTCCTTATCAAGAGAGCTGATCTGGCCTACGCCAAAGCTCTCTTCTCCCGCAATGAACTTTTTGAAATCCTGGAAAAAGATTTCCTCTGTGGATTTATCGGACAGGTTGCTTCCGGCGCGAAACATTTCAGCCGCGAATTCTTCCATCTGAATCCCCGCGATTTCCGCCAGCTGCGCCGCTGCCCTTCGGTCCCGCTCTGTGCAGGTGGGCGAACGAAACATCAGAGTGTCGGAAAGAATGGCGGCGCACAAAAGCCCGGCGATTTTTTCGGGGATCTCCAGCTGCCGCTCCTGATAGATCTGGTGCAGGATGGTGGCCGTACAGCCCTCCGGCTGATTGCGAAAGAAAACAGGCTCAATGGTTTCCAGAGACCCCAGTCTGTGATGATCGATGATTTCCAGGACCTGGGCGTTTTCAATATTATCGGCGGCCTGACTTTTCTCATTGTGATCCACAAGGATCAGCTGTTTTTTCTGCATGCCCAGAAAATTTCTTCTGGAAATGGTTCCGATATATACATTATTTTTGTCCAGGACCGGAAAGGCTCTGTGGCGCGTGCTGCTCATAACCTCTTTGATCTCATCGGTATAATCGTCTGTTTTGAAAGTAAGCAGTCCGTCCCGCTTCATGATATGGCTCAGCGGGATGCTCTGATTAATGAGCCTGGCTACTGTAAAAGTGTCGTACGGCGTGCTGATAAGAACGCAGCCTTTCTTTTCCGCGATCCGCTTTATGCTGTAGCCTACTTTCGCGTTGACACAGACGATCACGCAGCCGGCCCCCTGTTCTACGGCCCGCAGATGGTCTTCATACCGGTCGCCCATCAGAATCAGATCTCCTGGCTCAAGATAGGTTTCCATCCGGTCGGGATGGGCCGCGCCCACAATGACCTTTCCCTTAGAAAAGACCTGATTTCCGTCGCCTACCAGAATTTTGCCGCCTACCGTCTCCGCGATGCTTTTGAACCTGGTTCCGGCCCTGGATAAAAACAGGCTGTCATGGACGTCCATATAGGATTTTGCGATATCGCCTGTTGTTACAATTCCTTCCAGCAGTCCTTCCTTTGTTGTTACTGGCAAAGTGACGGCCTCTGACTCCTTCATGATCTGCCAGGCGCTGCGAATGGAAATTTCCCGGCTTACCCCCGGAGTCCTGCGGATCTCCATGTCCTTCACCTGGGTCCCCACATTGGAAAGATACAGGGGCGGCTCCATGTCAAAGCGTTTTAAAACATACTCGGTTTCCTCGTTGATCTGCCCCGCTCTTGCCGCAATATACCGGCCTTCTCCGGTCCGGCTTTTTATATCCGCGTAGGCAATTGCCGACACAATAGAATCCGTGTCGGGATTTTTATGCCCGATCACATAAATTGGCTGTTTGTTCATCCTCTGTTCCCCCTTTTGGTAATGGTATTATTTTAATAGGAGCAGGGTATTTGTTCAAGAGAATTTTTACAAAAAGAAAGCCCTGCGGGAATCCGTTTTTTCGATCCCCGCGGGGCTTTGCCTTTTTTGCTGGATTTACGCTGTTACGCCCGGCCTGCGGCCGGTTCCTCTAACGGTTTATTTCCATCAGCTTTTGTTTCAGGTCGTTTTCCAGCTTCAGCAGGGTGCCCTCGGCCGCTTCCCTCTTCTGCCGTCCTTCTTCCTGAATCCGCATAACCTCGTCGATGGTGGAGATCAGCAGCTGGTTGGTCTGCTCCAGGGTTTCAACGTCCACAACACCCCGTTCCATCTGCCTTGCTGTTTCCACCGTGGCGGTTTTCAGGTTTTCCGCGTTCTTTTTCAGCAGTTCATTGGTCATATCCGTAACCGCTTTCTGCGCCTGGGCCGCTTTATTGGCGTGTTCCACACCGAGGGCTATGACCATCTGGCTCTTCCAGAGAGGTACGGTATTGACCAGCATAGACTGGATCTTTTCCGACATAAGCACATCGTTATTCTGGATCAGCCGGATCTGCGGCGCTGTCTGCAGGGAAATGGTCCTGGTCAGCTCCAGATCGTAGATCTTCTTTTCAAATCGGGCGATGAGCGAAGCGTAATCGTTAGCGGCATTCATATCTTCGCTCATTCCGGAAGCCTCCGCCTTTGTCAGCATAGCTGGCAGCTCTTTGTTTTTCGCGTTTTCCAGCTTTCTCTTTCCCGCAATAATATACATGGTCAGCTGCTTGAAGTAGTCCTGGTTCATTTCATACATCTGATCCAGCATGGCGGAATCCTTCATCAGCTGGATCTGATGGCCCTCCAGAGTTTTGCAGATGTTTTCGATATTGGTTTCGGCCTTTTCATATCTGGTCTTCAGGGCCGCCATCTTACCCGCGCTCTTTTTAAAGAACCCGAAAAGTCCTTTTTTTTCTTCTTCCGCGTCAAAATTCCTTAGCTCCCCAATAACCTTTGTAAGGGTTTCTCCTACTTCTCCAAAATCCTTGGTCTTCACATTGTTCAGCGCCTGCTGGGAAAAATCGGCGATCTGCTTTTGGGTTCCTGACGCGTACTGCAGCACCGTCTGGCTGTCATACAGATCGATTTTTTCCGCGAACTCTTCCACCTGCTGCCGCTCCGTCTGGCTGAGGGGATATTTTTCATACTCCTGATCCGCCGTCAGAGTCTGTGTCTCTGGCTTTGGGACTGCCGGCCGCGCTGGCTGCGGCGCGCTGTTCATATTAAAATCCGTATTAAAATCACTCATGCTTTTTTCCTCCGTTCATTGCGTCTTCCGCCAGGCCCTCCTGCGCGAAAAGCGTCTTCAAAACCGCGATATCGCTGGACACATCCATGGCCACATCGGCGTACATACTATCATATAATTTTTCATAAGCTTCATTGATGGTATCCAGAGTCTGGGCAATCTCTTTTTTGGCTCTGGTGATGTTCTCACCTTCTACAGACTGCTGATCCAGCTCCAGATAGGCGTTTACCAGCTTTTCCGTAGTGGGCATATAATAGCCTGTAAAGCGCCGGAGCTGGTTGATCTGATCCGGATTTTCTTTCACATAGCCAAAAATCTTTCCTACAATAATCTCCATCCGGTAAAGCTTTTCGGAGATTTCCGGATTATAGATGGCGTCATTGGCCTGCCGGATCGTCTTTATGTAAGCTTCTCCCTCCGCAATGACCTGTCTGAGCAAAGCTTCATCCGTATCTCCGCCTGTGTATTCCTGCCGCTCTTTCGCCTGCCGGGCCTGCTCCCTGGCGCTCTCGGCCGCGCTTTCTCTTGCCTGAAGATACTGGCTGTACATTTCATTGGTGGCGATGAAGCAGGTTTTCTGATGATCCAGATGACCCTCAGGAAAGAAGCCCTTTTCGATCATCTTCTGCAGGTCCTTCGCGACGAATCTGGCGCTTTTCCCGATCCGTTTTCCCAGCTCTTCAACCGCGCAGAAGGAGCGCTCCCGCAAAATCGTCAGATACCGCCGGAAGCGGTGCGTCAGGCCGTACCTTTTTGTTCCCAGAACCGCCAGCAGGATCCCCACTCCCAGGAATGGCACCATACAGCCCGCCATGGCCGCGATAGCGCCGGCCGGCACGCCGCGAACGGCCCCATCCACCAGGCTGATCCCACCCAGCAGGATAATAATAGCGCCGAAAACGCTGGTCATGCCATATCCCAATATCATCATAACAATACTGCCTGCGGTCCCCGGAGGTCTTGTGGCAACCGGCACTCCCGCCGTCGCCGGAGCGGGCTCTGCCGGGTCCTTATACAGCTTGAAATCTACCGGGCCTTTTTCCCAGGGTTCTTCTTCATCCCCATGATACAGCTTTCCATTAAGCCCGCCAAAACCGTCCCGCGGATTTTGGCTTCCGCCGAAGGCCTGATCCACTTTTCTGCGGATATCCCGATTCAGCTGGTCAAAGTTCATATTATTAACGGCGTCGTTGACGCGCCGGCCGATATCATTTCCCAGATCGGTAAAGTCTTTTAAATCCATCTGCTCTCCCATCCTCGCTTTTTTCTCTTTGTCAAGTATATCATTTTTCCGTTCTTTGGACAACTAAAGGCGCTTTTTTTCAGGCAACAAAAAATGAGCCCTGAAAAGGACTCATTTTCGTTCTCACAGCTTATCTCAGCTTTAACAGTTTTGGGTTCGGAGTCTTTGTTCCGTCTTCATGATATACATAGAAACCGATTCCCGCTTTCTTTCCCAGGAATCCGGAGTCTACCATACGTCTCAGCGATACAGCCGGTCTGTACTTCGGATCTCCAATTTCTTCGTGAAGCACTTCCATTACCGCCAGCTCTACATCGATACCGATCATGTCCATCAGTTCCAAAGGTCCCATCGGGTGGTTTAAGCCCATTTTACATCCTGTATCGATTTCTTCAATGGTTCCGATTCCTCTTTCTACCAGGAAGCAGGCCTCATTGAGCATAGGAAGCAGCATTCTGTTAACGATGAATCCGGCTTCATCCTTTGCGATAATGCAGGCTTTTCCCAGGAATTCTCCCAGGTCCTTGGCAATGCTGAGGGCCTCGTCTCCGGTCTGATACCCTCTTACGATCTCCATCAGCGGCATTCTCGGTACCGGGCTGAAGAAGTGCATACCCACAAAACGTTCCGGGTTTTTAAATACACTTCCCAGGCTTGTAATGGAAATAGAAGATGTGTTGCTGGCAATAACCGCCTCTTCTTTCGCGTACTTTTCGATTTCTCTCATGATGCTGATTTTCAGGTCTTTGTTTTCAGCAACCGCCTCGATGACTACGTCCGCGTCTTTGCAGGCGGAAATGTCTGTCACATATTCGATTCTGGATAAAGTCGCGTCCTTATCACTTTCCTGGATTTTTCCCTTTGCCGCCAGTCTTTCCAGGTTCTTTGTGATGCCCTTTTTACTCTTATCCAGCTGTGCCTGAGAAATGTCATAGGCCACAGCCTGCAAACCTTTTGCCGCAACGTTCTCTACGATACCAGACCCCATAAATCCGGCACCGACTACGAATACTTTCTTCACATTCATATTATATCTACCTTTCTTCTATGTCAAACTGTTACCTTACACGCCTAACAGTTTACCCCAGTGGCAAGGTTTTTGCAATATGTAATTAAATATACAAAAAATTCTAATATAACTCGGAAATTTGTTTCTTATTGTATATTATTGTACAGGCTCCCGGGTATTTTGACTATATAAAAAAGCCCCGCGCCTTTCCGCGCATGGACTTTTTTGTTCACTTTCGTTATTAGTTTGCTCTTTTTGCGCCAAAAAACTTCACTCCCCTAAAATCCTCCGTTCGCTGATGATCCTTTGGGGCCGGATGTCATGGGGCTCTGCCGGCACCTCCTCCACGATCTGGAAATCGTAGCACAGCGCGGCAGTCCCGCAGGCAGGGTGCCTTCTTAGATATCGGTCGTAATATCCGCCGCCGTAACCGATCCTGTCCCTGGCAATGGAAAAAACAGCGCCCGGCATGAAAATCAGGGTATCCGCGTCCGGAACCAGAATCTCCCGGGACGCGGGCTCTAAGATATGATAAGGGCCCTCTTCCAAAGGGGTCTCTTTATCGTAATGGAAAAAATCCATCTCTCCATCTGTGATCCTCGGAAGCCAGATCCGCTTTCCTTCCGCCTCTGCCAGTTCAATGAGCGCGCCTGTGTCCACCTCATTGTTTATCGGCATATATACCGCGATATTCCGCGCGCCTTCCCGGCGGCTAAGAGCAATTGCCCGCCGGCATATTTCCCCGGAAAGAAGCGTCACAGTTTCCTGGTCCATGGCTTTGCGCTGTTTTAAGATCCGTTTTCTGATTTCTCTTTTTTCCACCATGGCCTCCTCTGCTTTTCCTTTCCTTTTATCACCGATTTACTTTGAATCCCTCTATAGCAATTTCCAGAGAGTGCCTATTTCTTCCATATCCGCTTCCGATTTTGCCAGATCATCCGGGCCGTCTGCTGTATAGGTTTTGGAAAAAACCACGTCCCATCCCAGATAATCACAGATGCATTCAAACTGCTTCGGAATGATCTCATACTGAGGATCATCCTGCTCCGCTTCTCCGATGACGATGACGCCTACCTTCTTTTTTAAAGTGTTGAGTGTTTTGACTTTTGAATAAAATTTGTCAATGATCACTTTCAGCTGCGCTGTCATTCCCCACCAGTAGACCGGAGTGGCAAAGACAATCACATCAGCTTCCGCTACAGCGTCTAAGATGTCATTTGTGTCATCATCCGCCACGCAGTAGCTGTTGCTGCCGCAGACCTGGCACGCGATACACGGAGAAACACCCGCTTCGGCCGCGTTGATCTGCTGAATGTCCATATCCGGCAGTTGATTCATTCCTTTTTTCAGCGCTTCCAGCGCAGTACGCGTATTTCCCTGTCTCGGGCTTCCATTCAATAATAATGCTTTCACAGTTTCCCTCCTGTATGGTTTTCTGTATTCCTATTTTTCCACGATCTGGTCTTCTATGACAATCTCCGCCTTCACATTGTATTTTTCCTTTAGCGTTCCCAGCACCGCGAAGTGAGGCTGCTGGGTATGCTTTTTCTGCGCGTCCCGGCTTTCCCACTGCTCCCACAGGAACAGGTCTGTATCGGAATCCGCCGGATAAAAATACGCGTACCGAACGCATCCCTCTTCAGCTCTGGATTTTTCAATAATTCCGTTTTCCTTCACTTCTTTAAAGTATCCGTCTCTGGCCTCTTTGCTGTCTGTTCTGTATGTAACATAGTAGTTTGTCATTTCGCGTCCTCCTGCTTTTTTATTATGACAGGATTATATCACACCCTCCGGCAAAATTCCACCTGCCCAATCCTTTACAAAAGAGAAGAAAGAAAACGGAATTGCGAAACGATATATTTTTTTCGTTATTTTGAAGAAAACAATATACAAAAATCAGGCTCACAGCAGCTGGAATGCGCAGAGTACGGGAAAGAAAGGCTGCTTTTCGAAAAACGACAGTAAAACCCATTGCAAAGGTATATTTTTCAGGACGAAAATAGAAAAAAGATATACTTCTAAAAGAATATAATAAAAAAATCAAACTCATAAATTTGAAGAATTGTAATTACTAAACATGTCAGAATTCGAAACAAATTATATTAATCGGAGGCAATTTATGAGTTTGATTCTTGTTAACACAGGACTTTCCCGGTGAGCCTGCCGGTCTCTGCTGAGCGGAATCAGCAGAGACCTTGTCACCGAAAAGGAGCGCGTTTACCAATGTCAGTTATTATCCGGATGTCCTTATGCCGGATTATTTTTTATATAGCTCAGCTCATCTTCAAAGTCCTTACCCAGGAAGTATTTCTTTGGCGGCTCTATTGTTCCGCCTGCCGCGAGAGTATCGATTCCCGCTTTGACTTTTTCAGGTGTCGCCGGCAATTCGTAGATTCTTACGCCTGTAGCGTCATTAATCGCGTTGATTACGGCCATATGAGACGCGGACTGATACCCTTCTGACGCGCCAGAGGAGCCAAACGGATTTGTCTCTCTCATTGTGCAGTGATGGATCACTTCAAATTTAAGAGGAATATCGTTTGCGGTAGGTACTCCGCCTCTTAACGGATCCGTGTGCTTTGTAACATCCTCATAATTTTCCTGCAGCGCAAATCCAATGGCGTGGGACATACCGCCAAAGGCCTGTCCGTTGAGCGCTTCCATATCTCCAATGGCGCCGACATCATCGATACAGGTCATTCCGATCACCGTTGTTTTTCCTGTTGCCATGTCTACCGCTACTTCTGCCATAAACAGGTTGTAGCTGTATTCAGGAGACGCGTTTCCCTGTCCGGTATTCGGATCAAGGTCTGTGATACTCGCGTCTTCCTTATTGGCCCACATGCCGGAATACTTCGTTTCGATACCTTCCGCTACCATCTCTTCATACGTTCTGTATGTTCCGTCTTCTTTTCTCATGGCGTTCATCAGCGCTTCGGCAGCTCTTGCTGTAGCTTTTCCATTCATATAATGAGATCTGGACGCGGCGCTGACACCGCTGTTAGGGCAGTACTTGGAGTCATTTTGGATCAGAACGATATCTTCCTCTGTAACGCCCAGAGGCCGCAGCGCTTTCAGCGTGTTCTGCAAAGATCCGATATCTCCGCCCTGACCTACATCCTGCCAGGTATCATATTTAACAAACTTTCCGTCTTCTCTCAGTTCAAGGTAAACCTCGCATTGGTCCGCAAAGCCTATGGATACTTTATATCCTCCCCATGCCAGACCAACGCCTCTTTTTACCTCAGGCGTACTTTCCGCCTGGGCTTCTTTCACTGCCTCTTCATAGAGCGGCTTCAGTTTGAGCATCATTTCTTCCATCGGATAGTTAGGGAATTGCGCTCCTGTAATGTTGGAGGCTCCCGGTCTGGCAATATTTCTCCACCTGATTTCAAACGGGCTGATTCCGATTTTTTCCGCCATCATATCCATGAGCGCTTCGGAGCTTGTATACGCCTGCGGTGAACCATAGCCTCTATACGCGGTTCCGTAGGAATGATTGGTGGTTGCCACTCTTACGATACCTCTGCAATTAGGCACATCATATGGGAAGAACATAAATCTGGCATAAGGCCCGATTACATCATCGCCCAGTTCATCATACGCGCCGTGATCCATACCCGCGTCAAATTCAACGCCCATAATTTTTCCATCTTTGTCACAGGCCAGTCTTGTATTGGCATAAGACGGAGCTCTCTTACCGGAAAACGCCATATACTGCTGATAGGTCATGGAAAACGCGACTGGTTTGTTGTCACACGCAATGCAGGCGATTGCCGCAATCGCGTAAGTCGCGGCCGCAATACCCCATCCAAAGCATCCGCCGGTAGGATTGCAGATAAGCCGGATTTTTTCCGCCGGTACGCCGGTTGCTTCCGCAATGTCGCCGATATTGTTATAAATGGCCTGAGATTTACAGTGAACAGTAAGCATTCCGTCATCACCCCAGTAGGCCTGTACGGTATCTCCCTCGATTGGCATGTGAGGCTCTCTTTGGGAGTAAAAGCTTCCTTCCACAACATAATCCGCCTCATCAAAGACTTCCCCTGTATCATGGCCCGCTCCCTTAATCATCGGATGCCTAGACCATACGTTCGGATGATCTTCATGAATCCTCATCGCGTCAGGGTCAGCGGCTTCAATAAAGTTAAGATAAGCCGGCAGCTCTTCATATTCCATAGTTACCTTTTCAGCTGCCGCCTGCGCGTGTTCCTTTGTGTCTGCCGCGACAAGGGCGATTATATCTCCATAGTTGCAGATCTTATCTTCTGCCAGAAGAACATGGCTGGGAGCGCTTGCTTCACTCCATGGCAGGAAGGTAAACATATTAAGCCTGTTGGAGCCTTTGATGTCTTTATGTGTTATAACTTTATATACGCCTTCCATCTTTTCAGCTTCTTCCGTATTGATGCTGAGAATTTTAGCGTGATGGGTAAGCTTAGGTTCCACCATTACTACATGCAGGGTTTCCGCTGGCATATGCAGCTCCACATCGTCGCCGTAATCCGCGACTCCGCAGACTTTAGCCAATGCCGCGGGCCTTGGCAGTGCCTTTCCGTAGTAATCGCCGTCTTCCGGTTTTTCAACCATGATATCTTCCACACCGCATTCTCCTCGCAGGACTTTCGCGGCTTCCATTACCGCGTCGATAATCTGCTTGTAGCCAGTACATCTGCACAGATTTCTGTGTTTCGTAAACCAGTCTCTGACATCCTCTCTTCTCGGGTTTGGATTTTCTTTCAAAAGCTGATAGGAGGATACGATAAATCCAGGAGAGCAAAAGCCGCACTGGACAGCCCCATGGTGCATAAACGCGACCTGCAGAGGATGCAGATAATTCGGCGCGCCGATTCCCTCAATGGTTGTTACTTCGCTGTATTCTTCTACCGACTTGATTTTCTTAGTACAGGAACGAATCACTTTTCCATTGAGAATAACAGAGCACGCGCCGCATACACCTACTCCGCAGCCTACTTTTGTCCCTGTAAGACCCAGTCTTCGGATCACTGACGCAAGTGTGTCTTTTTCCGGATCACATATGAATGTTCTGTCCGCGCCATTGATATTAAGCGTCATTTTTTTTAACTTCATTTTATTACCTCCATCTCATTCAGCAGCAGGTTTAAATTTGGAAGCGTCCTTCCATATCGCTTCTGCTGCCTGATCGCGAACTCTCTGTATCCAAATCGATCATCCTCAGCTGCCGGCAAATGATATATAAAAATACGCCGGATAGATTCATTCTTCAGATATTCAGCCCACTTAGGCTTGCCAAGGATAACAGGTGTCACAAAGATACCGTCTATCCTATGTCTTTCCTGATCCAGAATCTTTTTCAAACGCTCCTGGTCAGTATCTCCAGCTACAAGGTATCGCTCCTGCCCGACCGTTATTTCGATACAATAGTTCAAAACATGGTCATACCCCTCAAACTTCAGATGCTTTGTCTCAAAAAAACGAAGTGTCATATCATTTATAACAAATGTAACCGTTCCTTCAGTCCTTCCTTTCAGAAGGGTGATTTTAGGATTGTCCGCCGCTTCTTCAACACATTGAGCAGCCAGTTCATCGTCACGGGGTATGATTGCCTTATCAACCATATCATCTTTAATGAGCTTATACACTGCGGAATCGTCAAAGTGATCCAGATGCGTATGGGTAAAAGCCATGATACAGTTTCCTTCAAAACGTTTTAGCCTTTTTTCTATGTATTCTCTAACGCGGATTGACTGCGCGCCGAAAGCGTTTTTCTCATGACGCAGTCCGTCAATGATCAACAGTGTTTGCTCGGACGCTATCAAAATACCGCAGTTATCTAAATACTTGATTTCCTTCATATTACCTTTTTTTATAGACCGGCTTTCTTTTCTCTACAAAAGCACGCATGCCTTCCTTTTGATCCTCTGTCGCGAAAAGAGAAGCAAACGCCTCTACTTCCCGGGCGTATCCTTTTTCAAAGGACTCCGCCTCCTGCCCTTCCCGGATGGTCCCTTTTGCTTTTTCTATGGCCAGCGGCGCGTTCCGCGCAATTTTTCCCGCCATTTTCATTGCTGTTTCAAGGACTTGGCCATCAGGAACTACCTGGTTTACAAGACCGATAGCTAAGGCTTTTTGCGAATCGATGACTTTTCCTGTAAAAATCAGTTCCTTGGCAAGGGCTTCGCCGATGAGTCTCGGCGCCCTTATGGTTCCTCCCGCCCCCGGAATCACGCCCAGAGTCGTTTCGGGAAAGCCCATCTTCGCGTTTTCCGCGGCGATCCGGATATCGCAGGCAAGGGCCAGCTCCAGACCTCCGCCCAGCGCGTAGCCTTCCATCGCGGCGATTACAGGCGTCTTCAGATTCTCCAGCTTTTGCATAATGGGGGACGCTGAATATTCTCTGGCCCGCGCTACATCACACTCAAGCATAACTTTAATATCCGCTCCGGCCGCGAAGTTCTTCTCGCTGTACAGCACCACGCATCGTACATCGTCCCGCTTTGCCAGTTCATCAAGACAGGCGTCCAGCTGCCTGTTGACCTCACCACTGAGCGCGTTGAGCGCTTTGGGACGGTTGATGGAAAGTTTCGCTATAAAATCGTTTATTTCCAGTAAAACAAGTTTATCTTCCGCCATAAGAACCTCCTTATATAATTTCATCAAGACCCATTTTTTCATCTCTGAATAAACGGCAGTCCATTTCCACCACATCTTCCGCCACAAGAGGCTCGAATTCCATCTGATCGATGATATCCTTTTGTATATCGATCCCCGGCGCCACCTCAATGATTTTAAGGCCTTCCCTTGTCAAGCGGAATACACACCGTTCTGTTATAAAAAGAACGTTCTGCTCCGTGTCACAGGCGTACTCGCCGCTGAAGGAAATCTGCTCAATGGACTTTTTAAACTTTTTCGCCTTGCCCTCTTCTTTGATCACCAACTTGCCGTCGACGACTTCTTCCTTCAGACCTCCGGCTGTAAGCGTTCCGCAGAACATCACATTTTTTGTGGCCTGCGACAGATCGATAAAGCCGCCGCAGCCGGGAATCCTGCTTCCGAACTTGCTTACATTGATGTTTCCTTTTGGATCAACCTCCGCAAAGCCGAGGAAGGTGGTTCCCAGGTGTCCGCCTTCGTATATATCAAACTGAAACGGTTCTTCATTGATGCACCACGCGTTGGCTGTCGCGCCAAAATTATTGCCGCCCATAGGGACTCCGCCAATGGCTCCTGTCTCCACCGTCATTACGACCTGATCCGACAGGCCTTCCTCAGCGCAGATGGAAGCGACCGATTCCGGAATCCCAAGTCCAAGATTTATAAGAGAATTTCTCTTAAGCTCCATCGCCGCTCTTCTGCCGATGATTTTTCTCTGATTGAGCGGCAGCGCTTTCATTGCTTCTACTGATATCCTGTATTTGCCTGTAAATACAGGGCTGTAATATTCACCTGGCGTCTGTCTGTGATTGTTAATCAGATCTTCTGTCAGGATGACTCCATCTACAAAATTCCCTGAAATAATTACCTGTGAGGCGTCAAGACTTCCCGCTTCTACAATCCGCTTTACCTGAACATAGACTTTCCCTCCGTTGTTCTTTGCCGCCAGCGCCGCGTAGCGGGCAAAGGATAAGGCCATTTCATCTTCAAAGGTAATATTCCCGTCTGTGTCCGCGGTCGTGCCTCTGATAATCGCTACATTGATCTTTGGAATCTGATAGTAAAGGTATTCCTCACCCTCAAACTCCACCAGCTTTACCAGGTCATCGGTTGTAATATCATTCATCTTGCCGCCGGCAATTCTTGGGTCCGCGTTGGTCTTCAGCCCGATCTTTGTAAGCTCGCCCTTTTTACCGCAGGATATGCTTCTCAGAAGATGAAGGACAACGCCCTGGGGCCAGTTATAGGATTCTACCTTGTTGTCAACGATCATCCGCATCAGCTTTTTGTTAGAACCATAGTGACCGACTATGATCCTTTTCATCATGCCTTCATGGGCAAACCGGTTAAAACCGTCACCGGCAACGCCGGAAGGATTTCCGATTCCAGCGCCTGCCATTAAGGTCAGGTTTCTTGGCTCTCCGGTTTCGAGGAAACGTTTCTCAAGAGCCATATACAATTCTTCAGGCGCCGCGGCAGCCATGAATCCACATGTTACAATAAAGTCATCATTTTTAATTTCCTTTGCGAATTCTTCTGCTTTATAGATTTTCATTTGTTGCCTCCAGATAAGTAACTTTTTATGCTTTCCTTGTGTTTAAAAGGATAATTGAGCCAGCTGCTCCAAACGCGGTCAGCATTGCGAATACCGGCAGATAGGAGCCTGTTCCTGTAATGATCGCGCCTGCCAGTGTCGCGATGAATGCCGCGGGTATCAGGGTAAGGTTCATAATGCTAAAATTAAGCGCGTAATTCTTCTCTCCATAGAAGAGCTTCGGGTAGATGGCTGTCGATGTGGGGCAAAGGCCGTAGCTGAACCCGCAGAGCAGTAACGCTGACATGGCTAAAAGATACGCGCCGGTTATGACTGCTAAAATTCCGCAAAGAGGGGCGATTATGGCAAAGGAACAGACCACATACTGGGTTTTCCTCAATGCCAGGCTATCATACACAGCCCCGGCGCAGATCCTTCCAATCCCATTGCACACAGACAGCATCCCAGCCATGGTTATCGCAAAGGTTTCTCCCGCTCCCGCCTCTATGGCAAAATCCTTCGCGCAGCTTATTGCCACGTTGCCAATGGAGCCGAATAACGTGAAAGCGATGGCGACTTTCCAGAAAGAAATCCGTTTTAACATTTCCGCCGCGGTAAATTCTCCCGCCCCTGGAATTACCGCTGAAAGCTTCTTTTTCTCGCTTTTCATAAGGACCGGCTCTTCCGGTCTTTTGAGTACAAGACCCAGGATCAAAACCACCACCGCCATAACGGTTCCAAGGAGGAAATAGGTAGTTCTCCATCCGAAGTCCGGCATCGCCATCAGTTTTCCCGCCAGACCTCCGAAAATCAAGGTGCTGAACCCAAAGCACGTCAGCATAATTCCTGAGCAAAGGCCGCTTTTATCCGGGAACCACTCACTTACTACAGAGAGCGTGGTATTGTACAAAAATCCGATTCCAAGCCCTGCCATTCCTCCATACGCAAGGTACAGGAGCCACAGGGAGTCCGCCTCCACCCGGGAGGAAAGGAAAAACCCGAAAAACACCAGCGCGGCGCTTAAGAAAAGCCGGATCCTTGGCGTTGTCTTCTTTGACAGCATACCTGAAAAAAGTCCTCCCAGAACGAAAAGGCAGATGGTCAGGGTATAGTTAAACGCCAGCTGTGTCGCGTTCCATCCAAACGCTTCCGCAAGGGGCGATTTGAGAATGGACCAGGAATATATGATCCCTCCAAAGAGCAGGGCTATGGCTCCCAGAATTAAATACAGCCATTTGATTTTGCTGTTATTCTTTCTCTCAGACATGCCCTTACTGCTCCAGCGCCTTGAAAGCTTCAATCAGCATCGGTACGATATCGTATAAGTCTCCCACCAGACCGTAGTCAGCAACCTCAAAGATAGGCGCTCTCGGATTTTTGTTGATGGCTATGATGGTGTCCGATGTCTGCATGCCTGCCAGATGCTGGATCGCTCCTGAAATTCCGCACGCTATGTAGATTTTCGGCTTTACGGTTGTACCGGTCTGTCCAACCTGATGGGATTTATCGATCCATCCGGCGTCAACAGCGGCTCTGGATGACCCCACAACACCGCCCATTGTATCGGCGAGCTCTTTTATCAGCTTGAAGCCTTCCGGGTCTCCCAGACCTCTTCCTCCGGATACGATAATATCCGCGTCTGTCAGGGAAACGGTCTTCTTCGTCTTGACGATTTCCATTACAACGGTGCGAATATCATCCGCTTTCAGCGTATAATCAAATTCCACGATTTCCCCACGGGCTGTCTCATCCTTTTCCGCCTTTTCCATAACGCCGGGTCTTACGGTAGACATCTGCGGTCTGTGGTTTGGACAGATGATGGTTGCCATAAGATTCCCGCCGAACGCCGGTCTTGTCTGCATCAGCTTTTTATCGTCCGGGTTGATTTCCAGCTTTGTACAGTCAGCCGTCAGACCCGTAGCGCATCTTGCCGCGATTCTCGGTGCGAGATCTCTTCCGATATGCGTCGCTCCGTAAAGAACGATTTCCGGCTTGATGGATTCGATGGCCTGTGTAATAACCTTTGAATAAGCATCCGTTGTATACTTGTCGAGAAGCGGGTCATCCGCCACATAGACCGTCTTCGCTCCGTATTGAATCAGTTCCTCAGCTAAATTTTTTACATTATGCCCCAGCAGAACCGCGCAGAGGTCAACGCCCGCGGCGTCCGCGAGTTTTTTACCTTCACCCAGAAGCTCGATAACAACAGGTGTCAGTACGCCTTGTCTCTGTTCCGCATAGACCCATACATTCTTATAATCTTCTTTTCCTGCCATTTCCTGTCCTCCTAAATGATATGTTTTTCCTTTAAACGCGCCATAAGGCTGTCAACCTTTTCCTGATTTGTCTTTCCTTCAATCATAACGCCTTTGCCCTTGGGTTCCGGGGTGAAAGAGCGGTACACATTCGTAGGGGACGCCTTGAGTCCCACCTGCGCGGGCTCTACGTCAACATCATGGATTCCCCATACAGGGATTTCCGTTTCATAAGCTCTGTAAATTCCATCCATGGTCATATATCTTGGCTCGTTAAGCTCTTTCACTGCTGTAAGCATTACAGGAGTCTTTACCCTGATCAGCTCGTAGCCGTCTTCCAGCTGTCTCTGAACGGTTACTTCATCTCCCTCCAGTTTAAATTCCTGCATATAGGTCACCTGCGGAACATCCAGCTTTTCCGCAATCTGCGGGCCTACCTGAGCAGTATCGCCGTCGATGGCCTGTCTGCCGCAGAAGATGATATCATAATCACCGATCTTTCTGATAGCAGAGGAAATCGCATTTGATGTTGTATATGTATCGGAGCCTCCAAAAGCCCTGTCGCTTAAAAGAATCGCTTCGTCAGCTCCCATCGCCAGACATTCCCGAAGCATTTCCTTCGCCTGATCCGGACCCATTGAAATTACAGTCACCTTTGTTTCCGGATTTTCATCCTTCAGTTTTAACGCTTCCTCTAAGGCGTTGGCGTCATCCGGATTCAGGATGCTTGGAACGCCGTCTCTGATCAAAGTCCCTTTAACAGGATCGATTCTTACCTCGTTGGTGTTGGGAACCTGCTTTGCGCATACTATTACGTTCATTTCGTCCTCCTATTATTTACCGATAATATTTCCAGCTATTACGATCTTCTGAATTTCTGAAGTACCTTCGTAGATCGACATGATCCTCGCGTCGCGATAAATCCTTTCAATTGGGTATTCCTTCATAAATCCGTATCCGCCGTGGAGCTGCAGTGAACGATACGCCGCGTCGTTGCACAATTCACCGCAGTAATACTTGGCCATGGCTGCCTGAGTCGTGATCTTCATACCGGCGTCTTTCATGCGGGCCGCCTCATATACCAGATGTCTTCCGCATTCTACCTTAGTAGCTATATCCGCAATCTCGAACTGGGTGTTCTGAAATTTCGCGATCGGCCTTCCGAATTGAATTCGTTCTTTTGTATATTTAATCGCTTCATCCAAAGCGCCCTGTGCCAGGCCAAGGGCCTGTGACGACACGGTGATTCGCCCTGAATCCAGAACCGTCATACAGATTTTAAAGCCCTGCCCTTCTTTTCCCAGAAGATTTTCCTTCGGCACTTTGACATTTTCAAAGATTACGTCACTTGTCTTTGAAGCGTGAATTCCCATTTTACTTTCCAGCTTTCCTGTGGAAACGCCCTCCCAGGAGGTTTCTACAAGAAACGCGCTGATTCCCTTTACGCCCGGCGCGTCCTGGTCCGTCTTCGCGAAAACTGTGATAAAATCGCAGATCGGACCGTTTGAGATAAAGCATTTACGCCCGTTGAGCAGATAATAATCTCCGCAATCCTCGGCTGTTGTTGTGATCGATCCCGCGTCGGAGCCTGATCCGGGCTCTGTAATTCCAAAAGCGCCGATCAGCTTACCTTCAGCCATTCCCCTTAAATATTTCTGATTCTGTTCTTCGTTTCCAAAATATATCAGCGGCGCGCCGGACAGCGAGTTTGGCATAAGCATCGATGACGCGGACGCGTCCTTTCTCGCGAACTCTTCTGTCACAATTGCGGATGCCAGATAATCGCCGCCGCATCCGCCGTATTTCTTTGGGATTGTAATTGCGTGGAATCTGCTTTTAATTACCTTCTCCCTCAAGCCTTCGTGGAACTCACCTGTCGTATCCGCCTCGTCGGCATAAGGTTCGATTTCTTTTTCCGCAAATTCACTTGCAAGCTTTCTTATCATTTCATGTTTTTTATCCAGCATTCTTATTCCTCCTGAGAATTTATGGTATACTTAATAAAACTGTCCGAAATTCCGGGAACTCCGGACAGTTTTTCAGCTGTTTAATTAAACTTTGTCAATGGGGGTTTTCTGTTTTATACTGCTGCCTTTGTATCTTTTTTCTTTCCAAAAGCGCCTTCCAGAATAAAGAATATAATTGCGATTACCATTACTACGCATCCGCCCAGCACCATGCTCGGTCTTCCTGGTCCGACGATCGCGTTTGTTACAGTCGGCTGGAAGAATTGTCCCAGATTCCAGCACGCGATAGGAACCGCGGAAGCCAGGGCGGATCTTGAATCAGGCGCGATAGTTGTAACTTTGGATACGCCTCCTGATACTCCAAGTCCAAGAAGACATCCAACGAGAGCCAAACCCGCAATTGTAAGTCCATAGCTGTGAACCGCCGATAAGATGAAAAGTCCGCAGCCTCCAAGTACCAGAGCGATAGGCAGAATCCAGTAACCAATCCGTTTGAGGACCGGGCCGAACAGAATTCCTGTTATGACACACATGAGTGTCATGCCGTTAAAACACATAGACACGTTTACCGGTGTCAGATATCCTTCGCCGATACCGACCATAGCCACATTGGAGCAGGCGGTATAAAAGCCGCAGCCCAGAAGCAAATAGAGTATTCCGTACACCCACCCCAGTTTTGGGAAGGCTTCTTTCGCTGTATCCAGCTTTTCATCCTTTTTGTCGAAAAACTCTTCCTGCTTAGGCGGTTCCGGAAGGAAGATAACCGCAACGGCAAAGAAGATGGCTCCGGCGATGTAAGTGTAGAAGATCCAGTTCCAGCCAACGCCGGCAAAAATTCCTCCAAGTGTCTGGAAGATAACTCCGGATATACCGGTCATCGTTGAAGTAAGGCCCAGCATAGTGCCTCGTTCATTTCCTTCAAAGAACGCGCAGCAAAGATCCATGCCAAGGGGAGTTAAAATACCAAGCCCACATCCTAATATAACCCGGAATAACAGGATCATGGCAAAGTGAGTGGTGACAAAGGCAGGTCCTATGCCTCCAACCAAAAAGCAGATAATACCGATCCACATAACGGCTCTTTTTCTCAGTTTGGCGGCCAGCGGCACATACAGCACCACTGGAGAAAGTCCGATAGCCAATGCCGCGAAGGAACCGATATTCTGAATCATGGTGGTCGATACATCCGGCCATGCCTGCGCTATAGTTTCAAGCCCCGCTGTAATCGCGCCGTTGGCGCAGTCTGTCAGGCATATACATAAAATCGCAATCTTAATGACTGTTTTGCTTGTGTTTTTATAATCTCTCATTTTCTTCTCCTACTACTATGTAAAATAGGGTTTAAACGTTTAATAACTTCTTCTGCCATTACAGCGTATGAATCGGTCTGCCAAGGGCAAGCAGAGCCGCCTCAGATACCGTTTCAGAGAGCGTAGGATGCGCGTGAATGGTTTTGTCAATATCTTCTACTGTACCGTCAAAATGCATTACGGCTGCCGCTTCGCTGATTAATTCAGCGGCGGTATGGCCTATAATATGGCATCCCAGCAATTTATTCGTTTCTCCGTCAGCAATGATTTTTACAAACCCGTCCGGCGCGCCCATAGCCAGAGCCTTACCACAAGCCGAATAAGGGAATTTTTTAGCTATTACCTGGATGCCTTCCTTTCTGGCCTGTTCCTCGGTCATCCCAACGGAACCGATTTCCGGAATGGTAAATATGCAGCTTGGAACAAGATCATATGACATAGCCGCGTCTTTACCGGCGATATTCTCCGCGGCAGTCACTCCCTGCGCGCTTGCCACATGAGCGAGCTGGATTCTGCCTGTAACGTCCCCAATCGCGTAAATATGCTCTTTGCTGGTTCTCATGTGATGGTCAGTCTTAATGTATCCTTTTTCATATTCCAGCTCCAGGCTTTCTATTCCGGCTGTATTTGCTTTTCGTCCCACGCTTACGAGGACTTCTTCGGAATGAACGCTCTTTATCTCTCCCCCTTCTTCCATGATTATGTCAAAGGAATCCCCTGTTTTTCTGACTTCTGTAACTTTACATCCGGTCTTAACAGCAATTCCTTCCTGATTCATGCTGAAAGCCAACGCGGATGATATGTCCCGATCCATGTTAGGGACGATGTCCGCCATCATTTCGACAATTGTGACTTTACAGCCGAATTCGTTGAAAATCGAGGCAAATTCGCAGCCGATCACTCCGCCGCCGATGATGGTCAGGCTTTCCGGCACATGGTCTATGTCCAGAAGCTCTGTGGATGTCAATATGTCTTTGTCATCCATGCCCGGTACAGGCGGTATGAAGTTGGACGAACCTGTCGCGATGATCAGATTGTCAAAGGTGATTTCTTCCCCTCCGGCTGTCAGCGCGTGATCGGATACCACCCTCGCTCTTGCGTTTATTATGGTGACACCGTTCTTCTGAAGCAGGAACTGAACTCCGCCGGTCAGCTGATTTACTACCATATCCTTCATCCGCGCAGCCTTTGGCATATTTACCTTTGGCTGACTGACTTCGATTCCTCTTTCTTTCGCGCGCTTCAAGTCGTGAAGAATTTCCGCGTTTTTTACAAGTGTTTTTGTAGGAATGCAGCCGATATTCAGGCATGTTCCTCCCACTTTGAATTCCTCAATCAGAACGGTCTTAAGGCCCAGCTGGGCGGAACGGATCGCCGCCACATATCCGCCCGGGCCGCCGCCGATTATTGCTACATTGTATTGATTCATATCTTGCCTCACATTAACCGTTCGGGTTATTTCATCATTTCTTCCGCCGCCGCGACGACATCTTCAACATGAGGCATAATCATACCTTCGTAGAAGCCGGATCCAATTGGAGTATTCAAAGCTCCCAGATCCTTAATCGGCTTTTTAATCGCGTCCGCGTCTTTTTCCATGATGCTTTTAACGATTTCACCGGCAAAGCTTCCTCTGGTAGGCGCTTCATGAACGATCATGAGCTTTCCGGTCTTTTTCACGGACTGGTAAACGGTCTCTGCGTCAAATGGAACCAGTACTCTTGGATCAATCATTTCAACCGAAATGCCTTTTTCCTCTAACTGGGCTATGGCTTTTTCAACGACTGGTATCATGCTCTGGATGGCAACGATGGTGATATCAGAGCCTTCTTTCACAACCTTTGCCGCGTTTGTAAGCGGAATGGTGTAGTCCGCGCATGGCTCAAAATCCACTTCTTCTCTCAGACCGCCCAGAGATCCAATGTGATAAAGGAATACTACCGGATCGTTATCGGAAATAGCCGACCGCAGCAGTCCGTAAACATCGGACGGATAGTGCGGCATAACCACCTTTAATCCCGGGATATTGAAATATAAGCTTTCGATACACTGGGAATGGTTTACGCCCAGTCCGCATTCACCATAGGTTCCAACACCGCCGTTAGCCATGAGGAAGGTTGTAGGAACAGAAGCGTTTCCGATGGAACAGAATCTCGCCTTAGGAGCTCCGTTAATAATTCCGTCTGAAGCCAGCAGCGCAAAGTCGGAAATGTTATAGTCAACAATCGTTCTCAATCCCGCCAGGGCGGCTCCGTTGGCAAAATGGGTAAACCCTGTTTCTGAGATAGGCAGGTCAAGACACCGGTCAGCATATTTAGGCATTACGCTCTGGAAGGTTCCCAGCGCCCCTGCCAGCGATGTCATATCTTCGCCCATCAGTATTACTTTATCGTCCCGGTCCATTTCTTTCTCAACCGCTTCTGAAATGGCCATTCCAATGTTGAATGTTCTTGACATTATAAATCACCTCCGGTTTCAGGACTTGCATAGATGTTTTCCTTACGGTATAAGTCTTCAAATTTCGGCTTTTCAGACTTGGCCGCCACTTCATAGCATTTTGAAATGGCCGCTTCCAGCTCCGCGGTTTTAGCGTCGATATAGTTCTGATCGATGACGCCCTTTTCAAGGAGGTAGGTTTCATACTTTTTGACGCAGTCCGCGTCCTTCATGGCTTCGTCCACCTTCTTCTTGTCCTGTCTGTACATATCAGGCTGGCCGAACCAGTGCGGTCCCCATCTCAGGTTATGAATCTCAACAACCTGCGGCTGGCATTTGCGCGCCTTTTCGATGGCGTTGTCCAGAGCCTCTCTGATTTCGAGAATGTCGGTACCGTCTTTGACTACTGTGCATTCCAGGCCGCAGGCCGCTGCCTTCGCGGAATAATTAGTATCCGCGGACATTGCGTCATACGCAATGGACTGACCCCATTCATTGTTTTCAATTACAAATACGATCGGCACTTTATACAGCGCAGCCATGTTCCATCCTTCATATACATAGCCTTCACAGGTCGCTCCATCACCTAACGGTTCAATCACAACTTCCCCTTCATAGCCCATATACTTTCTGGCAAAAGCGAAGCCTGTCTGCTGAGGAACGCCTGAGCCTAAGCTGCCCGGCATAGAGAGAATTCTGTGGCCATCCGGGTCATAATCTCCCAAATGAAAATCGTAGGTTGAGCCCTTTCCCGCTCCATCGCGAAGGGCAAACAATTCTGTAATCAGAGGCTGCATTCCATATCTGTCGTAAAGGATAACCTGGCCTCTATGGGTATATCCCAGCCAGTCTGTATCCTTAGCAGCCGTTACAATGCCTACGCCTGTCGCTTCCTGTCCTACCGGCGTATGGAAAGAACTTCGGATAAGGCCCGCGTATACGGCTTTTTCCATCTGTTCAGAAAATATACGGGCTTCTTTCAGCTTGTCATACATTCTGATCAGTTCTTCTTTTGGATATTCTTTCATGCTTTATTTCACCTCCGATTAATCAATTCTCGCGATTACTTCGCCGCAGGCGATGGTGTCACCTTCGTTGGCAACCTTTGTGAAAATTCCAGTGGCAGTCGCGTTGACTGTGTTGTTAAGCTTTTCTGTTTCGATGTCTAAAAGAGGTTCTCCCTCTGTAACCTTGTCACCGTCAGCAAAGTACCACTTAACGATCTTACCGTCCTGCATTGTCATTCCCAGTCTTGGCATAACTACTTCCATTTTTATTCCTCCTTTAATAGTTTTATCTCAAAGCCTTTTTTAAAAATAAGCCTTAGGATCCAGGCAGATTTCATAAAGATATTCCATCATGGCGTGAATATCTTTTCCATCTGTAATAGCATGGTTCATATTGACGATGATCGGGCACATCGGCCGGATGACCATTTCATCATCCTCTGTAACAACAACTTTCTTTTTGATGCCAGCGATTCCAACGATAATACACTGGTCATTGGTGATGATGGATTCAAAAAATTCAGGCCTCATTCCCGCAAAATTAGTCAGAGTAAAGGTAGATCCCTGGATATCGTCATAGGTAAGGGTGTTATCCTGAAGCTTTTTAATATATCCTTTGAATTCTGTATTGATTTCGCTTAAAGTTTTTTTGTCCGCGTCCCGGATAGTAAGAACGTACAGACCGGTCCCGATATCCATTCCGATCCCGCAGTTGATTTCATCGTAATAAATGATCTCATCCCCTTCGATACGGGAATTCAGCGACGGGAATTTTTTAAGAGCCGTAGCCACCAGCTTGATCATCAACGCGGATAAGGCTATTTTTTCGCCCTTATCTTTATACTCCTGCTGCAGTTCCAGGAGCTTTCCCATGTCGCACTCGATAGACCCTCTGGCCTGAGGGTAAGAGGTTACGCTCTTGAGCATCGCGTCCGCGATGTATTTTCTTGTGCCTGTTATCTTTTCTCTTCTTTCACCCATTGTTCTATCTCCTTGTTTCGTTTTCGGATCTAACGTTTAATCTATACGACCTTTTTGAAGGTTCTGACCTTTTCCTGTCCTCTTCTCACCCGAAGCACGCCGCTTACGAGGGCTTCCATTTCATTTTCGCCCGGGATAACTTCCACCTCCGCAATAAAGGAAACCCGTTCAATAATCCATTCTGTCAGCATTTTGGAGTGGGCAACGCCGCCTGTAAGAATGATGGCGTCCACATTGCCTCTGGCCACTGCCGCCAGGGACGCGATATGCTTGGAAATGCTGTTGGCCATCGCTTCGTAAACCAGAGCCGCGTGCTGATCTCCATTCGCGATCATTTCTTCAACTTTTCTGGCGTCATTTGTACCCAGATGGGCCACCAGACCTCCCTGCCGCTTTACTCTTTTCATCATAGTCTTCTGGGTCTCTTGTTCCTGTGTCGCTTCATCTATGACCTGAAAGAGCGGAAGCCCGCCTGTCCGCTCCGGAGAAAAGGGGCCTTCTTCATCGGATATCATATCGATCATTCTGCCCTTCTTGTGAAGGGAAATAGTGATTCCTCCTCCCAGATGGGCGATAATCAAATTCATATCTCCATAAGCTCTTCCCTTTTTTCTCGCGTATTTATGGGCAACCGCGCGCATATTCAGCGGATGTCCCAGGCTCTTTCTTCTCATTTCGGGAAGGCCTGCCACCTTTGCGATCTCATCCATTTCATCTACTGTCACCGGGTCATATATGTATGCTGTAAGTCCCAGATCATCCGCGATGCTTTTGGCGATCGCAGCGCCCAGATTGGATGGATGTTCGTTCTGCGGCTTGTTTTTAAGCTGCCATACGATATCGTCATTGACCTCAAAGGCTCCGGATGGAACGGGCGGAAGCAGCCCTCCTCTGGAAACCACCGTTGTAAGTGTGTTTTTGTCGATCTCATGGCGTTCCATTGCCTCAAGAACCAGCTTTTTTCGGTATTCATACTGATCGAAAAGCTCCTTGAACGCAGCAAGCTCCGCTTCGCTGTGGGCTACGTTTTCAACGAAAACCGTCTCCATATCATCGTACACAGCCACCTTTGTTGAAGTTGAGCCTGGATTAATTACTAGAATTCTTTCCTTGTCCATTCGATCCTCCTGCCATTTTTGCCGCCAGCATTAACGCGTTATATTTCTCCTCTGATGATGATCCTCTGGATGTTACGACGATGGGGCATTTAGCGCCTATGATCAGTCCTGCCATCTTGCCGTGGTCAAGCTCGGTCATGCTCTTGCCCAGGATATTTCCCGCGGTAATATTGGGAACAATCAGGATGTCCACATCCCCCGCGCATGGGCTTTCATACCCTTTCGCCCGCGCCTTTTCCGCAACCATCGCCAGGTCAAGGGAAATCGGGCCTTCCACAATGCAGTCTGTAATCTCGCCCTTCTGATTCATTTCTTTAAGAGCCGCCGCGTCCACACTGTCTGTCAGCTTTTCATTTATTTTTTCCGCGGCCGCGAGGACGCCGACCTTAGGCTGTTCAACACCCAGGGCCCTCATAGCGGTAACCGCGTTAATCAGGATTTCTTTCTTTTGTTCAAGAGAAGGCTGCAGTGTCATTCCGCCGTCTGTTGTTATTACCAGCTTGTGGTAGGATGGAATCTCATTGATTGCAATATGGCTCATAGCGTGTCCGTTTCTGAGTCCCGTTTCTCTTTTAACGACTTCTCTGAGAATGACGGATGTATCCAGCTTGCCCTTCATAATCACATCGGCTTTTCCTTTCCGAACCAGTTCTACAGCCTTGAACGCCGCGTCCTCCAGGGTTGAAGCCTCATATATGTTTTCTCCCGGCATGCTTTTTCCCAGCTTATCAAGAATTTCTACAATCGCGTTCTTGTCTCCTACCAGCACAGGTTCGATAATGCCTTCCTCCGCGCATTTAAACACCGCTTCCAGCGTATGCTCATCCTGAGCCGCAGCTACCGCCGCTCTGCACGCGGGCATTCCTTTCAAACTATTGACTAATTCTTCAAAATTCTTATAGACCATTTCTGCTAACCCATCCTTGTTTTCATTAATAAGAGAATGTCTGCGCCCCGTCTACTGACAGGCACTGTCCGCTGATATTTCTTGCGTATTCGCTGCAAAGGAACAGTGTCGCGTGAGCAATATCTTCTGTGTCCTGGGTTCTTCCCATTGGAATGGCGCTGATGATGAGTTCTTTGAAAAGCTCATCCTGCTTTGCTTTGTCTCCAGGCGCCCATTCTTCTAAAGTGGCGTCCCACATTGGAGTCCGGATGCTTCCCGGAGCGATTGCGTTGACATTCACATCAAAAGGCGCCATCTCTCTGGCAAAGCACGCGGTTAAGGCGACAACTCCTACTTTTGACACGCCGTACGCAATGGAGCCTTCCTTCATCATTCTGTAAGCCTGAGAGGAAAAGTTAATAACCTTTCCGTGTTTCTGCTCCATCATATAAGGGGCTACGGCTTTGCATCCCCAGATCGGACCCTTCAGGTCTATATCGATCAGTTTGCTCACGAATTCCGGAGTCTGCTCAGTGATCGGTCCGATTCCTCCGATTCCCGCGCCGTTTACCAAAATGTCAATGCTGCCAAGCTGTTTTACAGTTTCCTCAAAAAGGGCTTCAAAGTCTTCATACTTGCTGATATCCGTTTTATACGCAAAAGCCTTTACGCCCATTTCTTTGAACTGGTTTGCCGCTTTTTCCGCGCCCTCCATATCAAAATCCGCAACTACGACATTTGCTCCGGCTTCCGCGAACTGCTTTGCTACTTCATATGCGAGCCCGCTTGCCGCTCCTGTAACAACTACATTCTGATCTGTGAATTTGAGTTCCACCATTTTTCTTCCTCCTTACCAATCCATTTGTGTAAGTTCGTACAAAACTGTGATTCTTTCTTGCTTTATAAAAATTGTATTCTTAATTTTCCAACGCTTCAATCGCATAGAAATAGGATTTATATGTTACGGAATGTTACCTGATGTTACCCCCATTCTTTTTCTCATGTCAGAAGGGAGCGCTGCCTATGGGAAGAACTACCTCAAAAACAGGAAAACAGAGCAGAATGATATCTGCTCTGTAAGATGCCGCCCAAAAGGGAACTGTATATTTTTTTGTGAAAAAAGCGTAAAAGACTATGCTTTTCCATGCCGGAGAGCTCTGGCCGCAAAGGCCCAAATGACGGCCAGCACAAATACTATGGCGAACAAAATAATGCTGATCAGGAACTGGTCGCGTCCGTATGTAGTACCGGCAAAGCGATTGATCACATCGTAAATCGGAGCCTGACAGAATTGAGAAAGTCCGTTGGCTACCATGATGAATCCGATTCCCCATGGAACGATTGAAGGATCGATTAAATCAGTAATCGTACCAGTAAAGGTTGGAAGACAGCTTCCAAGCGCAAAGCCGCATATCAGGGTTCCTACCATTACGATACTCAGTCCCGAAGCATTATAAACGATCAAAAATCCAATAAAAGAAACCAGGAATGGAAACGGTACGATAAAATAAGTTTTGAGGCATTTTTTGATTTTACCGAACACAATACCCGCAATAAAAGCTCCTACGGTAAACAGTGACAGACAGGTTCCAGCAGACGCGGCGTCGCCCATTCCCGTTGTTTCCAAAAGGATCGACAGGTTGGATATCATAACGTAGTCGATCATATTCCATAAAAGACAGAACAAGGTAAGAATTACAATGAGCGGAAGAGCCGCTTTCTTTCTCCTGCTCTTTTCTTCCTCACTTAAAGCGGTCCCGTTTTCACTGACCATATCCTCTTCTGTCTTCTTTTCCGGTTCCGGGAGCCAGAAGAATACAAACAACGCAATAATCAGAATGATGAGATAAGACAGGAAGCAGTAATGCCATCCGTACGCGGCAGTAAGAAATCCTCCCAGACTTTGGAAGATGACACCGGAAGCGCCTCCAATGGCGGAGGAGAAGCCAAGCATAGTATCCTTTTCATGCCCTTCATAAAAGTCCGCCACCAGATTCATTGACATTGGCATACATATTCCTGACCCAAATCCTACCAGAACCCTCATAAAGATAATCGCAGGCAGACTGTTCAGGAAAAACGGAGCCACTCCGCCGACGATGAACAGGGCAAATCCAAACAGAATCAATGGTCTTGCCTTGCACTTCTTATAAATTATTCCAAAGAATATAGCAACGATACCTTGCACCAGTCCCGGAACCGACGCAATCATCATTACGGTAGACGGCATATATTGCGGAAAATCCGCAATAATACTGGCCAGGGCAGGACTTGTCGCGCCTGCCGCTACATCCTGTAACGCAATCATTAAAATGACAATCTTTAGCTTTACGGGGTTTATCCTCTTCATACCTAACTTTTCCATGGTATTTTAACCTCCATATCAAATGTAACTTAAAGAATATTCATTGCATTGAAGAACCCATCTCTTACCGCTTCACCAATTGTCTGCGCTTCTATGCAATCACCTGCAACTACAAACCGGTCGGCACAGTTTCGGAGCTCTTCGAGGCCATCTGTTACGGGTGTCTGCCCCGCGCAGATTATAACGGTATCCCCTGTAAGCTCTTCCTGCTTGCCATCCTTCTCAACAATTACTGTATTTCCCTGAACCTTTACACATTTTGTCGAAAGTCTGGGGTCTATGGTCTTTGTTTTATAAACTTCTTCCTCTGTACTTAGCTGCTGTACCCAGTTTTTTGAAGGGTCAGACAGTACCGGCGTCATTTCGATAAGTGTAACCTTTTTGCCCATTTTTCCAAGATGGATCGCAGTTTCACATCCTACCTGTCCTCCGCCGATGATGATGATGTCATCACCGATCTTTTCCGGGCTGTAATACACATCATGTACCGTCAGCGCTGTTTCTCTGTCAACTCCAGGAATCGGAGGGATGAGCGGTTTTGATCCTACAGCCGCAATAATGACATCCGCCTTCATCGGCTCGACGATTTCCGCAGTCGCCTCTGTTCCGAGCCGGATATCCTTGACGCGCTCCTTCGTCTTTCTGACCAGCCAGTCCTTGTAAAGTTTTTCTTCATACTTTGCCTCGTCGGCGTCAGCGTATTTCATAAGGCCTCCAAGCTCAGGGCTCTTTTCAAAAAGGGTGACATCATGGCCCCTCTTGGCCGCGGTCATCGCGGCATACAGCCCCGCGGGGCCACCGCCTACAACCACAACCTTTCTGGACCCTTCGGGCTCAGGTATCCTTGCTACCATTCTGTCCCTGCCAATAACCGGATTTCCGGAACAGCTGAGCTGGTATGCCTTGTCCCATGGTGATGTTGACGCAAGACAGTGACAGCATCGCATACAGTGTATAATTTCTTCAGGATGGCCCGCTCTGGCTTTATTGGGCAATTCCGGGTCAATTATAAGAGCCCGTCCCATTCCAACCAGATCCGCCTTTCCTTCTGCCAGAATCCGCTCTGCCAGTTCCGGCGTGTTAATCCCTCCAACAGCAAGAACCGGAATATTCACATGTTTTTTGATCTCTGCCGCCAGATACACATTGCACCCTCTCTTTTCATAGAGGCCCTCAGGAAACATTCTTCTCTCTGTTGACATTTCCATATGAATTCCCGCCGACACATGGATAATGTCGATATACGGCTCAATCAGCTTTACAAACGCAACCGTTTCATCGATTCTCATGCCGTTTTCAACTAATTCGTCTCCACTGACCCTGTACTCAATAACCAGATCCTTGCCGCATTTTTCACGGATCCTCTTGAGAACTTCCAGCGGAAATCTTGCCCGGTTTTCCAGGCTGCCGCCCCAGCGGTCAGTACGGTGATTTGTTCGTGATGAGGCAAATTGCGCCGGAAGCCATCCATGTCCTCCATGGATCTGGATCATATCAAATCCGGCCTGTTTACAAAACTGCGCGGCGTTTGCGTAATCCTGTATGGTTTCCTCAATCAGCTCTTCGGTCATTTCAATGACTTCTACACCGTCCTTGTTTACCCCCGCGGTTGGTCCGATAGGCATGTATCCGGAAGGCTTTAGCGGATAAAAGTCTACGAACGGAGGCTTTTGAAGGCCATGATTCCAATATTCCCGGCCGTGATGGATCAGCTGTATATTGGGAATCGCTCCATAGGCTTTCATAGCCAGTACAAATGACCCCAGTCTCTGGTGATCCTTATCCAGACCATCAAGAACAAATCCGCAGCCCTTGTCTGCCGTAACATATTTACTTGAAATCGCTGTTTCTCCAACGGTTACTACAGCAGCGCCGCCTCTTGCCTTATTCTCAAAGAAGGTTATTCTGTCGTGTAAATCTGTCAGGGTATTGTTCGGCGTAGATACAATACGGTTTCTGAAGGTGAGTTTTCCAACTTTAAGCGGACTGAAAAGATGTGGATAATTATTATTCAAATTCAATCAACTCCTTTCTGGCAATCTTGTTGTTTTTTCTTATATTACCAGTCAGAAAAGTATCTCACTATCCTATGAAAATGCCATTTTTCAGGTATTTTTCAGGTATAATTTTATACCTAAAAGTACTTTGCCAGGCCGGGGGACTCTGCTCCGCCGGCGGCTCAAAATCAAGACCACCGGTTGAACCGGTGATTTAGAATGAAGATGTATAAGCTGCTCTTTATATAAAATAAAGCAAAAGTTATGATTTCTAATATTGAATATTTAGCATAAAAGGAATATAATGTGTTAAAACTAACTCATGATTTAGTAGATTACGAGTTAGTTTATTTGGCAAAGAGGGGACATTATGTTTTTTGGAAGAAATGAAGAACTGAAAAGCATGAATAAGCGATACAACAAAAACAGATTTGAATGTGTCGTTATATATGGCAGACGCCGAGTGGGAAAAACTTCACTGATTAGAGAATTTTGCAAAGACAAAAAAGCTATATATTTTTCAGCTATTAGAGGAACGGCGCAGGATAACTTAGAGGAATTGTCAAAGGCGATTTACATGTATAAAGACTCAGAACATTCCATAGCACCGATTTACGCAAGCTTTGCGGATGCTTTCGATGAAATTACGAATATTGTAAAGAAAGAACAGGTTATCTTTGTAATAGATGAGTATCCTTATCTTGCCAGGGCTAACGAGTCTGTATCTTCCAGACTGCAGCATATTATTGATCATGTATGGCAGGACAGCAATCTTTATTTAATTTTATGCGGTTCATCTATGAGCTTTATGGAAAATCAGGTGCTTGGATATGAAAGCCCTTTGTATGGAAGAAGGACTGCGCAATATAAAATTCAGGCGATGAACTATAAAGAGATTACTGTATTTAACCCACAGCTGAACGCAAGTGAGCAGGCTTTGGTATATGGAATAACGGGCGGAATACCTCACTATATTAATAAACTGGATGTGGACAGTGATGTGGATGAGGCGATAATAGAAAATATTTTCGACTCCTCGGCTTATCTCTTTGAAGAACCTGAAAACCTGCTGAAACAGGAACTTAGGGAACCTGCTATTTATAATTCTATTATAAGAGCAATCGCAGCAGGCGCATCTAGAGCAAATGAGATTGCGACTAAAGTTGGTCTTAATTCAGGAGCATGCGGCAAGTATTTGAAAGTTTTACTTGATCTTGAAATCGTGAGAAAGGAAACACCGATTACAGAGAAACCCGGAAAGAAAACGATTTATGTTATTGAAGACAATTTCTTTAGATTCTGGTACAGGTTCGTTTCGAAAAACCTGTCATCTGTAAACTCAGGAAGAATTAAACTTATCTACGATGCGGTAATAAAGAACTACTATCCTGACTATATGGGATTGGTTTTCGAGAAAATGTGCAAAGAATATCTGTTACATTATGAAAATAACTCGGATTTTGTAATTAAAGAAATCGGGCAGTGGTGGGGAACAGATAAGAAATCGCATAAAGAAATACAGATAGATATTGTCGGCACACCGGTAGAAGGTAAAGAATATATCATCGGTTCATGCAAATATAAAAATGAAAAAATAGGTATAGATGAACTACAGCTGCTTCAGAATTATGCGGAAGTATTCGGATTAGGAGAAAAATATCATTATTATATTTTCTCCAAAGGAGGCTTTACAGAAGCGTTGATTGAAAAAGCAGAGGCTGGAGAAGTTAAGCTGGTAAGTTTGAATGATATGTATTTATAGTATAATTATAATGTGTAGGTTATTTATGGAAAAAAGACAACGATCAAATTAGTGGTTGTCTTTTTTGGCACCGAAGAGGGATGACACATTGGACAAAATCCAGTGTGCCATTCCTCAGGTCTAGAGTTTCTATTGTTTGCGAAATTCTCCGTAATACCGCAGAATATCCGCTTGTTTATTTATGCCAAGCTTTTTGTATATGTTCCGGATGTGTGTTCTGAATGTGTTTATGCTGATCACCATACTGTCTGCCGCGTCCTGATACTGCATACCTCTGTACAGACATTCAATCACATCCATTTCCCGCCTTGTCAGTCTTTCAAAAGCCTCCTTTATTTTAAGCTCCTGACAGCTTTGAATTTCCTTTGACATGGGAACCATCGTCATTCGTATATAATGACGCCTGACGCCGTATTCCTCCTGCTTGTACAGATGCTCCGCTGTGAATTCATATCCGCTGCTTACGGCTCTATAGTTCATCGTATTAATAGTGTCCTTAAAGCCCGCAATGCCGCAAATTGCCTCAAACATGGCTTCCATGGCGACACCTTCTCCGCAAAGGCTGCTGATATACTGTATTGCCCGTTTATTGCAGTAAAGGACCTCATGATCACCTTTAAATATGATCGTCCCGATTTCAAAATCATCGAGCACTTCATTTATGAGATACAGAGAATTCGTATCATTTCTGATACGCTCTTTAACCGCGTCCTGTATGGTCATAAACCTGCATATGTCTGTCAGCGTATTTTTTTCTTCATTGCTGAAGTTTCCGTCTTCCTCTGTATGATAAACAACAATATAAACCTCTCTGAACGCCAGGAACGCGGAATAATACATTCCCAGCTTTTCCCGCATTGCCGTAACATACTTACTGTGCTCATAATTTTCTGGCCGCGCCATATCCGTGCTGAATACCGGTTTTATATCATTCATGATCTCGGACCGATGTTCCATAATATACGGACGGACAAAAGTCTTATTAATGTCCAGAATCGCTTCATTTTTTGACTCTGACATAATCTCCGGCCCCATTAATGATGTAATAATATTGCTGTCATATACGCCTGTTGCTGTATATTGGAATCCCAGATATTTTTCAAACAACTCCAACAGCTGTCTGGCATGATATATTCCATTGGAATACTGCAGATTCATAAGTTCCAACATAAATTTGATGGTTTCATTTCTACTGTTTACCATTTTCACACCCTCTTCACATCTGCAGCATCGGATATTTCTCAGGATCTGTATTACAGTCCCTTCCTATTACATATCCAGTCCGGCAATATCCACAATGCTCGCGCCGCCGTCCACCAGAATGAACTGCCCGGTCACATAATTTGACGCGTCTGAGGAAAGATAGAGAATCGTTCCGTTAAGATCTCCTTTACCTCCCGGACGGCACATAGGATTTCTGCTATTGAACCAGCTCATAAAGCCTTCATTTTCAATCAGATCATCATGTGTCATCTCTGTGTCAAAGAGCCCCGGACCTATGCTGTTTACCGTAATGCCGTTTTGCCCGTAGGATGCCGCCATAGCTACGGTCAAACCGTTTACCCCAGCCTTAGACGCGTTGTAGGCGTGTCTGAAGAAGGGTTCGAACTTGTCTGCCTTACCGGCGTTGAAGGACGCTATGTTTACAATCTTTCCATAATGGTTTTTCTTCATATGCGGAATAACGTATTTGCTCATGAGGAAGGTTCCTTTGAGATTGATATTCATAGCCGCGTCCCAATCTTTCTCAGAGAGGGTTTCCACACTTCCCAGCGGAGATACTCCCGCGGCGTTGAGAAGGACATCGATCTTCCCATATTCCCCGGCAATACTGTCACACGCCGCCTTTACGCTTTCCTCATCAGATACATCACACTGCACGGCCATCGCCCTTCCGCCCTTTGCGATAAGCTCTGCTTTCAGGTTTTCCAGCCGTTCTTTTCTTCTGGCGATAAGCGCTACCGCGGCTCCCGCTTCGATATACGCTCTTGCCGCGTCAGCGCCAAGACCGCTGGAAGCGCCTGTTACAACCGCGACTTTTCCTTTCATATCAAACATATCAATTCCTCCGCCTTTCTGTTTTTCTTAAATTATATTTCTTACAGAATGACCCCGGCAATGGCATAATCATGTGATTTTTGGGTTAACCCAAAAATCACCCGCCGGGAATTCAGATGGTAATCGATCCCAACAGGTGATTTTATGTATCTTTGCTTTCTTAAAACGCGGCCCACAGTTTTTAGTCCGAATAATACTGCTTCAGCAGCTCATGCTGGCTGTTGACTCCGGTTTTCTTATAAATATTTTTGATATGGGTACGAAAGGTATTGATACTGATCATCAAATAATCGGCCGCTTCCTGATACTGCATCCCGGCGGACAGGCACTTGATAATTTCCTCCTCCCGCTTCGTCAGCTCTGCTATAGAGCTAACCGTACTTGCTGCCGTATTTTTTTCAATAAGCTCTTTCTTTATCGTCACATTGACAAAGTGTCTTGTTACGCCATACACCTCTTCCTTGTAAAAGTGGCTGACTTTCATGGTATACCCTTTACAGACCGCCTGACAATCCGATTTCATCACTTCATCGTTCAGGTTAAAGGCCGCGCAAAGCTTTTCAAAAAGCTTATTCTTTACTATTGTTCCAAATATGCCGCTGATGGCCTGCATTGCGTAACGATTGTTGTGGATCAGATTGAAATTGCTGTCGAATACCAGAAATCCCACCTTCATTTCATCAAGCGCGGAATCTCTGAAGTTGGAAACATACCGTTCGTTTCTGGCTTTGTGTCTCAACGCGTCGGAACCCTTTAAAAACTGGTATACAGCATTGAGCAGAGACTTTTCGGCCTCTGTAAAATCGCCTTCTTCTTCCGTGTGATATAAGGCCAGATAGACTTCTTTGAAGGGAAGGATCAACGCGTAATGCATCCCAATCCTATCCTCAATAAAATCGATATATTCATTATCCTGTGGAAAGATTTCCGTACTGCACAGGACTTTTCCCTCTTTTTTGATCTTATCCCAGTTCTCCGTTATATATGACGCAATATATTTATTATTGGATACATCCTCCATATCCCTGGAGATGTTATGTCCGTAGTCAGAAACCACATATCCGTTATCAATAACGACCATTGCCGAATGTCCAAAACCGAGATACCGGTCAAAATACTCAAGCGCCTGCAAGGAAAACAGTTCGCTGTCATATGTTTGTAATGAGTTTAACGAATTGAGAAATTCAACCATCGTTTCCGGTCTGTGTATCTTCATTTTTCCTCCCTCCCAGGCTGTAAGCTCTAACGGTCAAAAAGTAATCCCAGCAGCTGCTCTTTTGTCATTCCGCTTATGTAATCCCCGATTTCCACAGCATCCAGCTTTTCCGCCACCTGATCGTATCTGTGAAGGCTGCCTGTAAGCAGCGTTTCAATATCCCGTATGTTCTTGATGCCAAAGAAGTCTCCATATATTCTGACATCCGAGATCGTTCCATTTTTGATATCCATTCTGATATCCACCAGTCCAAAATCGTATTTTTTGCTGCCAGACCAGGAATACGCGGGCGATTCACCATAGTTCCAATCCCACGTAGCGTATTTGTCATCGGAAAGCTTTTGGATCGCGGCAATGTCCGCTTGGGTAAACTGGTAAGGCTCTACGTTTTCAGAGCTTGTAAGATAATGCTCATAAAGCCGCTCAAGAAACTCGTCCACGCTTATTTTATTCTCCATATGAGATGAGATATTTGTAACGTGGCTCTTTACGGATTTAACCCCTTTGCTTTCAATCTTTTGCTTATTCGGCGTCAGGGCTCCCGATATATCTTTTACTTGTGAACTGAACATGAGTGTCCCGTGATGCATCATCTTGCCGTTTCTGACACACTGAGCGTTGCCTGAAAATTTCTTTCCATCGATCATCAGGTCATTTCTGCCGCTGAGTCTCGCGTCAACGCCAAGTGTCCGAAGAAAATCCCGTACGGATTTCGTAAAGTATTCATAATTGGAAAACAATGAATTATCGTATTTCTGGATGATGGTATAATTTACATTTCCCATATCGTGGAATACCGCTCCGCCGCCGGTCAGCCGCCTTACAACCCGAATTCCGTTTTCGTCTACGTAGTTCTGGTTGATCTCCTGGATGGTGTTCTGATTTTTTCCAACTACCACAGCGTTATCATTGCGCCACAGCATAATAATATCTTCATCAAAATTGTCCAGCAGGTATTCTTCTACCGCCAGGTTAAAATATGGGTTGCCGCTTTCATGTTTGATAATGTACATCCTCTCGCTCCTGTTATCGTTTTCTATTATACGAAATTTTCTCAATATTATCGATATTATACAACAAAATTATATAAAATTCTACTTTTTGTTTAGGATTACACAGGGCGAATTGAAATCAGACTTCGTTGCCGCTTATTAAGCGACAGCTGCGTATTTTTTCGCAAACAAATCGCCATCATTTCAAAAAATTCCCGCTATAGCTCCCAAACGTCCTTCAGCTGACGGAGCAGCATAGGGAATTTTTCCATTGGAATGGTGGGAAATCCAAACTGGAGCTGGCACCTGGGCGCCCGGGCCGGATCGGCGTAACAGGACTTTACGGAGTAAAGCCGGATATCGATGGATGCGGCTTTTTCGATCAGTACTTCCGGCGGGATGTCGGTATCAAGATCCAGTAAAAGATGCAGTCCAGCGCCTTCTCCACTGACCCGGACCCTGCTGCCAAAGGTTTCTATGACAGCGGATTTTAACGCATCCTGCTTTTTCCTGTAAAGGGTGCGGAGCCTGTTGATGTTCCGTTCGAAATGGCCGTTGGCGATAAAGTCCGCCAGAGCCAGCTGATGCAGCGGAGACACCTGCGCGCCGTAAAGGCAGTAATAGTCATGATATGCCCCAAGCAGATCACGGGGCAGAACAATATAGGCGATCCGAATGGCCGGTGACAGGGCTTTGGAAAAGGTCCCTGTATAAATAACCCGCTCCTGATCCAGGGACTGAAGCGACGGAATCGGGTTGGTATAATAGCGGAGCTCGCTGTCATAGTCGTCTTCAATGATATACGCGCCTGTTTTACGGGCCCATTCCAGCAGCCGCATCCGTTTTGCCACAGAAAGGACCGCTCCGGTGGGGAACTGGTGTGAAGGAGTGATATATAAAAGCTCCAGGGGGCGTAGGGTCACTTCCTCTACCGCAATGCCGTCCGCTTCCACTGGAATATAACGCATTTTGTAATGATGGTTTGTAAAAACCGCGCGGATTCCGTCATATCCCGGTTCTTCCATAGCGCACCGCTTCTCCCCGGAGGCGAACAGATTGGCCAGGATTTCCACAGAGTGCTGATGTCCGCAGGTGATGACAATCTGCTCCGGACCGCAGATCACATTTCGGGAGCGGTATAAGTAACGCGCCACTTCTTCCCGCAATTCCGCCTCTCCCATGTAATGCGGATAGAGAATATTGCGGCAGACCTCCGCGGAGTCCAGAATCCGATTGACGCTCTTTCGCCACTGTCTGTAAGGGAAGGTCTGATTATCAATGTTTCCATAGTCAAAATCATAGCGGGGCACCGGGGCCCGCGGAATCGGCTGAAACCGCCTCGGATGCTGGGTAGGGATGGCTTCTGCCGGAATCTGATTGATCAGAAATCCTTTTCCCGGGCAGGGCTGAATGTACCCTTCCGCAGTAAGCTGCTGATACGCCCTGTTCACTGTGTTTCGACTGACAGACAGGTCTTCCGCAAGCTTTCGCGTGGCCGGAAGACTGGTCCCTGGCTTGACGGCGCCTGATAGAATGGCTTTTATCAACGCGGAATACAGCTGTTCATAAATGGGGACAGAACTGGATTTATCAATGTAAAACATAGGGCTTCTCCTTGACTGGTACTCAAAATTATTATGAAATTGGTTCTTGAAGGAGTACCGATTTTATTATATGCTCTTATTACAAAATCGTCAATCAAGAGATGAAAAGGAGGTTCGTCCTATGTTTAGAGAAATGAGACTAAAGGAAGACAACCAGCTGCCGCGGGAGCAGGCGCTGGAAATTCTGAAAAACGCGCCATATGGTGTTCTGGCTCTGGAAGGGGACAACAGCTACCCTTATACCGTGCCTGTCAATTACGCCTTCGAAGACAATAAGATCTATTTTCACGGGGCAACAGAAGGGCATAAAGTGGACGCTATGAAGAAAAACGAAAAAGTATCGTTCTGCGCTGTAGCCCAGGCGGATATCGTACCGGAAGCGTACAACTGTCTGTATCTGAGCACAGTAGCCTTCGGGAAGATCAGGATCATTGAGGATGACCAGGAAAAGCAGAAGGCCCTGGAGCTGATCATCGCCAAGTATTCAAAGGGATTTGAAGAAGGAGGCAAACACTATATGAAAGCTTCCTGGGATGAGGTCAAAACCTTTGTGATTGAGCTGGAGCATATCACTGGTAAAAAAGGAACCCCTTAGACGTATTGGGGGAATTATGTCCCGATTTCAGGTACATAAAAAACTTTACGCGCGTGTTTTCACGCGCGTAAAGTTTTTTATGACGCTGTGCTTACTGATCCGGCCCGCGGCAGATATTCTTATTCTTCACTTCAGACAGCCGGAATCGAAAAGCAGGCTACCTTTTTCGCAATCTGGCTAACATGGCGGAATAAGCACGGCCCTTGTGCTGTCCCGCGGCGGGTCAGCCAAAATGCTTTTTATATAGAGCTTCAAAAATGTATCATCTGGCACGGCCCGCTCCAATTGTTCCAGTCCCTCGATGTCCGAAAACAAATCGGCTCTGCCGGAAAAATAAAGGTAGTTGAGGGAAGCAAAACGATCGGCCGCGGCTTTCTTTTCTGACTCGCTTCCCGCTCCTCCGTTCAAATCTCCGAGAGACTGCTTTCTGGAGATTTTTTTAAAAAAGCTTTCTGACCATGACGCAAAATCTTTCTTCCCCTCTACCTGCAGCTTTTCCGCTTCATAAGTCAGCTTATCTCCTGTATACGTGATCATCCCATAGTAATGCGGCGATACGGACACGGCTCCGGTCACGATCTCCGGGACAGCCTGTTCCTCTTCGATATGCTGGATATGCATATGGCCGCTCAGATTGCAGATCACATTATATTTTTTATAAAGCTTTCTTAACGCATCTGCTCCGCCTATAACAAAGCCTTCTTCAAAGCTGTCATTATGGGCATATAGGTTCTGATGGCTTACAGCTATTACCGGAACGCCTTCTTTGGAGGCTTTTTTCAATTGTCCCTCTGCCCATTTCAGGGTTTCCTTCGAAACGGTTCCCGGCGCGCTGTTCGCGTTTACATCCAGCATCAGGATCCGTACGCCTTTTACGGATTCATAGATATAGCTTAGCGAATCTGTGTCTCTGGCCACGGACGCTCCAGTGCTCAGGCCATGGTAGATATCATTGAATTCCGCGGATGACACAGTGGGTACGGTTTCATAATGATCCCCTTCAAAGCTTGCCGCCTGGGAATTATCTATATCATGATTTCCGGGTATCACAATTGTACTGACTCCACTTTCCTTTAATTTCGCCAGCCTTTCAGCAAGCTCTTCATGGCTCTGCCTTTCACCGTTGAAGGTCAGATCCCCGCTTATTATAAAAAGATCCGGTCTTTTTTCCAGGACTGTGTCTATCATAGAATCAAGAATTTCCTCCGAATACATTACGGTTTTCCCATCCCCGTTTTCTATCAGCCCGGTAAAAAATTCCCCATTATCCGTAAGCTCCGGTGAAAGATAATGCAGATCGGTAGCGGTCATGATCCGATACGGATTTTGACTCAGTTTTTTCTTTTTGGCCTCGGCTGTATCGCAGCCGGAAAGCGCCGCGCAAAGCAAGACACCCAGTATGACCGCGGCCGCGATGATATATATTTTTCTTAAGCTGAATTTCATATTACACAAAACTTATAGCCGGGCTCCCAGCTGTTCTTCATACAATTTCCGGTCCAGATCTTTAAACACATTAAAAATAATCCGGTCGAACTGATCCTCATACTGCCGCAACATGTCTGTGACAGTATCCACCGCAATCCGCGCGGCTTCATCATTGGGAAAGCGGAATTCTCCAGTCGAAACGCAGCAGAAGGCAACGGAGCGAATGTGGTGCCGCGCGCAGCAGTTTAATACGCTTTTGTAGCAGTTTCTCAGATCCTGCCTGAGTTTTTTTGTTAATACGCCTCCCACAATGGGGCCTACTGTATGGATCACATATTGCGCCGGAAGGTTATAAGCTCTGGTCAGCATTGCCTTTCCAGTAGGTTCCTCATACCGCATACCATGCTCCTCGCGTTTTTCATTCATCTTGCGGTTGCATTCCTCCCGGAGCTGAATCCCAGCGGCGCTGTGGATGGCGTTATCGATACACCCGTGGCAGGGGATGAAGCAGCCCAGCATCCGGGAATTGGCCGCGTTTACAATGGCCCCGACTGAAAGCCTTGTAATATCCCCCTGCCAGATGGAAAGCTTATGACTGAAAGGATGGCTGCTGCCATACTGCTCCTGAATCGTTCTGATATCGGAAACCCGCACGATTCCCTTTTCCATAGCCTCTCCGGATAAGAATTCATCCTGTACCTTCAGAATGTCCTTTCCCATTTCCTTTGGCATTCTGACATTCATTAAAGACCGCAGGACCATCCGTTTATTTTCATAGTCGTCTTCCACTTTCAGGTCCTGATACCGGGCAGACTCCTCTTTGAATTTCTGTAATAGAAAGTTCAGCTTTTCTTCTTGTGTTTTAAGCATGGAAACCTCTCCTTTATTATCTATTATTATTCTAACTCGAACGCGCCTGTATAAAGCTGATAATACTGCCCTTTTTGCGCAAGAAGGGCTTCATGGTCGCCCCGCTCGATGACACGCCCGTGATCCAGTACAATGATCACGTCTGAGTTTCTGACGGTAGACAGGCGGTGGGCAATGACAAATACTGTCCGCCCCTCCATCAAAGCGTCCATCCCCCGCTGAACAATATCCTCTGTCCGTGTGTCGATGGAGGATGTGGCTTCATCTAAAATCATCACCGGCGGATCGGCAACAGCCGCCCGGGCAATGGAAATCAGCTGCCTTTGTCCCTGGGAAAGATTCGCGCCGTTTTCAGAAAGAATTGTCTGGTACCCTTTCGGCAAGCGGCGGATAAAGTCGTCCGCCCCCGCGAGCTTTGCCGCTTCCACGCATTCTTCATCGGTCGCGGTCAGCTTTCCGTACCGGATATTTTCCATAACGGTTCCTGTAAATAAATTGGTATCCTGCAAAACAATGCCCAGGGCATGACGCAGATCGCTTTTTTTGATCTGGTTTATGTTGATGCCGTCATACTGTATTTTCCCATCAGCGATATCGTAAAAGCGGTTCAGCAGGTTGGTGATGGTGGTCTTTCCCGCGCCGGTAGCTCCTACAAAGGCTACCTTCTGGCCCGGCTTGGCGTACAGACTGATGTCCCGCAGGACAGGCTTTCCCTCTTCATACGCGAAATCCACATCAAACAGCCGTACATCTCCGGTCAGTCTGGTATATACCGGGGCTCCGCCTTCCGGATCAGGCTGTTTCCAGGCCCAGACGCCGGTACGTTCCTCACTTTCCGTAAGAATCCCATTTTCCTGGCGGGCATTGACCAGAGATACTCGGCCCTCATCCCGCTCAGGCTCTTCATCCATTAAATTCAGAATACGTTCAGTCCCTGCCATTCCCATAACCACAAGGTTCACCTGATTGGACACCTGATTGATGGCCCCCGCGAACTGTTTTGTCATGTTCAAGAAAGGTACGACGATGCTGATATTGACTGCCATTCCGGAAACGCTCAGATTCGGCACATGGAGAATCATCAAAATCCCTCCCGCGATAGCGACAATGGCATACAGGACATTTCCTATATTGTTGAGAATAGGAATGAGAATATTCGCGTACCGGTTCGCGCGCTGAGCTTCCTCGAACAAAGTTTCATTAAGCCGGTCAAAATCCGCCTGACTTTCTTTTTCATGGCAGAACGCCTTGATGACCTTCTGCCCGTTCATCATTTCCTCCACAAACCCTTCCACTTTTCCAAGCGCTGTCTGCTGGCGGAAGAAAAAACGAGCGGAACCGCCGCCGATTTTCTTTGTAATAAACAGCATGATAATGACTCCGATCACCACTACCAGCGTCAGCCACAGGCAGTAATAAATCATGATTCCAAGGATCATCAGCCCTGTAATAGCGGAAATAAGCAGCTGTGGAAAGCTCTGGGAAATCATTTGCCGCAGGGTATCGATATCATTTGTATAATGACTCATAATATCCCCGTGGTTGTTTTCATCAAAATATTTTACAGGAAGCCGCTGCATACCGTTGAACATTTTTTCCCTAAGCTTTTTAAGGGTTCCCTGTGTAATAATAGCCATCAGCTGGCTGTAAGCCAGGCTGGCCAGCAGCGCCAAAACGTAAAAAAAGGCTAAAATCCCTACCAGCGACAGGATCTTTGGCCCGATAGCGCTCCAATCGCCGGCCTTCCAGCTTTCCTCGATCATGGCAATGACGCGCTGCATGAAGACAGCCGGAATGGAAGTGATTACCGCGCTGAACACGATACACGCAAGGGTAAGAGGCAGCATAGCGGGATAAAACGCTCTCATATTTTGCAGCAGCCGTCTGATGACCCGTTTCTTTGGCTTTTTATTCTCCATCTTTTTCACCTGCCTTATTCTGGGAAGTATAGATTTCCCGGTAAATCCCATTGCTTTTCAAAAGCTGGCTATGGGTACCTATCGCGTTGATCCTGCCGCGCTCCATAACGATGATCCGGTCCGCGTCCTCAACAGAAGCCGTGCGCTGGGCGATTATGATTTTTGTTGTTTCCGGAATATACCGCGCCATGGCCTTTCGGATTCCGGCATCGGTTTTCGTGTCCACCGCGCTGGTAGAATCATCCATGATCAGGATCTTGGGTTTTTTCAGCAAAGCCCTGGCAATGCAAAGCCGCTGCTTCTGGCCGCCGGACACATTTGCGCCACCCTGCTCAATATAGGTATCGTACCCTTCTGGAAAGGACGATATGAATTCGTGAGCGCAGGCCAGCTTGCACGCCTGGATCAGTTCCTCATCCGTCGCGTCTTTATTTCCCCACCGGAGATTTTCTTTAATTGTTCCGGAGAAAAGAATGTTCTTCTGCAGAACCACCGCTACCTGATTGCGCAGCGTCTCCAGATCATACTGCCGCACGTCTTTGCCTCCCACCTTTACAACGCCTTCTGTCGCGTCGTACAAACGGGGGATAAGCTGTATCAGAGAAGACTTTGAGGATCCAGTGCCTCCGATAATTCCAATGGTTTCCCCTGACCGGATTTTAAGGTTGATATCCGAAAGGGCCATCAGCTCTGCCTTCAAAGCGTATTTAAAGCTGACATGTTCAAAGGAAATGGAGCCGTCCTCCACTTCATACAGCGGATTTTCTGGATTTTCCAGCACGCTTTTCTCCGCTAAAACTTCCGCGATCCGCTTTCCGGATTCTAAGGCCATTACGATCATAACGAAAATCATGGAAAGGATCATCAGACTGTTCAGCATCATAAAGCCATAAGAAAGAAGCGAGGAAAGCTGTCCCACATCAAGATCCAGTCCTCTTGAGGTAATAATTGTATAAGAGCCAAAGGAAAGAATAAAGATCATGACCGCGTAAAGGCAGAACTGCATCAGTGGGTTGTTTAAAGCAAGGATCCGCTCCGCCTTTGTAAAATCAGAACAGACCTCACCGGCGGCCAGGTCAAACTTTCTCTGCTCATAGTCTTCCCTTACAAAGGACTTAACAACCCGCATTCCTTTAATATTTTCCTGTACTGAGCTGTTCAGCTTATCGTATTTTTTGAAGACCTTCTTAAATAAAGGCATCGTCTTATATACGATCAGTACCAGTCCAAAAATCAGAACCGGCAGCACAACTACGAAGACCCACGCCATTCTTCCGCCCATAACAAACGCCATAATAAAAGCAAAGATCACCATAAGCGGCGCCCGAATCGCGCTGCGTATGATCATCATATACGCGTTCTGTACATTCGTAATATCCGTTGTAAGGCGGGTTACCAACGATGAGGTAAGAAATTTGTCTATATTTTCGAAGGAATAGGTCTGGATATTGTGAAACATATCCTTGCGAAGATTTTTGGCCAGGCCGCAGGAAGCGGTGGCGCAGGTGGACCCGGCCAGCGCGCCGAACAGCAGCGACAGAAAGGCCATTGCCACCAGCGCGGCTCCATATTTGATAATGATATCAAGTCCGCACCCGTCCTTTATATAATTGACCATTATGGCAATCAGAAACGGTATGACGCACTCCATGACAACCTCAAGCGATACGAGTATGGGAGTGGCAATCGCGGGCTTTTTGTATTCTCTTACACTTTTTAAAATCTCTCTTATCATATTTTAAATCATCCCTTTCCCCTTCATGGATATGCGTTTTTTTCTTTTTCTATTACAAACAGATGGAAGAAATCAGAAAGCGTCCGGGCGGATCCTCCACTCATCCCGCGCAAGCGCCTTCCGCTATATCCTCAACGCTCCTTGCTATATCCGCGTTGATGCCGACCGCTCTCTTGCCCAGGCTTGCCGGTACTGCCGCCTCATCCAGATTAAGACGAATAAGTCTCATATTTCTGTGCCTTTGCATCAGCTTTTCAAATGGGAAGCGAATGATGATCGGGGTGTTAAAGCCCACGCCAAGCTCAAATAGGACGGTCTTTTTCTTTTCGCATTCCTTTAAAAACATACCAAAACCAGCTTCAGCTTTATGCCAGGCGTCATCCTCCACAAAGTACTGATCACAGCGAAGGTTCATGGTCATGGGACCGCCGCATACGGGGCATACAGGCACCATGCCGCTTGGAATCAGACAATCCTCTCTTGCCTGATTCATCTTCTTCATCAGTTCCACATCGTCATATACTTTCTTATGGCAGCCGTAACGGCACTGAATGTAGCCGTAATCCCCCTGCGTCGCGAAAATCCTGTCATGATCGAATCCTGCCTTATAAAACTGATGATCCGCGTTGGTGGTCAATACAAAATAGTCCTTTTCCTTTATGATTTCATAAAGCTTTTTGTAAAGCCCCAGCGCTTCCACAGCGATACGGTTCACATATACATGCTTTGACCAGTATCCCCATCTGGCCTCTTCACTTGGAAACGGATAAAATCCCGCGCTGTACATATCGGTCATCCCATATTTTTCAATGAATTCGGGGAAATTATCTGTAAACCGTTTTCCGCTGTATACAAGCCCCGCTGCCGCCGACAGGCCGGCTCCGGCGCCAATTAGAACAGACTCCGCCTCTTTGAGCATACTGACCGCGCTTTGGATCTGCTTTTCGTAAGGCCCTTTCTGAAAGATATAATCTCCGGCAGGTGTGCCGCTTAAAAATTCCTGAAATGTCATGGTTCTCTTCCTTCCTGATAAAATATGTTTCAAAATCATCCTCCGCCCTCTTTTCCTGATGTTCTTGTGACCCTTCTGTTACAGAAGCCTGCGTATCATCATACAGGCTATGAATAAAATGATAACCGCGATATACAGCTTAAAAAACCAATAACAGCAGCGGTCCATACCCCTCCTTATTTTATGAATCAAAACACAGAATCCCTTCTGGCTGTCCTTTGGGCAGAAAACACTGAGGAGAAAAAGAATAAATAGTATTGCGAATATCGTAATCAGCAGCTTTGATATCATGATATTGTAAATCCTTATATCTGGTTTGCAAAACAGGTTCCGGGCGTAATCCACCCGAAACCTGTCAGCAGCTTGACTTTCTCAGTGTTCTTTTTTAAAACTCATACGGTGGATTTCCGGAGAAATCAGCAATTACACCATGGGCGTCTTCCAGATAGAACACCTCAAAGGTTGGATTGTCAGCAGTTTCATAGTTGCCCTTTACAATAGGATTTTCAAGAGCCGCTTCTTTGATCGCTTTATCGTCTACAAAGACAGCCTTTCCGCTGAGGCGGATCCACTGAAACTCAGGAGAAGATGTGCTGATCTGAACATACGGATTCGCCTGCAGCTCTTTATAGACCTCTTTAAAATTACCGGTATTGAACCACAGCTTTCCATCCTTCTCAAAGCTGAACATAAACGGACGGCACTTTGCTTTTCCATCCAGAGAAACAGTTGCCAGATACTGGACCGGGTTTGCGGTTAAAAACTCAGAAACTCTACTCATTTTTATTACCTCCAAATTAAAATGATAACAGATGCGGTTTATGAACGTATTTTTGTTCACGTTTTAGTTGTAACTATTCGAATTACATCCTTATGTTAGCACGGCTTAGTTGTAATGTCAAGAGTTACATCTATTTTTTTTGATTTCCCAGTCCGATTTGAAACAGCCGCAAATGTTGTTTTTACAGCAGCAACATGATAAAATAGAATCAAATAGAAATCATTATGGAGGCACCTATGCAGTATTCCTCAAGATTGACCATTGCTGTTCATATTTTGCTTTGCATCGAAGAATTTAAAGATGAAAGAAAGGTTACATCCGGTTTCCTCGCGGGAAGCATCGGTGTAAATCCTGTGATCGTAAGAAATGTGTTAGGCCAGCTAAAAAAAGCGGATCTGGTTCGTGTAGCCGCGGGCGTAGGCGGATCGACTCTGGCAAGAGAGCCGAAGGACATAACCATGCTGGATGTTTTTAAGGCTGTCGAGACTCCCGGTGAAGCGCTCTTCCATTTCCACGAGAACCCCAATCCCGAATGTCCTGTGGGAAAAAGGGTTCACACGGTTTTAGACGGCAGACTCCTGGAGGTACAGCAGGCAATGGAAAGCAGTATGCGTACCATGACGCTGCAATCGATGATCGATGATATGAAGACCGCGCCGTCTGCCGGATCGCCTGATGATTGATTTTATCCTCTTATAGCAATTCGGCCAGCTTCTTTCCATTTGTCAGCTGGAGCTCTGTAGGCTCGCTTTGGAAATTGCACTTTTCCACATGAATATTATAGGCTATTACCGCCATCCCTTCTTGGTAATCCCAGTAATTTTTTATGACCTCTCTCATATCCATAGATGGCTTTTCATCCACGAGAACGCAGGAGTACGCGCCTTCGGGAATCACCTTAATATCCGAAGCCGTTTTTTCTTTTGTCGCCACTTCCAGGAAAAAACAGCACTCCGCTTCCTCAGGACTTTTATACAGCAGCAGCTGATTCGCTGGCAGAATGGGAAACAGCCCCTCCTCCTGGGCCTTTTTATATAGCTCGGCCACCTGAAGCTCGATTTGTTTTCGCTGAGGGATTTTTTGGAACATTTTAGTCCGGATAACATGTCTGCGGCGAATGTTCCGGCTGTATAAGGCGTGTTTTTCTCGCTTCCCGTTGTTCTGCTCCAGATTCTGCAGGAAAAACTCGATGGAGTTGAGGGTTCTCTGGATCTTATGGATTCTCTGCTGGGCCAGTTCCCTGCCATCCAGCAGCAGCTTTTGAAATTGAAAAACGCCCTGATCGTCCATATATTGTGCCAGTTCCTTTAGCGGCACACCCAGGTCAATACATAAAATAATGGTGTCGAGTGTTGAAAGCTGCTCCGCGGAGTAATACCGGTATCTCGTTTTTTCATCGATCCAGGCAGGTTTTAGCAAGCCCTTTTTTTCGTAGTACCGCAAAGAATTAATGTTGATATTTCTTAATTTAGCAAACTCTCTGATTGTAAAATAATCCAAAATTTAACCTCCTTTTCTATTGACTCTATTATTATAACAGGGTTTAACCTGTAAGGGAATGACATTCGGGGAGGAATCAATCATATGAATGAAAAACGAGTAAACAATCTTTTATATATGTCCATACTTTCTGTATTCGCCTTTGGGAACTGCATGGGCGCTGTGGATGGGGCCCTTTCAAAAATTGCCGGCGCGCTGAATGTGGATCATACAATCGCTCTTTATGTAGGAAGCATACCGGCATTAACATCAATGGTTTCCAGTCTCTTTCTTGGCATCGCGGCCGGGAAAAAGCTGCCTTATAAAGCAACTTCCATCTTCTGCGCCGCTCTGATGATCGCCGCGGGAACGATCCCTGTTATCGCGCAGAATTTTACGACGATCCTCATTACCAGATGCTTCTTCGGCCTGGGGCTGGGCGGAATGATGAGTTTGCAAAATCCTATCGCGACAAAGCTGATTCCCGTTCAAAGCAGAGCCGCGGTTTTAGGAGCGGGCACCTGCACCGCGTTTACATTCCAGTGCGTCCTGCAGCTGGCGGGAGGTATCCTGGCGGATGTCCGCTGGAATCTGGTGTTTTTTACCCATCTGATTTTAGTCATACCGCTGGTCGGCCTGTTTTTTCTTCTTCCTGAAATCCCGCTGGATCCTCCTGAAACAAAAAAAGAGGGGAAGACAAAGCTTCCCCTGACCGCGATTCTGATGTGCGTTGTAATTGGAATCGTTACGTTGAATCTCGCGCCGCTTTTATTCGGCAGCGCCTTTTATGTCGCCGCCATCTCAGACAGCGCCACAATTGCGGCCATTATCGCAATGCTGTTTTCCATCGGCTGTATGATAGGCGGCCTGCTTTATCCAAAGCTATACAAATGGCTAAGGGAAAAGTGTTTTACCGCTTTTTTAGTAATTGGCGCGATCGGCCTTATAATCAGCGCTTCCGCCACCTCCATTCCGGTCCTTGCGGTTGGTTTTTTTATCGGTGGAATCAGTTTTTCCAGCATGCAGGCCGGACTGATGATGCTTCTTGGCCTGATCTGCCCGCCGGAGCGCGTGGGTTTCGCTTCTGCCCTTATGATGATCTTTGTCAACCTGGGCGGCTTCCTGTGCTCCAGCTGGGAAATGGTGATCGGCGTTATAACAGGCGATTCTCTGTATATGCCGCTTTTTATCGGCGCAGGTATTTTTGTTGTTATGGCGGTCATTCTGTTTGTAAAGTCTCCGTTTCCGAAAGAAAGAGAGATTGAGACAGCCTGATTGTCCCGGCCTTTGCGCTTTTGCCCTCTTTGCGGTTTTCTTTTACATCACTCTGTTTTTTCGCACTGAGCGATATATTCAGGCGTCAGCTCTACCCGGACTCCATCGCCCCTGCACACATACTGAAAGCCCGCCTGCCACAGCATCTTCCGGCACGCTGTAACATCAAGGCCCCGGCTTTTGGCGGTGTCCGCCTCAGTATCACGCGGGTTTACTCCTGTTTCCGCGCAGATGCTGTTTCCGCCGCTGGTAAGCCCAATGGGATCCGCCTCGTGAATCGGAAGCCAAGGGTAAGGCTCCAGCGCAAGCATAGCCAGAGCGTTGACCGCGCTGATCTGCGCGAGACGCAGGTTCGTAATTTCATCGGTAAAGATCGTCCCTGGAACCGGAGTCCGCTTCATAACGCCTGCCGTATCCACCTTTTTTTCGATGGATTTAAAGATATGATCTACCATCTGCTCCGGAGTATGCTCTGTTCCAATGGGTTCCAGACAATCCTGGATCATCAGTCCGGCTTTTACCGCGTTATCAATGGTTTCCTGCCGGCGCTCAGGAGTTAATGTGGTATATTCCCCCTCTCCCAGACGGATCACATGGTAAACACCATCCGCTCCGGCTTCCTTCAGCTTGACAAAGGTTTCATAATCTGTATCGCCGATATTGGTGTAAAGAAGCGTCTGCGGCGGTGCCACTTCTCTGGCAATTTTGAGAGCGTTAATATAATAGTCCAGATCGTACTCCGCCATGGTCATAAGCCAAAGGCAGTACAAATCTCCATCTTTTGTGAATTCACGCACCTTCTGCCTTATGGTATCATCGTCCAAAGTGATTTTTCCCTGAAAACCGGTATGTGTCTCTCCAAAGGAACAAAATTTGCAATCTACCGGACACGGGAAAAGCTCCAGACCAATCTGCCCAAATAAAAGCCCTGTATTTCCTGTTTTTTTCCGCATGATATCATTTGCCGCGGCGCGCGTATAAGTGGATTCCGGCGTTGCCTCAGCAAACCCCAGCAAATAAACGCATTCTTCTCTCGTTGGCGGAATATCTTCCAGCGCCCGCTTCAGTATACCTTCTACTTTTTTATCCATTGTTTACCTCACTTTGCTCATCCATTCCAACTGCTTATTGTCATTGAAACATCCACATACGCACTTTTCTTTATCATATCACTCATTTCGATTTTTTTCAATATGATGGCGTGCCCTCAATCTGCGAAAAGATTCTATTTTTTTCGGATATACCCAGGCCGCCACGCAGGGCTGCCTGGGTACGCATATGTTGTTTTATCCATTTCAAACCTTTTCCTTCAAACTTTTTAGAAAAGCTTGAAACAATCTGCCGGACCAAGCGCTTTGTTTCAAAGTTTTCAATACCTACAGCCCCCGCAGGGCCGCACAATCTGACTTTAGGGCTCTATATCTCTATTTTCAGAGAAGCCAGCGCCTAAAGCCCGCGTACTTTTTGAAACAAGTACCGGGAAAAAGTAAGTTGTTTCAGGATTTTGAAATTGTGTGTTCCAAGGCTCCTTCTGCTGGAAAAATGGATTAAACTTACAAGAAGTTTCACCATCTAAAAGTTGTTTTTCGAACATATAGAAGTGGCGCTGGACGAACGGTTATTTTTCATTAGCCCGGCGCATGCAGATTTCTTGCATCCGGCCCCACCGATATCATTTCCAGTTTTCGATCTATATGTTTAGGAAATTCACTGGCCTCTACGCCTGCATGCAGGATCATAAAAGATGGTTCTTTCTGATATACTTCCCTGTATACTTCCTCATAGAGATCTTTTAGCTGGGATTCATCATCATATTCCCAGGCGGGACAATTCGACATGATCTGATACGTTCCATCTAACCTTTCTGTCAACCGCACGATCTGCTCTAGCAAATGCTCATACTGACTCACTCTGGAACTTCTGGTCATGACCTGAATCACTGCGCGATCTTCATCGATCTCAACAACTCCCACACTTACAGAGCTTTCTACAAACTGTGGGTAATCGATATCCATACGAACAACGCCGTTCTGCGAAAAATTGATATAGTCCAGAACCCTGAGCTTTGAAGGCTCGCCCAGCACATAGGCGGCAGGCTCTGTCTTTTTACAGGAAAGTACAATATCCGGATCGTTGTTTCTGTATTCCTCTTTGAAAATTCTCTGATAATCGCCGATGATGGTTTGCAGCTCTGCAGCTTTGCCTTTCGGGATACCTATAACCGCCTCAGCATTTCTTGGAATCGCATTGTATTTCAGCCCTCCACTAAAATTCGCAAGCTCAAAGCCCATACAGCTGTGTATTTTCATCAGCACTCTTACAAGCAGCTTATTTGCATTGGCTCTTCCCTTGTTGATATCTTCTCCAGAATGACCGCCTACTAGTCCGCGCAAAGTAAGTTCATAATACTCCAGGTCTTGCTTCGCAGGCTTTCTGTCAACAGGAAGCTCGACTCTTACGACTGGACCTCCTGCGCAGCCTACCACAAAGATCGATTCCTCATCATTATCCAAATTGATCACTCGGTCTCCCCGCAGCAACCCAAAGTCAAAATTTTCGATCCCCGTCATGCCGCGCTCCTCATCCGTTGTACAAACGAATTCCAACGGCGGATGCTTTAGCCCAGGTTCTGCAAGAAGCGCCATCCCAAGGGCAACACCGATTCCGTCATCCGCGCCAAGGGTCGTCTTTTTTGCAATGATTTTATCGCCTTCCAGTTCAAATTCAATGGGATCTTTGTCAAAATCGTAAACCACATCGCAATTTTTTTCACAGACCATATCCATGTGCGCCTGAAGGATGACCCCCCCCGGATGATCCTCGTATCCCGGTGTTGCAGCTTTTCTGATTAACACATTGTAGTACTGATCCGACGAACCGTCTACCCTAATTATTGGAACGCTGATTTTATCGTATATAACGATACACAGACAACAGAAAATATAGCTTCCCTGCAATCGGCAATTGACGATACATTTATATTAGAAATACAGGAAACAGATGGGGTAGCAGAAGTTCATACGGTAAAAGGAATTCCTATTACGTTTCCATATAAGGAGAGTGGCTTTTCGGATTTCTGTATAAAAGGCTACACAGAATTAAAACCCTATTTGTCATACCCGGAAACGGTTTTAGAGTATCAGCAGAATCCTGAGAAATACTATGGTATGATAAAAGGAATTGATGAATCAGAATTTGACTATTTGAATGAAAGTCTTGGCAACCCGATAAGCAGGCAAGAGTTTTTAAATGGGGAAACAGCAATTTTACAATATGCCGGATTTGAAATACCGGAAGAGTGGATCGGAACGACAGTTCCATTTTCCATAGGAAATCAAATGCAGGAAATTACAATCGGGGCAATTAACTATGGGGACTATTATGGGGCAACCGTAAATTGTGGAGCGAATTTGATTGTTAGCGAAAACTATATAAAAACATTACCTTCAAATCCATTTATTTTAAGCCTTACTATCAAATATGAACAATCATATGAAATCGAAACGGAAAAAGAAATAAAAAATATCATTAAAACAAGTCCATACCGTAATGATTTACTTTCTATTTCAAAATATGATGATATGAAAACAATCCAAGATTCGCAAAGCGGTATGTTTGAAATAGGTACCACGATTTCACTTCTGCTGTTACTGGTTGGTATGTTAAACTATATCAATACCATGGCAAATAGTATGCAGAATAGGAAATTGACGTTTTCCATTATGGAAAGCGTTGGTATGTCAAAAAAACAAATAAAAAAATTATTGATTCGGGAAGGAATTTTATATGCAAGCGGCTCTGTTTTTATTACATTGACAATAGGAACTGCTATTACCTATTTTATCTTTCAGTCCATGAATTATATGAAAATCCCATTTTCGATACCTGTAGTTCCATTGGTATGTGCAATTTTATTTGTACTGATAATATGCATTCTAACACCAATCGTTACTTATAAGAAAATAATAAAAAACCGCTCTATTGCTCAACGTTTGCGAGAATATGAATAATCCATAGATTGCGGCCTCTTTGGAGTCCGTTTTCTATTTTCAGGAACAAAGAAGGAGTCATTGCAAAACAGATGATTGTGCATCTGTTTTGCAACGGCTCCTTCGCTTGTGTCATTAGTGAAGCTGTATACGTTTTCGTATTATTTTATTTGATCTACTATTTTTTCAGTTCCGCGATCAGAGGAACATCTACCGGTGCATGTGTTGCAATGGAATAATCATCCAGCACCTCCCAAATATCCGTCTTCACATTGCTGACCTCATCCAAATGAGGCAGTGTTGCTTTCGCCTGCTCCGCTCTCGCCTTAGCAGCTTCCTTCGTCGGGTACAGATAAAAGCCGGAACCCTCCGACCCATCCTCGCTGGTAGCCCAGATTTTCCATTTCAGATTAGGAAGAGCATTCATTTTAGCTGTAGCGCCCTCAAAGGGGAATGCGGCCTCCACATCCTTTTTCTTATCCTGTGTTTTTCCCTTAAAATCAAATCTTATATGTAGCAAATAAGACATGCCATCACCTCTTTCCTATAATTCATATATGTTTTATATAATTATAATAAACATGCTTTGCAAAGTCAATACCCTTTTAAGAAGTACTATTGTTAATTTGTGATAATGCCACCTTAAGAATCACTTGAGAGTCTGTCACTTTTTGATCTTTTGCAAAGTATGAAAGAAGATAGGATTCCATTATCACAAAACTACTGGTAGATAGCTCTTTTCTTCCGCAAAATAAAGGGGGAGTTATATAGAAAATCGTTGGAAAACATGATATACTTAACCAAAATAGCCAAGAGACAAATCGGAAGTTGTAGAGGTGGTTAAGAATATGAAAAGATATATCGCCTTATTGCGAGGTATCAATATAAGCGGCAAAAACAAAGTGTCAATGGCAGAATTAAAGCACGGTTTTGAAAACCTGAATTATACAAAAGTCAAAACCTATTTGAACAGCGGTAATGTGATTTTTTCAAGTGATGAAGCCGATACAATCAAGACTACAAGCCGAATTGAGGAAATGATTAAAAATCAGTTTCGTTTAGATATTCCTGTCTTTGTCATATCAAAGGAAGAACTGGAGGACATTTTACATCATGCGCCCGACTGGTGGGGAGATGAAAGTAAGGAGATTTATGACAATCTAATCTTTATCATACCGCCCGCTACATTCAAAGATGTATATAACGAAATTGGAGAGCCTCAAGAGGGATTAGAAAAGATAGAGGAATACAAAGAAACGGTATTCTGGTCTTTCAATCGGAAAGATTACCAAAAAACAAACTGGTGGTCTAAAACAGCAAGTGCAAATATCAGCAATAAATTGACGATAAGGACGGCGAATACAGTTAGAAAAATAGTTGGTATGTAATTGTTTTTCAAATTTCAGTTTGTCGGATAAATAGCAAAAAGTTATTTAAATGCGCAGAAAATGACGATAAAATATAGAATCTTTATAGCCCCCATTATCGAGCAGCAGCTTTGCGGATTCCAGTCGTTCCTTTGCCATATCTAAACGGTATCGCATCATTAAATCATCCCCATATACAGATCGATCTTTCAAAATACATACCGACTTGAAATCAAGCCGGCATGTGTAACAATCTATTCGCATCTTAATCTAAACTTTTATGTATCAGCATTTGCCAATATCTCATAGCTCAAAGATTTAAACACCTTACAATATGTTTTAAATCCGTCCTCTCCAACTATATATATATTGGGCATATAGCTCATTCTTGCTTTAGAATAACGAATTCGTTCTATTCCGTTATCAACAGCAGTATGATTACTCAATGCAACATCAACTCGCATATCCACAGCCTTTTTTACAAAAAAATCCAGCGACTTCAGATATTGCATTACACCTGATTTTGACCTCGGAGGAGTTGTTCCTCCCCAAAGGGCAGCCATATGTGTGTTTCCATCTTCTGTAACAGGGAATATGTAACTTAATCCTCCGGGAGTATGCCCGGGAGTACTGAATACGAATATGGTTTTATCTCCTAGCGTTATAGTGTCTCCATCTTTTATAAAAAAGGAGATATCATAATCCTTCCATGTTTCAGGATTATTCGGCTTTACAGGATTTTTTTCCCAGAAAATATCATCAACTTTAGATAAATATGTGTCCACTCCATATTGTTCAATAAACCACTTTCCACATCCTGTATGATCTGCATGTCCATGAGTTAAAACCAGTTTTCTTATATCATTGCTATTCCATCCAATAGCTTCTACAGCATTTACAATTGCATCAAATGCTTTTTTGGATGGCCATATTGCATCGATTACAATTAGGCCATCATCTGTCTTTAATACAAAACAGTTGGTTTCCTTTTGGGCTACAATTAGTAAATCATCAAAAATACGAGCATGGATAAACCATGACATATCTTCCATTCTTTTAAATATCTCTTTTGATATAATCGGTTTGTCTAATAAATTCATTATATTCCTCCTCTGCATAATAAACCGTTTTATACAGAGGCTACACGATTCTTGGGATGTATGCGCAATATGTTTTCCACGCTCTCACCTGCCTTCGATATTATTATATCATGTTTTTTCTCACATCCATCAAAATCATATGTTCCCCAGCTAAAAATCCCGAAAAGCTGCCGTTTCCAACCTTTCGGGATTCGTTATCACTTATTGTCATTTATCGGATCATATCTTGCGACAGATTTCACCAAACCAAAGCTTTGGGAAAGCTTTGCATAAGTCCTGCGCACCGTATCGGAGATACGGGCAGGGCTACGCAGTAAAGTACCACGCTTCTTGCGGGGGACCTTCCTGCGATTCGTCCCTCATCGGGATAGATCTCCCTATTTTTTCGCAGCTGCTGCCTGCTGTGCGGCTACTTCTGCCGCAAAGTCTTCTTCCTTCTTTTCGATGCCTTCGCCAACTTCGTAACGAACCATAGCAGCGACTCTCATGTCTTTGCCCAGTTCTTTTCCGGCTTCGTCAACATACTGTTTTACTGTCAGGTCGCCGTTCTTAACGAATTTCTGGTCAACCAGGCATACTTCTTTCAGGATAGCCTTGATTTTGCCAGGGATGATTCTCTCCAGCAGTTTTTCCGGCTTGCCCTCGTTGAGCAGCTGCTGTTTTGCGATTTCAGTTTCGGATTCCAGCCACGCAGGGTCAACCTGAGTTTCGTCCAGGAACTTAGGGTTCATGGACGCTACCTGCATTGCAACGTCTTTACCAGTTACAGCGATCTCTTCCGCTGTAGCTTCTGTTTCCAGACCAACGATTACGCCGATGGTGCCGCCGCCGTGGATATATCCGGTGTAAACAACGCCCGGTTCAGCCAGCTTCTGGAATCTTCTGATGTTCATGTTTTCGCCGATAGTAGCGATCTTATTGTTGAGAGCGTCCTGCACTGTTCCTTCGCCTTCATAAGGAAGCGCCATAAACGCGTCCAGATCAGCGGCGTCGGATTCCAGCGCCATTTTTGCCAGTGTATCTACGAAAGTTACAAACTCTTCGTTCTTAGCGACAAAATCTGTTTCGGAGTTTACTTCTACGATTGCGGCAGCTTTTCCGTCCTCCGCAAAAGCAGTCTTAACAAGACCCATCGCAGCGATTCTGCCGGCTTTCTTAGCGGCCTTCGCCAGGCCTTTTTCTCTCAGCAGATCAACCGCCTTGTCCATATCGCCATCAGTCTCTACTAATACTTTTTTACAGTCCATCATGCCCGCGCCTGTCATTTCGCGCAGCTGTTTTACTAATTGTGCTGTTACAGCCATCTTTCCTGTCCTCCTTGAATTACTCTGCAGTTTCCTCTGCTTCTTCAGCCTTCGCTTCTGCTTCTTCCGCAGGAACTTCCTGCTCAGCAGCTTCTGTGGAGCCTTCTGTTTCACCTTCATCAAAGCTTTCGCCCTGGTTTGCTTCGATAACAGCGTCAGCCATCTTTCCGGCAATAAGTTTTACCGCGCGGATCGCGTCATCGTTCGCCGGAATGATGTAGTCAACATCATCAGGGTCACAGTTTGTATCTACGATACCTACAACAGGGATTCCCAGAATTCTCGCTTCTTTTACCGCGATCTTTTCTTTCTTAGGGTCAACGATGAAGATTGCTCCCGGCATTCCCTTCATGTCTTTGATACCGCCCAGGAATTTTTCCAGTTTTTCCAGTTCCAGTCTCAGCTTGCTGACTTCTTTCTTGGAAAGCTTGTCAAAGGTTCCGTCTTCTTCCATAGCCTGGATGTCGCGGAGTCTCTTGATTCTGGTGGAAATAGTTTTATAGTTTGTCAGCATTCCGCCCAGCCATCTCTGGTTAACATAGAACTGTCCGCATCTCTTCGCTTCATCTACGATCGCGGCCTGAGCCTGCTTCTTTGTTCCTACGAACAGGATCGGCTTTCCGGAAGCGCCAACTTCCTTCATGAATTCATAAGCCTCTTCGATCTTCTTTACTGTTTTCTGAAGGTCGATGATATAGATTCCGTTTCTTTCTGTGAAGATGTAAGGAGCCATTTTAGGGTTCCATCTTCTGGTCTGGTGTCCGAAATGTACACCTGCTTCAAGTAATTGTTTCATTGAAATTACTGCCATGTCTTATTCCTCCTGGTTTTCTGCCTCCACCGCAGGTTTCTTAAAAGAAACCGGTTCTTCCGGCACCCTCTTTTAAGCGTTGCGGTGTGCGTATTTAGATAAAATTTTTTCTGGTTCGTCTATGCGGACAAAACCATCATTTACTATACTATAAAAACCTTGAAACCGCAAGTTTTTTTTCTATATTTTACTGCAAATTTCCGTCCTCCTTCTGACTGGCCCCTTTGCTCACATAATTGCTGAATATCCTTCGTCCTCTGCGAAAAGCTTCCCGCCCTAAAACTACGCTGAAGTCCAGGTCCATATGTATGGTTTGATCTGTCATGGTCCGGATCCGGTCCATATTGAAAAGATAACTGCGGTGGCAATCCAGGAACCGTCCATCGGTATACTTTTTTATATAAGCCATTTCACAGTAAAAATCAATCGATCCGTTTTCCGTAATCAAGACCGTTTTCCTCCCCCTTTTTTCAATGTAAATGATTTCATTCAAGTATACACGAGCGGTCGCTTTTCTGGTTACTACCGGAATATATTTGTGTTCCATAGCCTTCCTCCTGCTGAAACACCCCTTCTTTCTTCTATTGTTTCACAGGAAGAAGCAAATGTCTATCGCCAATTCCGGGCAAATTGTCTGAATATTTATACATAGTATCCCCGAAAAGCGATCGATCGTCCAAAAAAGAAAAAGAGAGCAGACCGATATGGCCCGCTCCGCTAAGCTTCATTTTTGCTCATGTCTTTGTCTTTTCCGACAGATCCATTTCTAAAAGCTTATATTTCTTCCCTTCTGTAGGTGATCAGATCTTCCGCGATCTCATTGGCCGCAATGGATACCGGTTTATCGATTCCGACTTCGGTCAGCTTTGGCTTTCCCTCGATAATATCTCTTGCGCGCTTTGCCGCCAGAATCACTAACGTATAGCGGCTGTCCGCTTTTTTTCTTATTTCATTGATGGATGGGTATAACATTTACATTTCCTCCTTATACCGTTCTATGATCTTATATACATCTTCCGAGACCCTGGAATGCTCCGCTGTAATAATGGCGCTGACTCGGTCCACCGCCTCCCGCAGCTGCCCGTTGATTACACAGTAATCATACTTGTCAATATAAGCGATTTCATTGAGCGCCTCTCCCAGCCTCCGCGCCAGGGATTCTTCCGTTTCCGATCCTCTTCCTGTAATTCTTTTGCGCAGCTCTGCCATGGATGGCGGAAGAATGAAAATAAATACCGCCTCCGGATAAGCCTCTTTGATCTGAAGCGCTCCCTGGATATCGATTTCAAGTACTACATCGATTCCTTCCTTCATCAGATCCAGCACTTCCATTTTCGGGGTTCCGTAGAAGTTGCCGTAAACTTGCGCATATTCCAAAAATCCCCGTTCTTCAATAATCTGCTGGAATTCTTTTATGGATACAAAGTAATAATTTACTCCGTGTACTTCACCATCCCTGGGCTTTCTTGTTGTCATGGAAACAGAAAGCCGGATATTCTCATTTTCCAGTATTTCTTTGCATATGGTTCCTTTTCCGGCTCCGGAAGGCCCGGAAATTACAAACAATCTCCCTTTTCGCATCTGTTTCTCCTAATCTGCTTGTGCAACTATTAATTATAACATGGGAAAAATGGGTCTTCAATAAAAAGTTTCGCCCATTTTCTCTGAAAATATCCCGCGTGTTTCCTGTTATTCAATATTTTGGACCTGTTCCCGGATCTTCTCGATTTCGCTCTTGATTTCCAGCATCAGATTGGTGATTTCAATATCATTGGCCTTAGAGCCGATGGTATTGGCTTCTCTGTTCATTTCCTGCACCAGGAAATCCAGTTTTTTCCCTGCTGGCTGGCTGCTCTTTTCAATAATATTCTTCAGCTGGAGCATATGACTGTCCAGGCGCACCAGTTCTTCTGTGATGCTGCATTTATCCGCAAAGATAGCCGCTTCCAGCAGGATCCGGTCCTCTGGAATCGTTACATTGTTTCCAATCAGTTCTTTAACGCGCTCCCTCAGCTTTTCGGTATAGGCGGCAGTCACCCTCGGGGATCGTTCCTCAATTTTTTTGACAAAATCCCGAATCAGGCCGCCCCGCATCAAAAGATCCTCAGAAAGCTTCTGTCCCTCTACGGTCCGCATATGGTCCAGATTTTTTACGGCCTGTTCCAGCGGAATCTGAATCGCCCTGCAGATTTCTTCTTCATCCTCTACATCGGGAACCGCCTTCATTACATCCGGAAGCGTCGCCAGGAACTGAAGCGTCACATCTCCTTCCAGATCAAAGCTCTTCCTAAGCTCTTCCAGATTATCTACATACTGCTTTGCCACCATAGCATTGAGCTTTACGGTTACATCATCTTCCGTAAGATTTTCTACAATAATAGAAACATCCACTTTTCCGCGGCTCACAGTCTTTTTCACAGTACTCTTTATTTTTTCCTCCGCAAAGGAATATCGTCTGGGCATCTTGACGCTGATATCGCCATATCTGTGATTCACTGATTTGATCTCTACTGTAATATTCCGCTTTCCATCAGAATGCTCGCTTCTTCCAAAGCCTGTCATGCTTTTTATCATCTCTTTTTTCTCCTACTTTGTTCCATTCGTATGATAATGATGTTATTTTATCATTTTCAGCAGGCAAAGTAAATGGCTTACTTGTTTTGTCCTTGAAGTAAAGGGTCCGCTTGGTTTTGCCAAGGGCCCGTCCTTATGGTATAGTATTAGAAAACAGACAAAAGAGGTAAAAAATTATGGCTTTTGATGGCATTATCACGGCTGCCGCCGCCCGTGAACTGAAAAACACCCTGGTCCTGGGTAAAATAGAAAAGGTATATCAGCCCGAACCGGATGAGCTGGTCTTTCACATACACACCCGGAATGGAAATCACCGCCTGTACGCTTCGGCGGCCAGCGATCACGCGCGGATCCATCTCATTACAGATAATCCCCCGAATCCCCCTTCTCCGCTGGCGTTCTGTATGCTGCTGAGAAAACATCTGCAGGGCGGCCGCATTACAGATATTGCCCAAAAGGATTCCGAAAGAATTATTGAAATGACACTGGAAACCGTCGATGAGCTGGGGTTTTCTGTAAATAAAAAGCTGATCTTTGAAATTATGGGAAAGCACAGCAATATTATTCTGGTAGATCTGACAACCGGTAGGATCATGGACAGCATTAAACGCGTTTCCATCGATGTAAACCGGGCGCGTCAGCTCCTTCCGGGAAAGCTTTACCAATACCCGCCCGCGCAGGACAAGATCCCATTCTGGACCCTGACCCGGCAGCAGGCGGAGGGGCTGAATCAGGATCCAAAAACGCTGCTTTCCGCCATTGGAGGTATCTCTCCGGCCGCCGCCCGTTTTCTTGCTGACAGCTCAAACCCCTTTGAGGCACTGGAGGAAATTCGCCAGGCGCTCAAAGCGGGCGCTCTGACGCCCCGGGTTTTCTTAAAAGAGGATAACAGCCCCGGCGATTTTCATGTGCTGCCGCTGGAAGCGTATTGCGAAACGCTGACCTTTAAAACCGTAAGTGAAATGCTGGATTATTACTTTGTCCACAAGCAGTCCTCTAATCGAATCCGCCAGAAAGCGTCCGATCTTGAAAAAATCCTGTCCGCGGCCCTTGACAAGCTTTATTTAAAGCGCCAGCGGCTCGGCGAGGATCTGGTTAAGGCGGAAAACTCGGACAAATACCGGCTCTACGGCGAATTGCTCACCGCGAATATCCACGCTGTCACGCCGGGAGCAGACAAAGTGACAGTAATCAACTACTATGACGGAAGTCAGCTGACGATTCCTCTGGATCCAAAATACGCCCCGGCGAAAAACGCGCAGCGTTATTTCAAAAAATATGGAAAAGCAAAGACCGCTCTCAAGGAGAAAAAAATTCAGATGGAAGAAACAGACCAGGACATTCTGTATCTTGAATCCGCTTCTGCCTTTCTGGAAAACGCGGAAACAGTAGATGAGGTAGACGCCATTCGGGAAGAGCTGACGGAATCCGGATTTCTCCGCAGAAGAAAAGTTTCCGGTGTAAAGAAAAAAGGAAAGGCAAAGCCTTTCCAGTATACTACAGGGGATGGTTTCCGCGTTCTGGCGGGCCATAATAATAAAGAAAATGATTTGCTTACGTTTAAAATGGCCGGTTCTAAGGATTACTGGTTCCACACCAAGGATATACCTGGCTCCCACGTGATTCTCTTCACGGAAGGAAAGGAGCTGACAGAAACCGCGATTTTTGACGCGGCGGCCGCGGCCGCTTACCACAGCAAGGGCCGCGCTTCGGAAAATGTTCCGGTGGACTATACTCAGGTCCGCTATGTGAAAAAGCCGGCAGGCGCAAAGCCCGGCATGGTAATTTTCACCCATAACCGGACCGTGTACGTAACTCCTAAAGTGCCTGAATCCACTGAATCGCCTTCTCAATAACTTCATCGCCGGTGCTTTCCTGCCCTCCATTGTGGATCTCATGATAAAGTCCCGGCCATTCGATATATTCACAGTTCTCAACGGCGGCTATCTTACGGCTGCCGTTTACGCTGCATATCCTATCCTCTGTTCCATGCATCAAAAGCACAGGGGTTCCTTTCGCTCCTCCGTTATCCTCAAGCTTGCCCTCCGCCATGGCTGTTCCGGTGTCAAAGCCATCTACCGCGCAAAGGGCGCTGATTTTCATATGGACCAGAGGATCCTTTTCATAACCTGCTACAATATGAGGGTTCCCCAGCTCTTTTGAAGAAACTCCGGAATTAATCGTCAGCGACGGAGCCAGCTTTGCCAGTGTTTTCACCGCGGCGTACAAAGGTCCTGTAACCGGTCTTACAAGCTCGACCCACGGCGCGGATATAATATATCCTGCCGGAAGATGGTTTTGCGATCCTCTCTTGCGGTAATCCAGCGTGATATTTCCGCCCATGCTGTGTCCGTACAAAATCAGAGGCTTTTCCGGATACGCCTGTTTCGCGTACAAAAGAAGATCGTCCACATCCTTCAGCACTTCGGCTCTCGGCGCGCAGTGTCCCCGCTTGCCAAAGGATATTCCATGCCCCCGAAGATCCATAGACAGCACCGCGATGCCGGCATCCCGCATGCGATCCGCCACTCGTTCATATCGTCCCGCGTATTCGCCGATCCCGTGAACAATACAAACTACATATTCCGGATCCCGCAAGTCCCATCTGTAGCCCGCGATTTTCCGCGTTTTTTTCCCTACTGTCTTCAAACAAAAATTTTCATACATGGTACAAATCCACTCCTCTTCATTACAGCAAACGCCTGTTTTATTACATTTTATGCTCTTTTTGTTAATTTTTGCATATTCCTCTTGACCTATTCCAGAAATTGGTATATCCTGTAACCAAGTTACTTTCACAATAGGAGAAGGAGTTCAATATGAAACAAAGTAAATCAGGAAAACATCAAAACCAACAAACAACGGGCCCTGAAGGTTCCTGTTCCCTGTGCGGCCGGAAATACAATAACTTTGCGTTTAAAGGAGGCTACATCTGTGAAAGCTGCCTGACCTCCCTGAAGGATCCCTTTCTGGAGCCAGATCCAGAGCGGAAATACCCAAAACACGCAAAAAATCTGTAAAACGCTTTGAGCCGCTATCCGCGGCTCTGTTTCTTTCCCCGGCGGGTCCGCTTTCTTTTCTCTCCAGCCAGCCTGCGCCTTGTCTTCGGCTTCATCACGGAATATCCGAACCTTCCCAGAGGCTGCTTCTTCAAACCAAAATATTCACCATGGTTATAGCACACCAGACCGGCCTGATCCAGACGAAGTCTTCCCTTCTCATCCAGCAGCTCCTTATCCGCCTGCACATTGACGATTTCCGCCACGAACATATCATGGCTTCCGTACTCGCGGATTTCCTTCACTTTACATTCCAGATTTACAGGAGATTGAAGGATCACCGGGCACTCCACCTTTTCAGCCGGACCCGGAGTCAGGCCCTGCTGCTGGAATTTATCCGTATCCCTTCCTGATTTGACCCCGCAGTAATCCGTCGCGAAGGCAAGCTCCTCTGTACACAGATTGATAACAAATTCTCCCGATTCCTTTATCAGATGATGGGAATGCCGCTCTTTGCGGACGGAAACATAGGTCATAGGCGGATCCGAATTAACGATCCCGGTCCACGCCACTGTAATGATATTCTTTTCTTCTCCCTTTCCGCAGGAAACCATGACTACCGGTACTGGGTTCAGCATGGTTCCCGGTTTAAAGCTCATCTTTTTCATTTATCTCATTCGTCTCAACTTTCCTAAAATCTGCTGAAATTCTTCCGGCAGGCCGCTTTCAAATTCCATATACCTGCCGGTTCGGGGATGCGCGAAGCCCAGGAGCCTCGCATGCAGCATCTGCCCCTGTACGCCAAACGGATTCTTTGCCGGGCCATACACCGGATCCCCTAAAAGAGGATGGTTAATATACGCCATATGGACCCGGATCTGGTGGGTCCTGCCGGTTTCCAGTCTGGCCTCAATACGGGTAAAGGGCCCCAGACGCTCCAGCACCTTATAATGGGTCACGGCCCGTTTGGAATTCTGTTCTGTTACAGCCTGCCGCAGACGGTTTTTGGGATCTCTGCCTATGGGAGCGTCTACGGTTCCTTCTTCCTTTTGGAAATTATTATATACGATAGCTTCATAGGCTCTTGTTATGCTGTGCTCCGCAAGCTGCGCCGCCAGGCTGTTATGAGCGCTGTCATTTTTGGCAATCATCAAAAGCCCGCTGGTATCCTTGTCGATCCTGTGAACAATTCCCGGACGGATAATACCATTAATAGAAGACAGGCTGTCTCCGCAGTGGTACAAAATCGCGTTTACCAGGGTCCCCGTATGATTCCCCGCCGCGGGATGTACCACCATACCTTTTGGTTTATTAACGACAAGAAGGTCCGCGTCTTCATAAACGATATCCAGCGGAAGGTTTTCCGCCTCAACAGAAAGGGGCTCCGGCTCCGGAATACGCACCGCGACTTCCTGCCCTGGCTCCACCTTGTGCTTTTTACTGCTGCAGACCGCTCCATTTACCGTTACAGCCCCATCTGCGATAAGCTTTTGGAAAAAGCTTCTGGAGTTTCCTGAAAGCGCCTGTGAAAGCACCAGATCCAGCCGGCTTCCCCGCTGCTGTTCACTCACGGTTATTTTGTAATACTGTTCTTTATCCATGCTGTTTTCCATCAAAAAAAAGAATATACACGATCATAAGCCCGCAGCCCAGGCAGACAAAAATGTCCGCAATATTAAAGACAGGGAAGACCCGAAAATCCAGATAATCCACCACATAGCCGAAAAGGGCCCTGTCGATCACATTCCCCAGCCCGCCTCCTGAGATAAAGGCCAGCGAGGTAAGCAGCAGCGGATGCGCGGTCTTCCTTTTTCGAAAAATAAAAATTCCCGCCGCCAGAATTACAAGCACTGGAATCAGAATCAAAAGCAGGCGGAATCCCGCCATCAGGCTGAAAGCCGCTCCCGTATTACGGATATAAGTGATATGAAAGATCTGACTTATAACCGGGATCGATTCATTCAGCGAAAGGGAAAGGGTAACAATTTTTTTGACCGCTTGATCCAGCACAATAACAGCCGCAATAATGAGGTAATAATACATTTAAAAATTATACGGGGCATATCTGCCCCGCCTCCAGTCTTTTTTTATTTTATGTGCACCATCGTCTTTTTCCGATCATCCGCGCTCCTGGATGGCCGCGCCTTCTGAGCCCGGGTATCCTGGCTTCTGGATCGCTGCGGCCTTGTGTCATTTGCCTGTCTTGCCTGCGGCCTTGCTTTTGCCTTTGATTCCGGAAGCTCGGAAAGCTCTTCAATCCCCAGTTCCGGGAAAAGCTCAGCGGATAAAGTATCAAACCGCTGCAATTCGGATTCCAGAAGCTGACGATATTTTGTACGGAAGCTGGAAAGTCTGCCGCGCATAGCCGCGTTTTCCTCATTCATCCGCTCAACCGCTTCTTTAGCTTCTCTCTGCACTCGCTGGGCGTCCAGCTCCGCGTTTTTCAGAAGGATCTGCGCTCTCTTTTCGGCGCTGGCGGAAATATCTCCCATCAAAGCCTTGGCTGTTTCCAGGGTTTCCAGTACCGAGTTTTCTGAGTTCTGGTATTTTCTCACTTCTTCTGTCAGCTGCTCTTTTTCCGCCTTGAGCTGGCGGTTTTCTTCCAGCAGCCGTTCCAGATCCAAAGTGATCTGATCCAGAAATTCATTTACTTCTTCTTCTTTAAAGCCTTTCAGTCCTCTTGAAAATTCTTTTTCCTGTATCTCTAAAGGGGAAATCATGCCGCACCTCCATTACTTCCACGGATTACTGTTTTTCTTATCGTTTTCAAAGGAAAACCCCTTGTGGTCCACGCCTGCTGAAATATCCACATTTTCCGGCGCAAACACGAAAATATTATTCGCGACTTTCTGCACATTCCCGTTGAGCGCGTAAGTAGCTCCGCTGAGAAAATCGAAAATCTTTCTGGCGGTATCGGATTCGATCCGTTCCAGATTGATAATAATGGGTTTTTTACTTTTCAGGCTGTCTACCAGCTTCGGACATTCATCAAACCCTGCCGGCTCGATGACCACCAGTTTGAACGCGCTGGTAATAGCGCTTACCGTTCTGTTCTGCATCGGAATCACCTTCCCATCACCCCGGCTTTCCGGTCTCGGCGCCTGAAAAGAGGTTCTGGTTTCCACCGGGCGCCGTTCGCTGGCCTTTGATACCGGCTGCACTTCTTCGAATTCATCCTCTTCTTCGTAATCATCGATTCCTACCAGGTCTTTAAATTTTCCTAAAATTCCCATAATAACCTCCTGTTATTTCTGTTTGCTGTAATCTCTCTCCCCAAAGATCGCGGTCCCTACCCGGACCAGATTGGAGCCTTCCAGAATGGCCACCTCAAAGTCATGGGACATTCCCATGGAAAGATACTGGAAATCCAAACGTTCGTGCTGGATCTTTCCATACTGATCATAAAGCTTTTTCACTTCCGCGAAATAGACCCGAATATCATTTGGATCCTCCGCGAAAGGAGCGATACACATCAGCCCTCTGATCCGAATGTTAGGACAGTTCTCCAGGATCTGACGGATCATTTCCTCGGTTTCATCCGTGGAAATACCAAATTTGCTTTCCTCCTGAGCGGAATTCACCTGAATCAGGATATCCATAACGAGTCCGTGCTGGCCGGCTCTCTTATTGATTTCCTCAGCAAGCTTGTAGGAATCAACAGAATGGATCATAGAAACCTTATCGATGATGTATTTTACCTTGTTGGTCTGCAAATGTCCGATCATATGCCATCTTACCGGCTTTACAAAATCGTATTTGTCCATGATCTCCTGAACCTTATTTTCGCCGATGTCCGTCAGTCCGGCATCGATCCCTTCGTTGATTTCATCCGCGGTTCTGGTCTTGGTCACGCCTACCAGCAGTACATCATCTCCGGTTCTTCCACACTGGGCCGCCGCGGCAGCCTTCATCTCATTGATTTTTTCGATGTTTTCTTTAATTGTCCGCATATTCACATCTCCTCATCAGGTCCCTTTTCCGGGCCGTTTCAATATTTCATCGTATACATTTACGGTATTTACCGAGTTTCCATCCTCATCGGTAAAGGATACATCCTTCAGCACAGAGTATTCTCCATCGCTGGCGATCACCTTGATCCGGGTAAACACAAATTCTCCGCTGGTCTGCTTTACCATGACTCCCGGCTGTCCGTTCTTTGTGGTAATGCTGCTGTTCTTCGCGATCAGCCCGCTGTAATCCTCCGATACGAGCCTTCCCTCTTCGATCCGGCTCTTAGCGAATTCCTCGTAATACTGGTTGGAGCGCAGGACCAGCTTCCACTGGTCGTTATCCTCCGTTATGCTCTTTACGCTGGCCTTAACCTCCCCCGCGGGAAGCTGTACCATGACGTCTTTTCCCACTTCATATCTGGCTACACTGGCGGCTTCCACCCAGCACAGGATATACCAGTTGTCATTATCGCAGATCTTAAAGAGCGGTTCTTTTTCCATGGTGCTCTTGCGCTCTACGTTTTCCGCCTCGATTTTCAGCTTTTCCACATCTTCATAGGTAAGCTTGTCCATGGTTTTGGGAGTAAAGTAACCCTCATAGCCATCTACATAGTAGCTGAGTATGCCGCTGGACTGAGCCGCGCAGCTGACACTTTGGACCGCGTGGCCGGAAAGACGGGAGATCATCTCTTTATAATCCGAGGATTCTTCCGCGTTCTGGTCATCCGCCGAGGCCGATTCGTCAGCGGTCAGCTTTACCGCCTTTGTACCCTTCCTGATGTGGGTTCCCTCATCAACCAGATACTTTAGGGTCCCCGGGCTTCCGGCCTCATATACGGTCTCATCCCGGACAAAGTAGCAGACCGTCTCTTCCGTCTCCTGCAGTGTCCCCGCCTTCAGCACTTCGGTAGTCTCAAAAGCGCCGGTTACTTTTGGAATGATATAAATAACAATGTATAGTACAACCAGCGCGAGAACGAATATATAGATCGGTTTCCTGTTTTTTTTCGTCATAATCTCTCTCCACTAGTACATTTTACACTAAATGACGGCTTCTTTCAATGCGTCAGAAGTCTGTTTCCAATATTTTGTTCAGGATTTTCTTTTGATCCTTTGAAAAGCTCCGCTCCTTTTTCAAAAACGCGTCCAGAAGGTCCGGGCGCCGTTCTTTTGTCAGAATCAGAGACTGTTCAAACTTCCACAGATCGATCAGCTTGTGATTTCCACTGACCAGAACCTCCGGAACCGGCATCCCCTGATACTCCCTGGGCTTTGTATACTGGGGGTATTCTAAAAGACCGGAATACACCGATTCATCCAGCGCGGCGTGACTGCTGCTGAGGACCTCCGGAAGCATTCTGGCAACGGAATCGATCAGCACCATAGCGGGAAGCTCCCCGCCTGTAAGGACATAATCCCCAATGGAGATTTCCTCCATGTTCCAATAGTCCAGGATTCGCTGATCCACGCCTTCATAATGCCCGCACAAAATCACCAGTTCCTCTTCGGCCGCCAGCTGCTGTATGGTTTCCTTATTCAGGATCTTGCCTCTGGGGGACATGTAAATGGCCCTCTTTCCTTCCGCCTTTACCGCTTCCATGGCCCGAAAGACCGGATCAGCCAGCAGAACCATCCCGGCCCCTCCGCCGAAAGGGTAATCATCCGCTTTATTATGCTTATCGGTGCTGTAATCTCTTATATTGGTCAGTCTTATATCAAGAATTCCCTTTTCTTCCGCTTTTCCCAGTATGCTGCTCTTGACCGCGGTAAACATTTCGGGAAACAGGGTCAGAATATCTATTTTCATAACGCTCCTTTACAGGTCCAAAAGACCTTCCGGCAGTTTTACTTTCATGCTTTTCCGCTCCATATCAATATCCAGTATGAATTCTTTTACCGCCGGAATCAGGATCTTCTTTCCTTCGCCGGTTTTTACTTCATACAGGTCCTGGGCGCTGTTTTGAATTACATCCGACAGGCTGCCCAGCGGCTTGCCTGTTTCATCGCTGACAGCTGTTCCGATCAGGTCCCGCACATAATACGTTCCCTCCGGAAGCCGCTCCAGGTCAGCCTCTTCAATGTAGACTCCCTTGTTTTTCTGAGCCTCCGCCTGATTCCGGTCATCGATCCCCCGCAGCTTTAGGATCGCCACGTTCCCCTGATAACGCGCCCTCTGGATGGAATAAGTCCTGTCTTCCAGCCAGATTTGCTCCAGCTCTTCAAAACGTTCTTTTCTGTCGGTATAGCAGTAGACCTTCAGTTCCCCTTTCAGTCCCACTACATTGACAATTTTTCCAATCAGTATTTTCTCCATAATTCTCCTCGATATAATTGAGGCACATATTTCTGCCCGGCAGAAACATGTGCCCTTGCTCGCAATTATTCTTTTGTCATTATTGAACGATTTCTACTACGACTTTTTTGCCCGCTTTTGTAGCCGCCGCTTTTACGACTGTACGCAGCGCTTTTGCAATTCTTCCCTGTTTCCCAATGACCTTTCCCATATCCTCGGGAGCAACTTTGAGTTGAATAACAGTAGTCTGTTTTGCCGCGGATTCAGTAACTTCTACGGCGTCAGGATTGTCAACAAGTGACTTTGCAATTGCCCTTACCAATTCTACCATTAAACCTCACCGCTTTCTTATAAAATGCCAGTTTTCTTAAGCAGGCCTCTTACAGTATCGGTAGGCTGCGCGCCATTTCCCAGCCATTTTTTTGCTTTTTCCTCATCGATTTTAATGTCAGCCGGATCGGTCAGCGGATTGTAGTATCCGATTTCCTCGATGAATCTTCCGTCTCTAGGGGAACGGGAATCCGCGACAACCACTCTGTAAAACGGCTTCTTGTGAGCGCCCATTCTCTTTAATCTGATTTTTACCATTTGTTTCTTCCTCCTAAATTATAATTCATTTTTATTTTCTATTTAAACTCAAGTCTTCCCTGAATTAAAAACCACGGAACATGCGGTTCATGCGGCCCGCTCCGCCTTTTCCTGAAAACTGCTTCATCATCTTTTTTGCGTCGTTGTAACGCTTTACCAGAGAATTGATTTTGCTTACAGGCTGACCGCACCCGGCGGCGATCCTTTTTCTTCTGCTGGCATTGAGGATAGAAGGGTTTTCCCGTTCTTCCCTTGTCATGGACTGAATGATGGCTTCCATCTGGACGAATTCTTTTTCGCTCTGCTCCACATTGACATTCTTCATCGCCGCGGAATTCATTCCCGGCATCATTCCCAGCAGCTTGCTGATACCGCCCATCTTTTTGATCTGCCCCATCTGTTCCAGAAAATCCTCCAGGGTAAACTGGTTCTTTCGGATTTTCTTTTCCAGGGCAGCCGCCTGCTCATCGTCATAGCTCTGTTCCGCCTGCTCAATGAGGGTAAGCACGTCCCCCATGCCCAAGATCCGGCTCGCCATCCTCTCGGGGTGGAACGGCTCCAGCGCGTCGAATTTTTCGCCCATACCGACAAATTTGATGGGCTTTCCCGTTACTTTTTTAGCTGACAGCGCGGCCCCGCCTCTGGAATCGCCGTCCATCTTGGTCATGATGATCCCATCGATTCCCAATCTGTCGTTAAAGCCTTCGGCCGCGTTGACTGCGTCCTGACCGGTAAGCGCGTCCACTACCAACAAAATTTCGTGCGGCTTTACCGCCTTTTTGATGGTCACCAGCTCTTCCATCAGTTCTTCATCGATCTGGAGCCGGCCGGCTGTATCCACAATAAGGACATTATAGCCTTTCAGCTCAGCCTCTTTCATAGCCGCAAGGGCTATTTTTTCAGGCTCTCTGCAGTCACGCATGGTAAATACCGGTGTATCTACCGATTTTCCTACTACCTCCAGCTGATCAATCGCAGCCGGACGGTATATGTCGCAGGCGCAAAGCATAGGCTTTTTGCCGTTTTTCTTTAAATAATTCGCCAGCTTTCCGCAGGTGGTAGTCTTACCTGTACCCTGCAGACCTACCATGAGAAGGACGGTAAATCCTCTTGGGGAATAAGTCAGCTTGCTTCCAGCGCCGCCCATCAGCTCGGTCAGCTCCCGGTCAACGATTTTGATGACCTGCTGCGCCGGGGTCAGGCTCTTCATGACCTCCTCGCCAAGGGCCTTTTCCTTGACGGACTGAACGAATTCCTTTACCACTTTAAAGTTTACGTCCGCTTCCAGCAGGGCCAGCTTTACTTCCCGCATGGCTTCATTTATATCCGCTTCGGTGAGAGAGCCTTTTCCTTTCAGGTTTTTAAAGACTCCCTGCAGTTTTTCCGATAATCCTTCAAATGCCATCTGGCTTCCTCCTACTCACCGAGCTGTCTGTCGATGATCTCTTTTATCTTTTGCAGCCGCTCTGTCAAATGGTCGTCGCTGCTCTCAGCCGCCAACTGATCAATAGCCGCGTCAATTGCTCTGATTGCCTGCCTGCTCTTTTCAAATTTATCAACAAGCTTCAGCTTTTCTTCATAGCTGAGCAATGCTTTTTCCGCGCTTTTCAACGCGTCATGGACGCCCTGCCGGCTGATGGAGAATTCATCCGCGATTTCTGTCAGAGACAGATTTTCTTCGTGATACAGCTCCATGACTTCCCGCTGTCTTTTTGTAAGCAGCTGCCCATAAAAATCGTAAAGCAGGCTGATCCGCGCAATATGGTCCAATTCCATAGCTGTTTTCCCTTCACTGACAAGGTTTTTTCCTTGACACTAGGATAGTTTACTGGAAAAGCGCTCTATTGTCAAGCGATTTCGGCCAAAACAATTCCATTACCAAACCCGCCGCAGGCTGTTTATCCGCACCTCGATTTATCAGTTCCGGCCGGCTTACGGCTACCGGAATACGCTGATTTATAACGATAAGGAAGAGCTGCTGATTTCCAGCTACGCGGGAGGGGCTTTCATTGATCTGGACCGGGGCGGCTCTACGACAGTCCCCCGCGAGCTGATGAAGACCGTGCCTATGGATCCAAAATTTCCGGGCATGGAATATCTGCCCCGAAAGATTCATCTGCCAAAAGGCCCCGCGGAAAAGGTTTTCCCGGAAACTCCTGTCTTCCATTATTATATTGACCATAACCATCATGTAAACAATGCCCGCTATCTGGACATTGCCGAAGAATACCTGCCGGAAAGCTTCAGAGCAGAGACCTGCCGCGTTGAGTATAAAACAGCCGCGAAATACGGGGACCGTATACTTCCCATCCGCTATGAAGCCGCGCCTGGGATCTGGCTCATTTCTCTGCAGGGCCTAAAAGGCCAGATCTTTGCTAACGTGGAATTTCGTCAGGCGGCGGGTTCACAGGTTTCCGAGGCGCTTCAATAAAGGCCAGGCCCCTTCGTATGACAGCGGCCAGCGCGGCGCCCCGCTCCACATAGGAGCTGTGGGTTTCTCCCGGCAGGATTTCCACCCTGCTTCGCGGAATCTGCTTTGCGAGAAAACGAGTGTGTTTTTCCTTAATTACATCCTTCTGCCCGGCTGTCACATAGGCCGGGATTTTTATTTGCCGCAGCTGCTCGGCTGTAATGTTGGGTTCTGTCAGCATCATGTAAAATTTAGCGTCCCGATTGAAAACATACAGCAGCGCAAACAGAAAATACCATCGTCTCTTCATGCCTTTCGGCTGCAGGTTGGCCCCGCTGATGATAATGCCCCGCAAAAGCTCCCGCCTTTGTGAGGCGATTAAAAGCGCCAAAATCCCGCCGTCACTAAATCCGTAAAGGATGGGCTTTTCCAGGCGCAGCTTTTCTATAAACCCGATCACATCCTCCGCCATTTCCTGATAATGAAAGCGCTCCACAGGCTGGCTCCGTCCGTGTCCCCGGCTGTCGGGACGGTAGACAGTCCACTGCCCGGCCAGTTCCAAGGCGGCACTGTCAAAAATATGATGATCCTCTCCGTTTCCGTGGAGCAGAATGAGGGGAGGTCCGCTTCCTTCTTTTTTATAAAATAATTCTGTCCCATTTACCTTAATGTTCATTCTTATATCCTTTAAGCCCTGTCTTCACACCGGTTAAAGGCAAGGCGGGGCGTTTTTATTCTGTTGGAAGCGACACTGTAAAGGTCGTCTTCTCTTCATCGCTCTTTACCGATATATCTCCGCCGTGGGCGTCTACAATTTCCTTCGCGATAGCAAGTCCCAGTCCCGCGCCTCCGGTCCTGGAGGATCTGGCCGTATCCAGCCGGAAAAACTTTTCAAAGATCTGCTTCTGCTGATGCTCCGGTATCGTGTCTCCATGGCTGCTGATCTCAGTAATGATGCTTCCCTCTTCCTTCCTGGCTTTTATGGTAATGACTGTATTGTCATAGCTGTAGGATACCGCGTTTTTGATAATATTATTGAAGACCCTCGCCAGTTTGTCTCCATCCCCTTTATAGCTCAGAACCGCCGGAGTTTCCACCTGAATGCTTTTTCCTCCCGGCTCCACCAGGGGATAAAATTCATCCGCCATCTGCTGCAGCAGCAGCCTGAGATCCAGCTTCCGCTTATTAAGGACCATAGTCTGGAGATTGAAGCGGGTCACTTCAAAGAATTCCTCGATCAGCTGCTCCAGACGATAGGCTTTGTCCAGGGTGATACCTACATATCTGGCTTTCTGCTCAGCCGGCATCTCCGGCACCTCATGCAGCAGGCTGAGATAACCGATGATGGAAGCCAGCGGGGTCCGCATGTCATGGGCCAGATAGGTAATCAAGTCGCTCTTTCTCTGGGCTTCCATCTGCAGCAGCTGTTCATGCCGCTGAGATTTAAGCCGCATGGCTTCGATGGTGTTTTTCATTTCCTGGGACTTTCGGTTATTGGTATAATTCATAATCAGAACAATGACCGTTCCCACAATCACCAGAAGGCCGATCATAAAGAAAATAATAAAATTTTTGAATCCGGCCCAGTTGTAAAACACCGGATAGAGCTGTCCGTCTTCCATTTCGATTCTGTTTATAAAGCGGCTGTAAAACCAGTCCTTGAACACACCATTTCCGAAGGAGTCGATAAACTGGGCCAGGCCGCTCCCCGCAATGACAAGGGCCGCTCCGATAAACAGGATTTTTATAATAAGCTGTTTTTTATTTTTCAATTTTATATCCCACTCCCCAGATGGTCTTTATGTATTTGGGCCGCTCCGCTGAATCCTTCAGCTTCTGGCGGATATGCCGCACATGGACCATGACTGTATTGTTGCTGTTCTCAAAATACTTTTCCTGCCATACTTTATTGAAAAGCTCCTCTGAGGTGATAACCCGCCCCTGGTTTTCCGCCAGGGTCCAGATAATCGAAAACTCTGTGGGCGTCAGATCAACCGCTTCCTCATTAAGCAGACATTCATGGGTGCCTTTGTTGAGAAGCAGCCCCCGGATCGTTATAATATCCGACTCCTGCCCGCCTGTGTTATACTGGGTAAACCGTCTCAGCTGAGCCTTTACCCTTGCCACCACCTCCAGCGGCATAAAGGGCTTTGTGATATAGTCGTCCGCTCCCATGGTAAGGCCTGTCACCTTGTCAACTTCTTCCCCCTTGGCTGTCAGCATGATAATCGGGAAGTTATATTCTTCCCGTATCTTTCGGCAGATTTCCAGTCCGTCCATATCCGGAAGCATAATGTCCAGAATAGCCAGGTCGATTTTTTCCGCTTTCACACAATCCAGGGCGGGCTTTCCCTCGTAAAATTTCAGGACCTGGTATCCGTCGTTTTTCAGATATAGCTCCAGAAGATCCGCGATTTCTTTTTCATCATCTACTACCAATATGCTTCTATTTTTGTCCATCGTTTCTTTCCTCCGATTCTATTGTACTATCACTGTTTTCCCTTTTCACTTGCCCCTCGGGAAAGTTAAGGGAATTTTAAGACTTACACAGTTTTCATAGTACCATAAGAAGTCGGCGCGGCGCAATAGCAGGGCGCCCATTCACCGCATAGTCTCCCGCCGCGGCAAGGTTATGGCGCAAAACGTGTAAGGTTCAGCGCGGCCTCCGCTTCCTCCAGCGTCTGATACCCGTAAAATCCCGCTGTGGTCCGGTGTACGCGAAAAGCTGTATTTTCCCGTTCATCCGCGGTTTTTCGCATATCCTCCAAGTAATATCTGAGGGTTCTGACCGAATAAGTTTTCAGTTCCCCAATCGTATATATATGAAAGGAAACATCCCTTCCTCCTGTTCCTGTAAGAGGACGCCCCGCGGCCGCGAAGGCCGGGTAAGCCTGCTGGAATTCCCGCTCAAAACGCAGGGAAAGGTTTGCGATCTGATCTACCAGTTCTTCCTTTTCCGAAGAAACGGGTGGAAGATACGGCCTGAGCTTTTCATCGAAATAGTCCGGCTGGGTAAATTCCATCATATACGCGTATTTTTCCGTTAAAAGATTGCGCCCCTCCTGCCGGGCCTGCCTCAGATCCTGTCTGTAGCTTTCTAGGGTCTTTTCGCTGAAGGCGCTGTGCTGACTGTAACGCATAGCGTAAAAGGTCCACGCGTCATCCTGACAGCCTGCCCGTCCGCCTTCATTTTCCACCTGATCGAACATAAGCCACTCTTCCTCGATAATTTCATTGATCAGATGATCCTTCGGTGTATCGCTTCGTTTTATTTCATCTATCATTTCCGCCCTCCTAGTTTTGATCCACCATGATATGAAGGTTCCCCAGACGGGGATCCTGGATATTCCGCATCAGCTCTTCCCCATGAGCCTGCAGGAAGCTGTCTGTCGTCACGGTAAAGCCTTTGCGGTTCAGCTCCCTTCCGATTTCGATACAGATATTTTCAATGAGCCATTCCTTTTTTTCGCGGGTTTCGCTCCTATCCGTTATGAGTACCAGTTCTCTCAGATCCCGTACCGCGGTCCGCAGCGCCGGCAATTCCTCCGCTCCCCGAAACGCCCATTTGTAAAACGGCATATACTGTTCATTGAGAAGATATATAGCCGACAGGGCCGCCCGGACAAACTCTCCGCAGGCCAGCCACGCCGCATAGCTGTCTCCCCGCTTCATGGATCTTGGATAATTATACTGGCCCGACTGGGCCATAACAGCAGCCCTTGCCGCCAGTTTTTTCTTCACCACATCCCGCGGGTAAAAGGCCTTTAACACCGCGCGGATCTGAGAGAACTCCCCATAGAAGTCACAGAACACCTGCCCGCTGGTCACTGTGGAAAGAAAGCGTTCAGGGATACGAAACCATTCCAGGTTGTCTTTCGGAGCGTGAGAAAGGCCTGTGTATTTCTGATAAAACCGTCCAATTGAAAACACGCCTACCCTTCCGCCGCCCTGCGCTGTCTGCGTTCTGACGCATCCCATATAGGTTTTCGGAAGACGTTCATATGCCTGCCGCATCTGTTCTCCCACCTGCTCATAGATCGCTTCCGGCAGCCAGACGCAGAACCCCGGCCCAAAATCATGGTCCCGGGAAAATTCATCATCAAAGCCCAGGCACTCAGAGCCTTCTCCCACCAGGCCCGCCGCCGCGTATTGTTTATATTCCGAAAACTGCTTTTCAATCAGCTCCCGTCCGTATTCTTCAAAATAATCTTTTGAAAGCTCCATCCCCTTCATTGCTCCCCCGCTCCTTTTCTCCTGTTGTTTTGCTGCCCGCTTTCCGGTTTGACAGGGGCCTCGCCTGGATCCGCCGGCTGCCGCAGGCGCTGGCGGGCCTTTTCCAGATTGGAGCACACCATATCATAAGCCGGAGTTTTTCCAAAATCCCGCTGGATCAGATCCCGGGCTTTTTCATAATAGTGTTCCGCCTCCTGAAACGCTCCGCTGAGATAAAAGACCTCCCCAAGTCCCGCGCACGCGGCAGAATAGTGAACGTCCGCCCCGCCTGTTTCCTCTTCGAAAATCTTTACGGCGCAAAGGAAGCTTTCTTTTGCCTTTTCCAGCTGGCCCTGGCGGACCTGCAGCTCTCCCAGATTCACATAAGTCGTAGCAAGCTCGCCGCCGCGCTCCGGAAGGCCTTTTATAATACAAAACGCTTTGTCCAGGGCCTGCCGCGCTTTGGCGAACTCTTCTCTTTCTCTGTAGATCATACTGATATTGTTGCACAAGGCCGCCATGCGGTAATCCCCATCCAGTCCGCAGCTTAGCAGCAGCTTTTCCGCTTCAAGGAACAGCTCCAGAGCCTGAGTAAGTTCGTTTACCATCAGGTGTACATCACCGGTATTAATAAGAGCCGTCGCGTAATGCTGTGTAGCCGCAAGTCCCATTTCTTCTAAAAGGGAGCGGACTCTGGCGTACAGCTCTTTTGCTCTGTCAATCTGTCCTGTTACCCTGCAAAAGCCGCCCAGCTCATTGCAGACAGCTACAATGCCGGAAAGGTCCTGCTTTTCTTCAGCTGTCCGCAGCCAGCTTTCCAGATAGCTCCCTGTAGCGCCGCTGTCCTTGCGCTGAAACATAAGGTCCAGTCCATTATAAAATTCCTGTAAATCGATTCGATCATCCATCTCGCGCATTCCTCCCCTTTGAAGCCTGTCCGTTTTTTCCTATGAAAATTTTTTATCAGTATATCCCTTTCCTGCCCTGAAAGTCAAGGGGAAGGCCGCCGTCCCGCTGGGTTCACCTGAACCAGGCCTTTTTCAGCAGGCCCACGCCTTCCGGAATCACCTGCGGGTCCAGCCCTCCGAAGCCAATGAGAACACAATTGTTTTCAGCCGGAGGCTTATAATAGTACTGGGATACCGGATAGACTAAGACCCCGTTTTCCTTTGCCAGGGAAATAAGCTCACTCTCCTCCATTCCATTACGCGCTTCCAAGAGGAAATGAAGCCCCGCGTTATTGCCCCGGATATCCACTACGCTTCCCAGCTGCCGCTGAATTTCGCTCACCAGAAAGTCATGGATTTTCTTGTTCTCCAACGCGATTCTTCTCAGATGTCTCTGCCAGTGGCCGCCAGCCATAAATTCCGCAAGGACCAATTGATCCACCAGAGGGACTGTACAGCCGCAGCTGCTAAAATGTGAGTCATACAGCCGCTTTACCTCATGGGGCAGTACCATGTAGTCCATCCTAAGGGCCGGAGCAAGCGACTTGGAAAAGGTATTGATATAGATGACCCGTTCCTGATTATCCAGGGATTGAAGGGATGGAAGCGGCCTGCTGTTATACCGGTACTCACTGTCATAATCGTCCTCGATAATATACGCGTCCCGCTCCGCTGCCCACTGGATCAGCTTGACCCGGTTGTTGACCGACATTACATTTCCCGATGGAAACTGGTGCGAAGGCGTAATGTAAATCAGCCGGGCCTCGCTTTCGCGCAGGACCTCCAGATCCAGCCCGTCGCTGGTCAGCGGAATCGGATCGATGGTATAACCCAGGCTCTGAAAGAGGTTCCTTACAATATCGTAAGACGGTTCTTCCACGGCGACGCGGCGGCTTTTTTCCCTGAACATCTGTCCGATCATACTGATTACCGTCAGAAGCCCCGCGCACAGTACAATCTGATCCTCCTCGCAGTCTACATTTCTCGACTCAAATATGTACTTTGCGATTTCCCTTTTCAGGGCCGGCTCTCCGCTGCTGTTCCTGTACATCACAATGCGGGACGGGTCCAGATCCAAAAGCACTTTATTGGTGATCCGCTTCCAGGTTTTCGCGGGGAAGGAATCCGCCGCCAGGCGCCCGTACTGGAAATTACATTTAATTTGAGGTTCGCGGCTGATTTTTGTATTCCGTGTTTTCTCTTGGCCTTCCGCGGGACCCGCCTTTCGGGAAGCGGCCTTCGGAGCGGCTGGCGCGATACGCTCTACTTGTGAGATAAAGTATCCGCTGCCCGGCCGGCTGTACAGATATCCCTCGGCAAGAAGCTGCTGATAAGCGGTTTCCACCGTATTTCTGCTGACAGAAAGCTGTCCGGCCAGATGTCTTGTTGACGGCAGAGGACTGTCCGCCTCCATCCTGCCAAACAGGATCTGGTCCCGGTAATACTCATAAATCTGAAGATAAATCTGTTTCTTAGAATCTCGGTGAATCAGCAGCATAATTCCCTCCAACTGGCATGGTAAATGGTTCACGAATTGGCACTTTTACAAGTACCGGTTAAGGTTATAATAGCATTATAAGCGAAAACGTGAAAGAATGCAGTGAAAATATTTAAAACAGGAGGAACAAAATGGATTTTTTTGAAGTAGTAAAAAAACGCGGAAGTTATCGTAACCAGTTCGAAGAAAAAGCGATCCCGGATGAGGATATCCGTAAAATGCTGGACGCGGGCATCAAGGCGCCTTCCGGCTATAACCTTCAGACCACCAGCTTTGTAGTAGTAACCGATCCAAAGCTTCGCGGCCAGATTGCGGAGCTGATGCCTTCCGACGCGACAAAAACAGCTCCGGTAATTCTAGTTGTTGTATCGGAACATGTGGAAGCTGACGGACTCTGCTTTGAGATCGAGGATTACGCGTCCGCCACAGAAACATTGCTCCTTGCCATTACCGCCATGGGATACGCCTCTGTATGGATGGACGGCGACACCAAGTCCGATGGAAACTTTGAAAAGATTAAAGAAATCCTCGGCCTGCCGGAAAATAAAACAGTAAGAACGATCCTGCCAGTGGGAATTCCGGTAAAAGAAGTGACTCAGAACACAAGAAAAGCGTTTGAGGAACGGGTTTCTTATAACAAAGCCGAATAAGGTGGCGGCTTTTTGGCTGTCCTTGCAGGACGCTGAGTTGAAACGATATTTCTGAAATCAGAACAAAGTCGGCTTCGCCGATTTATGTTCAGCGGTAGACTTTGTTGATATTTCCTACATAATAAAAAACGTGTAAAATCGCAGCTTTCATAGCTTTTTTACACGTTTTTTGGGTTCATAGGTCTTCGCAATTCTAAAAAAATTACACGTTTTTGGGATCAGCGCAGGCAAACTACCGGAGCCAAGCTTTCCCGTCACACATATTTTCGCATATACTTTAGCGCGTTTTTTTCCAGCCGGGACACCTGGGCCTGGCTGATGGAAATCTCCGCCGCCACTTCCATCTGGGTCTTTCCTTCGAAAAACCGCATGGTCAGAATATTCCGCTCCCTGGGCGACAGCTTTTTCATCGCCTCGGAAAGAGAAATGTTTTCGATCCACTTGGCGTCGGTATTCTTCATATCTTTAACCTGGTCCATCACATAGACCGCGTCTCCGTTATCATGGAATACCGGTTCAAAGAGGGATATCGGGTCCTGGATCGAATCCAGAGCCAGCACCACATCCTCCCGCTTCATCTCCAGCTCTTTGGCGATTTCCGCGACATCCGGCTCCCGCAGCAGCTCCCTCGCAAGCTTTTCCTTGGCCTGCAGAGCCTTGTAAGCAGTATCCCGAAGTGAACGGGATACCCGAATACTGTTATTATCCCGCAAGTACCGTCTCACTTCTCCAATGATCATAGGCACCGCGTAAGTGCTGAACTTTACACCATGCGATGTATCAAAATTATCCAGCGCCTTGATCAGACCGATACAGCCGACCTGAAACAGATCGTCCGGGTTTTCTCCCCGGTTATTGAATCTCTGGATCACAGAGAGTACAAGACGCAGATTTCCTTTTATAAACTCTTCCCTTACCTCTTCATCTCCAGCCTTGACCTTTTCGATCATTTCCATCATCTCTTTGTCTTTGTAGCGGGGCAGCTTCGCTGTGTTAACGCCACAAATTTCAACCTTGTTAGCCATAAATAAGGTCCTCGCATCCTCTTTGCTCCCCTTAAGCACAGACTGCTTTTCCGTATACCTTATTTATGCTCACCGCGCGGTCATTTTATTCTGTAAGCGGCCAAACTATTTTAAGACATCTTCCAAGATTTTTAGACCCCTGTTGATCTCATCATATGTAATGGTAAGAGGCGGAAGAAGCCTGATTTTTTCCTTGGCTGTAAGCGCCATCAAGCCATTGCTCAGGGCTTTTGCCACTACATCTTTTGCCTTTTTTTCCTTCAGCTCGACACCAAGCATCAGACCCATTCCTGACACAGACGCCACCTCCGGAATGGCGGAAAGCTTTTCCTTCATGTAAGCGCCTTTTTCTTCTACTTCCCTGAGGAAATCGTCATCCAGGCGTTTCAGCACTTCCAGCGCTCCCGCGCAGGCCACCGGATTTCCGCCATAAGTTGTCCCATGATTTCCCGGCTTCAGCACATCGCACACCTTTTCGCTGAACAGAGCCCCGCCAATAGGCAGCCCGCCGCCGATTCCCTTCGCAAAGGTAACGATATCCGGCTTTACATCAAAATATTCATAGGCAAAGAGCTTTCCGGTTCTTCCGATACCGGTCTGTACCTCATCTACGATAAAGACCATATCCTTGCGATGGCACAGGTCTTCTACCGCCTTGACAAAATCCTTTTGAAGGTTTACAACGCCGCCTTCCCCCTGCACGATTTCCAGCATGACCGCGCAGGTCTTGTCTGTCACTTTTTTCTCCAGATCCTCGATATCATCCGGTTTGCAGTATGAAAAGTGACCCATAAAAGGATAAAAGTCCTTATGATAATGATCCTGTCCCGTAGCGGTAATGGTCGCCATCGTTCTTCCATGGAAGGAATTTTCCAACGTCAGGATCCAGTTAATGTCATTGCCATATTTATTGTTGCTGTACTTTCTGGCTGTCTTGATGGCCACCTCATTGGCCTCCGCCCCCGAATTGGAGAAAAACGCCTTCTTCATTCCGGTTCTCTCAGTCAGAATATCCGCGACCCTTACCTGAGGCTCCGTATAAAACAGATTGGAAACGTGCTGCAGCTTTTTCAGCTGCGCTGTCACAGCCTTCACCCATCCGTCATCGCAAAAGCCCAGAGAATTAACCCCGATCCCCGCGGTAAAGTCGATATATTCTTTTCCGTCCGTATCTGTACAGACAGCGCCTTTTCCGCTGTCTGCCGCCATATCATACCGTCCGTAGGTGCCTATGATCTTTTCCTGATCCAGCTTTTTTATATCCTGCTTATTCATTGTAGTACCTCATCTCTCTTTCACATAAAATTGCCGTCCCGGCGCCCTTGTCTGTAAAGATTTCCAGAAGAACACTGTGAGGAATACGCCCGTCCAGAATATGCACTCTGGAAACACCGTGGCGTATAGCGTCGATGCAGTTGTTCAGCTTTGGAAGCATCCCGCCTCCGATGTATCCGTCCCGAATCAGCTGTTCCGCCTCATCTACATACAGCTCCGCGATCAGTGTCTCCGGTTTTTGGGGATCCTTGTAAACTCCGTCAATATCCGTAAGGAAAGCCAGCTTCTCCGCGTTGACTGCCTTTGCGATAGCGCAGGCCGCGTCATCCGCGTTGATGTTATAGCCGCAAAAGTTATCATCTATTCCCACAGGAAAAACGATAGGAAGAAAATCTTTTTCCAGCAGATCGTACAGAACTTTCGGATTCACTTCCTTTACTTCCCCGACAAAGCCAATATCCTCTCCCCCCGGCGCCATTTTTTTTGTCACCTGAAGAAGACCGCCGTCTTTACCGCTGATCCCTACAGCTTTCACACCCAGCGACTGTACTAAGGTCACCAGTTCTTTGTTTACTTTTCCAAGAACCATTTCCGCCAGCTCCATGGTATCCCTGTCCGTCACACGAAGGCCGCCGACAAAGCGGGGTTCCATTCCCACCTTTCCAACCCAGCGGCTGATTTCTTTTCCGCCGCCGTGGACAATAATCGGTTTGAACCCTACTAACTTTAATAATACCACATCTTCGATGACTTTTTTCTTTAAATCTTCATCCAGCATGGCACTTCCGCCATATTTTATAACAATAATCTTTCTGTTGAACCTCTGTATGTAAGGAAGCGCCTCAATAAGCACCTCTGCTTTATCTAAATATTTCTGATTTACCACTTGTTCCTCCTTACGAACGATAATCCCCGTTTATTTTAACATAGTCATAGGTCAGATCACAGCCCCACGCGCAGGCAGCAGCCTCTCCCTGGCACAGATCCACATAGATGATGATTTCATCCTCTGACAGAATCTCCGCCGCTTCCTCTTCACTGTGAGGAAACAGGGCCGAATGCTGACAGACTCTGATCTTTCCCTTTTTCGATCCCATTTCCACCTGAATATCACTGGCGTCAAAATCCGCCCGGGCATAGCCCAGCGCACAGAGGACACGCCCCCAGTTGGCGTCTTCGCCAAACATAGCCGCCTTCAGAAGGTCCGAGCTGATAACGGATTTTGACAGAATTCTGGCCGTCTCCTTATCCGGAGCGCCCGTCACCTGACAGGTAATCAGCTTGGAAGCCCCCTCTCCATCACCAGCCAGCTTTCTGGCCAGATTTCGCGTTACCATATTCAGGGCCTGGCAGAAAACAGCAAAGGCCTCACTGTCGGATACGATCTCTTCATTTCCCGCCAGCCCGTTTGCCATAACAGCCACCGTATCGTTTGTAGAAGTATCTCCATCTACACTGATCTGGTTAAAGGTATCCTTCACATCCTCTGAAAGGGCCTTCTGCAGCATTTCCGGGGAAATTGCCGCGTCTGTGGTAATAAAAGAAAGCATCGTAGCCATGTTGGGATGAATCATGCCGCTTCCCTTGGCAATCGCGCCGATCCTGCAGAGACTTTCTCCCAGCTGAAATTCTACAGCACACTCCTTGGAAATCGTATCCGTTGTCATAATGGCTTCCGCCGCCATGGTTCCCCCGTCATAGCTGAGAGCCTCTGCGAGAGGTCCCATGCCCCGCTGAAAAGGCTCCATGCTGAGGGTTTCCCCGATCACACCTGTGGAGCATACGATAATATCCTCCGCCGCCGCGCCGATACACTCCCCGGTAAGGCGGCAGGTCTGCCTGGCAATCTCCTCTCCGCCGGGAGCGCAGGTGTTGGCGTTTCCGCTGTTGCAGATAATGGCAATGGCCTTTCCGTCCGCCAGATGCTCCTTTGTCACCGCGATGGGCGCGCCTTTCACTTTATTGGTTGTATAAACTGCCGCCGCACTGCATAATTTATCACTTACAATCAGCGCCAGGTCCTTCTTTTCTTTCTTTTTACTTCTGATGCCGCAGTGTACTCCCGCGGCTTTGAATCCTTTGGGAGCGCACACTCCCCCATCGATGTAGTTCATGATTTTCTCCTTCCTCAAAACGCCTTTATCTATAATAATCCTGTTGTTTCATCGATTCCCATCATAATATTCATGCACTGAACCGCCGCGCCGGAAGCGCCTTTGCCCAGATTGTCAAATCTGGACGCGATCAGGATCCGCTCTTCGTTTCCGCAGACAAAAATCTGCATCATATTTGTACCCGCAAGTGTATTCGCGGCCAGAAATCCGTCTGGCAGCGTTTCGCTTCCGCCCAGCTCCATAACTTTCACGAAAGTCTGATCTCCATAATGGGTGCGCATAATCCGGTGAATGTCCTCCGGTCCATGTACGCCGCGAAGGCATCTGGTATGAAGCGGCACGGAAACCACCATACCGCTGTAATAATCATCCACAATGGGATTAAAAGCTGGCTTGTAGTCCAAACCGCAGATTTGCCGCATTTCCGGCAGATGCTTGTGACTCTGTCCCAGGGCGTACTGCCTTGGGGAGTAACATTCCTCCGGCTTGTCCCCCTCCATTACCGCAATCATCTTTTTTCCCGCTCCGCTGTAGCCGGAAACGCCGTGGCAGGTGACCGGATAATCCGTTGGAAGCGCCCCGGATCTGACCAGGGGGTACACACAGGATATAAAGCCGCTGGCGTAACATCCCGGTACAGCCACACGGTTTGAGGTCCTGATTTTTTCCCGGTGCTCCCGGGACAGCTCCGGAAAGCCGTAAGCCCAGTCCGGATTTGTTCTATGCGCCGTGGAAGCGTCGATGATCTTTGTATGGTCATTATCCGGATCCACCAAAGACACAGCCTCCCTTGCCGCCCCGTCCGGCAGACACAGGAAAGTAATGTCCGACTGGTTTATCAGCCTCTTTCGCTCCTTTGGGTCTTTTCGTTTTTCTTCGTCAATATGTAAAAGCTCCAGGTCCCCGCGTCCGGCAAACCGCTGATGAATCTTCAGACCGGTAGTCCCTTCGCCGCCGTCAATAAAAATCTTATAAGTCGATGTCATTTGCGTCCTCTCCTTGCTTGTATGTCCTTCCTTCTATCACGGATGCAGTTTTATTCCTGCTCAATAAAAAATATACATCCTATCATACCTCTTTCAGCTGGAAAAAGCAATAGCTTTTTATAATTTTTATTATTTGAGTTGCATATTTATTCGTCTTTATGTGGAAATTTATTGAAAATTATTCCCACATTAAAAAAAAGCGATTACTCGCTTTTTTCATACTAAATTAACCAAACTGGTACATACCAGTTTTTTTCATCCACAGGCAACAGGTCATTTGCCATACATATCACACTTCCTGCCCCTATCTTTACTTTTAGAGCGCTCAAGCCCTCGAAAGCTTCTTCTCGAGTTACAGGCTCTAAGACATTAAAATTCTTAATTGCCGCTTTGCCGGGGGACGCCGCTTTTTTTATTTCGATGGGGGAAAGCTCGCCGTTTTGATAAAGAAGCAAATCGATTTCCTTTTGATCTTTATCTCTGTAATAGAAGATAGGAGGTTCTTTTCCCGCGTTCAAATAGCTTTTATAGATTTCTGAAAACACATAACTCTCAAAGAACGCCCCGGACATCGCGCCCCTTTCCAACGCTTCAGGATTTCCCCATTTTAAGAGATACGCCGCCAGGCCGGTATCTAAAAAGTGCAGCAAGGGCATTTTAACAACTCGTTTCAGCACGTTATTATGGTATGGCTGTACAAGGGCAATAATATGTGAGGATATCAGAATAGAAAGCCATTTTTTCGCTGTTGGCGCGGAAATGCCAGCGGCAGTTGCCAGTTCCTGATAAACAACAGGCTTTGCGGTATGCGCAGCCACAATCGTCATAAAATTGTAAAACTGCATTTCATCGGCAACCTGTACAAGATTGCGAATATCCCTTTGCAGGTAGGTATCTACATAAGAGCGGTAATACGTTTCCCAATCCACATTTCTATCCGCGTAAAGCTCCGGCATAGAGCCTTTAAAAATTCTGCTATAAATCTCGTTTAAGCCTTTTTGTGTTCTTTCAGACAAACGATTCATCAGCCATTCCGAATCCGTTTGGAATGGTTGGCTTGGTTCCTGATAAATTTCCGCGTCTGACAATCCTAATAAATTCACAATGCCAACCCGTCCCGCAAGGCTTTCGCTTACATTTTTCATCAAACGAAAGGCCTGTGACCCAGTAATCCAAAAATCGCCTTTTCTTTTAGTATGGTCCACACTCATTTTGATATAGGGCAACAGTTCTGTCGCGTACTGGATTTCATCAATCATCACTGGTGGGGAGTATCTTTGCAGAAATAGCGCAGGATCATGTTTTGCCAAATATCTTACATCCGGATCGTCCAGCGTTACATATTTTCGCTCTATCCCTGTGTCCCGCTCTATTTCCGCCAGTCTTTGCAACAGAGTTGTTTTTCCAACCTGCCGGGGGCCAGTTACCAGCAACACAGGGAACATTTTGGAAATCCTCGCAACCGTAGCCTCCGCGGCTCTTTTAATATATGCCATCGCAATCTCTCCCTTCGATTACAGTATAAGCGCTTTTGGTTCGTCTAAACTGAATTATGATTTTATTATAGCCATTTTTTGAATGATCGTCAATAAAATAAAAAAAATCATTGACACAGAACAAAATCCGCAGTATACTTGCATCATTAATTGGCAAAGGCGCCATGAGTTTCACGCTCGTGGTGTCTTTTTTTATGGCTGTCACCGATATCCATAATACATCAGGAGGTATTGTTTATGAATAAAATATCAGAGATTTTCGGCAGCATGGTTTTTAACGACGCTGTCATGAAAGAAAAGCTGCCAAAGGATGCTTATGCGGCATTAAAGCAGCATATCAGCGATGGAACCGACCTGGAACCAGGTGTGGCAAATGTCATCGCGTCCGCCATGAAGGACTGGGCCCTGAGCAAAGGCGCCACCCATTTTACCCACTGGTTCCAGCCTATGACTGGAGTCACAGCGGAAAAGCACGACAGCTTTATGACGCCGGATGCTGAAGGCGGCGTGCTGATGAATTTTTCCGGAAAAGAGCTGATCAAAGGAGAACCGGACGCTTCCAGCTTTCCCTCCGGAGGCATCCGGGCCACCTTTGAAGCCCGGGGCTATACGGCCTGGGATCCCAGCTCCTATGTGTTTATAAAGGAAAACACGCTTTGCATCCCCACCGCGTTCTGCTCTTACGGCGGAGAGGCGTTAGATAAAAAGACACCGCTTCTCTTATCCGGCGAAGCCATCAACACCCAGGCGCTGCGTATCCTGAAGCTGTTCGGCAGCGACGCCAGGCGGGTCATTACAACGGTAGGACCGGAGCAGGAGTATTTTCTGATTCCAAAGGAATTATATGAGCAGAGAAAAGATCTGGTATTCTGCGGCAGGACTCTGCTGGGCGCGAAGCCGCCGAAAACGCAGGAACTGGAAGACCATTATTTCGGCGCTATCAAGCCCCGGATCGCGGCTTATATGGAAGACCTGAACCAGGAGCTGTGGAAGCTGGGAGTGCTGGCCAGCACTGAGCATAACGAGGTGGCGCCTTCCCAGCACGAGCTGGCTCCCATCTACAGCAGCTCCAACATTGCCTCCGACCACAACCAGATCACTATGGAAATGATGAAAAAAGTAGCGGAGCGGCATAATCTTACCTGCCTTCTCCACGAAAAGCCCTTTGCCGGAATCAATGGAAGCGGCAAGCACATCAACTGGTCCATGGCAACCGATCAGGGGGAAAACCTGTTAAAGCCAGGTAAATCGCCCATAACCAATACGCGGTTTCTCCTGTTTTTATGCGCGGTCATTAAAGGGGTAGATAAATATCAGGATCTTCTACGGATCTCTGTGGCAAGTCCCAGCAATGATCACCGTCTTGGGGGCAACGAAGCTCCTCCTGCCATTATTTCTATCTTCCTTGGAGATGATCTTATGGAAGTGCTGGAAGCTGTGGCTCAGGGGAAAACGGAAATTCCAAAGCGGCCCCGCATGATGGATACCGGGGTCAGCGTCCTTCCGGATATTAAAAAGGATACGACAGACCGGAACCGTACTTCGCCTTTCGCGTTTACAGGAAGCCGATTCGAATTCCGTATGGCCGGTTCCATGACCTCAGTGGCCTGTCCGGTCTATATGCTCAACACAATCACAGCGGACGCTCTGATGGATTTTGCTGATATACTGGAAAAAGCGGAGGATGTAGAGGCCTCCGCGAGAGAGCTCATCAGGAAAACATACCTGGAGCATAAGCGCGTTATTTTTAATGGAAACAACTATTCGGAAGAATGGGTTCGGGAAGCGGAAGGACGAGGGCTTTTGAACCTGCGCTCTACAGTGGACGCGCTGCCTTTTTTCACTTCTGATAAAAATATCGATCTGTTCCGTACCCACAGGGTTTTCTCCCGGGTGGAGCTGGAAGCAAGACAGGAAATTTTATATGAAGAATACTGCAAGCTGATCAATATTGAGGCCCTGACTATGCTGGATATGGCAGGCAAAGATATTCTGCCGGCGGTATCCGCTTATATCCAGGCTCTTTCCGATACGGTTGTCAGTAAGAAAGCCGCGGCAAAAGACGCGGCCTGCCGGATGGAAGTCAGCCTCATCACATCGCTATCTTCTCTCTGCGACAGTCTTTATGACCGGATCCAGGATTTGCGGCAGCTTTTGATTGATGTGAATGAATTTGACACAAACGAATTGACAGCTCAGTTTTTCTGCGGGAAGGTGATCCCCGCCATGCGGGAGATCCGCGCTCTGGCAGACGAACTGGAACTGAGCACGGCCAGAAAATACTGGCCTATGCCTACTTATGGCGATCTTCTCTTTACTTAATATATATTCTTAGCAAAACAGGGGATGCTGATTAGGCGTCCCCTGTTTTGATTTATAATCCATGCCGCGCTTTTCACAGCAAATCATCTGGTTTTACCCTTATAAAGCTTCGATCTCTTCTTTGCTCAGGCCGGTACACTGACAAATTTCATTAAAGGTCATACCGATCCGCTTCATTTTTAAAGCAATCTCCCTCTGATTTTCCTTCAGCGCCCGTTTTCCTTCGCTTCGTCCCTGTTTTAACCCCTGTTCTAATCCCCGTTCCAGAGCCTCTGTCTCCCGCAGGGCATGATCCAACTCGTACCGCTCCCGGTCCCACCTGGCTTCCCGCAGTCTCTCATCTTCACTGACCTTTTTCAGCAGCTCGTCTGTCATGGATATCACCTCTCCTCCTGTACGAACCAGTTCCTCCACGTAATCCTGCCGCTCCGGGTTTCCGCTGCATCTCAGATAAGCTCCAAACTTCTCCAGCTCCGAAAGCTCTTGGGGCCGTTTCTCTTTCCATGGAATCTTTTCCAGGTCGATAAAGTGAAACTGCAGGATCTTTGACAATTCCCGGTTGGTAATCCGCTCTTTCAGGGTAAACATAGTATGGACTGATTCTTCCTCTGTGAACATCTTCGTTCCCGCAAAGGTAACAAGGATGCTTTTTTTCATTTTAGCATATTTCTCCCCGCGTTCCAATCCTTTGGAGGCCATTTTGCAGCCGTAAATAATGATCCGATTGACGAAGTCCCCTCTGGTATCCATCTGCATTTCGATATCCAGCAGTTCTCCCGCGCTGGTCTCCGCCCGTATATCCATGACAATAGCCTTATTCTGGATCATATCTTCGATAGAAAAAGGATTTTTATATGCCAGATCAGTAATGGGATCCTCCTTTCGCTCTAAAACCAAATTCAGCATGGCGATGAGAGCCGCCTTGCTTTTTGGATTATCCTGACCGTAAACAGCCTTGAAGATCAGATCGCTGGTCAGGGGTTCCCTAATACAGTTAAATTGATTCGGTGGTTGCTTCATACTGGCCTCCTTGTCTGGTATTTTTTTGATTCAATTACATTTTATACCATCATCCAATATTTGTCAACCTTTACTGTTCATAGGCAGCCAGAACCTTCCTCGCTACCATTCCCTTTGATATTCTTCGTTCCATCGCCTGCTGCTCTATGTATTTATGGGCCTGATCCTCCGTCATATTCAGATACTTTACCAGCACCCATTTTGCCCGGTTTATCAGCTTAATCTGATCCAGGCGGTCCTGCAGCTTTATGTTTTCCTCCTGCAGCGTGATAATTCTGTTTTTCGCCACCTGAGCGAATTTAATGGCCTGGGATAAAATTCCGCGGATCACAGGCTTTCCCACGACCATAACGCCGGCCTTTTCCATTTTAGCCGCCTTGCTGTCGATCAGCGAATTTTTAATCAGAATAATTACGCCGGATCGGGTTTTCATGGAAGCCAGCGCCGCCAGTTCATCTCCGAACTCATCTTCCAGAGGGCTGTTGATAATAAGCAGATCATAGGAGGTATTCAGCAGAACTTCCCTGGCAATCGCTCCCCTGGTCACCGTTGTCAGCTCCACATCGCCGTTATCCATCAGGTAGGCCTGCAAGGACGTTTTCGTCTTTCCGTTTTTTGATATCAGCAGTACTTTCTCCAAACCCTGTCCCCCCTTTTCTTTTAAAAGAATACTATATCACGCCCTTGCCGCAGAAGCAATAAAAATTATGCTTTGACAGGTTGAGAGAGTTTCACCCCAGTTTTTTGATTTCTCTTCGAAGCCTCCCGATAATCTTTTTTTCCAGCCTGGAAATATAGGACTGGGATATCCCCATCCGGTCAGCCACTTCCTTTTGGGTCATTTCCTTTCCGCTGACCAGCCCGAACCGCATTTCCATAATCTCCTTTTCCCGAAGAGACAGCTTGTTCATGGCATAGTCCAAAAGGCTCTTGTTGACTTCTTCTTCGATATGGGTATAGACCACATCGTTTTCGGTTCCCAGAATATCGGAAAGCAGTAGCTCATTTCCATCCCAGTCCACATTGAGGGGTTCATCCAAAGACACATCCCCTTTTGTCTTACTGTTGCGCCGCAGATACATGAGGATCTCATTTTCGATGCATCGGGAAGCATAGGTGGCCAGCTTGATGTTTTTATCCATTTTAAAAGTATTGACTGCCTTAATAAGGCCAATGGTGCCGATGGAAATCAGATCCTCCACATTGACTCCGGCATTCTCAAACTTTTTCGCTATGTATACTACCAGTCTGAGGTTATGCTCAATGAGCAGGGCTCTTGCCTCTTCACTTCCTTCCATAAACGCTTTCAGCGCTTTATGTTCTTCTTCCGGATCAAGCGGCGGCGGCAGTACATCGCTTCCCCCAATATAATGAATATCAGGAAACTCCTGACGTACTTCTATGCCGATAAACCGTCTGACCGCCTGTTTAACATTCTCCAAAACCAGCTTGTTTCTTAAAACCCAAGATTTCTGCATCCTCGAATTCTCCTTCCTCCAGAATCTGCTGCTGCAGCAGGACTTCATAGCGTTCCCCTTCCTTCCAGCTTGTAAAGTCCTCCTTACTGATGGCTAAAACAATATGTTCCATTTCTTTCCCCGAAACCGTAACGCGGTCCGGGCGTATCCCCTGCAGGATCCCCTTTTTCCCTACTGAGCTGTAGGGGATCAGACAGACGCGCGGCAGGAGCTTTTCTCCGACTTCATTTACAATACACCGGCCCGCGGAAGCGGAAAGCACGGCTGCTGGATATCCCGAAACCGGATCCCGCAAAAAGTTTCCGGTATCGACAAAGGCTCTCAGCTTCCACTTTTTTTCCGCAATTTCCACTTCCATATCAGTAAAAACTTTCTCTTTCTGCAGTTTTCCCCTGATAAACTCCGCAAGCCAGCTGCCAGTTACCCAGGTCACCAGAATACCCGCCGCGACTTGAAGGTATGTAATTCCGTGAAGATAAACACTTCCGTTCGCGGACAGTCCTGGTACTTTTGCGGTATACATGATCCCTACGGTAATCCCGCCCATGAGAAAGCTGACTATGTAAAAAACGGCTACGGTTTTTCCGTAACAGCGCTTTCCCCTGTAGCCGAAAACCGCCAGAATTACAGCGAGAGAAAAGGCCAGCTTACCTGCCAGCGCCGCGGGAGCCGCCAGAGGGACAAACAAAATAAAAGAATACGCTCCGCACATGGCCGCTCCCAGAATGATACGCAGTCTGCCGGTTCTTCGGCCGCACAGCTTTCCGGTCAAAATCAAAATAATAAGGCCTGTAATAAAGTTTTCCAGGAATAAATACTCACTGTAAATGGTCACGAAAAAACCTCCCTTCGAACTTCTGTCTTTCGATTATAGTCCTAAGGAAGGTCTCATTTTGTCAAAATGGAATGTCGGTTTTTTTCTTTTTTTGGAGCAGCCGCGAAAAGCGCTGTAGCTTTTAATGCCAAGCGGCGTCTTCATCTCATGGGCCATGTACTTGGTCAGCTGGCGTCTCCTCTGCTCCATTTCATATTGCGGAAAGCCGGAGCAGGCGGTTTCCCCGTTTGATGACCTCTGGATCATGACTTACCAGAAGCACAGTTTTTCCCATGGCGTTTAGCTTTTCTAATAAATACATTACGATATCAGCGTTCTTTTTATCAAGAGACCCGGTCGGCTCATCGGCCAGGATGACTTTGCACTTTTTTATTAAAAGACGCGCCAGTGCGACTCTTTGCTGCTCTCCGCCAGATAAAGTATACACTTTGCTGTCTCTTTTATCTGGCAGACCTACCGCACTTAAAGCCTGTTGAATCGTAATACCGGAACGGTTTTCCGCTTTTATCAGCTCAAGATTTTGTTCTACGGTTTTGTTTTCAATTAAAACAAAATTCTGGAACAAAAATCCAACTATATCGCTGTAATACGCAAGTCTGTTTTTTCGATTGCTAATATCCTTTCCATTGACAACGATCCTGCCGGAATCCAATGGTTCCAACGCTCCAATCATATTTAAAAGGGTTGTTTTTCCGCAGCCGCTGGGCCCTGTTATTGAAACATAATCCCCGTCCTCAACATTCAGGTTGTAATCTTGAAACAAAATACGCTCTTCAAAGGCTTTATTCAAATGTTCTATTAGAATGATATTCTTCTTTTTTTGCGTTTCCATTACACATCTCTCTTTCTGTTTTATTACTTGCAATCCCATTTTTCATACATAACTATGCTTTTTCCTAATTTTTTTCACCTTAACGATCTCCTACCATACTTTACAGCATATCTCCATTCAATATCCTTTGTACTTTTGAGCATTCAACCTTTCTAATATAATAAGCCATAAACGCCAATTCCAGGATAACCGCACCACTTCCCGCTAAAAGAATGTATTTTATATTATTCGTACCCCAAAACAGTCCAACGACTGCTCCCAGGAGCATTCCTATGACTGCCGATAAAATTGTGGTCATAAGAAGTCTTTTATACCTGCTGATCATCCGATATCCTAAAAGTTTTTTCAGCACTAATTCTACCGCATTAATACGGTATTCGTAGTATAAGGTTTCTTTTATAATCAAACTTTCCATAAACAGCATAATTGTTACAAGAAAAATTCCAAGCAGCATACCTCGTTTTAGCTTTTGCCATTGATAACAGTAATTTGCGTACGCGTTTGTTTTATACACAATTTCCTTTTCCAGGTCATTTTCTTGCAGGAATGTATTCCACTGCATGCGGCTAAGAGGAAATAACGTTCCCTGCCAGATATAATCATCCAGCTCCGAAGTATCTTTATTGTTAAAAAGAATTACAGGGTTCTTTTTCAATTTACTTGAGACGCCGCTTTCTCCATTTTGCGCAACAAGTTTTACAGTGCTCTTATACTTAATGCTTTCAAAGGACAGGTTTTCATCAGTAGAATAAGAATATAAAAGCTCCTGACTTTCATCCTCCCGGTTTCCTGTTTTACTGTAAGAATCCGGTTTAATGATATAGGCTTTTTCTGACAACGCTCCGGCCGCATCTGCTGCCGCAAGCTCCGGAATCTGTTCTTTTAAATCCTTTAAAGCCCCCTTATTCGCGTAAACGTAGTTTGTATCAATTCCATTAAACCCCGTCAGTTCAACTAGGGCGCAGATCGCCTCCTGATCTAACATATTGTACAACTGTTTTTTCCGCTGACGCTCTTTCTCTCCCGAATCGTCATCCATAAGGGAAACCATCACATAGGACTGCTCTTTATGCTTAACAAAAAAATCTTTCTGTTGGTAACAATCATACCCATCCGCAATCAACATGGCACAGCCTGACATAATCAGCACTGTAAGAAAAACCGTAACTGTTTTATAAAAATAGCTAATTTTCAATATCGATCCCGCTCTGTTCTTTGTTCCGATATCCCTCTTATAATCCGTATATTTCAAATAAAGAAAGCATAAAGAATTTACAATTAAAAAGAACACCATACATGCCACCGATAGAGTCAAATGCCAGGTTACATTTGTGAACTGTTTTAAAACAAAAAAAGAGACCGCAAATATACTTATATAAAATCCATTCTCCGCAAGAATCTGGTTTCGGATATAAACCAATAAATTTTCCCCTGAAACAAGGCGAATAACCATTTCCTTTTTGGTCAGCAGAACCTGATAAATTGTCAGCAGAATCAGTAAAAGAAATGTAAGCCACCAGACAGCCAGTATATTAAATTTGCTGTTAAAAGGTTCTCGTCCTTCCTTGGGAAAGGCCCCCGCGTATTCATTGACCAGATTTTTTTTAAAATTTACGATATCCCGCGCGTCCCCTACAACCTGATAATGTTCCGCCTCTTTTACATCTGGAAGATTATGAAGTGAAGCAATTCGTACATTGATTTCTCCCAGAAAAAGGCTGTGGTACTGCTGTCCCTTCAGACCAATATCTTGCCGTAAAAATGTTTTTGTCCCCTCTGTTCCATACACGTCAATGGTCTCTGACAGATTGCTTTCAACAGAATGTAAAACGACAAAGACCAGCACTTGATTGTCTTCCGCGGCACCATATATATCCTCAATCATCTTGACCTGGGATACTCCCTTCTGCGGATAAAACGTTACAGATGTATATTGCGACTCAAACTCGCTGAGATTCCAGACGTAGGTTTCTCCGATAAACAGCATGGAAGCCGCAATCAGCAGGATGCTTATTATATATTTGGGAATTTTCATTTTCTTTTCCTTTTGTTTAAACTAGGCATAGAGTCATCCGCCGCCTGTTCATAGAAGCTCGGCGAACAATATGACACAGATCAGGACACCCGCGAAAATCGAAAGTTTTAATCCTGTTTCCGCGCCAAAATCCCCTCTGTATTTTTTCGCTATAAACAGCAGCAGCAGTTCCAGAAAAAAGCCCATTACAAGGGTATAATGAATTCCTTCCATGGAATAGATTCCTTTTGCATCCCCCGACCAGGCGGGAAGCGAACATTGCGTCAAAAGAATGTCTCCCAGAAAGATCCGCCTGATGGGGACGCAGAACAAAAGCACAATCAGCGAAGCCACTCCCGTTACAGAGCCCAGTCCCAGCGCTTTTCCGCTATAAGCGTTTCTAAATCCTTTTTTTGCTATACGAAAAAGCAGATATCCCATGGCGCAGCCGACTGTATTGGCAAGAAGATCATCCACATCCGCCGTTCGTCCCACCAGCAATAGCTGAATCAGCTCAATGACAAGGGAACTGCTTAATCCCAGCGCCAATATTTTTACCGCGTTCCAATTGCCTTTTTTGAAAAGAATCGGAACAAAAATTCCCATTGGAAGGAACAACAGCCCGTTTAACAGGATCAGGCCCGGTTCTTCATTTACAAAGGGAACCCAATTAATCGCTTTCGACGCAGTAAGATGCCAGGCCATAATGTTTCCGATTCCGGTTGCCTGCGCAAGCACAAGAATATAGACAGTAAAGCTATACCCCGCCAGGCCAGACACTTTGTCGGGCATATGGTCTTTCCCCTTAATAATTCTTATAGCAGCAAGATACGCTATGTAAATCAGTAATCCATATAAAATTGATTTCGTCAGATATACGGTTCCTAAAATTAGTTTGTCCATGTATTTTTAATCCTCATTTCTCTATATGTTCTTTTTACTGTCAATAAGTAAAACTTCTTCATCTTTGCAGATGGCAACGCAAAACATCTTGTCTGTCCTTTCTTTTTTCTAACACAGCAAAAAACAAAAAATCGCCCCAAGAGCGATCCTTTCAATATAAAACAAACAGAAACCTGCTTGTGTTCAGGTTTTATTTGGTTTCTGATATTTTTCTGTTTTTTTATTGATACACAGATACACTTCTTGTAGAGTCATTATACCATATGTCCATACTGCCTCACGGGGCTTTAAAAGCCGCTTCAAAACGCCTGCGAGCGCTTTGACCTAGAGAGAAAAAAGGACCCCCTTACAGCACTACACTGAAAGGAGTCCCTTGTAGGATTCATTTTTCTTTTAAAAAGCTGTGTGATTTTGCTACTGCATGGTCGCTTGCCATCCTGATGTTTCTCTCAAGGCCGGACCGTATCTGGTCCAGACGCTTGGGAGGAATGTTCTCGTTCTGGGCTAAGATCTCTATGGCCTCGTCAGAAAAACCTTCAAGCTTCTCCGGTTCAAACCAGCCGTAATCGCGGAAAAGCTCAAGCTGGCGATCCGGGCGCATCCCCCTTGAGCCAAATGGTTTCGCGACATACTCATAGTCCTTTGCCATGGAAAGGCTGTTTGACCTGCACCACAGGCATGTTCCCGTATCGAAAATCGGTGCCATTCGCGTGCACTCTAAGGTCTCAACGTTGCGGACTACACCAAAGTTGCGCCAGTGGCGATCCTCGTTCGCAAGGATATAGTCACAGGTGAACATCTTCGTAAGCGCTTCCTCCGCCCTTGGAACGCCGAGATCTTCCAAAGTGGCTACGAAAAACTGGTAGTCGTTCAGGTTGTTAGGCTTCTTCTTGTTAACGATGATATCCCATGCGGTAATCAGCTCTTCATCGTCTCCAAGTAAGTTTGGACACGCGCAATATATGCGCCTTCCCTCAGTGTGAAAGCTGTACGGTACATATTCACCTGGCTCAAGCAATCGTTGAAATAAACGGGTGGCAATCACCTCGTTGTAAACCTCTTGATTGACAAAGCCTGATCCCTCTTTCACCAAGATTCTCTCGCCATTGGCAATCGTCCACTTTTTCCGCAAGTCACCATTAAGCGTTGCGTTAGGTGACATTAGATTTGGATTGTTAGACGCGCTTTGCCCTAACGTTAAAACCCCCAAATCATCCGTAAAATCGTTATCGAAAAAGTTGATGTCTTCCCACTTCTGGGGATTTGAAGAATCGTTAATCCAATATCTATCTGAAAGTGATAAACCAAAGCTTTTCTCAGCCAAGGCCAATGTACTGTTCATGTTCAAATTGTCTAGTATTGCGTAGATTTGAGCGCGAGAGGCGGGTATTGCCCGACTGCGCCACCAATCATTTAGTGTCCTCTTCGTTGCGTTGCCTTTTGGATCTACAACTGCCGGAGGGGCATATCTTAAATCATGCACGTCAGTAATCTTAGTTGCTAAATGATCGTCCATATCATAAGTAAACTCAAGAACCGGTCTGTTCTTGTTCATCAACGTATATTTTACTTCTATGGCCATATCATTCCCTCCATAAAATAATTCACTTAATTATATCATGTTATTCTTATATCAGTAAACCCTCTCTTGGGTTACGGGAAATTGGAAATCAATTTCGAATTTGCGTATCATGCGCACTTGTCTCTCCTGCTATAGCGACGCAAAACATCTCGTCTTTTTCTAACACAGCAAAAAACAAAAAATCGCCCCAAGAACGCCTGCAAGCGCTTTGACCTAGAGAGCAAAAAAAGGACCCCTTACAGCACTACACTGAAAGGAGTCCCTTGTAGGATTCATTTTTCTTTTAAAAAGCTGTGTTATTTTGCCGCTTTTTTCGCGGTTTCGCACAGCTGCGCAAAGGCGGCGGCATCGTTGATCGCCAGCTCAGACAGCATTTTTCTGTTGATTTCGATACCGGACTTTTTCAGGCCATCCATCAGTCTGCTGTAGGAGATGCCGTTCATTCTCGCTCCCGCGTTGATTCTCGCGATCCACATTCTTCTATATTCTCTCTTCTTGTTCTTTCTTCCTACATACGCGGAACGCAGGGAACGCATAACCGCAGGGTTAGCAGCTTTGAACACCTTGCTCTTCTGGCCATAAAAACCTTTTGCCAGCTTTAATACTTTTTTATGTCTTCTATGCGCGTTTACGCCTTTTTTTACTCTTGCCATTTATCTTACCTCCTTGCTTACTTGCTTAAAACAGATTTGATTCTCTTCAGATCCGCACTTGTTAAAGTTGTAGCTTTTCTTAAGCCTCTTTTTCTCTTAGGGCTTTTCTTTGTAAGAATATGGCTTTTGTACGCCTTGTTTCTCTTTACTTTACCGGAACCGGTTAATTTAAATCTCTTGCATGCGCCTCTGTGAGACTTCATCTTGTTCTTTGCCATGGTGATCAATTCCTCCTATGTTAAATTTCAATATGTTACTTTTTATCCGTTTTAGGTGCCAGAATCATAATAAGGCTCCTTCCCTCGAAGGAAGGTTTCTTTTCGATCTCACCCACTTCGGCTACGACTTCCGCGAAACGCTTCATAACGTCCATGCCTTTGCTGGTGTAATCCCGTTCTCTGCCTCTGAACCTCAAGCTAACTTTTACTTTGTCTCCGGCTTTCAGGAATTTAGAAGCATTCTTTGCCTTTACTTCAACATCATGCGCCTCGATAAAGGTGCTCAATCGGATTTCCTTTACCTGCATGGTTTTCTGCTTTTTCTTGGCTTCTTTTTCTTTTTTCTGAAGTTCGTATCTGTATTTTCCGTAATCCAGGATCTTACAAACCGGCGGCTTTGCCTTCGGTGCGATGTTTACCAGGTCCAGCTTTTTCTGTGCTGCCAGGTCCAGCGCCTCCTTCAGACTCATGATACCCAGCTGAGTACCGTCACTATCGATCACTCTCAGTTCTTTATCACGAATTTCTTCGTTGATTTGGTTTTCCTTACTAATTGTCTCGTACCTCCATACAATAACAAAGTCACCCCAGGCAGTCCTGACCAAGGCGTACTTTGTCGTTACTCCAGAAATATCAAGGGCGATATTTCTTTCGTAATAAAAAAAGCGGATAATCAGTTATCCGCTTCAAAAAGACACATTAAATGTGTATCATTCATAATTGACCCGGCAGCTCGATTACCACCCAGGTGAGAAGCGGATGACTTCTTCTTTATTACCTGAATACTATACCACTGCTCTTTTCAAATGTCAATGTTTTTTTATACTACAGTTCTTTTTTCCAAAGACCGTGCAGGTTGCAGTATTCATACACCGCGACTGCCTTCTCTTCTCCCAGGCAGAATACAGCTTTCGGTTCATCAGCGGCTGTGAAGTTTCTCAGCTGACCGCCATTTTCTGTCTCTACATATACAAACTGAATCAGATGCTCTTCTGTCATAGGGTGTGTTACTTCTCCTACCTCAACAATCAGCTTGTTGCCTTCCTCTTTTACTACAGGAACGTGCTTTTCTGTCGCGGCGTCAGTTGTATTGGCAGTCAGTTCTGTCATCGGCTGTCCGCAGCACAGTACCGGAACACCTTTGTCCACAATCTTTGTAACGATATTTCCGCAATGTTCACATTTAAAAAATTTTACCATTTCTTTCTCCTCCACATTATTATAATTTATGATTCAGCAGATTGATCTTTCTTCTTTCTGCCGATTCCTATCGAAACATCTTTTCAACGGATTCTTTCGGCACCAGGCCGATTGAAGTCTCCTTCGGCTCTCCGTTCTCAAACAAAATCAAGGTCGGGATGCTCATGACTCTGTATTTCTGAGCCAGCTCCGGCTCCTCGTCAATATTGAGCTTTCCTACTTTTATATCCGGATTTTCTTCGGCGATCTGCTCTAGTACCGGGGCCATCATCTTGCATGGTCCGCACCAGGCAGCCCAGAAATCGATCAGCACCAGTCCATCAGCGCCGAGAACATCCTTTTCAAAGTTATCTTTCGTAACGTTCAAAACTGCCATCTCTTCTTCCTCCTCGCTGGTTTTACCAATGATACAATTATAATACCCATATATTTACCAATTAATCATCTTTCTTCTATTTTAAAAAGTTATTTCCTATATGTCAAACACTTCCCGCGTTTTTTGCGGGCATCCAATCCACAAAAAAGGAATTAGAGAAAAGATGAAACAATCACCTGAAAACTGGCCGATGTTTCTGTTTTTTGATCTGGTTGCCCTGAGGCCCGATCCATTTCTATTGCTAAAATTTTTTCTACATTATATAATATAAAATAATCCCATCCGGAGAGGAGATAATATGAAACGATTTCTGGACACGCTTTCAGCCAGTGAGCTGATTCCCATTTTAAACAGCATCAATGACGCGATTTTTATCGACAGCAGCGACGGCCATTCCCTCTGGTGCAATGACGCCTGCAAAGAGCTGTACAAAGTCACTCCGGAGGAAATACGCGGGGTCCATATTTTAGAGCTTGAGAAAAGCGGCATTTTTACGCCGTCTGTCGCAAAGCTGGTTATGGAAAAAAAAGAAGAGGTTACCATTATCCATGAGAATAAAGACGGAAAAAAGCTCTTATCCACCGGGACGCCCATCTTTGATCACACTGGGAAAATGAGCAAAATCGTCACAACCTCCAGGGATATTACAGAGCTGACCAGTCTTCAGAATCAGCTGGAATCCGTCCAAAAGACATTAAAGCAAATCGAATCATTAGAAACCTTTTCCAGCGATAAAATTATTGCCAGCAGCCGCGCCATGCGGAATGTGATGCAGCTGGCCAGACGGCTTGCGTCAGTAGATTCAACGGTTCTCATTACCGGCGAATCCGGTGTGGGAAAGGGCGTCATTGCCAAACACCTCCACGAAAACGGGGCAAGAAAGGATTTTCCTTTTATTACAGTAAACTGTGGAGCTATTCCGGAAAATCTCATCGAGTCCGAGCTGTTCGGATATGAGCGCGGAGCTTTCACCGGCTCCAGAAACGAAGGAAAAAAAGGACTTTTTGAAGCCGCTCAAAACGGAACCATCTTCTTAGATGAAATATCCGAGCTGCCGCTCAATCTGCAGGTCAAGCTGCTGCAGGTCATTCAGGACCGGGAGTTCACCCGGGTCGGCGGTGTGGACCGGATTCCTGTGGATGTCCGGATCATATCCGCGACAAACAAGGAGCTTTTATCTCTGGTCCGCAACGATAAATTCCGCGAAGATCTGTATTACCGGCTTAATGTTGTACCCATCAATGTCCCGCCTCTGCGGGAACGCCCGGAAGACATTCTTCCCCTGCTTCAGTCCAATCTGGCAAAATACAACGAGAAGCTTCATGAACACAAAACCCTGGCTCCTTCCGCGCTTTCCATCCTTCTCCGATATCCATGGCCTGGAAATATACGGGAGCTGCAAAATATTATGGAACGCCTGATTCTGACCACCAGAGACAAAACGATAACAGAGGACAACCTTCCGGTCTTTATCAAAAATTCAGCTCAGATCCAGCCTGTCCAAAGCGATGACATGTCTCTCAACGCCGCTTTGGAACGGGCAGAAAAGGAAATTCTGGCCAGAGCTCTGGCCGAACACAAATCGACCCGGGCCATGGCAAAGGCGCTGAAAGTAAGCCAGCCTACCATTGTGCGAAAGCTTCATAAATATGGATTAACCATCGGCGATACAAAATAGTATCGCCGATTCGTTTTCGAATCACACCGTAGATTTGTTGAAAATTACCCGTTTTTTCTGTCATTCTTTTTTGTTTTTCTTTTTTTGATTCATATTTGTATCGCAAATTTGTCTTTTTTGCTTTTTTTCTGTCATTATCTTGTTCGGCCTTTTCTTTGTATACATTATATTTTTTTTGCTCCGCTTTTTGAAAATGTTGATTTTCCAATGTTTTAATTTTCAAACAGTTCCTAAAATCCGCCTTTTTGAAAAAAACTCAAGTTTTTTCTCCAAAATTGGCACATTGATTGCTCTTAATATAGACAGCAGAAATTTGAACTGCTCTTTACACTGGTTAAACTATTCATTTATTTACAAGGAGGACTTAGAAAATGGCAATGAACGCACATGATTACGTTGCGGGTTTAGTGGAAAACGCAAGAAAAGCACAGGCTATCGCGAACAACTTTACACAGGAAGATGTTGATTTAATTACAGCGGCTGTTACTTATAATTTGACAAAGCCTGAGAAAGCTAAGATGTATGCCGAAATGCTGGTAGAAGAATCCGGCATGGGTATCGCAGAAGATAAGGTTGGCAAGATCTATGGTAAAGTATGGGGTTCCTACCTGCAGATGAAGGATAAAAAGTCCGTTGGTCTGATCGAGGATAACAAGGAAACCGGTATGCAGAAATGGGCCAAGCCGATGGGCGTTGTTGCTGGTATCATGCCTGTAACAAACGGAGAAGCTACTCCGATCGTTAAATCCAACATGGCGCTGAAAACAAGAAACGCCATTATTCTGGCTCCGCACCCTAAGTGCAAAAAGCTGAATGTTGTAATCGTTGATGAAATCAGAGCCACTCTGAAAAAGTTAGGATATCCGGAAGATCTGGTACAGACCTGCGCTCCTGAATGGGTCAAGCTGGAAACCTCTCAGGAATTAATGAAGCAGTGTGACTTCATCCTGGCTACAGGCGGCGAAGCGCTGGTTGAAACAGCTTACTCCTCCGGTACTCCGGCAATCGGCGTTGGCGTTGGTAACTGCGTATCCATCGTAACTGGCAAGACACCAATGGATCAGGTTGCTGAAATGATCGTTAAGTCTAAGAAATATGACAACGCGACTTCCTGCTCCACAGAAAACAACATCATCGTATTCGAAGATTGCTATGAAGATTTCGTTAAAGAAATGGAAGCCCGCGGCGCGGTTCTGTTCAGAGAAGGTTCTGAAGAAAAGACTAAGCTGCAGAAGGCAATGTGGCCGAACACTCCAAACGATCATGTACTGAACAGAGCTATCGTTGCTCAGAACGCCGAAACAATCGCTGAGATTGCTGGAATCGATGTGCCCGCGGGTACAAAGGTTCTGATGGCTGAAGAAAACGGAGCTGGTCTGGATCATCCGTTCGCTGGTGAAAAGCTGTCCCCTGTATCCGGCGTACAGAAGGCAAAGGATCTGGATGAAGCGATCGAAAAGATGATGGCGTGCCTGGATTATCAGGGTAAGGGTCACAGCTGCGGTATCCATACAAATGATGACGCGGATGTTGAAAAGCTGGCTGCGGCAGCGCCTGTAACAAAGTGCGTTGTAAATCAGCCTCAGTGTCTGACAAACTCCGGCGGCTGGGACTGCGGATTCCCTGTATCCATGACATTAGGCTGCGGAACCTGGGGCGGCAACAGCGTATCTCACAACGCTACTTACATTGACCTGCTCAACTTCACCTATGTTTCCAGACAGATCCCGAACTGGAAGCCTGAAAAAGCAGAAGACTTTATCGATGCTGCCGTAATCGCCAAGGTAGACGCTTAATCTTTGGAGATAATAATTATATCCGGGGCGGAAGAGTGTCCGCCCCGCCTATATCTTATGATTTTACAATAACGTAAAGGAGAAATAAAATGTCAGCAATCAAAGAAAAAAGTTTAAAGTATAACCTTCATTCCTGGAGCGCTCAGGGCGCGCTTAATCCTAAGGTTATTACAAAGGCAGAAGGAATTTACTTCTGGGATGAGGACGGTAAAAAGTATTATGATATGTCCGCTCAGCTGGTTAACTCCAATCTGGGACATGGCAATAAGGCTATCGTCAACGCCATTAAGGATCAGGCCGAAAAAATTCCGTTTATCGGACCGGGATTCGCGATTGATGTTCGTTCTGACGCCGCGGAAGCAATCGTAGAGGCTTCCGGCCTGAAGGGCGCGAAAGTATTCTTTACCAATGCCGGCGCTGAATCAAATGAAAACGCGATTAAAATGGCAAAACAGTATACCGGAAGATGGAAGATTTTCTCCATGTACAGATGCTATCACGGTTCCTCTGCCGGTGCGGGTATGCTGACTGGCGAACCGAGACACTTTGCCAACGAACCTGGCCCTGCTGGTTTTATCAAATATGATGGACCTTACGCTTACAGAGCGCCAAAGGCATGCAAATTTGAAAACGAAGACGACGTTGCGGATTTCTATCTGGAACTGCTGACAAATCAGGTGAAATACGAAGGACCTGAAAGCGTTGCCGCGATCTTTATGGAATCCGTAGTCGGATCAAATGGTATTCTGATTCCTCCTGTAAAATATGTACAGGGCGTCAGAGAGCTTTGTACAAAATACGGCATCGTAATGGTATGTGACGAGGTTATGGCCGGATGGTACAGAACCGGAAAGTGCTTTGCGTTCCAGAACTTTGGAATTGAACCGGATCTGGTTACATTCGCAAAGGGAGCTACCTGCGGTTATGTTCCTCTCGGCGGTGTTATTGTATCCGAACCAATCGCGAAATACTTTGACGACCACAAGATGATGTGCGGACTGACTTACAGCGCGCATCCAATGGGCTGTGCCGCTGCTGTAGCTACCATCAACGAATACAAGAATCTGAATATTGCTGACAACGTTGCAAAACAGGGCAAGATTTTAGGAGAATTGCTGGAAGCGCTGAAAGAAAAGCACGCGTGTGTAGGCGAAGTTCGTTACATCGGACTCTTCTCCGCCTTTGAGCTGGTTAAGGATAAAGCTACCGGAGAACCTCTGGTGGCGTTCAACGAGGATCCGGACGGTCTGATGGCGAAAATCCTTGGAATGCTTGTAAAAGAAGGCTTCTGGACCTATACTCACGAAAACATGATCATTGTCGCTCCTCCTCTTATTATTACAGAAGAAGAGCTGAGAGAAGCAATGGCAATTCTCGACAAGGTTATGGACTCAGTAGATAACATGATTAAATAAAGTCTTTTATTTGACCACTCCTTTCAGGGTGCTTCGGAAAATCACGGAGCACCCTTTTGTATAAAAATAATCACGAACATCCGTTTACATTTTGTTCGTTTTATGGTATTCTGGAACAAAGTCGGCTTTGCCGATTTATGTTCAGCGGTAGACTTTGTTGATATTCCGGAAATATCGAAAACGATATTTCCTACATAATAAAAAATAAGATTTGAGCCAGGAGGAGTCATATGTTAAAGGAACGGGAACAGAAAATTTTAGATTATATGAAACAGGAGATCCGTCAGAAAGGATATCCGCCTACCGTCAGAGAAATTTGCAGCGCCCTGCACATAAAATCCACTTCTACGGCTCATAAGGATATCGACAGCCTTGTAAAAAAAGGCTACATCAGAAAAGATCCGGCTAAACCCCGCGCGCTGATGCTGGTGGACCCGGACGGGGCTCATTCGCAGGCCGCCCCCACCGAAGGCGCGGCAGATATGGCGCCTTCCATCGACAACGCGGAGCGGGCCGATGTAGTAGATATTCCGGTCGTCGGACGGATCGCCGCCGGTACGCCGATTCTCGCAGAACAAAACATCGAAGATTCCTTTCCTGTACCAGCCCGCTTTATCGGAAACGGAACCACCTTTATGCTGACCGTAAAGGGAGAAAGTATGATCGAGGCCGGCATCATGGACGGAGACTACATTCTGGTAGAACAGCAGCATACGGTACGCAACGGGGATATCGTCGTTGCTATGGTAGACGGTTTTGAAAGCGAAGCCACAGTAAAAACCTTCTATAAGGAAAAAGACCATATCCGGCTCCAGCCGGAAAACGCTTCCATGAGCCCGATTATTGTCCAGGACGTAAAAATTCTGGGAAAGGTAAAGGGAGTTTTCCGTTATTTTTAGTCAATAAAGCTTTTAATCCGCAGGAACCGCCCCTTGCGTCAGCATTGGGCCTTCCTGCGTTTTTCATGTTTGACAAGTCCTTCAGCCCGTATTATTATTATTCCTGTACTATGAAGAAAGGCGGGCTTTTTATGGCTGTAATTTTAACAAAGATCGTGATTATTTTTGCCATAGCGGGCGTAGGGTTTGCCGCGAACAAGCTGAACGTCCTGCCGGATGAATCCAATCGATATCTTATCGCACTTCTGATCAATATCACATCCCCCTGCATGCTGATTACATCAATAACCAGCAAAGAGCTTACATCGGCCACCTTTACGGCCACCCTGCAGGTGCTCATCGGCACAGTCATTTTCTTTCTTGTGGGAATGGCCCTTTCCTATGTTATCGTTAAAAGTATGAAAGCCCCTGTCCTCGATCAGGGCGTATATATGATTATCCTTACTACGGTAAATACCGGATTTATGGGGTTTCCCATTACAAAAGCCGCCTTTGGAAACGAAGGCCTCTACTTTATGGCTATCAGCAATATCGTTTTAAATATGTATCTCTATTCCCTGGGTATCCTCCAGCTCAACACCGGCAGCAGAACGTTCAAAGGAGTCGCTTCCACTTTAAAGCCCATGCTCAATCCCTGCGCGATTTCCGCGCTGGTGGGAATCATTATGCTGTTTGCCGGCCTGCGTCTGCCTTCCGCTTTAAATGACTTTCTGGTTATGATCGGGGATGTAACCATCCCGCTGTCCATGATCGTCGTAGGGGTACAGCTGGGAGGAAGCAGGTTCCGGCAGGTAATTCATAATCACAGGCTATTTGCCATTTCCCTTATCTCCCTTATTATCTGGCCCCTTCTCACCTTTCTCGCAGTCAACTGGCTCCCGCTTCAGATGATGTCAAAGCTGACCCTGACTTACGCGGCGGCATTTCCTTGCGCCGTCATCATCGTAGCCCTTGCCGCGCAGGAAGGGAAAAACGCGCAGCTGGCAGCGGAGGGCGTTGCCCTTACTACGCTTCTCTCCATGGGAACGCTGCCCATTATCACCATGCTGCTTACCGCTTATTTCGGAGTATAGCATCCTGCAAACACAAAAAATCCGCGGGGAAGGAGGCGTCCTTCTCCGCGGATTTTTTACAGGGCCATCTACTGCTTCAGTGTCAGCTTCGCAAAATGTTCAAAGCTCCAGTCTTCAAAGCCCTCTATGCTGTCTGTGACTTTCAGAAAAAAGCATTTTGGAATTTCTCCGCATTTCAGGCTGTCCTCTACGCAAAGATCACAGCCCCTGTCGTGATTGGCCGGATTGAACTGGCAGCTGGTGTCCGTACATGGACAAAAAGGTAATTTACTCATAACATTTCTCCTTTACTCAATTAATATTTTCTTATACGAACCGCGGGCTTTCCCAGAATCGATGTTCTCAATTCTCCCCACACCGCAAATATCGTCTCCTGAAGCGCTATGATGTCATCCCCCAAAAACCGTACAATCATCAGGTCCTCTTCTATCATCCCAGCGGAGAAACAGATTCCCTCCTTGCGGGGAAGCTGCCGCAGCTTTTTCGGTATTTCCTGGCTCATTCCCGGAGCGTAGGCATAGATCGTTCCATTGGTCAGATACCCTTCCATCATACCGACGCTTTCCATATCCATTCCACCCGGCTCAATTCGGCTGTTGTCATAGACCTTCAGCTTTCCGTCAACATAGATTCTAGTTCGCGCGGAATAAAGATCATATTGGAACTGCTCGCCTCTGGAAACGCGGCCCGCTGTCACCATGTCCGACGCAATGAGAACAGCCCCTGGGTCCAGGTAGAAATCCGTTTCCTGATAGGTCTTTGACTGGGCAAAAGGCACATTATGCTCCGGCAGATATTCCAGCACAGCGCCGGCCTTTACCGTAAACCGGCTTACAACCTTTGCGTGTCCTTCATCCATTCTGTAAAATTTGTTGTTGGAGGGCGTTGTAATCAGCGCGCGGCTTCCTTCTTCCATCCGGATTTCCGTCATCAGCCTGTCGTGCTGCAAAATCCCGCCGCTGGGATTGAGCAGATAAACAAACGCGGTTCCATCGTCATCCTGATAAAAAGGCGGCATAACCTGCAGCGGCAGCTTGAAATACTGTCTTGCCACATAAGTCTTCCCATCCTCTCTTCTCCGAAAATCCAGTTCCAGTTTTCCTGTCGGTCTTTCCATATCAATCTCCCTGGCCCTCAAAGAGCATATCCTCTTTAACCCACCGGATCACCTGATCCAGCCCTATCCCCTGAAACAGGTCGGTAAACACATAGGGCTTGCTTCCTCTCTGCGCTTTCGTATCCCGGTCCATAACGGAAAGATCACTGTGGACATAAGGCGCGATGTCAATTTTATTGATTACTAAAAGATCCGATTTAGTAATTCCCGGTCCGCCTTTTCTTGGAATTTTTTCACCTTCCCCCACATCGATGACAAAGATGAGTCCGTCTACCAGCTCCGGACTAAAGGTGGCCGCCAGATTATCGCCTCCGCTTTCCACAAAGATGATATCCAGCTGGGGGAAACGCTGAAGCAGCACATCGATGGCGTCCAGATTCATGGATATATCTTCCCGCACAGCAGTATGGGGGCATCCTCCCGTTTCCACTCCCAGAATCCGTTCCTCCGGCAGAGCTTCCGCCCGGGTCAGGATCAAAGCGTCTTCTTTTGTAAAAATATCATTAGTAACTACCGCGATCTCATATGTATCGCGCAGCGCTTTGCATAATTTTTCGATCAGAGCCGTTTTCCCCGATCCTACCGGGCCGCCAACTCCGATCCTTATGGGTTTTCTCATTGCTTTTCCTCCTAGGACATATACAGCCTTACCGGCAGGCTCTCATGCTTTATACTCGCGATATCAAGCCCCGGACAGAAATTTGAAATTTCCTCCAAAGGCTTCTTCATGCTGATTTCTGAGCAAAGCAGCATTTCCGGCTGCATCCGCGTCAGGATCTCCTGCGCCTGGGTGTTACCCAGAGGGATCAGTTTTACAGCGCTCTGCACCAGGGCATTGACTGTACTGAAGACAAACGCCTGCGCCACTGCCTCGGTTTCCAGCCTCAGTCTGCCGCAGACAAGCCCGTAGATCACTGGATAAGTCATCCCTTTCGGACCGTAAAGGGTTCGCAGGCGGGATATTTTCGTGTCCTTTAAAATATCAGCCATAACGCGGAGAAACGCTTTTCCCATCCGCAGGGAAGATTCCCTGCTCTCCTTTGTTACCTTCACAGCGCGGCTCAGTTCTTCCAGCTCCGCGATTTTCTCTGTATCCCAGTCCTTCGCCAGCCGGACAGCTTCACACAGAATCGGTCCCTCGCAGGAGCTGATGGCGCTGAAAAGGTAGGTTTTGAGAAACGCCTCAAATCCCCGGCTGTCTTTTACCTTTCCCTCCGCTACATAAGTCTCAAGCCCCCAGGATTGGCTGAAGCCACCGGAAGGAAAGGTCCCTCCGGCAAGCTGCATCAAATACAAAAGCTCTCTTTTTTCCGCCATAGCCTCACTCCTTTCCATGGTGACGCCCATGATCATGACTGTGGCTGTGCTCATGGCTGTGACTATGATGGTGGCTGTGACCGCCTACCACATGATTTGCCCGCTCTCCGGTAAGCTTTCTCATGCTCCTGCTGTAGGAAACGCCGATTCCTTTCAGCAGGCTTTCCAGAATCCCATCATAGGGGATCAGGATGCAGTCCTCATGAAGATAAGCCGGATGGTGCATATTCCCGATATTAAACGCGGTTTTCGCCCACTGCAGGTTTCCTTCCGGGCGGATTTCCAGCACATCCTCGGGAAGCAGATCTACAGCGATAATTGTTTCCTCATCCTTATAAAGCACCGCTCCGCAAAACAGGCTCTCGCCATGGGGAAGGGAAACCGCCACATTCACCCCACCCTGGCTCTTCAGTCTCTGGTGGGGCTTTGCCATATCAAAATGATCCAGCAGGATTTTATCAACCCTCAAATTCTCTGTATCAAAATACTGAAGATCTCCAAGAATTTTTTCAACGATCATATAAGCTCCTTTTCACAATGCCATCTTTTATCTGAGGAAGTATCTGTGGTTCAGACAGACTTCCGATACCGGCTGGCAGGTAATATGCTCTCCGTCAATGTAAACCTTGTACGTTTCCGGATCGATCTCCACCTTCGGACAGCAGTTATTTCTTACCATATCCGCCTTTGTCAGATTTCTCGTATTCTTTACCGGAACCAGCTTTTCCTTTGATCCCGGAACCTTATCGCCAAGCCCCGCATTGATGGCTGCCTGAGTGACGAAAATTTTATTGAACCTTCTCATCGCGCTGCCGCAGGCCGCGTACTGCTTTCTGTAAAGCATAGGCTGAGCCACTTCGATGGCCGCATTCACATCTCCGGACGCCGAATAAGCCACAGAGCCGCCTTTGAAGACCAGCCACGGCTTCGCGCCGAAGAAGGCCGGATCCCAAACACAGAAATCCGCAAGACGTCCCGGAAGAAGGGAGCCCACATATTCATCGATACCGAATACGATGGCCGCGTTCACCGTATATTTTGCCATATACCGCAGGATCCGCTCATTATCGTTGTCGCCCTTTTCCTCTGGAAGCGGGCCCCTCTGCTGTTTCATCTTGGAAGCCATCTGCCAGGTACGCAGGATCGTTTCTCCTACCCGGCCCATTCCCTGGGAATCGGATCCGTGAATGGAGATAGCCCCCATATCGTGGAGCACATCTTCTGCGGCAATGGTCTCTCCCCTTACTCTGGAATCCGCGAAGGCCACATCTTCCGGCACCTTTGGATTCAGATGATGAACCGCCATAATCATATCCAGATGCTCCGCGATGGTATTTACCGTATAAGGATTGGTACAATTGGTAGAAGACGGAATTACATTCGGTTCGCCTACCACCTTCATGATATCGGGAGCGTGTCCGCCGCCGGCGCCTTCTGAATGATAGGTGTGAATCGTCTTTCCTTCAAACGCTTCGATGGTACTCTCTACAAAACCGCCTTCGTTTAACGTATCTGTATGAATCTGCACCTGAAAGTCCATTTCATCGGCTACCTTCAGACAGCAGCGGATTACCTCCGGCGTAGCGCCAAAGTCCTCATGGATTTTCATTCCGATGGCGCCGTTTAACGCCTGCTCTACGATGGCGTCCGGCAGACTGGAATTGCCTCTTCCTAAAAATCCCGCGTTAACGGGCAGCTCTTCATGGGCCTCGATCATATAATGGAGATGATACGGTCCCGGCGTTTCCACACTGGTGGTCTTTGCTCCGGAGCCGCCGCCCAGCATAGTTGTAATTCCGTTGCTGAGCGCCTCCCACGCCTGCGCGGGAGATTCAAAATGTACATGGACATCGATGCCGCCCGGCGTTATGATCAGACCCTCCGCAGATACGACTTCTGTCGCGCATCCGATGATCAGTCCCGGTGTGATATCCATCGTATCCGGATTTCCCGCTTTTCCAACGCCTACGATGACACCGTCTTTAATGCCGATATCTCCCTTTACAATTCCGATCATAGGGTCGATGATCACCGCGTTAGTGACGCAAACATCGAGAACGCCTTCTTCCGTGGTCTTTCCCGCCATATTTCCCATTCCGTCCCGGTCTGTCTTACCGCCTCCGAAGAGCATTTCATCCCCGTAGCAGGAAGCGGCATAATCCTTTTCGATCTCCGCTATAAGGCCGGTATCGGCAAGATGGATTTTATCGCCCACAGTAGGCCCGTACATATCGCAATATTCTTTTCTGGATAATGTTATTGCCATATCACTCACACTCCTTTACTTTTGCGTTCATTTTTTCTACTGCGGCTTTTTTTACTTCCGGATCATGGATATTTCCCATGGTCATTCCCATAAATCCATACAGATTCCCATCTCCCTTGAAAGGAACCAGTGTGACTTTTTTATCTTCCCCCGGTTCAAAGCGCACCGCGTTTCCCGCCGGTATGTCAAGATGATATCCGAAGGCCTTTTCCCGATCGAACTTCAGCGCGATATTCGCTTCAAAAAAATGATAGTGGGAGCACACCTGAATCGAACGGTCGCCGGTGTTGTTGACAATCAGCTCAATGGTATCCATTCCCTCATTGATAACGACAGGATCATCCGCAAAAATGATCTCTCCTATTTTGTAGCTCATAGCAGCCTCCTTAATAATTCACTGAAATCAGTTCACTCATGGGAACCGCTTCTTCCCGTTTTTCCAGACGAATCGGATCCTGCACGGAAACCAGCTTGTTTCCGTCAGGAAGCATGACCTCCAGCTGAATAATTGGCATCAGAGCCGCGGTTCCTTCCATGACATCCTCCTCTGTCAGGATTCTGGATCCCAGCTCTACCAGATCATAGATCGTGCTTTTTCCCTCTCTGGCCCGCTCTAAAAGTTCATCACAGATAATAGCCATAGCCTCCACATAGTTCAGCTTTACGCCACGCTTCCAACGTCTTCTGGCCAGCTCCGCCGTGTTGAACATAAGCAGGCGTTCCTGCTCTTTTACTGTAAGCTTCATCGCTTTTCCCTCCTCGTCATTTTAATCGGATCCCATAAAAAGATCAAGTCGTATCGCTTTTGCAGCCCGATTCCTTTACGTTATCGGTTCTACGATTCCCAGTCTCTTAATTTTTTGATATAACAGAGGTCTTGGTATTTTCAAGAGCTTTGCGGCCTCTGTCTTATTTCCATCGCATGTTTTCAACGCTTCAACAATCATTTCTATTTCAACTTTTTTCTTTGCTGTTTCAATTGGATTCTCTGAATCCATATCCGGCCCAACCAGTTTTCGGTTTCCCAGATGAATATCCGCTGCTGAAAGATAATTATCTTTAGAAAAAGCAATTGCCCTTTCTATAACATTTTGAAGCTCCCGTACATTGCCCGGCCAGTTATACTGCTGCAGCCGCGCGTAGATTTTCGGGTCAATCTCTGTAATGGTTTTCCCTAACGCTTCACTATATCTTTGGGCAAAATATTCTACTAAAGCGGGAATATCTTCTTTTCTGTCCCGCAATGGCGGAACAATAACAGGAATTACATGCAAGCGATAAAAAAGATCCTGTCGGAACTTTCCTTTTTTTACTAGTTCGCGCAAATCCTGATTGGAGGTGACAATCACCCTTGTATCGACTGTAATACTATTCTCACCGCCAACTCGCTCAATCTCATTTTCCTGCAGCGCTCTCAGCAGCTTTGGCTGTACGGACAAAGACATTTGATTAATTTCATCAATAAATAAGGTGCCTTTATCCGCCAGTTCAAATTTTCCTTTTTTCCCATTTTTCCTGGCTCCTGTAAAAGCACCGCTCTCATATCCAAACAATTCTGATTCTACTAAAGTCTCCGGTAGGTTCGCCGCGTTAATTTTAATAAGGTTCTGCTTCGCCCTTTTACTAAGATCATGTATCGACTGCGCAACCAGTTCTTTTCCAGTTCCGGTCTCTCCAAAGATTACTACTGTAGAATCAGAGCGAGCCGCCCGTTGGATCGCTTCCTTCAGGCTCAAAATCGCCGGTGATTTTCCTATTATGTTTCCAATAGAATACTTTGTACGGCGCAGTTGATTTATTTCTTTTCTGAGATTCGTCAATTCCTCATCAAGAAACTTCGTATAATTATCTGCCAGCTCATAAAGAACTTCTGACGCCTGTACCACATCATATTCCAAAAGCCCTATTTTTTCACCGTTCTCCATAATGGGTATATGTACGCTGATTCCAATTCCAAAGCTATGATAGAACATAATCGTAGGCCGGTCAATTCCCATATTTTCCATCATTTTTGTATCTGGAAACACATCATAAACCTTTGAGCCTAGCGCCAGCTCCCGATCTACCCCCAGATAGTCCGCGCATTGCTGGTTTAGATACATGATCGTTCCTGTAAGATCGGTGGCGATGATACCCGGCACATGCTCCAGATACAGCTCGTAGTCTTTTGTGTCATTTACATTCAAAGCTTTCACCCCCATTATATTTACAGGTTTAATTGTTATCCCCCTGAACTCTCATTTCACGTTGCTTTCTTATTTATTCCCTTTCAAATATAATTTTCCCATCCATAACCGTAAGAACCACCTTAGCGTCAAAGATCTCCGATGGGTCTACCGTAAACAGATTCCGGTCTATGACCGCGATATCCGCGAATTTTCCGGCTTCCAGGGTCCCTAGCTCGTCCTCCCGGCTCACGCCGTAAGCGGACCCATAGGTGTAGCTTCGCAGCACTTCATAGACCGACAGCTTCTGGGTCGGGTTCCAGCCGCCTTTCGGCTCGCCGTCGTTGTGAAGCCTGGTCACGCCCCGGTAGATTTCCAAAAATGGGCTGTTGTCCACCACCGGGCAGTCGCTTCCGATAGCCAGCACGCCCGCTGTGTCGTACAGGTCTTTCAGTCTCCATGTCTTATCGGCCCGCTCTTTTCCCAGCGTGTCGAAGTACGGGTTCTCTGAGAATTTCTGCGTCAGAGCGATGTGCTCCGGCTGTACTGACGGGATGACGCCCAGCTGGCCAAAGCGAGGAAGGTCCTCGTCGGAAAGCATCTCCACGTGCTCGATGGCGTGGCGGCACTGGTTCTTTCCATACATCTTGATGGCTTTCTCATAATAATCCAGCCCCATTCTCGCCGATTTATCCCCGCAGGAATGAAGCTTGATAGAAAAGCCTCTCCGGTGGGCCTCCGGCACGGCCGCCTCGATGGCCGCTGTGTCATTGAGAGAAATCCCGTAATTCCCCGGCGCGTCGGTGTATTCCTCCAGCACCAGAGCCGTGTGGGTGGTGCTTACCCCGTCCAGGAACTGCTTTAGCTGCTCCACCCGCAGTTTATCGGAGCGGTATTTCTCCCTCCATTCTTCCGCCTGGTCCAGATCGCCTAAAAGGTCTGGCGCCGCGTGAATTCGGATTGTCAGTTCCCCGTCCCGGTCCATCTGGCTGTAAACGTCCAGGTTTCCCATGTTTCCATGGAAGTAAGGCTGTACGTCGTTCATGGACGTGATTCCGTACTCGGCCGCGCCCTCCATATATTTTCGAATAATGACCTTCTCTTCCTCCGCCGTGAAATCAAAGGCGTACTTTGTCACCAGTCCGGAAGCGGACTCATAGAGGAAGCCTGTCGCCTCTCCATTCTCGTCTCTCGCGATCTCCCCTCCGAATGGGTCCGGCGTGTCATCCGTGATCCCCGCGATCTCCAGAGCCTTGCTGTTGACCCACGCCCCGTGAGCCTCCGCGTTGATCAGGCATACCGGACGGTCTGGAAAATATTTGTCCAAAGAGGCCTTGGTAGGCAGCGTCTTGTTTTCCCAGAACACATGATACCAGCTGAAGCCTCTCACCCAGCCTGTCTTGTTTTCGTCCCGGTCAGCCGCCTCCTTTACCATTTGCGCCGCTTCTTCCTCGGTCCTGGCGTCCGCCAGATTTACATAGGTTTTGAACAGACCCGCCATAAGAAGGTGGGTGTGGCTGTCGTGGAAGCCGGCCATAACCAGCTTGTCCTTGTATTCTTTCACAACCGTCTCCGGTCCCTGACAGGATGAGATGTCACCGCCTCTTCCTACTTCCACTATTTTATTGTCTTTAATCGCAACATAACCTTCAAAGGGGTTCTCTTCAATACTGTCGAAAATCGCATTGCTTTTAATAATCAAATCTGCTGTCATATTAATTTCCTTCTTTCTTTTTCTATGCTAGCCGATAACAAATCCCATAATCAGGTACGCTATAATGCCCAGTGCAAACGGAAGAGCAATAAGCGGAAGCGAGGTCTTAGCGTAATCCATATTCTTAAGACCCGTAGCCGCGCAGGTAACCGTTACAGCGTCGCTGTAGAAGCAAGCGTGGCTTCCGAAGGAGGTAGCTGCCGCAACAGCGCCGATTGCCATAAACGGATTTACAGCCAGAGCTTCTGCCAGAGGAATGATAATCGGGAAGGAGATCGCGGCAACGCCCCAGAAGCTTCCGGTGCAGAACGCAAGCGCTCCAACTACGATAAATGTAATAACAGGGAATAGATGCGGGCTCATAATTGGAACAACCTTTTCAATAACGTATGGTGTCAGCCCCAACGCGTCGTTGAAATCGGAAAGTACGAAGGCAAGCAGTACCAGCATCGTTACATACAGCATATCCTTAAAGCCTTCTACAATCGCGTCGCACCATTCACCCAGGGAAAGTTTTCTCTGAATTCCCAGCATAATAAAGCATACAACAACGGAAATTATTACAGCCAGTGTAATATCGCCTGTATAGATACACACAGCAATCAGAACCACCATTGGAATAATAAAGTTAATGGCATGGGCTTTTTTCTGTTCACCTTCCATTTCCTTTACGCCTTCGCCTTCATAGTGATAATCCGGAAAGACTCTTCCTGTTTCCTGCGCGCGCAGTTCCGCTTTTTTCATCGGTCCATAGAGTGGAATCACTCCACAGATAAAGAGTGGAACAATAATAACCGCAATCCAGGAATACAGCATATACGGGATAGAATGTACATAAGCGTCAAATCCTCCCAGGCCGTTAATCTTACCTACTTCGTCAATCTGGCTGATGTACAGCACGCCCCATGTTGAAAACGGAACTAATACACAGACTGCCGCTCCTGTGGAATTTACGATGAAGGCCAGCTTTTCTCTGGAGATTTTCCATTTATCGGTCAGGCTCTTCATGGCTACGCCAACACCCAACGCGTTAAGATAATCCTCTACAAAAATGATAATACCTAAAATCCACGCAAAAATTTGTGTTTTCTTGCTGCTGTTGGCAATCTTCGATCCAATATCAGCAAAGCCCATAGCGGCTCCTGACTCATCCAGGATCCGGATCATTGCGCCAAACATACCGAACATGATGATATAGCTGGCGGAATCTCCGATCTCTGTGAGGGTGTAGTCAAACCAGGTTCCCCACCACGCGCCTTTCGCCAGAATAATAGCGCCTGCAAAGGTCCCAAGGATCAGGGCTTCTGCCGCTCTCTTTGTGATAATCGCCGCAACAATAACAACTGCTACAGGAATTAAACTTAGTAATCCATAAGTTTCCATATTGCGTTCTCCTTTCAAATCTAATATCGTATTAATTATTTAATGATTCTGACGACAATATATATCGCAATTTTTATGCCAACTTAAAAGTCTTCAAATTTCAACAAATTTATACACAAAAAAACCACAGTTGTATTTCTATACTTACACCTGTGGTTTTTATCAGTGTTTAAATTTTCTTTATTTTCAGTTACTTTCAGGTTTTGTTAGCCGCCGCTGACATATGTCATTTTGGACTTACATAGAAAGTCCCAGCCGCTTCATTTTCTGATACAAAAGCGGTCTGGAAATTTTCAAATACGCGGCGGCTTTTGTTTTGTTATTGTCAAACTGCCGGAGAACCTCATTGATCAGCTTTCGTTCCGCTTCCCTCTTGATTTCCTCAATCGGGTTATCGAACTGGTTCAGTTCATCCAGGTTAATCTTGCTGTTATCAGCCCGGAAATTGAAATGCTCTTTTCTCAACACATCTCCCTGGGCATAGTTCATAGCGGCTTCCACCCGGTTATAAAGCTCACGGATATTTCCCGGCCAGTCATACTCTCTGAGCTTGGCGTACACATCCGGTTCCACCCTGGTTACACTTCTTCCCAGCTCCTGATTCAGAGCCTGAATCTTTGCTTCTACCAGCTCCGGAATATCCTCCAGCCTTTCCCGCAGAGGCGGCACGATGATTGGAAACACATTGAGCCGGTAATACAGATCCTCGCGGAAGCTGCCTTCCCGGACCATTTCCCGCAGATCCTGATTGGCCGCTACAATAACCCGGGCATTGACCTCAACGTCCTCCTCGCTTCCCACCGGCGCGATCTCTCCTTCCTGCAGAGCCCGCAGGAGCTTTGGCTGCAGGGATAAAGGCATCTGGTTTACCTCATCGATAAACAGCGTTCCCTGATCCGCAAGCTGAAACTTTCCTTTTTTTCCACCTTTTTTGGCTCCGGTAAAAGCTCCGTCCACATAACCGAACAGCTCTGATTCAATGAGAGATTCAGCCATTCCCGCCGCGTTGACCTTTACAAAGTTCTGGAAAGCCCGGGCGCTGAGATTGTGTATGGAATGGGCTACCAGTTCCTTTCCGACGCCTGTTTCCCCGCAGATCATAACAGTGGAATTGGAGGTGGCCGCCAGTTCAATCTGATATTTTAATTCCTGTATCTTCTTTGAAGTCCCCAGAATATTATTGATGGAGTATTTTGTACTTTTAAAATTTCGTACCTGCTCCCGGAAGTAAGCCATTTCGTCTTTCAGAGTTTCCTTGTATTTTGAAAGCAGGTCATCAAGAGCCGTAATGTCCTGGATCATATCGTATTCCAGTACACCGACGATCTCCCCGTCTTTTTGCAGCTGAGTCTGCGTACTGACGCTCATTCTTCCATCCTCAAAATAAAAGTTGGTATTATATTTGTTCTGTCCCTTCAGCATATTCAGCATATTGGTAGGCGGAAAGACCTTTTTCACATCCTGTCCGATCACTTTTTCTTTGTCCACCTTAATATAGTCAGCGCACTGTTCATTCATGTAGACGACTTTTCCCTCCGCGTTGATCACCATTAGTCCCGCAATCGCTTCCAGAAACAAACTGTAATCTTTACTTATATCCATAATTTCTCCCGCGTTTTTTTTGATAATAAATTGCCTTATCTTATTATCCGCCTGCTTTTGAAGAAATGCAAGCCTTGATTTTGGGGAAGACGCTACACGATCCTCATGTCAAAATTCTATTCTGTCTTAACACTTACTTTCTTTCCGGAAAACGCAATTCCAAATTTCAAAATATCCTGGACGCCGTCTTCTTTCATTTCAGCATCGTATTTCCTTTCATCGATTTGAGCCAACGCTTCATCCGCAAGTCCCGAAAGCGCTTCCGCACTCAAGTCCCTTTTCCACTTAAGCTCCATGATGATTCCCGGATACCTGTCTTCTCTCGGAATTAGGCAGATATCATATCGTCCGTCTCCAGATTCTCTGTTGGACTTAATTTTATACTGATTATCCATCAAGGCAATCAGGCCAAGCACCAATCCATGATAAAAACCTTCTGCGCCGGCATCATAGAAGCTGATAGATTTATCCATATACTCCGCAATAGCCTTCTGCAGCTTCTTATAATCATTCGCGTAAAGATTTTCCGCAATCTTATTTGCAGTAGTTCTTGTAATAGCGCCAATCCGCAGCAAATGTGACAATATCTCACTCTTGTATACTGCCGCTATCTCTCTGTTTGGAATCGATACTTCGCACAGATAAGAACCATCTGCCTGTAGCTCTTTCTTCGGTGTTTTCAAATATCCTGCTACCACCAACAAGCTGTAGATATTTGCCGGATCCTCTGGAAGCAATCTGTAAACAACATTCTGATCAATCCTTGCGATTACCCTCTCTCCTTGCAGCAGAGAATAAATTCTTTCTGTTATATCATCGGTTGCTGCCTTAAGAACATCTTCAAGGATTTCGTTCTTTCCGGTATTTACCCAGTAAGCCTGCGGAACGCATCCTTTAGAAATATAATTGATCACTGACCAAGGATTATAGATTTCTGTATGACCAAATAAATAGCCATCATACCAATCCTTCAGTTCAGCCTCTTTATCCAGAGCGCCATAATACTCCAGCATCTCTCTGACTTCTGAAGCAGTAAATCCAAAGAACTGATCATACTCATCATCCATCACAGAATTCACTGTCAGGTTATTCAACCCACTGAAAACGCTTTCCTGCGCAATTCTAAGAACACCAGTTAGGAAACCATATGTCAGATTCTTGTTATCCTTAAAAGCTCCCGAGAAGAAGTTTCTCATAAATCCAATAATTTCATCATAGAAATCCTTGGAATAACCTTCCTGAATTGGCGAATCATATTCATCAATAATAATAATCGGCGCCTTTCCAAAATGCTTTGTAAGCATCTGAGACAGCTTCGCTAAAGACGCAGTCAAATCAACCTCTGACGCATTGCCGTTAATAATCTTAGCAAAATAAGCCTTTTCATACCCCACAAGCTTCTCACTGGAAGCAAGCTCCTGGTGTCTTCCAAACTCCTCCTGCAGAAGATCTCTGATCTTATCAAGAGTCGCCTCCCATGAATCGAACTTGACATCCTTGAAAGTAAGGAATACAACCGGATATTGGCCTTGCTGTTTACGATATTCCTCTCCACATCTCCAGATCGCTTTGTCTTCGAAATATTTGCTTGTATCTTCTTCTGAGATCTCAAAAAAGACTCTGAGCATATCCATGTTCAATGTTTTTCCGAAACGTCTCGGTCTTGTAAATAAAGAAACCAAGGGCTTCTGATCAAGGAACTCCTTAATCAGCATCGTCTTATCTACATAGTAATAATCAGCCTGCGCTCTGACATAATCAGAAATGCCAATAGGCAGTGATTTATTATGGGCAACTTTCTTCTTTATATATTTACCGGAAGACACCCTCATATCAGCAGGTCTTACTGCGTCATCCGGAATGAGCCATTTTCTTCCTTCTTTAATAGCGCCTGGAATTTTCCCTTTATTGCACAAATCATTAATTGTACGCTTAGAGAGATCCCATTTAATTGCGAATTGTTCACTAGATTTCATAAAGCATCTCCTTTGAAGCTAGAGTTTCTCATCTCTCAAATCATATGGTATTTCGAGCAAAATGTCAATTCTATTTTAATTTTTCGCTCGAAACTTTGTTTTTATGCTTGAAATCAGTAACGACACTCTCCCTTCTTCTATTTTGCGATTTTACACGTTTTGGGTTGCGGACGGGGCTGGAGAGGAATCTTTCTGCCTATCCCTTTTCAATTCGTCTTCTTCGATAGCCTTATTTTACCAGCAGCTTTTTAATCCCCTGTTCCAGCCCGTCCAGTGACAATTCAAACATAGGGAACACATCGCCGATGGCCTGGATGGTCTGCGCTCCATAGGTCCATTCCCACTCGGCCTGCCGGATAGGGTTGAGCCATATCTGCTTTTTATAGCGGCGCTTGAATTTCTGGAGCCACTCGATGCCCAGCTCCTTGTTCCAAAGTCCGATGACGGAATTGCCGCCTTTTCTGTAAAGCTCTGACGGAGCCATTGCCGCGTCGCCTACAAAGATGACCTTATATTCGCTGTCCAGATTGCCTAAAACCCAGTTGGTGTCCACCCAGTCGCCCCGCTTGCAAAACGGGTTGTTGTACAGGTTATCGTAGATACAATTGTGGAAATAGTACACCTGCAGATCTTTAAAATGGTTGGACTTTCTCAGAGCCTGAAACAGCTGATTGCAGAGCCTGCTGTAAGGCAGCATGGAGCCGTCCGAGTCAATGAGAAGCAGGATCTTTACTGTATTTTTCCGGGGCTTGTCATAAACGATCTGAAGAAGCCCTGCATTCTCGCAGGTCTTATCGATGGTCTGATCGATGTCCAGCTCCGTCTTTTCCCCTTCCACTCTGGAGGAATACTGGCGCAGCTTTCGGAACGCCATCTGAAACTGCCGGATATCCAAAATATTGTCTTGACGGAAGTCTCTGAAATTTCGCTCGCCGGCGATCTGGACCGCAGACTTGTGACGGCCTTTTCCGCCAACCCGGATTCCCTGTTTGTTATAGCCTCCCCGGCCCATGGTGGAAGTACCGCCGGTTCCGATCCAGTAGTTTCCGCCGTGATGCTTTTCCTTCTGCTCCTGTATCCGCTCATAAAACATCTGCAGGATCTCATCCAGCTCCCGGAAAAAGTCATCCCCATCGCCTTTATCGTTGATATCCCGTTCCCGTTCACCGTCCGACAGCCAATTCCAGAATTCCTCCGGCAGGTCCTCCGGCGTCTGTACGTTCTTAAAATATTCAGCAAAGACCGCGTCAAATTTGTCGTAGTCAGCTTCGCTTTTTATGATGACGCTCCGGCACAGGTGATAAAATCCGGTCAGGGAAGACTGGGCCAAACCCTTGTCCAGCGCTTCCACCAGCGCCATCCATTCATTGATGGAAACCTCAAGACCCTTGGCCCTGAGGAGATAAAAGAATTCTAAAAACACATTACCACCTCTTCAGCGAGTATCCCTTTTCCTTAATCTCGCGCATGATGTCGATATCCTGGTTTTTCTTCAGCAGAACGCCCACAAACGGGATCTCATCCTTGATGGTATCCAGCTTTACGCCGCTGATCATAAGGGCCTGGAGCCAATCCAGCAGCTCGGAGGTGCTTGGCTTTTTCTGCAGCTCTTTCATATTTCTGATCTCATAGAAGGCTTCCATGGCTTTTTCGCACAGCTTTTTATCGATATCGCCAAAGTGTACCTTTACGATCTCCTCCATCTTCTCCGCGTTTGGAAATTCGATATAGTGGAAAATACAGCGGCGCAGAAAAGCGTCCGGCAGTTCTTTTTCCGCGTTGGAGGTAATAATCACGATAGGTCTGTGTTTTGTTTTGATGGTTTCCTTTGTCTCATTGATGTAAAATTCCATCTTATCCAGCTCCCACAGCAGGTCATTTGGAAACTCCAAATCCGCTTTGTCGATTTCATCGATCAGCAGAACCACCTGCTTATCCGAGGAAAAGGCTTCCCCCAGCTTACCCAGCTTGATATACTGCTTGATATCCGATACATTTCCTTCACCGAACTGGCTGTCATACAATCTCTGAACCGTGTCGTACACGTAAAGTCCTTCCTGCGCTTTGGTGGTGGACTTGATTCCCCAGATGATCAGGTCCATATCCAGGGACTCCGCAATGGCTTCCGCCAGCATGGTTTTTCCTGTTCCCGGTTCCCCCTTGATCAGCAAAGGCTTTTCCAAAGCGATCGAAACATTGACCGCATTCATCAGCTCTTTTGTCACAACGTATTTGTCGCTTCCTTTAAATACATTTAATTTTTTCATCTACTCTACTCCTATTCTATTCAGCCCGTTACACACCGGCTATAAATCCAACTAATACCGGCACCGCAATGCTCAGAACTACGCCGGAAATAAACGAATATACGGCAATATCGCCTCTGGTGGCTTTCTCTACAATCGGCAGGCACACATCCATGGATGCGGCTCCCGGAAGACTGATGGTTTCAATATACCCCACTTTTTTGGCTACGATTGGGATCAGCAGGATGCCAAACAGCTCCCGCATCACATTATGCATGAAAGAAACAGCGCTGACCTTTGTGGAATATTCCGCCAGCATAACCGGAGCCAGCGTATACCAGCCAAAGCCGGAGCCTACCGCAAGGGCGTCCCGAAAGCCCAGGGACGGCAGAATCAGCCCCGCCGCCAGAGATCCAGCAAAAGTTCCGATGATAATGGCAAAAGGAAAAACAAGAACTCTCCAACCAGCTTTTTTAAAATTTCTTGCTACCGTTCCTTCTCTTCCGATATCCAGCCCCACAAAAAACAGCAGAACACAAAGCCCCACTACCAGCACATCGCCGGAGATATCCATAAACCAGCCCGGCAGAAAAAAGTACCCTGCCAGCATTCCGCAGACTACAGAAATCAAAATCGCTTTAGTCATCCTTTCTTACCCCCTCCTTATCAAAGCCAAACAGCTTTCTCGTCAGAAATACGAAAGCTACACTGCCCGCGAAAATAAAGACTGTGATCACAAGGGCTGTAACGCCGATAGAGTCAAGAGACGCTATAATGCTCTTATCCGCTCCGATCCGGCTTCCCATGGTAAACACCAGAATGATAATGGCGATCAGCTGTACCTTCCCTGTCCAGCCAAGCGATTTTTCTGAAGTTCGGGTTTTGCTTCCCACAAAATAACCAATAAGGGTTACTGCCAAATAGAGTGCCAGCAGTTTCATATTGATCCTTTTCTCCTTTCTGAAATTCAGTTCCATCGGTTTCCAGAGTTCTAAAGCGGCTGGGCCGGCCTGACCCGGGCGGCCCTTTATATACCGATTAAATCATACCTGGATATTATACCACAAACGCCGGGCTCTGTCTTGGCTTTCTCTATTGTATTCGGAGCTAAATTTGGAGTTCTAAAATCAGAAAATTTTGAAGTCGGATTGTTTCCGACGGCAAAGTATAGTATAGTATAATTAACAGGAAATGGGAGGACCTTCAAATGGCTTATGTAACTTTTAAAGATGTCTGCAAGTTTTATCATATGGGCGATCAGAGCATCGCTGCGTCGGATCATGTAACATTTGAAATCCAGCAGGGAGAATTCTGCGTTATCGTGGGCCCCAGCGGAGCCGGAAAAACTACAGTGCTCAATATTTTAGGCGGCATGGACTCCTGCGATGAGGGGACAGTCCTTCTGGATGAACGGGAAATCAGCAATATGAACGACCGTCAGCTGACGGATTACCGCCGCCATGACGTAGGCTTTGTTTTTCAGTTCTATAATCTGGTTCAGAACCTGACCGCGCTGGAAAATGTAGAGCTGGCTTCAGAGATCTGCAGAGAGCCTCTGGATCCGGTCTGGGTCCTGGAAGCTGTCGGGCTGGGAGAAAGAATGGATAACTTTCCCGCACAGCTTTCCGGAGGAGAGCAGCAGCGGGTATCCATTGCCAGAGCCCTCGCAAAGAACCCGAAGATCCTTCTGTGTGACGAACCTACTGGGGCGCTGGACTACAACACAGGAAAGACCATTCTCAAATTGCTGCAGGACTGCTGCCGGAATATGAAAAAAACGGTCATTATCGTTACCCATAATCAGGCCCTGACACCAATGGCTGATCGGGTCATCCGCATCCACAACGGAAGCGTCGCTTCTGTAGAAATCAATGAAACGCCGCTTCCTGTAACTGAAATCGAATGGTGAGCTTTATGAAAACAATGTATACCCGGACCGTTATAAGAGAAATACGGCAGAGCTTCGGCCGGTTTGCGGCGATTATCGCTATTGTCGCGCTGGGCGTAGGCTTTCTTATGGGGCTTTTATCCTGCACCCCTGATATGAAGGCCACTGCCGACGCGTATTACAAGGATTACGCCATGTCCGACTTTGACATAAAATGTACCATGGGCCTGACCGATGAAGATGTAGAGGCGCTGAGCGCTTTGCCTGAAACAGATCAGATTATGCCCGCCTATGTGACGGATATCCTTATGACCACCGGTGAAGGCGAGCTTTTGACAGGCCGTCTCTATGGTCTTGATCTGGACAATCAAAGCGTCAACAAACTGACGTTACAAAAAGGGCGCATGCCCGCTTCCGCCTCAGAATGTGTCATCGAAACGCCCAACACCTATATGTCGCAGCTGACCATTGGAGATACGCTGACCCTTTCTTCTGAAAAGGAAAATCTGAAAGACACCTACGCGCGGGACACCTTTACCATCGTGGGGATCGTTGACAGCCCTTATTATTTCGCCAACTCCAAAGAGCCCGCTTCCGCCGGAAACGGACGGGCAGGCGCGATCCTTTACACAGACAGCAGCGCTTACAATCTGGAAGCTTATACCGATATTTTCCTGACCCTCAAAACCAGTGAGAGCGCTTTTTCCGATGAATATAAGGCCTTAATCGAAAAAACCACGGATTCCATAGAGGAAATCGCCAAAGAGCGCAGCCAGGCCCGGTATGATGAAATTTACACCCAGGCCCGCGAAAAGCTGGACGACGCAAAAAAAGAGCTGAAGCAGGAAAAGAAACGGGCGGAAAAGCAGCTGGGGAAAACGGAAAAGAAGTTGGAAAAAAACGAAAAGAAGCTGAGCCAAAGCGCAGACGATCTGGATACTGCGAAAAAAGATCTGGACACAGCAAAAAAGCAGCTTCAAAGTGGAAAAGACCAGCTGGCGGCCGGAAAGTCGCAGCTGTCCCAGGCGCAGGCCCAGCTGGACGCCAGTAAAAAAGAACTGGACGCTTCAAAGGCCGCGGTAGAACAGGCAAAAGCCGCTCAGGCCGCCGGAGCGGAGCTTTCCCAGGAAACTCTCGCGCAGATTAAAGCTTATGACGAAGGACTGGCGGCCTGGAAAAAGGAATCAGCCCGGCTAAGCAGCCAGAAAAAAAAGCTGGCTCAGACGGAAAAAGAGCTGGCTTCCAGCGAAAAAAAACTTAACGCAGCGGAAAAAGAAATTACAGCCAACGAAAAAAAGCTGGAAACAGCGGAAAAGAAACTGGAAAAGGGACGGGAAAAGTATGAGGACGCGGCCATTGCGGCAGACGCGGAATTTTCCATTGCCGGAAGAAAGCTCAGCCAGCAGGAAGACAAGCTGAAGGATATCAAAAAACCAAAGTGGTACGTTTTGGACCGGAATTCCAATCTGAGCTACGCCCGCTATAAAGTGGATGTAGACAAGGTGGCCGCGGTAGCCACTGTTTTTCCTGTCTTCTTTTTCCTGGTGGCCGCTCTGGTCTCCCTTACAACTATGACCCGCATGGTAGAAGAGGAACGGATCCAGATCGGCACCCTGAAGGCGCTGGGCTACCGCAGAAGCAAGATCATGTCAAAATACCTGATCTACTGCGGCGCCGCTACACTGCTGGGCTGTATCGCAGGCCTCGCGGCGGGCTTTTATCTGCTGCCTTCGGTCATCTACAAGGCTTATGCCGCTCAGTACGCTCTGCCGGATCTGACGCTGCAGTTCCATTCTCCTTACGCCGCTCTTTCCTGCGGCCTTGAGATTCTCTGCACTCTGGGAGCCACCTGGCTGGCCTGCCGCCGCACGCTGCGGGAAAAGCCAGCGACTCTTATGGTTCCCCGCGCGCCCAAGGCTGGAAAGCGGATCTTTTTGGAACGGCTGGGATTCCTTTGGAATCGCCTCTCCTTCTCCCATAAGGCGACCGCCCGCAATATTTTCCGCTATAAAAAGCATTTATTCATGACTGTTATTGGAATTGCCGGATGCACAGCTCTTATGGTGGCGGGATTCGGCCTGCGGGATTCCATCTCTGAAATTGTAAAGACACAGTATTCTGAGATCATGAAATACGACATGAAAATCGAGCTTTCCGAAGACAAGACCGATTCCGTTCTGGATGATTTTCTCTCCGGAAAAAAGAAAGCCCGGATCTGCAATCTGTCAGGGGATATCCAGGGAACGAAAACACAAGAAAAAGTCAGCGCTTCTCTTTATGTGCCCCAGTATAACCAGCAGTTTACAGACTTTGTAACACTGCGGGACGCAAAGAGCCAAAAGAGCATCGCCTTTGGAGATCAGTCTGTTATTATGTCCCAAAAAGCGGCGGAGCTTTTGGAGCTGTCCCCGGGAGACCGGTTCACCTTCACCAATTCCGATGATGAAACCGCGGAATTCACCCTGACCGGTATTACAGAAAACTATGTAGGCTCTGTCCTTTATGTTGGAAAAGCGCTGTACACCGACGCCTTTGGAGAACCGGCCTACAACGGATACCTTCTGGACAGCGGCATTACCGGACTGAACGCGCAGGATGAAACCGCGAGGAACCTGCAGGACAGCGATTATGTGGCCTCTGTGGAATTCACGTCTCAGGCCCGGGAAAGCTATGAAACTATGCTGTCCAGCATTAATCTGATTGTCTATGTCCTGATTCTGTGCGCCGGCGCGCTGGCTGTGGTGGTGCTGTATAATCTGACCAACATCAACATTAATGAACGCGGGCGGGAGCTTGCCACGCTCCGGGTACTGGGCTACCATCACGGGGAGGTTGCCCGTTATATTTTCCGGGAAATCAGCATTTTGTCTGTCCTTGGCGCTCTGGCGGGTTTGGTCGCCGGGAAAGCCCTGCACTACTATGTCATTATCATTGCCGAAACCTCTGACATGATGATGGGCCGGGATATCTCCCTGTCCAGCTATCTGCTGGCCGCTGGATTTACACTGGCGTTTTCCTTCCTTGTGGACTTCCTTATGACCTTTAAGCTGCGCCGGATACAAATGGTGGAATCCATGAAGGCAGTGGACTGATTTCAGAAAGACCGCCGCTTCCCTCAGTACCGCAGCGGCACACTGGAAACCTTACAGGTCTGCGGAAAGCCGTAGTAATACAGCATATACTCTACTCCGTTGACCGCCAGCTGCTTGTCCAGAGCCGGACCCGCTGTAACTCCCGCGATGGCTTTTCCCTTTTCCAGCACATCCAGAGCAAGACAGGGTATTTGGGTATCCTGCGCCTTGTGAAACTGATAAGAGCCGCCTGTCAGCTTTTTGGCGGAGGGCTGATGGATGGTCCTGTTATTGGAAGCAATGACGATCCGCACTTCTTTTTCATGGGCAAAGGCCTTATCCTTATAAAACAGGCTGAGACGCTCAAAAGCCTTGTCCAGCATTTGCAAAAGCCGCTCCTGTTCTTTTTTGCCGCCGCAAAGGTCCCATCTGTAAGAAAACCGCTCCAGCAGTTTCCCGATATCCCTCGCCTTCTGCTTTTCGTCATAAGTAACCCTTCTATAAAGCAGCGGAGCGCTGCCTGAAAAGTGGAGGAAAGCGGGATGCTGCCGCAGCTGGCTGAGAAGCTGTCCTGTGTCAAAATGGATATTATAGCCCGCGGCATGGATGCTATGGGTATAATAATTCCACATAGGAAGACTGTCGCTTTCCTCTGAGCAGGACAGAACAAAGTATCTTGCGGCCGCTTCCTGAGCCGGATCGGTCGCGGTCAGCTTTTGGAAAATCGTCTCAGGGCCTTTAAAATACCGGATATACAGCCGCTTTCGCAGCTCCGTCTCCCACCTTTCCCTTTCCAAAGCGCTTTCCGGCTGCCAGCGGCGCAGCTCCCGCTCCAGCGTCATATAAAAGTTCTTCCTCTCGTTTCGGTCATTGAGAAACAGACTGTCGGTAAAATGAAGGGTCCCGGAGGACAGAATTCCATGTAGCCCTTCCGCCGACGTGTAATGATAAATCTTCTTTGGCAGCTTCATAGGACAGCCGCCGCGCTGAGAATAACCAGCACCAGAACAAAGAGCAGCAGTAAAAATTTCCAGATCCACTTCAGATAAGCGCCATAGGAAACTCTCGCGATAGCCAGCGCTCCCATGAGTACGCCGCTGGTAGGCGTAACCAGATTTACTACGCCGCTGGCAGAGGCGTAAGCGGTAATGACCAGATCTCTCCCTACTCCGGCAAAATCGGCAATGGGCGCCATAATCGGCATAGACAGCGCGGCCAGGCCGGATGTGGAGGGCACCAGAAAGGACAGCAGAAGAAAGAAGAGATAAGACAGGTCAACAAAGGCGACAGAGCCCATGGTCTTCAGAGATTCTTCTCCCCAGTGGAGGATCGTGGCCGTCATGCCTCCGTCATTCATAATTACCGCGATTCCTCTGGTCACGCCGATAATCAAAGCCACATCCAGCAGATCCTTAGCCCCATTTATGAACAGTTCGATAAACCTTGCTTCCTTCCAGCGCCAGATCAGGCCGCAGATAAAAGAAGCCAAAAGGAACAGAATGGTAATATCGCCGAACCACCAGGAGCCCAGCGGCGTAATGTTTCCCAGAACAGTTCCCACTGCCGGAAGGCCCGCAAGCCAGCTGTTAAAGTCCTCAAAGATGGTGATTCCAAATTTATCAGCCCAGGGGATCACGCCCAGAACCATAATGAAAAAGCTGATGCCGAAAACCCATAAAACCGCTTTTTGCTTGCCGGAAAGCCGCGTGTTTCCGTCTGTTTTTTGCGAGAGGAAGTGCTGCTCGTTGCTTTCTTTCATATGGTAAACAAGCGATTTTGATGGGTCCTCTTTTACCTTTTTTCCATAAGCCATTACATACCAGATGGCAAGAAGCAGGCAGGCGGCCAGAATGACCAGCCGAAGCAGGATTCCTTCTCCAATAGAAATTCCCGCGAAACCGGAAGCGATCCCTGTCGCGAAGGGATTTACTGTAGAGCCCAGACATCCTACTCCCGCTCCCAGAGCGATAACCGCAAAGCCGGTGAGCGAATCAAACCCGGCGGCAACAAAGACTGGAATAACCAGGACATAAAAGGCAATGGTTTCCTCCCACATTCCAAAGATGGTCCCGCCCAGAGCAAAGACGCACATCAGTATGGGGATCATCAGAGTCTCCCGGCCGGAAAACCGCTTTACAATGGATCCGATACCGGCGTCAATGGCTCCGGTATCTGTAACAAGCCCCAGATAACCGCCGATGACCAGGATAAAGACAATAATATCCACCGCGTTAAAAAAGCCTTCAATGGGAGCCCGCAGCACCTCCCAAAAGCCCTGGGGATTTTGCGCCGCGCTTTCATAGGTTCCGGGAATCGGCTCCAGAGAAGAGGCCGCGTCATCTACATATTGATACGCTCCCGCCGGAATGATCCAGGTCAAAACCGCCACGACAATGATAATCAAAAACAATATGGTAAATGCGCTGGGCATTTTAAATTTTTTCATAATAAAAAACCTCTCAGCTCCTGTTTTTCTTTAGGCTTTACAGGAACCGGAGGTTTTATGCGTCAGATCGGCACTTTGTCAGGCCGGATTTTATCGGTCCAAAAGTTTCTGTACCCGAAGCTTCCCTGATTATTTCCACGCTCCGTCTGTATAGGCTTTTCCTTTTATGCTTTCTACATCGATCCGGATAATGGCTGTTTTTCCAATGGCTCCAGCGATAAACTTCTGTCCGTTTTCTTTAAAGTCCGGGGAAAAGCGTTCAATAAACGTGTCTAAAACCGCCTTCTTTTCCGCGCTGTCTTCTACCAGAGCGGCTTTTCCAAAAGCAATGACGCTTTCAAAGGCTGCGGTGAACTTTTCCGGAAGGATCTGGGAATTCAGGATTGCGGTGAAGCAGACCTTATCGTTTTTCTCCAGAGCTTCCATTTTGTATCCGTATTTTGCGGAATGGATATAAATCTTATCGTTGAGATATACATAGTTTACAGGGACTCCGTAAGGATATCCGTCATCTCCGTTAACCGATATGATCCCGTGGTGGCCCTTTTCAAAGCGTTCCTTTGTCTTGTCCAGAGGCAGCTGCCGGTCTTTTTTATACATTTCTCTTTCCATAACGTTCTCCTTTCGCTTCTGCAATCATTTCGCTATTCATTATACCATGTTTCTTTGCCAAATCATGTTGCAACGGCAACGCAATTTCATTAAAATATAGAAAAGCGAGGTAAGGTTTATATGTATATTTTTGATAAAATCGAGGAACAAAACAAGGCCGCTATGCTCAGCTGCATCAAAGCGGTCACAAAGGAATATCCCAAAGGCGCTCATATTCTGGATTCTGAGGAAGGCCGCCTTCTCATGGGAGTCATTGAAACGGGCTCTGTACAAATGGTTTCCGAAGATTTTTGGGGGAACCGTTCCCTTCTGGGCGTCCTTGGAAGCGGGGATCTGATCGGGGAGACCTTTGCGTGTACACTGGAAACGAATGATATGATTACCTTTCAGGCGGTTTCGGACTGCCGGATCCTGTTGATGGACTATAGCCGCGTCCTCCACACCTGCGATATGGCCTGCGGCTTTCATCACCGGCTCATTGAAAATATGGTAAAAATTATCGCAAAGAAAAATATGGAGCTGCTGAAAAAACTCAATGTAATTTCAAAGCTCCATCTTCGCGAAAAAATACTGACCTATCTTTCTCAGCGCGCGGCTGATGCGGGAAATGATACCTTTACACTTCCTCTTGGGCGAACTAAAATGGCCGAATACCTCTGCACCAACCGTTCCGCGCTGACACGGGAATTATCAAAAATGGCTGAAGAGGGTCTTATTTCCTATGACAAAAACACCTTTACGCTCCTGGTCAGGTCCGATCGATAAAGGAGTTGCCGCAGTTGGGACAGGTTATTTTCAGTGTGCCTTTTCCTTTTGGCACCCGGACAGTCTGACCGCAGCTTCTGCATCTGTAAAAATTATACTGCAGGTTTTCGCTGGCTCCGGCAAATCCATCTCCGGCCGGCTCTGTATTCCGCCGCCAGCGGCTTCCTGAGCTTTTCCCCTGAAAGGCCCCGCCCGGCGCCCTGCTCCGATTTCGTGAAAACCTCTGCCGCAGAGCCAGATATTTCTGATTTTCCTGCTGTCTTTTAAAGATGTTTCTGGACATGATCCGAAAATAAGTATATGCCAGCAGCAGAATTCCCGGCAGATACAGTATATGAAGATAACGAGCGTTGGACACCAGCACAAGAACCAAAGACGCGATCAGAAGGAACTTTCCAAAAGCGTCCATTCCGTATCTTCCCTGCATAAATTGAAACAGCTTGTATCTCCAGTTATTCATTTTTTCTCCCCCTTTTTTCCAATTGTAATGTTCCTATTGTATCATATTTTTCCTAAAGTCCTGTCATTTTAGGAAAAACTTCACCGGAAAATCAAAAACAGCGGCCAGACGCGGCCCGTTCAACATGACAGCAGCTTTATCTGAAGCAGCGGATTTTCTTCCGCTGCGTCTCTCAGCACCTCTAAAAACGCCGGGTCTGCCTGCTCTGCCTGTTCTACAATGATTTCTGTATTTCCCATATCACACAGACAGTCGTACAGAGCGTCCAGATTTTCCCCATAATATTTTGGAAGCCGCAGCGTTTCTTTTATATAAGGATGGCAGTTTCCTGTCATCCGCCTTCCATCCAGATGAAGGGTTTTCATTTTTCCTCTCCTTCCGCCAGCAAGGTGAAGCTTTCATAATGATCCTCGGTGTAATAAATATCTCCATCATCGCTGTAGACGATCCGTTTTGCTCCCCGGCTGTCTTTCCCCGCCGTATCGATGTCGCACTCCCAGTAGGAATCCTCCTGTGGAAGCCGTTTTTCCCGGTTCCCAAAAGAATCCCCGCCAATGCTTTTCCCCGGCGCGAATTCTTCCAGAGAGCCGCCCTGCCATCCCAGGCGGCGGGCTTCTTTTTTGGTGATATAATTATCCGGCAGCTTTCCATACTGTATCAGATAAGCGGCCACTTCCTCCTTTGAGTCATACCAGCCGTCTTCGGTTACCGTTTCAAGGGTCTGACGCGCCTGGCTGTCCCCACTGGGATCTGGGCTTTGGCTAAAATCCTGGCAGCCTGTAAAAACGCTGATGGACAGAATCAGGACCGTCAGGACTGAAAGTATTTTTCTCATCATGTTCTCTCCTTAGTATCCAGTTCAACGGAAAGGACGGTCAGCCGTTCTTCCGCTACTTGAAATCGAATCTCATATCCCGCAAAGCGGAAACCGTATATCCGGTCCGGGTCCCTCTGGTAGGAAGGCCTTGGATCCTCCGCCAGCACCCGCTTTAAAGCTTCCCTCTTTTCTTCAGGGAGCTGATTCAGCAGCGCCTCGGGGATTTCCACCCGCAGCCCGCGCGCGGGGCCTTCCTCACTGAATCCGCCTCTGGCCTTTGGATAGCTGTCCGCATAGGGAATGTAGGGCTTGATATCGAAGATCGGCGTGCCGTCCATCAGATCAGCGCCCCCGACATAGAGAACCGGCCCAAACTTTGGATGGCGCAGGTCTGCCTTTTCCATCCGGACTGCGGAAAGTCCTATGGAATTGGGGCGAAAGGGCGATCTTGTAGCAAAAACGCCCATACGCCGGTTTCCTCCCAGTCTGGGCGGCCGAACTGTGGGAGACCATTTACAGCGCAATGCCTGGGAAAACTGCCAGATCAGCCAGATATGCGAAAAGCCTTCGATTCCCCGAAACGCCTCCGGGTCCCGGTATTCCGGCTCCATTACAATCATAGCTTTCAGTTCCTTCACCAGTCCGCTCTGTCTAGGGATACCAAATTTGGAAGGAAAATCGGTGTGAATACGCGCGATTGGTCTGATTTCATGCATCAGCAATCCTCCTTTTCTTCCTGTTTCTCATTTATTATACCCTTCACAATCGCGATGTCAATATATTGCCCGGGGCCCTTCATTTTTGTTATAACCAATTTGTGTTGAGGAAAGAAAGTTGGGCGAGGGCCTGCCGCGGCGGTTGAAAAATTCATGATCTGGTGCTATACTATTGGTTAGATATCACTAACTATTGGCGTCAATCGCTCGTAGTGGCAATCAGAATTAATGAGAAAGGGGCGCGTACATATGGTAACGTTTTTACTTTCATTACTTGCAATTTTGGGGATTTCCCTCATGCTATTTTCGGTGGTCGCGCTAGTACAGGACAAAAGGCTGATGGGTTCGGCACCCAAAGAAGCACAGGAACTTGTACAAGCCAAGCCAGAACGCTTCAAGGGTCAGCATATACTCGGATGGGGGCTATTGATTGTTGGTCTTCTGATGCTTATAGCGGATTTCGTGATTGCCGTATGGGATGGAGTGAGTAATGGCTTCGCTTTCCGGCAGTTTTTCGCAAGGTTTTTGATTATACTTTATGTTTATAAAGCTTATGATATGGTCTGCTTTGACTTTTTGCTGATGACTCGTTCGCGCTTCTTTGAACATTATTATCCCGAACTCGAAGGGGTAGAGGCTTATAATAAATACGGCTTTAATTTGAAAAGTCAGATAATCCGCATTATTATGTATCCGTTTATTTGCGCTTTTATTGCGTGGATATGTACGATGATATGGTAGATACGCGCGCCTTCTGTTTGATAAGTTGTAAATATAAGGCCAAAGCCGCATATTCATGGCTCTTCGGCGCCAAGCAAAAACCGCTGGAACCAACAAATCCAATGATTCCAACGGTTTTAACATGGTGCTCCCGGCGTGATTCGAACACGCGGCGCACGGCTTCGGAAATATAGCAAAAACGCTTAAATTTCAACATTTGCAACACGTTATGCAACACTAACTGCAACAATCGGCTACATGGTACAAAATCACCTTATTATTCACTTGCGTCAGCTGCTTTTTTGTCTCTTTTTCTTCCTTTGCGCCGCCAACAGTTTTACAACCGCTTTTCGCAATGCGTCGTCATAGGATGCATCAATGGCACTCTTGCTGGTTTTGATCTTTGTGCCGCTAAGCTTTGTACCGCTATGGCTCACCTTTGCGGTCTCTATATTACCCTGCATGGATTCAACATATTTCTGCCATTCGGATTTTGCCGTCGAACTGGAGCCACCAGAACTGCCGCCAGACCGGCCACCGCTACGCCTGCGGTATCCACTTCCATATCTACTGCCATAACCAGACTTCCGAGAGCTTCCATCATCAGACATATTAAGAAAGTTTGGGATTCCCCACGGATTCGCGCCGCTGTAGTCATATAGATACTCAAAGACACACGCCTTTTCAGCGTCATTCTTAAGGCCGAGGCTATTAACATAATCTATAACCTCTCCCTTGTTCAAGCTTCCGCTTCCATCTGTGTCAAAGTTATATTTACAATCCATTTTCATTTTACTTAAAGATTCGTATGTATAGCCATACTTTTTCAAGCCTATACCCATGTTGGACTTATCTTTTGTCAGCCCCATTGCTTTACGGGTCCGGCTGTTGATCACAAAGTCCGCTGCGGATATCGCCATGTTTTTGATAGAGGATGATACGCCCGCCTTATCAATTCCTGACATAACATTGCACATAGCGTTGCTATATTCACCAACAGAACCGCCTTTTTTCAGATACGCTCTGGCATTCTCCATTTTATCAGCATGGATATCATACGCCTTCGCAAGCATAGAATCTCCATATTCCGCTACAGCTAAGGCCTTTGTATAATAATCATAGCTACCGTTATGCGCTCTTGTGTACATCCTCTTACTGTTTATATAGAAGTCAACATACTTTTCATCTGTTCCTCCTAAACTTTTATATGCGTCAAAAGATTCTTTTTCCCAACTGGTATTTGCAATTCTCTTTGCGGCATATTCATATCCATAAGTATTTTTGTCCGCAACCGCCTGTCCTATCCAATGAGCGTTGCTTACCTCTTCAGACTTCATGTTCCAAGTCATATTTTTGTAGCTCTTTGCCTTGACCATATTTTCAATTACAGTTGTCTGCTCTCGCCGCTTCGATTTCCCGTATTCATACGCTTCATCATAACTCATACGCTTTCCGTCACCCAAATCATAGCTTGGGTTTCCGGTGAAGTTATAGAAGAAATATTTCTTTGCGTCTTTTTCGTCGGAAGTGTCCGTCGGCAAGTGGTTATATATTTTTATAATCTCTCTGTCCAAATCTGTAAATTGTATTTCCTTTACATTGGATGGATTAATAAATGAATTTACCATCCGCAATACAATGTTGTTTCCAGTTTCTTTATCATTTCCGAATCGGTCAAGCTTTGGATTTAAAACATAATTTCTCAGGCCTGGAACCTTATTGAACATTTTTCTTTCCCAGGATTCCCAACTCTTACTAAGAGGATCCTCTTTCGTTGACCGCATATCCCTCTGTTTTGAATCAAAGGCTTGCGCAGTCTGGCTCATAATCTGCGGCACAAAACTGCTTAAATAGCCTTGCGGGATTGAACCAAAAATCGCTTGCACTACCGCTCCCGAAAAGTCCGTTTCCTCTCCCTGGCCTTGCCTAAATGCCTGCTCCATGAATGTTTCCACGGTGTCTTTAGCTGTTGACATAAAAGACATATCTAACATAGGCCCAGAGATTGATTCAATGCCCTTAAGCAATCCTGTCAGTGTAACATTATCCCTCTGTGAAACTTCTTCATATATTTGCGCACCCATGAAAAGCGACACATTCATTGGAGACGCCCAGTCAATTGTCGCAGAGTATTCTTTACCGCCAACATTAAACATCAAAGAAAAGTCTTGATAGCCCATATCTCTGTCATAATATTCATCTCCCGAAACATTTCCAGCTTTCAGTGTGATAAAATCTTTACTACAAAGATATGCTCCTAAAGCGCATACCCCTGTTCCTGTCAGCCCTGTAGAAAGATGATGAATCCCCTGTTTGAAGACTTCTACATCCTTCATCTTCGCCAGCTCCGCAGTCGCGCGCACAAGGCTAATTGGGGAATAGTCTACCGCCCGCCGGAAAACATTCACCGGTGTTTTGACAAAAGGCAATTGACTTTCAAGTAACATATTTCCTGCCCGATATGCCGCAGTTCCTATATTGGTTTTTCCTTTTTTCCCAGCAAGGATTGACTTCTTGCTGGTTATAAAGTTCGACAAAGAAGATGCGTCTCTGAAAGTTGCGATTTCCGCTCGTTCCATAGCGTACTTACTGGCGGCTTCTCTCTGTTTTTTTGTCATACTCCCAAGATCGCTTAAATCAATATTGTGAGATTTACACCACCGTACATAGTTTTTCTTGTACTCTGGCTTAAAGACAATCTGGTCTTCTTTTTCCAATAATTTGTAGTTCGCTTGGATTGGCTTATTGAGTACCCCACTTTTAACAACCTTTGACCCTTCTGGCCTGTAAGATTCTATATAGCGAGAAACACTGCCGGATTCTTTATATGCCATGTCAAACATATCATTCAGGTATTGATCGTTTTCCTTAATTTCTTTCCTTGCGACTTTAACCATATCTACATTGCCGCCCAGACTTTCAATTTTATTTTTAAGGAGCTTGTTCAGACCAATTTCTATGCCGTCTGACATATGGCGAGCTTGGCGGAAAACCTCATTCCCAGTAAGATTTCTCAAATGGGTTTTAGGATTGAAAAGCATTGAGCAATGACGAATCTCATTAACCTTTTCAAAAAGAGTTGATGGAATTTCATCCCATATTTCTGTATTTATGTCCTCCATTACTTTTTCTATTTCTTTGTCTGATTCCGCCCTCATTATTCGCGCAATCTGATCGTCAGATAGTTCAAGTTTTTTCCCTTTGAGCCTGTCCGCAAATCTATCATTTAGCCGCTTAACCTCTTTATCCACAACTCTAAGTCTTCCTTGTGGTGTTGTTCTGAGCATCATTTTTACAGAATTTAAAGCTCTACCGGAAAGAGAAGCGAGTTCGTTTGTTTTTTCCATCAGCTTCATGACTTTGTTGATGTTATCATTATTTGTTCCGTTCGTCCTGATATCGTCTGCCAGCTTATCATAAAGAACTCTGGCTCTGGCTTCGGTCAAATGTGGGTCTTGTTTAATTCCAGTCGTTTCCATTAATCGTCTGAAACAATCATCAAAGTTTTCCTCCACCTCTTTTGTAGCTTGCTTTATTGCCTGCTCCTGGCTCATTCCCTCAACTTTTCCAAAGATGCCCTTCTTTTCACCAAGTTCAAGGGACTTGAACACATTTTCGTCCCCATCCACATCTTCCATAATTTGCTTAGAAAGTTTCGCGTAATGCTGTCCAACCTCTTCATCGGTAATCCCTTTTGTGGCGGATTTATAGTATTCTTTCGGGTTGTACGATTTTACCTCTTCCGCTTTCGTCGCTCTCGTTTTTCCATCTGCTGGTCCAGATACAGTTTTCCTGCTTATGATATCGCTGGACTTCTGCGAATCAACGCCCATCTTATAGAACTGGTCTTCAATGTCTGCGTCTGTAAAGCCCTGTTCCCGCATTTGCCTTGCGTGCTGGAACAGGGTTTCATCCGCAATTTTTTCTTCCGCCTTGATTTTTTGTGCTGAATCGGATATACTATTTTTAACAAAAGGATTTAGGTCTGAAGGTAACGACGTAGGGTTTTGTCCTACAGTCGGGGTTTTCCCCGCGTTAGTATCAGCTAAGTCCTTAATAGGACTTGATTTCGCTCCTTTTGCGGTGGGTACTGGACCCACGTCGGCATTAGGGGTAGAGATCAAGTCTATTTTTATAATTTTATGCGTTCGATAATTATTCGTATTAGGGAATACTTCAACATCAAAAGAAACCGTATAATTGTTATCCCCTATTCGCATTTGTGTTTCAAAGTAGTCGAATCGTTCTGTTAATTTCTTTTTTTGCCCATGTGGTATGTATTTCCCACTCCCAACATACTCTGCCTCTTCTATAATTTCGTCAATATTGTCAAATACCGCAAGTTTCTCCGGAGACATATTAGGGTCAGAGATAACTTTTCCGATAGCCTTTTTACCAATAAACACATCATACGGTTGTTCATCATATGACACATCTTTAATCCTTCGTGTTCTTGATCCCCCTTCGTCTGAAAATATTTTTTCATATGCTTTCCGGAGAATATTCTTATTGTTGCCAGCCTCAGTTATGTTTCTTTGAGCCTTTTCAACACTTGACTTCTTTACTTCAACACTTCTTTTTGTAGTGCTTTTTTGTTCTGGAACCTTGCCATTATAAGGTTCTTTTATTGTCGTTACTTTGCCGGCTTTAATCCCTGTTGTAACTTGTTTGCCCTTCTCAATGTTTGCCTGTTCCATCTTGCCTTTTTTGGCCGAATCGAATATACTATTATCGATAGAAGACGGATTCGCAACGGACGGTGTACCGGGGTTATCATTTAACCTCAAGGAGCGGTTGTTACCGCCACCGATGGTTGGTTCCGTTTTCTTTTTTATATCAACTTTTGATTGCTGGGTACCTGCAAGCTTTTTTTGCGCATTTTTCAATACTTCTGCGGCCTTTGCGTTTTCTCTGAATTTATTAAGTTCCTTTGCTTCATCCACATCCAGCTTTTTCCCCGCTTTGGATTTAACAACCGCCGACTTGAGCTTAGACTTATTTACGCCCTTTAGTAATGCTGAAACTCCGTCCAGCGCCGTTCCCATTCCGGCATCAAGGGCGGCGTTAACCGCCATATTTTTCCCAAACTCTTTTAAGTTCTCACTGTTTTTTGCCGCATCTTCCGCATTGATCGGTGTAGACGCAATTGCTTCAGCCGCACGATTGATAGCAAACTTCCCCGCTTTACTGGTTACTTGCTTTCCGGTTTTTTTAGCAACAACCTTTGTTAACGCTTTTGCGATAGACGCTTCTGAAGCTCCGCTGAAAGTCGCAGATTTCGCCAGATATCCAGCCATTTCAGAAATATTATAACCTATATGTTCCTTTGCCTTAGAATCATCCAGTTTAACCCCATACTTCTTTTCAACAGATTTTTTCAGATCGGCAACAGGCATAGAGCCGCTCATAAACCCGGTTCCAACAGAACCACGGTCTAAATCCGCCTGAATATTTTTTTTGATTTTCTTTTGCAGGTCTTCTGTTATGATATTGTCCCCACCCTTTTTGGCTTTATAGGTAGGATTGCGCGCGGCCCATTGAACACGAAGAGCTTCTTCATTTGTCATTTGCTCCGGGCGCTTTTCTTTTGCCGCTTTTACCGCTTTCTGCGCATCCTTAAGCATTGTCTTGTTTAGCTTTGGCTGAGTATTCTTCCTAAGTTTAGCGCTATCCTCTTTGAATTTCTGCTCTTTATATTTTTCCTTTGCCTCTTCTGCGGCTTTCTTCGTGGCGTTTGTGGTTGGAGCCTTGATGATCTTATCGTATTCTTTTGTAACATCATCCTTATATGTCTGAACCTTCTGCTTTAATGAAAGGCCTCTGTTTGCGTCTATTTTTTTCTGCGCGTCAGTCTTTTCTTTTTTTGTTGCCGCCTGCTTTTGCTCCTGTAACTTCTGTTGAATCTTATTCTGATAAACAGTTGTCCGGGAAGGAACCTTCACCCCGCCAGACATACGCTTTTGCACATTCTCAATATAAGTGGCAAAGGCGGACTTCTTCTGTTTTTGGGTTTTCTTTGCGCTTTGAGAAGTTGTCCCTCCCGTGGCCCTTTTCTGCGTTGTAGCGGCTTTTTTCGCGCTCTCGATGTATTTCTGTCGGGAGGTTAGACTTCTCCCCTGCACCCCGGTCCGGGTGCTTTGCCCCGCCACTCGCCTTGCCGCTGTCTTTTTTTTCTTTTTGGCATCATCTATATATTTTTGTCGGGACGTAAGGCTTCTACCCTGCGTCCCGGTTCTTGTGCTTTGTCCCGCTACTCTTCTCGCCATGTTATACCTCTATTTCTTCTTGCTGTTCTGAACTTCCGCCTTCTGAGCCTGAATATATTTAATTTTCCACTTTTCTTGCGCGTACTTCTTAGGATTTGACTTTTTAAGCTTCTGAATCGCTTTAATAGCAGCGTTCGCTTTTTTGACAGTGTTGTACCTTCCAATCGTGGCAACATATTCCTGAACTTTATTTGTCTTTGCGGTCTGCTTAGCCTGTACCGCTTCCTGCCGTTTAGCCTCTTTGACTTGGGCCGCCTCCTGGCGTTTCTGCTCCGCAATCTGTACCTGTTCCTGGCGCTTCTGCTCCGCAATCTGTCTGTCCTCCGCTTCCCGCTGTTGAATATACGCTTGCTTAGCCGCGTTTTGCTCCTGATTATAGTTGAAGATATTATCGTTGGTTTCTTTTTCAATGTCCCTCAAAGCGGACTGGCGATTTGAAGCGATAGTATTGCGGGTGTTTTCGTAGTTGGATTGCTGTTTAAGCTGTGACGTTTCGCTTGCCCCTCCACGAATTCCCTGTTGCGCAAGACTATTTTGCAATTGTCTCTGGTTCTGCATCTTGGAAATGTATGCCTGCTTCGCCTGAGAATCATATTGCGCATTTGTTTCTTGCTTTGAAGTTTCCATATCCGACTTAGCTTTCTGTTCATATGCCGCCATAGCGTTATCATAAGTGGAAGTGTCATATTTGTTGGCGGGGCTTTGAAACGCCTTTTTCGCAGCCGTAAATGATTTAAGAGCCCCCGACAGATTTGCCGTCAGCGAACTCCCTCCCAAAGTGGAAGCCTGCTTTTTTTCTTCGGTTGCCGTAAGTTTTGTTGCCATTAAGAACCTCCTGTTTACTCTTCTGTTTCTTCCTGCTGAGCCGCAATTGCGTCTTCAATGTCCATCCGGCAGTCTGTATAAACGTCCGCAAGGTCCGATTTTGGCTCTGTGTAAGTAAGAGCCTGCGGGCTGTCTGTAATGCCTTCTGTGGTCGGGTCTACCACGATCCCCAGTACCGCAAGCAATATAAACGCGGCGTTGACCAGATCAAGCAATCCGTCTTTTACATTGTCCAGATTTAAGCTGTACCCGAAAATCGCCGCCACGGTCTGGATAAATAACAGGACTGCCGGAATCACCGTCAGCCAGAAGGTTTTACTCTTTATTCTTACTTTCCAATTCAGTTTCATATCTCGTCCTCACTTTCTTTTTCCACCGGGAGAGCCATACACCGTTCGTATAGCTCCTTTCCCGTTCCATTTCCACCAAGTTTTTCATACCCACGGAACAAGTATTCCAGATTTCTGCGTTCTTCCATTGTTAGGCCCTTCCCGGTCTCTTTGTACCGGATAAAACAGTGCCGGAAAGCGGCGTAAATCCGGTCATGCTCCAAGCTCAGAAGCCCGTCCTTTATTGCGTCCTGCTCTTCCTTTTGGCTTGTGAGCGTCTTGGCGATCTTGCGTATAAACCATGTCGCTATGCCAATTAACACGGTCCACAACGCTTGCATCCAGTAAGCGTCAATAAATTCTGTCATTCCACCCTCCTATAAAAGCGCCTTGATCTTCGCCCTGGTTTTCGGGCCCGCGGAACCGTCTACCACAAGACCATACTTCCTCTGAAAGGCCTTAACCGCTTTTTCTGTCGCTGGCCCGAAATCACCGTCTACCGCAAGCCCCGCTTTAATCAGTTTATTCAGGCACCGCTGTAATCTCTTAACCTGTCCCCCTGTGGCTCCTTTTTGCAGGGTAATAGTCGGATATTCCGGTGTTTTGCTTCCGGTAAGGGTCGCTTTTAATTTCTGCCATGCCGCGTCGCTGGTATATGGTCCCGGGCAATTCTTTCCGGTAACATCGAAATGCCGGATTACTCGACTGGCCGGTATATCGTATTTATCCATCAGATACTGTACCAATACCGCTGTCTGGGCAATCGTTTTATCTGTAATATACAGCTTTCCGTTTTTTTTCTTGCAACACATTTCAATCCCGATAGAATTACTGTTTTTACATTTGCCATAAAAGCTATGCCCACCGGAACCCTGTAAACCGCCACCGCAATGCCAGGCCGCATTTTTGTCCTCCACAACCTGGTAAATGGTACTGTCGTCTGTAAAATAGTGGGCGCTGGCTCCCCGGTAAGTACTATAAAAATACGCCGCGTTATTTGCCGCGGTGGAGACCGCTCCAACCCAGTGGATTACCAGATAGGTAATGCTTCTTTTACTGTACACGGTCCGATTCCGTTTGCTGATCTTCCTTTTTATCTTTGGTTTTGTCATTGTCTTTCCTCTCCTTCTCCGGTTTCCCGGTAATAAAAAATAGCCTACTGGCTATTCAATCATAAAATTTATGGCGTTTAGTTCGTCGATAGACAAGTTGTAAAACTGCGGTTCGTCGCATTTTTCCAACACCTCGACCGGAACGCTGGAGATATTCACTTCCGCCTCCGCGGATAACAGCTCCATAATATCCCTGTTCCATCCTTCCGGGTCCACAATTTTGTATTGTCCATCTCGCGCGACAAGATTTCCGTCTTCATCTTTTTCGGCGTACTTTTCCAGCAGTTCTTTCCTCTGCTTGTTGTACGCCTCTACCGCTGGGGCGATAGCCGCCGCGTTAACAGAAATTGCGTAAGCCAATCGGATTGGCAGGCGCTTTTTGGATATTTCTAAATTCAAAAAATTAATTATCTTATCATTTGTAAGTTTCATTTCATACCCTCCTATTTTTCCTTTAAATATCTTCCGCTCCCGAAAATTCCGGGAGTGTTTTTAAATAAGCGTAAGCTTTTTCAATCGTCATTTCTGGGTCATAATCCGTCTCATAGGTAACGGAGCGTTGGTAAGGCTGGTACGGGATGTCTATTTCTCCCGCGTCCTCGCTACTTACTGTTGTGGTCGCCCCACCTTTTTCATCTGTCCGGGCGGTGTTATCTATGTAAGACAATACCGCAATCGAAACGTGACTGTTGATTACAAGGTCTAAAAATAAAATGCGGTGGTAGTTTGTTACAACTCCATCGTCTTGCCGAATATCTTTTTTTAATGCCATAATTTACCTCCTTTTATGAGAATGTTATTTTGCCGCTCCACTGAATTCCAATCGGAGAATTATTTACCGCGTTTGTTACAGTTGTGCGTGTAGCGATAATACGAACAGCTTGACCATTAGGCAAGAGGACCGCTGTATAGGATGACGGCTTGACATATGTACCTGATGCCGATCCGTGCGTATATACTCCTCCAGTGCCACTGCCACGCTGTCTAAGGACAAACCCATCGACCGACGCTACTGTAACCGTGGAAACCCCTATTATTGGTCTACTTAGCGGAACTGTAAAATATATCTTTTCAGAACTGCTGGTTATCCACCCTGTTGTATATAGCTGAGTACTATAAGTAATTACATCGCCTTTTCTGAAATATGGACGAACGCTCGACCCAGCGGCGGCGGAATATATACCTATATCATTTCCGTAGATGTTTGTGTTGCCATTTGAAAGTTCATAATTTCCATAACCAACTACAGTATTATTGGCTTCGTTCTGAGGTACAAAACATTCTTTGTTACTGCCACCCGTGTTATAACCGTAAACTTTCCCCCCAAGCTGTGAAAAAACCAAATGGGATCTCAATTGAACCATATTGGCGTTCAGTTCGATGTTACTGGCTCGCAATGGCCCACTAAAATCATCATCGTAATTTACCCGGCCTGATCTCAAAGTGTTTAGCACTATACTAGTATCATTGTCGGCACTGTCGTCCGAGTGCAATTGCTGAAGCTTGATTTTGTCTGGGGTCAGCTGAATTTCTGAATTCGTTTGTCCTGACGAATCGATAAATTGAGACGCCAGGAGAATCGTGGTATCGACAGCGTCCGAGTTCCACGGTTCCGCGGATGTCATTCTAAATATCCCAGAACCCGCGTCTCCAGACGTGTTTTCATAATAGGTGTCCATCGAAATAGTGCCCATACTTTCAAGCCCTACAGAATCCCGGGAGTAAATGGATAGCCTGTGCCAGTCTTCCCCTTCAATGTCGTTCTCATTTCTCAATTGCGCCGTGCCATTACATATATCTATTATGGCGCTGGTGTTATTCTTTCCAAGATAAATATAATTTTCCCCGTAGCTCGCCAGTACCGTGTCCCCATTCCGGATATCCACACTATCCGAGTCAATCAGCACATTACGCCCCAGCGTGGAGGCTGTCATATCCCCAATAACCAGCCCATTGCCGCTAAACTTCATGTAATTCGTGGCTACTTTCGCGGCGTTGGCTGCCTTTAAATACGCTTCATCGTTTATCATCCGCCAGTACGTCCCGTCATAAACGAAGGATATCGTGGAATACGCGGTCGACCAAGTGTAATTAGAGTTAACGCTCGTTGCCCCGCCGGACACAATCGTCTTCGCTCCCGTGCTATTCACATTTAAGGTTGGAGCCGTCGCTGTGTTCCCGTATGTAAACCGTACAGTAATTGTCGCTCCGGTATACAGGGTAAACCCGCTTAATGTAACCACTTTTGCCGCGGTAGCCGCGGCTGTGGAGCAAGTTCCATACTGATATGTCGCGCGGTTCAAAGCAGTCGCGGCGTTGGTTTTTGCTGTATCGGCCGTACTTTGGGCCGCAGCTGCCGCGCTGTTGGCTGTTGCTGCGTCTGTCTTGGCTGTGTCCGCTGTAGACTGTGCTGCAGCCGCTGCGCTGTTGGCGCTATTCGCCGTGCTCTGTGCGGCGTTGGCTATTGTTTCGACATTGCCAACCTTTACGGTTAGGTCTTTAGTGTTTAAGGTTATTAAGTCCGCTGTCAGCTCCGCCATCCGGTCTGTAAGGGTAAAGTTCGTGGCGCTTGTCCCGGATTTAACCAGCCAGCTAAATTTTTCAGAGGTCTGTTCGGCAATGGTCTTTACAGAGGTTATTTCCGTTTCTACATCTTCTGGGGCTGGGGTACAGTCGGTGGCTTTATTGCCTATCTCTAACTTTAATTTCGATATACTAAACCAGTTTGAACTGCCATACGTCGAATAAAATTCAATAGTGTTATATGATAATGTGGCGTCAGTTCTGTCAATTATCGTTGTTTGTACACTACATCGTTTCTTAATTGTAGTCCCCGCTTCCGCCGTAAATCTCAAAGTTTTAGTCGCTACTTGCTTCGGTCCTTTTCTGTTAGTGTTATAGACAAGCAGTGATGGGTTTGCCGTATTTACAGTCATTTCTAAATCAAACGACATAGTCATTTCCGTACCGTCCGGTATAGACATATAACTTTGCCCTACATTGATCTCCTGAAATTCTTTTCTACTTCCAGCAGCCGAACCTAAACCCGATGCCGATAGGTTTGCGCTGTTAAGGATATAATTCCTTCCCCCGATTTCTAAATTGTCTATAGAGCTCTGTGCCGCAGCTGCCGCGCTGTTGGCGCTATTCGCCGTACTTTGTGCGGCCGCCGCCGCACTGGCCGCCGCGGAAACATTGCTGTTGGTGGTACTTAAATCCGTTTTTGTGGCGTAAGTCCCGCTTACGGTGCTAATAATAGCTTCCGCAGTTATCTTCTGCTCCGCCGCCGACATACGGGTTGTTAAGCCGGATAGGTCCGTCTCGTTTTTGGATACTTTGCTGCTTATACCGTCTACACTTACGGTAAGCTCCGCCACGGCGCTGTTTACAGAGGTTATTTCCGCTTCTACATCTTCCGGGGCAGGAGACCAATCTGTGGCTTTGTTGCCTTTTTCGAATTTCCAGTTTTTGTACTCGATTATCGCTCCCGTATTATCAGCGGTTCCCGTCGTGTGAGAGAGAAATGCCAAAAACCGCACTTTTTCTACATCAGCCTCTTTTATTTGATATGACACTGAATATCTTTTCCAACCTACGTCCGAGTCAATAAGTATAGAAGAGTGGACAATTCCAGTGTTTCCGCTTGCTGGGCGTATATTGAATCCAAACCTTACCGCTGTTGCTCCAGTTGCCTTTATGTCAGCGCCAATTGTAACCCATTCACCTGGCACCAACAAGTCGCTTGTATCTACCGAAAGTTTTGTATGGAACCATGCGTAAGCATTAAAATTACCAGCCCCGGTAATGGTGACTTTTCCATTTTCTCTCGTGGTTATAGAGGCATATTCACTGTTAGTTAAATAAAATGCGGTACTATCTTTTAGTAGATTCCTTCCCCCAACCTCAATCGCGTTTACCGCCTCTGTCACTTCCGTCTTGGTAGCCCGAAGAGCAATGGCGTTGGCGTTCTGTTCGATCTTTGTCTCCGCTGCGGTCACTCTCGGAGCCAGACTGTTCACGCCAGCCTGCGCGGTATCCGCCGATTCCTGCGCTGCGTCCGCTGCCGCTTTGGCATTGTCCGCCGCTGTCTTGGCGTTGGTTGCCGCCGTCTGGGCAGTCGCGGCGTTGGCTTTTGCTGTGTCTGCCGTAGACTGTGCCGCAGCCGCCGCGCTGTTGGCGCTTGCGGCATCCGTCTTCGCTTTATCCGCCGCCGCTTGGGCCGCGTTTACCGCCGTCTGTGCCGCCGCTATATCCTCTTCGGTGGCATCCACCCGACTTGTTACAGCTGTCAGATTGGCTTTCGCTGTGTCCAAATCCTTTTGCGCCGCCTGAGCCACCGCGTCCGCGTTACTGGCCGCTGTTTTCGCTTCGTCTGCCGCCGTCTGGGCGGCGTTGGCTTTACTCTGGGCGGTTTGGGCAGCTGTCGCAGCGTTATCTGCGGCGGTTTGGGCAGCGGTCGCCATATCGGACAGGGCTGTCGCGTCCGCCTTCGTGTAATAGGTTTCCCCTACAGAGGTTTTAAAGCTGTTAAGCGCCTGCTCCAAAGTACTGTATTGGGTGTTCATTTCTCCGGTAGCGGTGTCAATATCCTGCTGCCATATCTTGCTGTCGAGCTTGCCCTGTATAGCCGTGATCTGCGTCCCCTGACTGGACAGGGTGGAGCCTTGCTCTGTTATAGTGCCGGACATTGCGCCTAAAAATAAGTCCAGCGCCTGCCCATCGTACGTCAAGTGGTTCGCCGCAAAAGTATAGGTGCTGCTATCAATTTCCTGTACAAGCGTCTGGATATTTATTTTGCTCCCGTCAATGGCCGCATCCGCCGCTACCATATCATTACGGATAATTTCACGCTGGATTCCGGAATCAGTAAGCCCAAGAGCGTCAAACATCAGCTTGCCTTCCGCGTCCCAGACGTACATACTGTAATCGCCGGAAGCGTCTTTACCGATCTGAACTCTTACACGTTCCGCGTCCGATATCTGGATTGTGTTATCTTTCCATTGCGATTTACCGTCATTACTATGTACCGTTACATTGGTGGTGTTTACGTCAAATCCGGTAATTTTGTCGAAGGCCAAATCCTTAATCATACCGGATGTAATTTGCGCCGTGCCGATGTTAGATACCACACTATTGGCGAACTCGGTCGTTAGCGTCGTTCCCGCCGCGTTGCCGAAGAGCAGAGTTTTAATGTCCGCCACTCCAGCGGACAGGTCCCCGAACTCTCCAGAAACAAAGCTGGAAAAGTTACCTTCTAAGGTCCCTACTCTACCGGATATAGCGGTAAAGTCCCCAATATTCGCATACAGCAAATTTGCCTTCTCCGCTGTCAGCATATTGGTATTCAGAGTTTCGAAGTCAGCCTCTATTCCGGTAAACTTTTCTCCGACATATTCTTTATAGCTGCTCAGTTCACCGGAGATTGTATCGATTTGCGCCTCTGACGCAACAATCTTATTCGTAACTACTACATTAAAGTCCGCTATATCGGCACGGATGATTTCAAACTCGCCTGTAATTGCCGTTACTTCATCCGCGACAACACTTTTGAAATCCCCGATATCTTGCTGTATTACACTTACAAGATTGGTCTGTTTTTTTATAATGGTTGTATTTGATTCTAATGCCTGTTGCAATTGCTTTATCGCAAGGTCATATCGTTTCGGGTCAAGTAGCACTGTCAATCACCACCCTATTTTTGGAGTAGGTTCCAATCGTATATGACTTTACTATCTCATTGATTTTCATTCCTTCATTCAATTTAGAATTTCGGAAAATCAACTGAAGCCTTTTATATTTCTTTTTCTTCTTATTGAAATAAAAGTCAACGGGAACACCTTTCCCGCTTGCTGATATACTCCCCAAAAAAATCATCTCTTCATTGTCTGCCCTTATATAAACATCAACAGAGGTATTCTCCATTCCTTCGATTGTACAAAGGCCGCCTTTTTTTGTCATAGTCTTAAATAAATATGTGGCGTTATCATTGTCAAACGGTGTAGACCATTCACATGGAATTGGAAGGCCATTATCAGAAAAACAGTCGGATTCTGTTTCTTGCTTAAATCTGCACAAGTTTCCTTCCGCTGTCCCAAACCACAAGCTTCCATCATGCACGGTAAACGCTGCCGCGGGTATATTGTCCCAATAAAAACATTCGTACAAATAATTTGTCCATTCTGTCCGCCATGAGGTTTTCTGCCTGCTATCCATAATGTAAGCGTGTCCATTTACACATAATATATAGTAGCCATTCCATGTGACCGCTATAGCCTTATCAAGGCCAGTCTCTTCTAATAGCTTCTTATTTATGTAGTAGCTACGGTTCTTTGTCGCCTCCGCAGTCAGTCCACAAATTCCCGCTTTAGACAGAAATAACTGCTCGTCATTAAGTGACTTAAATGTCTTTAGAGAAACCGCCCCTACTCCAGCAATCGACTGTTTACAGGCATATGCTGTATCATCTTCCAGCGTTGTCGCATAGGCCAAATATACGGTATTGTTGGTATCATCGGCTTCTTTTACAATCCCAAGATATTCCCCAAGTCCAACAAGTCCCATAACATTTGTATCGTTGCTCCCAACAACCAGATAATTCAGGTCCGGCCAATATGCCGGGTTGTCATACGCGCAATACCACACATAAGAGCCGTATTCATCCGTGCTACCGGAAAGAAATATTTTGTGTTCATACAGCGTCGCGACTTTACAAGCTTTCAGGTGCGCTTCCGCAATGGATTCACCTTTTGCGGTATATTCAACCTCAACATTATCTTCTCCCGATACCACCGGGGGCTTTGCCGCCGTAAAAGTGATGGCGCTTCCATTAACGCTAAAGTCCGTAGTTTGTACCAACGCCCCTGTATCATCTTTAATAGATACTAATACAGATTCATCCGTATTAACTTCGGAAGAGAGGTAAAATGTTACGCTTTCCGCATCGCCCAAAAAAGATTCCTTCCTTCTGCGGGTCAACAGATTCGCGTTTTCATATATTTCGCCGCCACCAGTTGGAGAGCGGGAAATCAGCAAAGTTGGAACATATGGTTCTACGACCGCAAACTGAAAGTCAGGAGAATTTTCTGTTCCCGCGTTAATGTATTGATATAATTCATTATCTTTCAGCAAATAAAACGCTCCGCCCTGGGCGGAATCCGTATACACTCCAAGAACATTGCTTGCCGTGCTTTCGCATTCCAACATGAGAATTGCGTCACCATCTTTCAGCCTGCAAATATTTTTTCCAATCAGGTAAATTAAATGGGCTTCTCCGCCAAATGTAAAGGACCACATATCCCGGATACCACCAGAAATTGCACTACGATATATTTTTACTATGTAGGGGCTTCCTTCAGAACGTATCTGTTCGATGATAGAATCTCCGGTTAGCCTGATATATAAGCTTGCGTAGCTCTGCGATTTATTTTTTACCACATAGATCAAGAGATTTCCGCTACTGTCCAGATACTTGGCTGTGTAAGATATGCTTGTCTCAGAAAACGCATTGAATTTTACAAAGATTCCATTGACATACATTTCAATGTCTTTAAGGGTTCCCGATATATTATTTAACCTGCACAATTCATACGCGCTGGCGGTAACAGGGGTAACGCTGCCATCAAAAACCGTTTCCTTACCCTCTGTTGGTGCCTTTTCAATCTTCCATCCTGGCCGCTTTTTGGGGCTTCCCCCTTCATCGGAAATCATGTTTAAGGCGGATGGAGACCGCTTTTTAAAGACTAATGAAGGGTCTGTGGAAAAGTCCACGCCTTTCAGATCGTTATATATGGTTGTATGAACGGTTGGTGCCGCAGGAAGGCTAAATTGCGCCATTAAAACCCACCCCTTATCTTTGCCCGAATAAGTGTTGTTTCCGTCAATATGTCCGTTTTTAGGGCATCGTACTCATTATAGTATTGAGTTGCCTTTCTTTCATCATCATCAAGCCACACATAATGCGCCACCAATAATGGCAATGCCGGTTCAATCCTCGCGTCAACGTCCAGTTCCGTATCATCCGTAGTATTCTCAGATACCCTACTTGGAATTCGCTTATAAAAAACAGAGAAATTTCCAACACAAGAGCCATCCATCACAACAATATGCCCCTCTTCAATGTCAAAGTCATTGAATGTTTCATAGGTTTCATTGTGAATTTTGACTGGCGTATCAGCGAAAGAAAGGAACTTCCTGCTCCCGCCTTCTTTTGTAAGCTCAATCATGTCGTATTTCTTGATTCCCGGCTCACTTCCATCCTGCATGAAATCATACCGGGACGTCATAGGGAGCACGGTAGAGTTAATAATATACATAGCTCGGTTTGTGGCGGACACAAGGATATCCTTATATTCCACCAATGCTTCCATTTCCTCAAAACCGAGATCTTTCACTTCATTTTTTAATTCTCCCCAGTTCATAATTGCTCCTAAAAATGGGGCGGTTTCCCGCCCCATGCATTAAACCCTAGTTTCAACCACCGCAATACTGCAAGCCGCGCTTGGCACTATCACAACTTTCTCCGCATTCTCGCCCCGGATATTCTTAAACCGTCCAGAATCAAGAGAAAAGACATGATATTTTCCCGCTGTAATCGCAATTATTTCATCGTTCACTCCCTGCAAACTGTCCCCCGCCTTAATGGTCAGGTTACACGCCGCTGTAGCGGTTACAATGAATGTAGTCTGTTCGTCTTTTCCCTCCAATGGGACCAGAATGTTGTCACTTGCCGCCGCGGCGGTGAAAGTAAATCCCTCAGAAGCTACATTGGGTTCAAGGGTTTTTATAACTGTTACATTTACATTAGCCATCTATTCCACCTCCTTAATATTTCACCACAAGGGTTACATTCTCTTTTGGTCTTACCCACTTTCCACCATATACGACAAATCCCTTTACCGCGTCCTCGAACTCTCTTTCTGGTCTATACGCTTCAGAATGAGTAACCTGATTCACAAAGGCAAGGGCTCTTTTTGTTCTAAGCATGATGTACTCATAGGTTCCATCATTATATACATTGTTGGACATTTTTACCGTAATACTATGGTATCTCCCGACCCTTCCGTTTTTCAGCATTTCACTGTTGTTGGTGTCCAGCTTTTCGTACGCCTTTCTAAGAATTTCAATAAACTTCGGCGTTCCAGTAAGTACCAGTTCTGTATTGAGCTTTACATCATTCTCATACAGCTTTGTGGCGCACGCGTTTATTAAATCAAGAATACCATCCGCCGTTATCGCGGCTGTTGGTTTCTCCTGTAAAGTGTTCTTATCAGACGCGAATTTCGCAATATAAGAATCAATTTCATTGCCGACAACCTGTGTCGATTCAGACATATACACATCCTTTACGGAGCCTTCCGCCTGCCGCTTGTCCAAATCATCCACCGCGAAATGATAGTCCGTTACCATATTGAGTGGCATTGTGATAGAAGTACCAGTTACCTTTTCAGGGTCCTCAAGTGTATGCAGCTTCCCATCCGAGAATGTTCTTACAGACGGTTTTCCAGGTGTAAGAATTTTAACAGAATCACCAACATTCTTTACGGTTCCTTCGTATTTTGTGTTGCAGTCCTCTTTAAACACAAGCTCTCTCTCAAGCTCTCTCTCAAACTGCTTAGCCCACACAAGAGGCACAAAATTTCTAATGCTCATATCGTCTCTCCTTTACCATTTCATCTGTGACTTTTCAATTTTGTCTAAGTTTTTCTCAACTTCTTTTGGTGACATGGCCTCGACCTCTTCCTTTGTAAAGAAATCTTTTTCAACCTCAGACTGATCCACCTTTCCAATTTCGGCAGGTGGTGACACCGTGGTTTTTTCCTTTACATATTTGGAAGCATAGTAAGCGTCTGTGGCGCTCATTCCCGCGGTAATGCATTTTAAGAAATGCTCTCCTAACTCATTGAGGTCTTTTACGTTGGGGTCAACCTTCCTGATTTCTAAGAGGTCTCTTTCCATTGCCTGTTCAGCTTTCAGACGTGTAAGCTCTTTCTGCGCGGAACTCATTTCCGCCATGATACGTTCATCCTCAAGCTGAGTTTCTACTTCTGCCGCAAGTTCGTCAGGGTCAACGCCTAAAACCTGCGCCGCAAGTTCCAGCTCCGGGTCTTCGGCGTCTGATGCTCTCGCAAGAATCGCTTCCGTTCTCGCAACCTTGTCCCTCAGTTCCGCAGCTTCTCTTTCCGCGGCTTCCTTTTCCCTCCGCAGCTCCGCAAAGGCCGCGTCTTGATCAGTTTTGCCGCTTTCCGGTTCTTCCCCGGCGGTGTCCTCTTCCTTGCTGTCGGCAGGTTCGGCGACCTCCTGCTCTTCCGCGCCTGTTTCCTGAGTTTCGGCAGGTTCGGTGACCTCCTGCTCTTCTGCACCTGTTTCAATAACTCCACTCATTTCTTCACTCATTGTTTACTCTCCTTTTCATAAAAAAAAAGCAGCTATTCAGCTACTTGGATTGTTGATTTTGTTGTTTCCCCGGTAGGCTTGAAAGCCTTTCCTTTTTCGCCGCATCTTGGATTGACGCAGGCGTAATAGAAAGATTTCACGCCTTCTTTTTCGACCACATGATCTAAAAGAACCTCATGTCCACATTTAGGACAATTCATTTAAATCCCCTCCTTCCGGCGGTATTTCTTGGGATGCCTCCCACGCCATTTGCTGTTGCGTGGCCTCCCTCTTTTTCAATACTTTTTGCAGCTTTGCTTTTGGCACTGGTCCATTATCAGGCACCAGCTCAACATATTCCTCAAAGGTTATATGCTGTTTTTCCAGCAAGCTATCCGCCGCCTGTTGTTCGGCGTTTTTAGACCACGGGTTATCCTGAGACACATCAATTCGGATTTCAGGGGTAATCTGGTCAATCTGGTCTTTCGTAATGGTAAGCGGCATCGTAACACCATCAACCTCCTGTGAAACCGTCATGCCGTTGGGATTATAGGTAAACCATATTTCAGGCCAGAGCTTCGCGAAATCTTCTGTGAGTTTCTTTACTTTGGATACCTGCTCGTTTAATGAGCGTGTAGCCTGGTCATTTATAGCAATAACCGCGGACGCCGCTACACGGGTAGGGTCGTCAATTTGCCCCAACGCTGTATCAGACGCGCCGGCAAGTTCTCTGGTCTGTGTCATAAGGTCGTTTAAAAATACCCTCGCGTCTGAGGACATTGTCGCCGGGTTCAAGTATGAAATCAGTTGGCTTACAGATTGCGCGCCTCCGCTGTTCATTTCGATAGCGGCCCCCACCTTGTCTAAATCGTCTGGATTTTGAATCGCTGTTTTGTCATAGGCAATTCGTGGAAAGGCGGCCATTTTTACACTCATGCTAATGCGCGCGATTGTTTTATTTACTTCAATTTGGTTCGCGAGCAGGTCTTTAACCTCTCCCTGCCCTCTCGCGCTATTGGGGCAATCTTCCCAAATGAAATTTACAATGGGATACATGGTCAGGCCCCGGGCGGGTTCTCCGTTCAGTTCTCCAGCCAAAGGTCTCAACTCCTGATAAACGCAGTTTTCTGTACACTTCGCCACATGAACAATCCCGTTGATCTTCTCCAAATAAAGAAGAGACGTGGCTTTCCCATCGTCTCCTTTATGCTCTACATCATCTTTGTTATTTATCAGGTAGTCCGTATCTTCATCCGGTCGAATCGTCTCTATATCCGATGGTTCGACGCCGTTCCGTCTCGCGATTTCTTTAATCCTTTTTACCGGAATCCTCTCACGGATAATAATAAACGGCTGTTCCTGTATATTCGGGTTCTGTTCATCCGCTAAAATGACAGACATATTAGACAGGACCTGCATATCCCGTACGTCTTTTGTGCCGAAAAAGGCGTAAGAATCACCCTGAATAGCCCCTTCTTTCACAATTCTCCACACATTAGAATCCATTTCAGCTTTTTCCCAACAAGCGGCAAAAATCCTTCCCAGTGTCTTATAGACTTCCGCCATCTCTTCCTTGCCCATCGCGTCAGAATAGTTTACAACGGTATTGTTTTGGCATACCGTTGAGACTTTATGCTTCACAACGGGTTTTATGAAGTTCATGTACGGAAGCTCTTCTCCGCCAGATTCAATGCCGACCCACTGATTCCCAAGATAAAAGTCCCAATATTTATTTGTATTTGCAACAAGCCGCTTCCTTAGTATGTAATCCTTGCAGCGCTCATATTTTCTCCAAATATCACAACATTCCATCATAGTTTTTTCTGGTTACTCCCATCCCCGCTGTAATTTTCAATATTTTCAAGAATTGCCCGGTTTCTTTTCATTTCTTTGCTCTCTTTTCGGGGTCTTGATAAACTTTTAGGCTTTATTTTTGTCTCCGCCGCTGTTTTTCCATCGTTTCCATACCTAAACCCCCATCGGAAAGAAAGCAGGCACAAAGGCGGGATAGCCACCGCCAGCGCGATTGTCGCTATTAACAAGCTATATAACATGAATTTTCTCTCCTTTTCCAGTTCCTACCCGTTTTGGCTTTGTAGCAAAGTCCCAATCACCTTTCGGCTTTTGAGGAATCTTGCCTTTCGCGCTTATGAAGATCAGTCTTGCCAGAGCCTGCGACATACTGTCCACCATATCGTCATTTTTTCCGTTCGGAAATGACGCGCACTGGTCAACAAACATCCCCGTAAAAGCTCTATCATTGGGAAGGTAGCAATTTCCGCTCTCAATCGCGGGGGAAACGGAATTTACACGCGCCTCTTTCCCTCCAATTGGCTCAACCGCTATAATTCCCGGTATTTGAGATCGCATTACCTGTATAATCGCCGAACCGTTGGCTTTATCCTCAACTAAAATAGCGCCCACAAAGGGGTGCATGGCTTTCATTCCCAGAATTGCCCTTACCGTATTGGGAAAGTCTAAATGTTCGTTTATCAGATCGACTAAGTACTTATCCGCTCTTTTTTTTCCCCAAACCTCAATTGCCACAAAGTCGTTCTTTTCCTGGTCTTTAAAAGTAGCGTCCACACTCATAAGCATATTGTCAAAAATCAGTCGCCCCTCCGCGTAATCCTTATAAGAGTAGTATTTCCACCACTCACGCTTGATAATGTTGCCCTCCGCGGAAGACGGCCTTCCCTGATACAGGGCGTTCCAGCTTCGGACGCCTTGTTCTGACGTAAAGGTCCGCTTAAAATCCTTCAGCCAATTATCGCCTTTTCCAATTTCGGGGCAAAGCGCTTGTCCTCGCTCACGCCCTAACAGGTCATTTTCTTCCGCTTCGCAAGGAAGGTTGATGATCGTGGTGCGGTCCTCAAACTCTTTCATGATTCGGCCGGCTAAATCATCCTCATGCCATCTGGTCATGATTAAAACGATTTTCGCCCCGGCGGAAGTTCTGGACTTTACCGTGTCCTCAAACTCTCCCCAAACCCGATTGCGTGTCGTTTCGGAATCCGCCTCTGTACGGTTTTTAATTGGGTCGTCAATGAGGATTAGATCGCCAGAATGCCCGGTAATACCCGCGCCAAGCCCTTTTGAAATCATCCTCCCCTTTTCATTGGATAGCTCAAACTCTCTCGCCGTGGATTTCTTCTTGTTCAATGATACGCCAAACAGGTTTCCATAGCTTCGGATTTTTTCAAGGTTTCGCTTGCCAAAACGTTCCGCTAGATCGTCCCCATAGGAAATGATTATGGCTTTCTTCGTTGGGTTTCGGCTTAAAAAGAAGGCTGGATATGTTTCGGTTACGGTTGTGGACTTGCCATGCTGCGGCGGGGTATTGATAATTAAGATTTCAAACGCCTTGTCCGTTTCTTCCTCTACAAAGTCCTGTATGGTGTCACAAAGAAACGTGTGAAATCTACTCGGAATCCACGCGGGAGCGTCCAGCCCGTGGTTGTGGACATGAAAGCAATACGCCTTATAGTCCGTCTGCACCTTCTTTAGATAGACTTCTTGTGGTGTCAGCTTCGGCATATGTCCTCCAATAAAAATAATCCCGCTCTCAGGAAGGAAGAGCAGTTTTCCGACTTGCTCAGGTCAGCGTCAATATAATTAACAATACCGATTGCGCCAACAATCGGCAACTTGGACACATGGCTCGCATGGTCCGATGGTACAGGATGGTGGAATCGAACCACCTTCACACGCTTATAAGACGCACGCACTAACCAGTGTGCTAATCCTGTATATCAATTAATTTGTGTGTGGCCCTCTATTTAGACATGGGAGCCCTCTTTTGGGGTGTGGTCATTCACGCGGTACCCCACACACACACACATATATATTTCCCCTCCCCCCGATGCGGGGCCGGACCCCGCGCGTTGCCTTGCCAACAGAGAAGCATGAGATAGGATTGCTGTCCACCTTCCAACTCTCTTCTTACTCTCTTTCCTACCCTGCCTGCCCGGCGTGGGTGGGGGAGGGAGACAGGTATGCATGGAATATACGCTGGTCCAGGTATTATCCCGGGAAAACATGATACTTTTACTAAATATTATGCATACATACGCATGATTATAATGTATGCTCTGAATGCTTCGTTTCGCCAGACCTGCTGGAACCGTTGGAAACACTGGATTCTTTGCTAACTATTCCGAAAAACAAAATTAAGGGAATAGTTACTTCCCTCCGTACAGCATCTTTAAAGCCCTGTCGCTTTCCTCTGCCGTGGCTATTACAAGCGTGTTGTTTACCGTTCCCGGCGATCTTTCATCTGTCCAGCCATATTGTTTCATTGTAAAAATGTCGCCCGGTCTTGCGCTCTTGTAAAGCCTGGATTCCGCCTGTTCTTCCAGCCTTAGAGCCGCTTTTTCTAAAATCCGAGAGAAGGAAATAAGCGGATTTCCCGCCGCGTCAATTGCGATTTCCGTATGATCTTCCAACTTGATTTTGTCGCAGTTATCCATATCTATAGAGTTAATGGTAATATGCTCTTCCAGCAGATAGTCCATGTCTCCCCTGAGGTATCTGTTATAGGTGTCTCTGCATATGCCTAACGCCAGGATTAGTCCTGCCCGTGTATAAGGCAGCTCCGATTCGTCCTGCCGTTGAAAATACTCGCCTATACGCTGTATCATTTTTCCGGTGTCCTTAAAGCTATAGGCGGGTGGCGTAGTCGCTTTTTTGTACTGCACGAGCTCCTTTAGCGCCTTTATGTTCTGGCTGTCCTGCTTCGCGTTTTGTCCTCTGCCATCTATTTTAGCCCCGGCCTCCTGTATAATCACATCCGCCTGTTTGGAGCCTATAGAGTGTGTGTCTTTTTGTGTGTTTTTGTGTGCCTCTTGCTCTATTCTCGCCCACTGCTTTGTCTTCCAACTTTTTACAGTGTTTATGGAGACATTATATTTAGCCGCTATATCCTTGTAAGACATCCCTTTTTGCCTGTCTTTATACGCCTTTTCATAATTTTTTGCCATAGTAGCTCCACCTCCGCTTTTTGTCCAAACACAAAAGCCGCCCATAAGAGCGGCTTTATGCGCAAAGTGCAATGTATTAAATATATAACACACAAGGAGGTAAAAAAATGCTAAAAACCTAACCTTTTACGCTACTATTATACTATATAAATGCCTTGCGACTGTCGCAACATACATACAAACACACACTTTTTTATTTGTGTGGGTTTAGCACCCCCACACCCCCGTTAATTTACACTGCCGTGTAAATCTTGCTTTGGGCAATAAAATAGCCGCCCCGGCTTAAAACCCTCAGGCGGCTAACTGCTTTTACCCTAGTATTTATTGTAGATATCTCCACGATTTCCCGCGTCGATTACCAGTATAATACATTTTCCATTATCTATAGTATAAATAACTCTATAATCGCCTACACGCAATCGCATTAGGCTCTTGTGCCCCTTTAATTTCTTTACATCGTTACCGTCTGGCAGCTTGTAGATAGCTTTTAATACTCTCTCTTTTTCTGGCCGTGGAAGCTTCATGATAAACTTTTCAGCCAATTTTTCAATGACGATTGTATATTTCATAATTCTATACCTTCCCGCTTTGCCAACTCTTCCAGCGTTATAGTCTCGTGTTTCTCCGGGTCTGGATCGTTTAAATAATTGTCAACCAGCTTTTCGCAAAAAAGGTCGTCCTCCATGTCATCGTCAAATTTTACCCCTTGTAAAAATAGTAATATATTTCCTATTTTATACTCCGGTAATTCATCAATGATTTTTTTAATTTGTTCTCTTTCTGTCATTTTCCGTCCTCCCTTTCCATTTTATCGAAGACTGCCTGTTTTATATATTGGCTCTTGCTTACGCCAGCGGCAGCGGCGGCAGCTTCTACTTTTGCCGCTTCTTCTTTTGTAAAAGCCGCTGTAATTTTTTTGTAGTGCTCCCGCTGGAATTGTTTATCATATTCAGCTTTGTTAAATTCTTTAGTTACTTTTGGCATTTGTTTTCCCTCTCTTTATAGCTAAATTATAACACGGACGGAAAGTTTTTTCAAGTTTTTTAAGAAAAGGGGTTGACACATACGGAACGTGTGATATAATTAAGACATGAACACGGACGGAAAGTTTTAAAAGCATTGGTTTTTAAACATAAGGAGGCAACACAATGAAAAAGATTATCGCAACACTTACAGTTTTAGCAGTTATCACAGGGGCAGGATTTACTGCATACCAGTATCACATTTCACAATTGAAAGCACTGGCTCAGAAATACGAAAAGCAAATACAAGCGGAAACAATTGTAGCATATAAAGAAGGCTATAACGCCGGGGATGCTGCTGGACAGAAGACCGGATATGAAAAAGGATATAAAGAAGCCAAGAAAACAATTAAGCCTATCGTAAAAACTACATATAAAACTGTTTACAAAAACGCAAGCCACAATAATTGTATCCCAAAGGGGGATATAGCTTATATGAAAAAGGATGAAAATGATTATTACCAGGTGGGAATAAAAGACTGTGATTATGACAAATACGATAGAATTGCCGCAGAAATTAAATAAGGCGGTCTAAAATGAAATACTTTACAAACATAACAACAAATGTATGGAAAGAAGGATGAAACTTTAGAGCTGGGGGCGTAAGCCCCTCTGAAAGGAGAAATGGCATGATCGAAAAAGTATTCCAGAGGGAAATTTACGGATTGTACGAAGAAACATTATTGCTTTCTACCGTAAAACTGGACAAAAACTTATATGAAACAATTTTAATGTCTTACGATGGAGAAGCTTTAGCGCTTGAAACATTTGACAACCTGCTGGACGCGATTGACTACAATGATATATTAGCGTTTGAATGTTTCCGGAAGGTTCGGCAGATACCATTAAAAGGAAACATCCCTTTTGGAAAGGTCGTTAAGCAAATTTATTTAAACAGTTATGTGGAGGCATAAGCCCCCTGGAAAGGAGAAAAAAAATGAAACTATATCACGGAGACACAAAAATTTGTGAAGTAATGACAAATCATAGCATGTCTGTAGAGGACATCCTGGAATTAATGGAAATCGATATGGATAAATTTGCAACATCCCACGGCTGGGACGACTGGGACCCAGGTTTATTAAGACTAGAAATGTAGGCGGCATCCCCTACCACAGATCAGCCGCCCACCACAACACCCACAAAGGGGATTGCTATTACAGTATATCCCCTTTGTATCAAAAAAGCAAAGGAGAAAAAATGATATTTGAAAAAGAAGAACTTATAAAAACGCTTTATGGCGCGGTTTGCACAGAGTGGTTGGATGAGGTGTAGATATGGAGAGCAAACGTGTTGCAATATACATAAGGGTCAGTACCCTGGACCAAGCCGAAAACGGTTACTCTTTAGATATGCAAGAAAGAACCTTACGCAAATGGTGCTCTGAGCGAAAGTGCACAGTTATAGATTTATACGCAGACCGTGGAATATCTGGTAAGGATATGGACCACCGCCCCGAAGTGGGCCGCCTGATGCGGGACGCACGTCAAAACAAGTTCGACATTGTTTTGTTTTGGGCGCTAAGCCGCTTTACCCGCTCTGTTTCAGATTTATACAATACGATGGGAATATTTCAAAAATACGGGATTGATATGATTTCTTATACAGAGCAATTCGACACTTCCACACCAATGGGGCGGGCAATGGTCGGGATCGTTGGAATCTTTGCGCAACTAGAAAGGGAGATTATCGGGGAAAGAATAACTGCCGCAATAGCGGAAAGGGCTCTTCAGGGGAAACGTACTTGTTCTGCTGTATTGGGTTATGATAAATATGGCAAAGACAGCTTTACTATAAACCAAGAAGAGGCAAAGTGTGTAAAATTTTACTTTGACAGTTATCTGAAATATAAAAACCTCACAGAGGTTGCCGCACTTGCCACAGAAGCCGGTTATAAAGGAAAACGCGGCCGTTCCCCATCACCTTACACGGTTGCTAAAATACTTAGCAACCCTACATATTGTGGATATAACTGCTACCACGGTGAGATATATAAAGGCAGCCATGAGCCAATTATACCTTTAGACACATTTAACAAAGTTCAACTGCTTTTAAGGCGGCAGGGCCGTAATGTTGGCAGGCCTGTTAAAAATCTCCCCAAAACAATAAAAGCCCCCAGAGAAACCTAATCCTCTGGGGGCTTTGCTTTATACACCTATGTAGTTTTTTACCTTTTCTTTCGCTTTATGACTAATCCGGTATATTGTGGATCTGTCGCAATGAATGATCTGAGTTGCTAGCCATGTCACAGTCCGCATATGAGAATTTGGCATATGGTACAAGTGCTTTATTACAATCGCTTCCTCTGCCGTGAAAGTCTTTGCGGCTTCCTCGTAGATATCAACCATATTTTGGAATTCTTTAATTTCTTCCCTGATTTTTTCGGCTTTTTCGGCGGAAGCTGGTACGCAGTCATTCCGGCCTGGTGTGCCGGGTGGGCTAGAAAAGTTTGGCGTCTTAACTTCTGTAAGCTCTGCAAGAGCTTCTTTTTTATCCTCCAAAATACGTTTATTTTCTGGATAATCTTTAATAAACTTGTCTATATTAAATTTCCATTCCCAGTATTTTTCGAGTTTGTTCATTCTTATGCATCCTCCGCAAGTTTGGCGTAGTCCCAGGCAACTACATCTTCGTCACTTTCCGCCGTCCAAGAAGAACACCCCTCCGCATAAGCGTATACTTTGCAATCTTCGTATTTTGCGAAGTATCGTGGGAAAGCTTCCGCCTCTACCTCTTCCAACGTGCGGCCTACATAGATTTTTGTATCCACTTCTACCTTGCTCCAGTCAGTTTCGATGTATTCTTCATCGAGCCATTTGAGTCTTACAATACAACAGCGGGCATTTTCTCCCTCGCCGAAATAACAGTCGCCGCAGTTGGCTCCTTGGCACGGCACTATTTTTCCATCCTTAATCGCAGGTACAACCCCCGCAAGCGCATAATCCATTAAAATGTCTTTATATTTTTCTCTATTCTTCATTCTCTATTTCCTCCGCTTCTTTCAGCATATTAAAGATTGCTTCACAGTAACATACAAAGCCGCCTTCATCATCGTATGCCCAGTTGTCCAGGGCGGTTTTTATCCTTTCTAAACCCTTTAATTTTAACCGTGTTATATCCATGTGTTTTCTCCTTTCTCCCGAAGGTATTCTTTCACCGCCCATTGCGCCACGTTAATCGCTTTACAATCCTTTAGAGCGCCATTATTTCCCTTTGCGGCCTCTCCAGTCAAATTAATCGCCATAAGCTCAAGCCGCCTGTACGCGTCTGTCAGACTGTTTGCGTCTGGTCGCTCTGTGTTTTTCTTCGCTTTTTTCTCTCCTACTTTGGGCTGGTTATATGCCATTTCAATAATGTCATTAAAGATCATGTTGCTGATGTGTTTAATCGCGTCATCAGTCTCGCTTCTTCCTTCTTTATAGTAAGCATCGCCATAGTACCTTTTAAGCTCTCTTATCTCTTCGATCAGTTGTTTTTCATCTATCATTCTGCTACCTCCAAATTACTACCATACTCGGAAACGGGGCTGAGCCTTTCCCATTTCCAAATTTCAGCCGCCCTTTTATAAACCGTATTTCAGCCTTGCCGTATATGTGATCGTGAAACCACTTTGTGTCTGTTCTTGCCGGAAGCAGCATAACTACTGTTGTTTTCTCGTCGTGCGCTTCCATGTGTCCTTTTTTTACCCAGTGCCCTATTTCCCTTCCATAAGGCGGGTTACAAAACACCGTTTCTCCTTGCCAGTCTCTCTTTAAACCGTCCCTTTCTTTGGTGTAATACCTGTGGCACTTGTGGTTTTCGTCAGACGCCGCCGGGTCTAATGTAAAGTGAAACTCTTCGTCCAATCGCACGAAAAAGTCTTGCGGGGTCTCCCAATCAGTTTTTTTGCTGCTAAACATTGCCGCTGTGTTCATTTTTTTCCGTTCCTCCGACTCCTAAGTACATATAGCCTATCGGTTGTATCGTCCTGGAATGCAACGCCCTCGCCATATATAGATATATGGGCAGCGTGGCATATTCCCTCGATAATCTTAATCGCGCCCAGAACTTCTTCTTTTCTTTTTTCTTCCTTGTTCATTTTTGTTCCTCCTGTTCCATGCCGCTATCGCTTCTTGTTTTGTTTTGTAATAGCCGCTGCTACTTCCGCAGCCTCCAGCTGTCATGTCGCAGACTACTGCCACATACCCATCATCATTGCATCCCTCAAACTCTTCGCATTCTTCCAAACTTTTGCAGCTTTCAATCGATAACTCTTCCCCTCCGCAAAATGGGCAAGGTTTTAATTTATCGGTCATTTTTCCATTCTCCTTCCGAATCTTAAATCCGCAAACTTAAATCTTAATTTTTTAAGAAGAACTAAAATTGTAAGTTAAATTATTTTAGTTCTCTCTCTGGCAGCTCTGCTATCTGCTTGGCTATTTCCGCCGCAACATCATACTTTTTATGGTACGTAGCATAGTGCCAGGCGGGATATAGTGCCCGTTCCGTGCCAGAACAGCATCCTCCCCCCGGCCATTCAAGTGGACAGTCAGCACAGTCTATCTGGGCATATTCACATAAATAACAACGGCTACATGGCTTTGCCCCCGGATCAAATATCGCTAAATAGTCTTCTTTCCACTTTCCCGGATTTTTTGCTAACCATCGCCACATTTTACGATGCTTACTTATCGCTTCTTGTCTTGTCATTTCTATGTTATTCCTCCATGCCTTTCTGCCTTATAGTTTCATCCTTACCTGCGCCTGTTCTTCCGCAAGCCGCTTACGCGCCAGATTGTAATAATGATCATCAATTTCGAATCCGGTGCACTCAAATCCCAGATCATAGCAGGCTATTAGACTGCTTGCGCTCCCCACATGGGTATCCAATATCTTATCTCCTGGCTTTGCGTATTTTCCCAAAAGCCATTTATACAGAGCCACAGGCTTCTGTGTAGGGTGGATACGTTTTTCGTTCAGGGCCTTGTTCCCTTGCTGTACATGCCCTTCGGTAATGCTTTTCCCTTGCATCATTCCGTTCCACATATAGCGATATAGCCGAACAGAATCGTGCAGTGAGCAATATGCAATTTCACAATCACTAAAGTCGCTGTTACCGTTGCATTTATCCCACACGATTCGCCCAGGGCCAAATGGGTAACTGTAGTAGTTGCATCCCCAAATAATCTGGTGCCTGGACACCCGGAAAAGCTCGTTAAAATATTCTTCGTCTGGCACTTGCCAACACGCGGATATTTTGTACCAGCGGTTTACACCAATCGGGCTAATTCGTCGGCCGTAATACCCCCGGCGCTCCGGCCCGGAAAAATACGGTGGGTCTACAATTGCCAGATTAAAATACTTGTCCGGAAACCGCTTCATTCCTTCCCTGCAGTCCATGTTATAAAACCCTGGTTTTAGCATCTTTCCTCCTATGGTTCCCTAAGTTCCGCCGTTAGACCTCTGTTATAAAGATTCCGTATCGCTCCGCCATAAGGCTTTTTTTAAGCAGGTAAACTTTGTCCTTTCTTGTGGCTTCGCTTTTTACGTCCTCCACTACCAGATTTCCGTTTATGTCCCTATAGGTAAAGTCCGCTACATATCTCTTCTGCCCTGTTTTCTCGCCTGTCACGGACGTAAACCCTTCCGCTAGAGTAAATCCCACTTGTAGCTTTAAGTCGCTTATTTCGCCGCTTTTTTGCTTTTCCAGAAGCGCGACAAACCGTGCCGCCTCTTTCTTGCTGTCGAATTTTATCCCGTTTACTGTCGTGGGCTGGTTCCGGTATTTTTTTGGACTGTCCAGTTTAACCGGGCCGTTCATTTTGCTCAACTTCAGCTCCGCTTGCCTCCGGTATTTCTCCGGCAGGTCCGTTATGTTGTCTATGTTCATACTTTCACCCTCGCGAATTTCTCTATAGTTTCCGCCTTCTGTATATCGGCGTAGCGCAGGCCTTTTCGCCTCGCTTTCGCCTCTATCTGGGCCGCCTTGCTCGCCTTGCCTCGCCACGGCTCTATCTCCATGCTCTTGTATTTCTTTGGCCTTTTACCAGGAGAAGGGCTTTCTTTCGGCTTTATAGGGACACCTAATATTTTCGAGATTTCCCTTAACCCTCCCGCGTTGGCCAGGGCGTTCGTCCCTAACCCACGCTCTCGCAGCTCTAAGCAGGAAGGAAGATGGTCTATTTCGAGTTCTTTCATTGTTTCCTGGACCTTCTGTATCACATTTTCTCTTGTCCACTTTTTCGCCATATTTAAAACCTCCCAAACTTAATTCCGGTTTTGCTCTCGATCACGTCCGCTACATCGTTTATCTTTACGATATGTTTGTCTACGTATTCCGCCCATCGGGAAATGTCGCTCGCGACCTTACAGATTTCATCCTCCGTAAGGCTTAATGTGTCCGCCATAACCGCCACGGCCAGCAAACAGGCCTTTTCTGTGGCTTCTTTCGCGACCCCCTGTTTTATTTTTAGAATTTGTTTCTCAGACAGCTCCACTTTTGGCCGCCTCGTTTTTTTCTTTTTCATGTTTCTCCCCTAAAAAGGTATGTCCTCCGGGTCCACCGCCGCGAACCCTTCCGGGATATCCTCTTTTTCCTTTTTTTCGGTCGATTCCTTGCCCCAGTCCAAAAATTCTACGTTGTTGGCAACAACTTCTGTAGTGTAAACTTTCACGCCGTCTTTATTGGTGTAGCTTCCAGTCTGAATCCGGCCCTGCACACCTACGAGCCGGCCTTTTCCTAAATATCGCTCGCAGTTTTCCGCCATCTTTCCGAATACCACGATGTTGGGAAAATCCGCCTGCCTCTCCGCGTCTTTCTTGACCGGTCGGTTGATAGCGACGCTGAAACGCGCGACGGCCATTTGACTGTCAGAAATATATCTTACCTCCGGGTCTCTGGTCAGCCGGCCGATTAAGGTTACGTTATTCATCTTTTTCCTCCTCCAATCTCGCCGGAATGTCTTGCAGTTCCGGGTGTTTTTCCTCTGTCCACATAGCCCCCATTAAATTCCACGCGGCGGCGCAAAGATGGTCTTCGTCTGTCTGTCCGTCCAGATAGTTCATTAAGTGCCGGATGGCGCTGTCGATAAAACTATGTACCGGGATCCCCTTTTCCCAGTTGCGATCATTGTACTTTTTCGCCCCCGCCTCATAGTGCCTCGCCAGTCGCAGAACCGCGCAGGCTGGAAGCAGGTCACACCGGCCTTTTCCTTCCTGTATGTCTCGTTCCGCCCCGCTTGCAAATGTTCTCCGGTTCCCGCTGTCTTTTACCCCGCTGTCTTTTACCGTGGCTTCTGTTTCTTCCGCGAGCCCCTCAATCATGTCGTCACCCCAGACCCAGCCGTCACCATAGTTTTCGCCTGTGTCTTCTTCCATGAAGTACCCAGTCGCCACCTCCCGGACGGTCATAACCGTTCCAGCGTGATGGTTCATTAGTCCACCCTGATTAATGCCAAAGCACTTAACAAACTCGTCTATATCTTTAATTTTTACTCTGTCTCCTACTTTGTATTTCATGCCCACCGCGTCTAATTTTTCTGGTTCCGCGAGCCCTTCAATCGTGTCTTCATACCAGTCCCAACCAGGCGTGAGGTTTCCTCTAAAGTTGTCCATATCCTCGCGCATTTTGTAGTATCTGTCACACTCAATTGCCCGTATCGTCATTTCTTTCCCTTGCCATTTATCCATTCTCTCGTTCACACAAGAACTCTCGCTCAGGTTTTCCTTAATTTTCACTCTATCTCCTACTTGGTATATCATTTTTTCCTCCTATCCGCGGGACTTTATTTAACGCCCGCTGTACCTGTTCCGGTAACTGTTCCCGCGCCTTATCGCGCGCCTGTATAACTTCAACCCGCTTGTAAAACTGCCCTCTGGTTACGGTGTTTACCGTGGTAAGGTCCGTGTTCCCCAGCGCCCGCAGCTCCGCCGGGCTCCCCACAAAGGTTTTGCATTCTTCCGGCAGCCTTTCAAACTCCGCCCGCGCGTCCCTGCCGCTGTTGCGGATGGCTTTCATAAGCGCTTGCCATAGCTCGTCCGTGTTGTCTCTGGCGGTAAGCAGGTCGATCTGCTCCTGCATTCCCGCTATATTGGGCGGGTACTTGTTGGTTTTTATATAATTTCTAAGAGCCTGCCACACGATTTCCGTGTCTAAGTTTCCGAAAGCGTCCATCCAAAGCCGCACCAGCGTTATCTTGTCCTCTTTGCGCATATCCCGGTATGTGGCCGGGTAATTCAGGCTGAGCGCCGCCAGCAGTTTTTTTATATCGTTCTCACTCATATCCCCCTCCTACTTGTTCGGATTTTCCGAACAACTTACAAATCCATAAACCCGATTGACTTGCTCTCAGGTGATTTTTGGTTTAAATATCCCTCGAATTTTGTGCCGAACAGCGTTTCCGGCCTTAAATACTTCGCGTATTCTGTCCCGCTCCACTCGGCGGCTTTTTTCTCAATCACTGTCTCAAAGTCCTCGTAAGAAAACCCCTCGTTCATTCTCGCCTCGATCAGGCTTCTTGTTTTTTTGCTTGTGGCCTTGTACCTCGTTCCACAGATCAGGTTTAGCCTCTCCACAACCGCCGTTGTCATTTCTCCCACCTTATTTTTTTTATTAATATTTTCATTTTCATTTTCATATATATTTTCATTTTCCATATGTGGGGCATATGAGCTGTCATGTGTGTTGCCATATGCGGAAGATGTCTTTTTCATATGTTTTTCATTTTGTGAAACCCCTGAGCGGTTGGAACGCCTGCTTTCCGAGTATTTATTCCTCCTGTCGATTTCTCGTTTAAGTCGCTTGTTGTAGTAGTTTCCCTGATTATCCTTTACAAATTTACTTAAAATTTCTTCTGATAAATCGCTCATAAACTTCGGATGAATGTTTCCTTTTATGTGCTGCCTGCACAGCAGGCGCATATACTTTCCCACCTCTTCGTCCGACATATCCATTGTGCCCACCAAGAAGTCTTGTGTGTAGAAGAGAAACGCCGGGTCCTTTGCCATTTATGTCACCTCACTTCCACGCCTCTTTCATTTTCTGTAGCTCGTCCGGTGTTAAGGTCTCAATTTCTTGTTCTTTTGCGTCTTGTATTATGCCATCAAGCAGGTGAGCCATCTGCCTGGTATTATAACTGCTAGAGCCGTAATAGTATTTTACGTTTGTATACCCCTCGATCTTAGAAGGGCCTAAAATATCATGGCTGTTTCCAAGCCCCATACTGTCCCACATTCGCACAAGATCGTCTACAAGCTCCGTCTTGTCCGGGCGGATTGTCGTAAGCCCGTAATCCCGGATAGCTTGCTTGTATATTTCCGTGTCTGTACTCCCTAGCTTTTCCGCAATTTTGCGGCAGAGTACCCAGCAGTACGCGTTTGCGTCAAGGGAGCGCTTTTTCGGCGGTTTTAGCATTCGCAGCGCATAGTCTTTAAGGCTTTTACCTTTCATCTTATAAAGCTTGTCTAACAAGCTGTTTTGGCTCTTCTCGCAGACAATTTTTAAGACCACGTCCCCGGTATACATCCGCTGGACATCCTCAATCCGTTTTAGTCTCAGCTCGATCATCAGTATCCCAGCCCTTCATATTTCTTATAAACCAGCTTTTCCGGGTCCCAATCTGGATATTTAGAACGGAGATATTGTTCTGCGTATTTTTTCATTTCCTCTCTCTCTTCCGCTGTGCCAGAATCAAATTTGCGATGTTCTTCTCTTGTCGCCGTAAAAATATTTTCTTCGACGCCAAGTCCGTTATTTGCTCGAGAAACATAATGGCATTCAGGGAATGCGTTTGGAGAGCCGGAAAAAATACTGCGATGTTCGTCTCTCTCCCACACCTTCATCTTTACTGCCGTTGGTATTGCGCACGCTTTTGCTCTTCTACTGCCCAATTTTTTCATCCCGGAAACCTCCCTTTCCTTAACGCCCGGCAAAGCTCTTTTAAGTTTGGCAAATACTCCTTTTGTATCCAGCCCCTGTCATACTCGACTTTAAAATAGTCCAGTCTGCCATCATCCACTTTACCGGAATAATCCTTGTATTCCTCCGCGATTAACCCGTACGCCACAATGTACAGCTTATCTGTTTTCATTGCGAACATCTCAACCTGCGCCTGCGTCCAGTACGGCCTTGTAACGGCGAACTCTTTTAAAAAATTGTGTGTCTTCACCTCGTAAATGGTCCCGTTCAGGTCCCCGTCATAGTTCACTCTCAGCCGGTACTTTTCGATACAGATTTGATGGTCCTTTCGTATCGCCGGGTTTACGGCGTCCAGAATTTTATGTTCCCACGCCGTCCCCGCCGCGATGGCCTCGGTACGAAGCTCTGGCTGTTCTTGTAACCCCAGTTTTACGGACCACCAGTTCAGCCAGCTTTTTGTGTCCCGGTTCTTCGCTACCACAAAGCGGGTATCGCTCGCCCCAAACCAGCCCGATCTGTCATGATTTGTTATCATTTTTTCGCCGGGGTAAGGAGCCGCTTAGCGTCCTTGTACTGCTCTAGCGTAAGGTCAGCTAACTCCTTTACTTTGTAATATTTACAGAGATTGGTCACGTCTTTTCGAGCCGCGTCACAAAGCTGTTCAATCTCGTCCGCTTGAAATGGGGTGATTTTTTCCGTGTTCGCCGCGTTTCTCTGTTTGGTGTTCTCGTCCGTGTCCGCGTCTTTCGTGTCGTCGATGCAGAATAGCCCGTTCAGGGCGTATTTCCTGGCGTAAGACGAGGCGGTTCCCGTAACCTGGCTGTCGTCCATCCCTTTCTTGCTCTCCGCCTCTCTGGCCAGCGCCGACACTTCCACGGTTTCCGCCGTCTCCGTATCGGTTATGGCGGCGGTCGCTTTTATGTAATACCGTTCCCCCACGCTCACAACCTCGTCCGATAAGGTCAAGACGCAGCCGTGTTTGGCGCATAAGGGCTTTACCGCCTCAAGGATGTCCTCGCAGCTCCGATAGCTAAATTTTCCGAAGCTGTTATAATTGCTCTTTGGGGCTTTAAGCTCCTTCTGTATCTCAATCAGTTTTTTCATTTTCTCTCCTTAAACTCTTCCGTGTTTTCCAGCCAGTAACAGGCCATTTGTTCCGCCTCGTCCTCCGAGCAATCGCTCAGGTTCACGAGAATTTTTATAGCGTTGCGCATGACAAAATCTATGTTGTTTAAACAGTCTTCGCAGTATACCTGCCCATGCTCCGTGGCGCTTCCGCAGTCACAGAGCGTCGGCGGGTCTATGTTTGTATATCGTTCCGCAGCCGTCTCATAAGCGACCGCGTTTGCGTCACAGTAGTTCACACATATTCACCTGCCTTTCGTCGGTTTGCCTGTCCATATTTGCCGCCCGGCGAAAGATTGTCGTCGCTTTCGACACATACTCTCGCCGGAACACTTCGTATTCTTTCTGCGTTTTCGCAATCCAGTAACCCTTGTCCGTGTTCATTCCGCAAACCCGCACGCCTTTCTCTCTAAGGTCCTCGATCATTTTCCGGGCGGTCCGGTCGGAGACACGAAAGGTACGCGTAATTTCCTCTCTGGTTACCGGATGGTCCCTGCTGGCGTTATCCAGCATATTTTTTAAAACATCTTCCCGCATTGCGTTTTCCAGCTTTCTATGTTACAATCAGGTTGTTCAATTTCATGTGCCGTGTCAGAGTTGCTGCTCGCCGGCACTTTTTTCGCGTATAGCTCTCTTAACCCCGCGAGAATCTCTTCGTACTCGCCCGGTATTTTTTTGTTGTAATGGTATTCCCAGACTATATCTGGATTACTGCGGGCGCTCCACCCACAGAGAAAAACATCAAACGTCGCTGTCGCGACGTGTGGGTATAAGTAAAAAAACACACTCGGCCCATCACCGTAACGCTTCTCTTTTTCTCCATTTATATTCACGCACAAATCCAACAGAGTTTTTAATTGTTCTAACTGGCTCATTTCTTCCTCCTTATCTTGGCTCCACGATAAACTTAATTGTCGTGCGCTCCGCTCCCTCGATTTCCACGGTTTTGAAGGCTGGAACCGCCACCAGATCAATGCCGCCTGGAGCGACAAATCCTCTAGCGATGGCGATGGCTTTTACCGCCTGACTAACCGCCCCCGCGCCAATGGCCTGAAGCTCCACCTCGCCTTTTTCTCTTATGGTCCCCGCCAGCGCTCCCGCTACGGAACTTGGGTTTGATTTTGACGCTACTCTTAAAATTTCCATTGTGTGTTCTCCTTTCCAAGTTTTCTGATAACATCTTTCCTCTTTGGGCATCTCTGCCCGGTAAGTGTCTTTGTAATACGCTTATTTCGCTTATCCTCTTTCTTTTCCGCTTCTCGCCACCGCCGGACCAAAACTTTGTAATAGCTCATAGGCCCCACCCATACAGGCATCCATTTAACCAGAACGCCGGGAACAGCGCCAACAAGGCTATGCCGAGCCATCCGGCGACTTCTAATAACAGATACTTCATTGTCTTTTTTCCTCCATGATTCTTTGCGCCACTTCCGGGATAAAGTATTTTGTCCCTCTTGCGTCACCTGGAATCTTATCCAGACCAGTAATAAGTTTTTTTGTAAATCCCTTGCTTTTGCCTAAATGCCTGGCAAGAGCGTTTGCGGTTATGTAGCTCGACCCTCCGACAAAGGCTTTCATTTCTCTTATTACTTCTTGCTTTTCCATCAAGCTTGCTCCTTTCTCACTCTTCATCGACGTGGATGTTGAGATAATCGCGAATCTTTTTCTTTAAAATCGGCATTCCGGGTTTGCACATAGCCTGTCGGACGCATCCTTCTTTTTCGCCCATACGTTCAGCAAGCTCTTTATAACCGATGCCCATTTCTTCAAGCTTCGCCCTTACGGCTACCTGCCATTTTTCTTTCGGTTTCTTTGCCAAGTGTGAACCTCCTTTCTTATGGTTCTTTTATGTGATATAATTGTTTTGCCTTATAGGCTGAAAGGAAACTGTATATGTTTTGGAAACTCAGAATTTTAATTGTCCTAAAATCTGATGCCCAGACTTGGGATATGCTTTTCGATAAATTCTCTAACAATGCTCGCTTGTATAAAGCTGTTAAATACTTAAAAAACCACAACTATATAGTTGAACAAGAGGATATGTCGTATGCTCTATCCAGTTATGCGGCAGTCAGAGAATACATATTCCATACATTTTCGTGTATTGCTGAAATCATCGGCTTTGTAGGCGGCTCAATCGCTATTGCACAGCTTTTAGCGCAAGCAATGCTGAAATGATGATATCTATGCACACTAAAATGTTTCCAATAGACACCTTTTTTCCCAAATCTTCAAATAGGTAAAAAGGTACTGGCTTTTCCATCTGTCTTTCAATCTCGTCGAAACTCATTTTCTTAGAATCTTTCATAATGCCCTCCTTTTAAAATGTGAAGTCGCAATTACCACTTTCTGTTGCCTTTGAAGTGAGATTAAGCCTTTGAAGAGAGATTAAGCCGATGAAGTATTTCTTTATACATCTCTTCTATCTGCGTCTTTAACCATTCTTCTTTGTCAGCTGGCAGCCCTGTAAACTCTACCGACATTTTTATTTCTCCCTTTTCGCTTTTAAGGGATATGCCACTTGCTCCATTGAGTGTTAAGAACTTGTCCATTTCGTCCACCCCCTTTTCTCCTTTCAAAATGTGAAGTTGTAATTGACATAGTTTCACATTTGTGATATTATTTCATTACCCAAAATACTAAAATGTGAATAAAAACCCTGAAATTTTCAGGAATGTGTTTTTTATTGCCAATTTGTGAATTCCGTATCTTTATATTACTTCACATTTTGGAATTTGTCAATACTTCAAATTCACATTTTGGAATTATTTTTTCAGGAGGTGCGATTTGAATGAGAATGTAATACAAAGAATTGTACGGCTATTAAAGCAACAAAACCGGCAAGACAAAGAACTTTGTGACTTCATCAATGTTTCGCAAAGCACTTTTGTAAATTGGAAAAAAAGAAATACTGACCCAAAATCAAAATATCTGCCTGACATTGCGGAATTTCTTGGCGTATCAGAAAAGTATCTACTTACAGGGGAAGAGATCACAGAGACAGAAGCAATGGCAGAAAAGCTTCATAAAGACCCTAATTTAAGAATGCTCTTTGACGCAGCGGACGGGGCAACACCGGAAGATTTAGAACTTGCCGCAGAAATGTTAAAAAAAATGAAAAGAAATTCAGGATATGACGTGTAAGCACCAAAAACGGTACAAGCCTTGTGTTATTATGTAGCTAATCAATAAAAGCAAGGTGGTGGAATTATGATTTTCATTTGTTATTTATAAAGTGTGTGGACATTATTATAAAAAAGGATATGAAGAGGGGTACACTTGCGCACAAGGCAGATATAACAAATAAGCGACAATCAACTGTAGTTATAGAGTTAAAGTTGAGGTAAGTTATAAAGGCGTAAAGATGAAAGATTCGACAAAGTCCAAGATAGAAGAAGCGAAGGAAGGCATTGGATGTCTATTTGTCTTAATCATAGTTGTGTTAGTAATTTTCAAAGGTTGTTTTCCATCTGACAAACCAGATGAATCTTACTACGAATATGATGCAAGGCAAGAACAGTATGAAGCTATGGCAGATCAAGCCGAAGAGGATAAAGGCCGCAGAGATGCATCTGCATTAAGCTGTGAAATGGCAAAAGATTTCATAGGTGAAACGGCTCAAGTAAAAGGTTCTGTAGAGAATATATATTACGCAAACGAAACAAGCGGAAGCCCCACTTTCATTGACTTGGATTTTGAATACCCCGATGAACGTAGGGTGACTATAATCATATGGGAAGAAAATTATTCAAATGTAGCAGAAATCGTAGATAATTTATCATATGGGGACATTATATTTGTTACTGGTAAGCTGGAAGAATACAACGGTGCAGTACAGATAGAAGTTACAGACTCAGACCAAATAGAATTAGAATAAAAACAAAAGCCCCCATTACTGGGGGCCAATGTTGATAGCTGCATGATACAACCATCTATGACCAAGATAATTGTACCATTGTAGCCGACTTTTTACAAGGGCGGTATTTTTTATACCCGAAATTAAAAGGAGGCAATAAACATGAGAGGGGCGATTACTTATGAAGGCCGGAGATACTATGTTTCCGGCAAGGACGCAAAAGAAGTGGCGGCCAACAAAGCGCTAAAATTAAAGGAATTAGAAGCAGGCAAAAAAATTGAATCCAGTATGCTTGTAAGGGACTGGGCTAAAGAATGGCTTATGACCTATAAGGCGGGATCTTGCAATGATAAAACCTTTAAGGACTATGAGCATAGGCTTGACGCCTTCATTTTGCCTGAAATTGGCCACATTCGCTTAAAGGATGTAAAGCCTGTACATTTACAAAGAATTATGCAGAAGGTCAGCCGCATGAGCCAGAGCCGGATTGATAAGATTTACCAATGTTTAGGGCAAGTGTTTCTTGTGGCGGAAAATAACGACTTAATCGCAAAGTCTCCGGCAAGGGCAATCACAAAGCCCAAAGGAACCAGCGGCACGCATCGAGCGATCACCGACCAGGAAAGACAGGTTATATTAAAAGTCGCTGAGACCCATAAGCATGGGCTATGGGTCAAATTAATGCTTTACTGCGGGCTACGAACTGGAGAAACGGCACAAGTGAAAATCTGCCACTTTGACCATGAAAAGAAGCTGCTCTACATTGACGGGACAAAGAACAAAAACGCAAAGCGGTATGTTCCTGTACCGGACGAAATTCTGGAAGCGGTAAAGGCCACAAAGAAAGGCCCTTTTGAATACCTCTTTACCAATGAGACAGGCCGGCCTATACAACCCCATAATCGGGGCAGGATGTGGCAATCCTTTAAAAAGGCAATGCATATAGAAATGGGCGGAAAGCTATTCCGAGACGCTATTCTGCCGCCGTGCCTGGTTGCGGACGATCTGGTTCCCTACTGCTTGCGGCATACCTTTTGCACCGACTTACAGGACGCGGGCGTATCAATTAATGTGGCAAAAGAGCTTATGGGACACAGCGATATTAGCCTAACTTCTAAAATTTATACCCACTATACGGAGGCGTCCCTTAACAACGCGGCAGCCCTACTGCAACAGTACCGGGGAGAAAACGCAGAAAAATCAACGGGAAAAGAGGTATAGTTGTGCAACACTAACTGCAACACTTTAGGGTCCAAATAGACGATTTAGGCACAATTTCAGGTTGATGTCAGAGACAATAAAAAACCGCTGGAATCCCATAAATCCAACGATTCCAACGGTTTTAACATGGTGCTCCCGGCGTGATTCGAACACGCGGCGCACGGCTTCGGAAACCGACGCTCTATCCCCTGAGCTACGGGAGCAAATCTTACAGTCGCAAACCTTCCAGGATTTACCCGTGACTGTTTTACAACTGTAGATTATTATACACAAAAATTCCGGAAATGTACACAGAAAGTTTTTGTCTTTTTTAAAAAAATTAATAGGGAAAGGATCTTTTTTTGTCAGACTCCGTTTCCTATGTCCGGCGATTCTTGTTTTTGACCTGAAAACAGTTCAGCCCCTATACTTCTCTAAGCCGCTCTACCAGGCTCTGCCTTCGGAAGCCTCGGAACATAAAGAAGGAAATGACGCATGGAAGCAGGATTACCGCGGCCGCATACAGCAGCACGCACAGGACTGGGAATCGGTAATCCATATAATTTGATCCCATGGCGTTAAAGAGCCGGCACATACCGTATCCCGCCAGAGATCCAAAGATCAGGGAAAGGGCTATATTTCCGGCTGCCAGAACCAGACCTTCTCCGGCTATCATTCTTCCCAGCTGGGAGTCGGTCATGCCGATGGACTGCAGCATGGCCATCTCCGTTTTCTGTGAAAAGAAAGAGGTGATCAGAGTATTGACCAGATTGATCATGCTGAACAGGACCACAAGCAGCACTATGGAAATAATCAGCAGAAGGAACTGATTCAAAGAATCCCGACTTTGCGCTTCCGCTTCCCGCAGGGTCTTCATAGACAGATTAGGTTCCTCATTCAAAATCCGCGCAAGAGGCGCTTCCACTTTATCCCGCGTTCCAGTATCAACAGCTATGATCCACTGATTGGTAAGATCAATCCCCGGCATAGTTTCTTCCAGCACCTGCTCCGGCAGCAGGAACCATCCGTCCGTCGTTCCAAGGGCATAGCCTTCCAATTCTCCCGCAATCTCATAGGTCTTAGTCTTTTCCTCCCCGTCATAATAATGGATGGTCACTTTATCACCGACATCAAAGGTCCATCCATAGATCTCTTTGGCCTGCCGGTTCTCCCGGACAAGGATTTTATCGCCAGAAAGCAGCTGTTCATAATCCAGTGTTCCTTCAGCGATATACTCCCGCATGTCTTTTGCGTCTTCCTTTGTAAAAGGCGTAACCATATCCTCCCGCCCCGCCTGATCTTTATAGTCATAATGAATATGCGCGGCTTTCAGTGTGGAGATTCCCTTCACTCCAGGGATCCGCAGGATCCGGTCCCGCAGCTCCTCTGAGAAAGGCGTTTTCATCTGGACCTGCGCTTCGCCGTACTTTGCGGTGGCAGCGGCGTTTTCTGAAATAGAAAGATCGAATTCTCCCAGCTGGAACACGCCGGCCCTTGCATACTTGTCTTTGTCCATAGACGCGGCAAAGGTAACGCTTCCGATAAAGAGCACTCCCCCGATGCCCAAGGACAGCATTGTAATAAACGTCTTTTTTCGATCCCGAAGGCTGTTCATTCCCGCCAGAGACAAAGGTGTGATCTTCCGGTAAAGCTTCTTTGTCCTCTTTTTCCCGTTTTCTGTATAAGCCGAATATCTGGAGGCTTCCACAGGAGATACAAAAGACGCTATCCTGGCCGGCTTCATAATGGACACCCGCACAGTCAGCAGGATAACCACAAAGACAGCGGCGGCCCAGGTCAGAGCCGAAGGAAGCGAAAACCCGCCCGGCTTCAGAAGCCAGGAAACCGTACCTGCCGCAATCAATCCGACGGGAGCTGACCGCAGCGCCAGCATCAGCCCTTCTCTGCGCACCAGCTTTCCAATCTGTCTCTGGGTCATGCCCAGCGTACGCAGCTGTCCATACTCCCGGTTTTTTCCTGTAACTGATATATAAAACACACTATAAATTACTATAACCCCTGCGGCCAGAATAATCGCGCCGATAATCAAAACCGCCAGCATATCCGCGTCCAGCCTGTGCTTTGAAAGTGTCCCCACAAAGTAATTATTTTCATTAACCTGACTTCGGGGAATTCCCGCATCGGCGGCGATACTGCGGACTGTGTCCAAAAAGGTCTCCTGATTCATGGTTTTCGCGTCCTTTACCTTCGCCAGCACATCATAATTCACCTTTTTCAGGGCGCTGCCGCTTTCGGCATAGGCCTTGGAATGAACGATGGCATAGGTGCTGGAATTCTTTACATCTTTTGTAAAGCCGGAAACGACATATTCTTCTGTTTTTCCAGATAGAAACGGAACCCGGATTTTCGTCCCCGGCCTTGCTTCCTGTCCGATTTTTTTCATGTAGCTTTTAGACACAACAACTTCGTTCTCTTTCTCAGGAAGGGAGCCTTCCACCAGATCTATGGTTTTAATGTTCTGTGCGGTTCCATCGTAATAAACCTGCCAGATCATGTAGTCTTCCACTTCCATCTGTTCGCCCATTTTAGCCAGTGTCATAAAGGAAAGCCTGCGGTCCTCTTTCAGCGACTGGAGCTGTTCCGGGGTGACGTTGTAATAGATTACTTCCTGCGAGTAAGCCAGCTGCCGCTGCGTATCCCGTTTCGCGGAGCCTGAAAATAGCCCCATGAACATAATCATGACCGCAGAAACAGCAATGGTAATCATGATAAATAGATTTCCCAGCTTCTTCGATTTCAGATCCCGAAGAGCCAGTTTTTGGATGATGGTTTTATTTCGGGTCTCATACATTCCGGCCACCCTCTTTCGTTACAAGCCTTCCATCCTCGATCCGTACAATCCGATCGGCTGTCTGGGCGATCTCTTCATTGTGGGTAATCATGACCATGGTCTGTGAAAACTCTCTGCTGGTGGTCTTCATAAGGCTGATCACATCCTGGCTGGTAACGCTGTCAAGGTTTCCCGTGGGCTCATCGGCCAGAATGATGGCTGGTTTCGCCGCCAGCGCTCTTGCTATGGCTACTCTCTGCTGCTGTCCGCCGGAAAGCTGATTGGCATCTGCTGTTTTTTCTCTGAAAGCCCCAGGACACGGATAATGTGATCCACCCATTTCTGCTCCGCCCTGCGCCCATCCAGCTCCGCGGGCAAAATGACATTTTCATACACATTGAGGATCGGCACCAGATTGTAGTTCTGAAAAATAAATCCGATGTTCCTGCGCCGGAAAATAGTCAGAGCTTCATCCTTCATGGAAAACAGCTCCTTTCCGTTTATGAACACCTTGCCTTCTGTCGGGCGGTCCAGACCGCCCATCATATGAAGCAAAGTGCTTTTGCCGCTTCCTGATGTCCCCACCACAGCAACAAATTCACCCTGGTCTACCGCAAGGTCTATCCCGTCCAGGGCCTTTACCCGGTTCTCCTCTCCGCCATAATATTTTCTGAGTCTTTCTGTCTTAAGTACATACATGCGCGTGACCTCCTGTTTTTCTTATGGCTGAAGTTTACCAGATCATTGTAACCAGATCCTCTCTGAAAAATTACAGTTTTGTTACTTTTCCTCCCAAAAGCGCCGCGGGCAGTCCTCGCCAATGGAGACAGTGTCCTCGGACGGATGTATATTCCAGAAGTTGGATATGGACAGGATCATGATATTATCTAAAAATAAGAAAGCCGGTACAAGCTCTATTTCTTGAACCGGCCTTTTCCTATTTACAATTTGTTAGATTTTTTTAGAAAGAACACCCCTCTCGGCGTCTGATACCCCCAGAGCAGTCATTGCCTGCTCTGCCGACATTCCAAGATTTTTCATTAAATTCTTAATGGCCCCTAATAATGTAAGGATGTTTTGTTCAGCGGCGGCTTCTTTTCTCATATCCTCCATAGCCTTGCACATAGTTTCCACTCCTTTCGCGTCTTCCTTAAAATAGCGTACTCGATCAGCTAAAATTTTATAATGCATATCTTTTGCGTCCGTGCAGGAAAAATCATGCATCAGTTTACCAAGTTCCGTTTCATCTTTTATCTGGGAATTTACATACAGGATATGCGCCTCATCCCCAAACATTGCGCCGGTTTCTTTAATTGTCCGGTCAATGTGATAAATAGGTAGGCCCGCTTTCAGTACGTCGTTTTCAGTAATAAAAATAACATACGTCTCCGCAAGGTTCTCATAATCATCACCCGGCTCCGTTACATTCGCGTCCAACAGACTGCTGTTATATCTGGCCCTTTTAATGCTGGCTCCCTTATCACTTCTTTGGATTTCAATATTATACATCCATCCGTTTTCATCAGTCGCTACAATATCCAGACGGATGGATCGCCCCTGTAAATTCTTTACGTCATACTGTACGCGTACTTTTTGGACATTCAAATCCTTTTTATCCAAAACAATCTTCAGCAAAAACTCCGAACACGCTTTATCCTCGAAGACTTTGCTCATAAAATCATCGTCCAGAAGGCGGAATCCCCTCAGTCTCTGTAAGTCCTCTGCGTGTTTTCTCTCAAAATCAACCCCTGCCATATTTTCACCGGCCTTCCTTTTATATAAGCTCAAGTAGCAGAAAAAGCTTTTCTATTACCCTTATCATATCACACAAACCGTTTTGTTACAATCTTGACTGTTTCCTGCTGGAAAGGTTACCCAGCTTTATTTTTTTCTTCCTGGACGCCCCTGGGCAGAAATACCCGAAAGGCGCTTCCCCTGCCCTTGCCGGAATCCACCTTGATGTAGCCTTTCTGAGCATCAACCATTTCTCTAGCCAGGTAAAGAACGATCCCAAGTCCTTCCTCTGAAGACACTTGCCTGCTTCTGTAAAATCGTCCGAAAATCTTGGGGATCTCAGCTTCTTCTATTCCGATCCCTGTATCTGATATCCGAATCTCGGAAAACATCTGGTACGGGATTACGCTGATTTTTACGCTCCCGCCTTCTGGGGTATATTTTATTGCGTTGTCCAGCAGATTGCCCACCGCTTCCCGCATCCACTTTCTGTCTATAAAAGCCTCACTTTTCGTAGGACATTCCAGGCTTATATTGATCCTCTTCTCCCTCGCGCTTTCATAAAAGTCGCCGATCACCTGTACCATCAGTTCTTTAAGATCGGCTTTTTGCGGGACGCATCGTATAATGCCGTTTTACAATCTTGATAGCTCCACCAGCGCGTCCATAAGAAAACGCAGCTTTTCTGACTGGGCTGTCAGGTTTTGTATCAGGTCCCTATTTTCCCGCGAGCGTTCTGCCAGAAGCTGGCTGTACATGATAATATTTCTTCCCCTCTTTATTTCCGCAATTCCGACATATAACTGATCGGCACGTTTCCCTGATCGTTCATAAGCTCCAGCAGAGCCGCCACATCGCTTTGATTCCGTTTTTGAACGGACGCCAGCTTTTGGAAAAGCGAGCTGAAAAGGCTGCTGTCCGTGTACTGCATTTCACTGAGCTGACAGCCTTCCAGGCCATAGGTTTTCTTCATATCGGCCACCGCGTCATCCAGGGTTCCAATCTGATCGATCAGGCCGTTGTTTAAAGCCTGTTTTGCCGTATAGATTCTTCCATCCGCCAGCTTTTTCACTTTTTTAAGAGACATGTTCCTGCCTTCCGCTACGATACTGGTAAACTGTTCATAGGCTTCATCTACCAGAGATTGAAAAATTTCCTTCTGCTCTTCCGTCATAGGTTCTACGGAGCTTCCCATAGCCTTGTTCTTTCCCGATGTGATGGTTACCGTTTTAATACCGTATTGATCCAGCAGCTCTGACACATCAAACAGGGTTCCGATGGTCACGCCGATGGAGCCGGTCCAGCAGTTGCGGTTGGCAATAATTTTATCCGCCGGAGCGGAGATGTAATAGCCTCCGGAAGCCGCCATGGAGCCCATAGCCGAATAGAGCGGCCTGCCTGTCTCTTTGTACTCAAGCAGCTTGTAATAAATCTCGTCCGTCTCATAGACTCCGCCGCCCGGCGTATTGACAAACAGGATCAGCCCCTTGTTGTCAGGGTTATTTATTACATCGTCCAGCCGGTCTAAAACCCACTTATGGTTGTAGGTGCTGCCAGAAAAAGAGTCCCCGGAATCTTCTCCGCTGATAGTGCCGTTGATATAAAGGACGCTGATATGATCATCCTTTAACCCAGCGTATTCGCTGGAGGAATCATGGCCCAGTCTGCTGCAGGCCACACCCAGCAGAATCACGCCTAAAAGAATGCATCCAAAAATAATCAGAGGTTTTTTTCTTACCGTTTTCAGCTTGCCGCCGTACATGCCGCCTCTGACGCCAGCGCCTTCCCCTCCGGCTTCTGTTCCCCCGCTTTTCTGTCCCATTTCCTCGCCTTCAGGCAGCTCTCCCGTCCGTTCTTCCTGAGACTTCCCTATGGTATAATAACGTATACCGTTTTCATCCGGTTCACTGATAATCCCCTTCTTTTTTTCATCCATACCGATATCCCCTTCCTAATTCAAATACTGCTGAAAAATCACCTAATAATTGTCTGGATTATATCATTTTTTTACAGGCAAGTAAAGGCGTGCGAGAGCGCGGCAAAAAGGGAATTATGAAAAAAGAAACAACCGCTTGAGAACACAGTGATGTTTCTGTTTTTTATCTTTTCAGCTCAGTATTCCTCTATGGTATAATGAAGAAAGCCGGAATAGAAAGAGAGGACATCCCATGAAATATGAACATATCCTGATCGGAGGCGGCGCCGCGGGTCTGTATTTTGCCGCAAACCGCAACACCGGAGCTGGCCTGATCCTGGAAAAAAAGCATGCGCCGGGCCAAAAGCTGCTGCTGTCGGGAAGCGGGCAGTGCAATCTGACCCATGGCGGAAGCATCAAAGCCTTTATCGGACATTACGGGGCCAACGGGCCCAGGATCCGCTCGGCGCTCTACCGGGCAAGCAACCTGACGCTGATGCGTTTTTTCCAGGAACACGGGATAAGACTGATAGAAAGGCCGGATGGAAAAGTTTTTCCGGAATCGATGGACGCGGATCAGATTCTTCAGCTTCTGCTGAAGCTAAGCCGGCAAAACGGCTGGAAGCTTAGGACAAACTGTCCCGTCACTTCTCTATTGCCGCGGGCGGACGGCACATTTCTTATCAATGGAACATATGAAACAGAAAAAGTAATTATTGCCGCGGGCGGATGCTCCTATCCCTCTACCGGCTCGGATGGAAGCATCTTTCCCCTTCTGGAGAAGCTGGGGCTGAAGCTTGTCCAGCCAAGACCTGCGCTGGTGCCTCTGACTGTGCAGCATTACCCGTACAGCTGCCTTTCGGGAATTTCTTTTCAAAACGCGCGGGTTCAGGTGGACGGGCACAAGCTGGCAGACGGCCTGCTGCTGACCCACAGCAGCTTTTCCGGACCTGCTGCGCTGAATCTGTCCCGCTACGCAAAACCAGGAAGCACACTGACGATCTGTTATCTTCCTGAAAAGCCGCGGCTGTCAGTCCCGCCTGGTGAAAACCGGCAGGCAGCTACCTTTTTCGCCGATTGTACAAAGCTTCCAAAACGCTTTATTTCCACAATCCTGCAGCGGGCGGGCATCGCGCCTTCCGCAAAGGCTTCCTCCCTTACGGGGAAGCAGCAGAAAACGGTGGAGTCGCTTCTGACCTGTGACACCTTTTCTGTCAGCGGCACCTCTGGATTTGGCTCTGCCATGGCGACCAGCGGCGGCGTCAGTCTGGATGAAGTGGATCTGAAAACATTTGAAAGCAAAAAGTATCCCGGCCTGTATATTATCGGGGAAACCCTGGATATTGACGGGGATACGGGAGGGTATAACCTGCAGTTTGCTTTTTCCAGCGCCTGCTGTGCCGCGAAGCTATAGAAAACGCGAATTTCGTCAGCCTCAAATCGCTAACGTTCGCAATAAAAAGCGCCTCCGGGAAGGCCTGTTTTCAGGCGCGTCCCATGAGGCGCTCTTATCTTTTAATCCATTTCCTCGTTATTCTTCCATCTCGTCAAAGTCATCGCCGATGGGAACTGGAATGATAATATTTTTCGCGTCTTCCAGAGTTTCCTCCGGTACATAGATATCGATGGGATAAGCATTATTGCTTCCCATAGCGATCTCGATAAAATTGCTGGCTCCCTGATATTTTTTTACACAGGGGATCCCTTCGCCCCGCAGCTTGGACTCCAGAATATCAGCCTGAAAGCTGCTTTCCGCAGTACAAAGGTACACGCCTCCCCGCCATGGGTCTTTTTTATCGTAGTTACTAAACATCCTTATCCTCGATTTCTTTCAGAAGCTTGCTCTGCAGCTCTTCCACCTTCATTTCGCCCAGCTCACCTACTTTACTGGAACGTACCGTAAGGGTTCCCGCTTCCGCTTCCCGCTCGCCGATAACACAGATGTAGGAAACGCGCTCGTTGCGGGCTTCCCGTATCTTGTAGCCGATCTTTTCGTTTCTTACATCCACTACTGTCCGCAGACCCGCTTCTTCCAGCTTTTTGCCTACTTCCCGCGCGTAATCCGCAAATTTCTCCGTTACAGTCAGCAGCTTTACCTGAACCGGCGCCAGCCACAGCGGGAATTTTCCAGCGAAATGCTCCGTCAGGATACCGATAAACCGCTCGATGGAGCCGAAGATAACCCTGTGGATCATGATCGGTCTGTGTTTTTCGCCATCAGAGCCTACATAAGTCAGGTCAAAGCGCTGCGGCATCTGGAAATCCAGCTGGATCGTCCCGCACTGCCAGGTTCTGCCCAGACAGTCCTCAAGATGGAAGTCCAGCTTCGGCCCGTAGAACGCTCCATCCCCCTCATTGATTACATAATCCATGCCCTTCTTTTCCATGGCTTCCTTCAGGGCGTTGGTAGCTCTTTCCCAGTCCTCCGCGGAACCCATGGAATCCTCAGGCTGAGTGGAAAGCTCTACATGATATTTGAATCCGAACATGCTGTATACATGGTCGATAAAGTCGATAACGCCGGTAACCTCATCGGTGATCTGATCCGACAGCATGAAAATGTGGGCGTCATCCTGCGTAAAGGTGCGGACGCGCATCAGTCCATGAAGCGCTCCTGACAGCTCATGTCTGTGTACCTGACCCAGCTCGCCCATACGAATCGGGAAGTCCCGATAGGAGTACATCTTTCTTTTGTAAGCCAGAAGGGATCCCGGACAGTTCATCGGCTTGATGGCATAGTCGCCGTCATCGATCTTGGTAAAATACATATTGTCTTTATAATGATCCCAGTGTCCGGAAGTGTGCCACAGCTGCTCATTGAGGATCAACGGGGTTTTGATTTCCTGATAGCCTCTCTTTCTGTGTTCCTGCCGCCAGAAGTTTTCCAGCTCGTTACGGATCACCATTCCGTTTGGCATGAAGAACGGGAATCCCGGCCCTTCCTCGTAAATGGCGAAAAGATCCATTTCCTTTCCGATCTTGCGGTGATCCCGCTTTTTCGCTTCCTCCAGCTTTTTCAGGTATTCGTCCAGCTCCGGCTGGGATGGGAAGCAGGTTCCGTAGATACGCTGAAGCATTTTCCGCTTTTCATCGCCTCTCCAGTAAGCGCCCGCTACGCTCTGCAGCTTTACCGCCTTGATCTGTCCGGTCTTTTCCATATGCGGCCCCGCGCACAGATCTACAAAGTCGCCCTGCTGATAGAAGGAGATCACTTCGTCCTCCGGCAGGTCTTCAATCAGCTCTACTTTATAGTCTTCATCCAGAGCCTTCATCTTTGCGATGGCTTCTTCTCTTGGAAGCTCAAAGCGTTCCAGAGGATAATTCGCCTGGATAATTTTTTTCATTTCCTTTTGTATTTTTAGAAGGTCCTGATCGGTAAATTTGTGTTCCAGATCAAAGTCATAATAAAATCCGTTTTCGATAGCCGGCCCGATAGCCAGCTTTGCTTCCGGCCACAGCTTTTTTACCGCCTGGGCCAGGATGTGAGAGGTAGTATGTCTGTAACAAAGTCTTACCTGTTCATCTTCAAAATTGATTTTTTCTTTCGCCATTTTTTATCCTCCTGTTTATTCCATTTCATCCATCGCCAGGGCGATCAGTGTGTCCAGCAGCTGACTGTAGGGAAGATCCGTCGCTTCCCACAGCTTTGGATACATACTGATATTTGTAAAGCCCGGCAGTGTGTTGATTTCATTAAATACGACCCGGCCTTCCTCCGTAAGGAAGAAATCCACCCGCGCCAATCCCTGACAGCCCATGGTCTTGTAGATGGTAACGGCCGCCTGCCGGATCTCTTCCTGCTTTTCTTCCGCCACATCGTCCAGAATTCTTGTTTTGGACTGCTGGTTCACATATTTTGCGTCATAATCGTAAAATTCGTTTGCCGCCAGAATCTCTCCCACAAGGGAGGCTTTCGGATGCCGGTTTCCCAGCACCGCCACTTCGATCTCTCTGCCTGTGATGGCCTCTTCAATGAGAATTTTGTGGTCCTCGCAGGCCGCGATTCGAATTGCGTTAAACAGCTCCCGGCTGTTTTTTGCTTTGGATATGCCTACGGATGATCCCGCGTTGGCCGGCTTTACGAAAAGCGGGTATCTGCCGTTAAAATGTTCCTCCGCCTCTCTGAGGATGTCCTCAGGGTTGGAAGCAAAGGTGTATCGGTCAGTCAGATAAAAGTCCGCCTGGGCCACTCCAGTGGGCTGTACCATTGCCTTTGTAATGGATTTATCCATGGAAGCGGCGGAGGCCGTAGTTCCAGCTCCCACATACGGGATCCGAGCCAGGTCCAAAAGCCCCTGCATCGTCCCGTCTTCTCCGAATTTTCCGTGAAGAACCGGAAATACAGCGTCCAGTTCTATGATCTCACAGGCCGTCTCGCGGCTTTCAGCCTTTGCGCCCCGTTCATTCGGTTCTGTTTGTCCCGCCTGCCGCAAAACGATCAGACCCCGGATCCAGGTATCCGGCGACAGCGCCGCCCTCCGGTTTTCCGGGTTTTGCAGCCAGCTGCCGTTTTCAATCTCCTCCGGAGAGGAATCCGTCAAAAACCACTCTCCTGTCTTTGTGATCCCGACTTTATAGATTTCATATTTTGTTTTATCCAGATGTTTGAGAACTGAAGCTGCCGAAAGGCAGGAAACTTCATGTTCCGATGATGCCCCTCCAAAGAGGATCAGTAATTTTTTCATTGTAGCCCCTTTCGCGCCCTCAGGAAATTTCCCGGTTCGCCCGGCAGTTCCCGCAGAAATGTTCTGCGGTCAGCTTACGCTGACATATTCTGCCCGCTACCACAATCCTGTAACGCTGGAAATATTGTCGCTAATGCTTTTGACCGTATCGGTCGGATCATAATCCTCCTGCTGGAAAAATTCTTCATGCAGCTGGGTCACGTTGCTTTTCAGTGTGACTGGAGGACCGTAATAAATGTTATTGATCATTTTATCGGTCATTTTATAAGGCCAGCTCTTGCTTTCTGTAATTTTATAGGAGTTCAGCTCCAGTAAAATCTCCATCATCTGATTGGTGCTCATATTGGTCTTGATATCCGGCAGGATCTCATTGGCAATGTTGTTGAGCTGGCTTACGCTGAGTGTTGTCGCCTTTTTAAAAGCGGCGGACAAAACGATCTTCATACGCTCGTTTCTCCTGTGGTCGCCTTCCGCGGAGTCTTTTCTGATCCGGGCGTAGGTTACCGCCTGGTTGCCGTTAAGGGTCTGTTTTCCCGCTTTTTTGATCAGCTTTTTGGATCCGCCGATGGTTTTTTGCGTATCCTTAATATATTTATTCATTTCTTTTATTTCTGATTCCTGCACATTGATTTCCAGTCCGCCCAGGGCGTCTACTGTATCCGCGACGGATTTCCAGTTGACGACTACTACCTCTTCGCAGTTCAGATCCAGATTGCGATTAATGGCCCGCAGGGTCTGAGTCGCTCCGCCGTAATAATAGGCGTGGGTCAGCTTGTCCAGTCCGTAGTCAGCGCCCAGGCTTACATAAGTATCCCGGTACAGGGACACCAGCCTTACTTCATTGGTTTGCTTATCGATGCTGGCAATGATCATGGCGTCGCTTCTGGTGTTGGAATCATCATCCATGTCTCTGGCATCAATTCCAAGAAGCGCAATATTCCTGTAATTTTTCAGTTCTTCCGCTACCCGCGGGTCGATTTCCAGAGCCTCCCGGTTGACCTGCACCTGGGTCACCTTGTCCAGTTTTGTATGAACTACAGTCAGGCCCGCGCCGATGACACCGCCTAAAGCCAATACCAGTACTAATACAATCACCAAAGCTATGATCAGCTTTTTATTGCTTTCCTTCTTTTTTGGCTTGTTGGACTTTTCTGCTTTGGCCTGGGCTTTTGCCTGGGCCTTAGCCGCTTTTGCGGCAGCCTTTGCTTCCTTTTTTTGTTCTTTTTCCGATTTTTCTTCTTCCCAGAAGGCTTCGGCTTCTGTCTTTGCGCCCTCGACAGTATCTGCGGCGCCGCTTTCTTCCAAAACGCCGTCAGGGTTTTGGGACATATCACTGTTATCAAACGGATTTTTTGAGTTCATGGGGATTTCTCCTTTCTGGCTCATCTGTTTTCCTATCGTATTCTGTGTCTTATCGTTTTTTGTCTTTTACTAAAAAATCATTAAAATTTTCCGGCTAAATAACGTTCCTATTATACCAATATTAGTGGGAAATTGCAACTAACTGGGGGATTGTTTAGAGATTCTTCATAAAAAGCGGGAGGTGTATACGGCTGCCCCTCTCTCTTGTTCACTGATTTGCCGCAGCTACCGCATTGACAATCCGCGCAAACACAGCAAAGCAGAAACATTTCCGGCTTTTCCCCTGTTTGTTTCAAAATGAAACAGGCTTTCAGCGTCTGTTTTCTTTAAAAATCTCTATGTTCGGCCTTATCAGCCTGAAACCGCCCGTTTCCAGGGCTGGACCCATTGAAAAAGCGGAAACAACCAACTGAAAACAGATGATTGTTTCCGCTTTTCTTTTTTACTGCGTCTGACGGCGCTGTAATCCGCCCTGCTTCTCCAGATATTTTTCCATCGCTCTTTCCCGGCGGATTCTCATTTGTTTAATACAGGCCCGATCTTCGTGAAATTTCCGCGCTGATGTCCTGTACAGTCTGAGTCGGCTGGTAACCCGGCTGCGCAAAGAATTTTTCGTGAAGCTCAGAAACATTGGTTTGCAGAGTTACCGGCGGGCCGCACCAGGCGCCGTTGTAATTTGTCCAGCTTCCTACGTTAAATGGCCATCCCGCACTTTCGGTCATATCGTTTCGGATAAAGCTGAGCATCACTTTCATCATGCTATCAGTATCCATATTAGTCTTGATCTCCGGAAGCACCTGATTTGCGATCTGGTTCAGCTTTAATGGATTGGTTGTCTTAGCCTTGTCCACTGCCGCGGAAACTACGATCTTCATCCGCTCGTTTCTCCGGTAATCGCCTTCAGCCGAATCCTTCCGGATCCTCGCATAGGTCACTGCCTGGTTTCCATTGAGGGTCTGCATCCCGGCTTTTTTGATCTTCTTTTTGGAACCGCCGATGTTTCTCTGGGTATCCTTAATGTATTTATTCATTTCATTGATTTCTGAATCCTGAATTTCCACATCAATCCCGCCAAGGCCGTCTATAGCGTCTGCAACGGCCTTCCAGTTGACGATAACCGTTTCTTTTATGTTCAGATCCATGTTTTCATTGAGGGTATGAAGGGTAGCTGTCGTCCCCGCATAAGCGTGAACATTGGTGACTTTGTCATATCCATACTGCTCATTGACATGGAGGTACGTATCTCTGTAAACGGAAATCTGGCGGATTGCGCTGTTTTCCTTATCCAGGCTGAGGATAATAATAGCGTCTGTACGGCAGTTTTCATAATCGCTCATGTCTCTGGCGTCCACCCCCAGCAAAGCGATGTTCTGATAATTTGACAGAGCCTGCTCCACCTGTGGATCAATTCCCAGCGCGGACTGGTCAATATCTACAGTACCGACTTTTCCCATAAGCCCTCTGACAAAAAGTATCCCCGCCACCGCGGCAATGATCAATAGCAGGATCACGAGAAGAAGAATCCGTCTTATCCGTTTTCCCTTCTTTTTTTTCATCTTTTTATCCTGTTTTTTCCGCGTCTTTTTTGCTTTACGAGATGGCTCAAAATCGTCATCCTCCCGGTCCGGTGTCAGGATAGGCTTGTTTTTCTTCGGCTTCTGACGCGAATAGGTTTTCATGTCCTGCTCCGGCGCCCGGTTGGCGTTTGGGTGTTCCCGCATTTGCAGATATTCCCGATAAGCCTCTTCCCGCTGTTTTCTCCGTTTGAGCTCTTCTTTTTCCTTATCGCGGCTGGCAAAGACCATTTGCGTCTCTTCCCAGCGGTCGTAGGACCGGGTATTCCGGCTTTCGCCTTCGCCGCTGCCGCTGTTGTATTTGTCTGATCTCATAGGGTTCTCCTTCTTTTGTAGCGGATTTTATTATAGCAGGTTATGGGGAAGATGGCAAGATTGGGGCGGGGAAGTCACGGAAGAAGTAAGAAAAATCACTTTTCAATCAAATCTTCCATAGTACAGCCTAAAACTTTAGCAAGATTATAAAGCGCGTCCGCACTTGCTTTGTTAATGTTCTTATTTCGTTGCTCATACATTTGAATAGAACGGAGGCTTACATTAGAACGTTTTGCCAATTCCGCTTGCGTAAGTCCATAAATCACGCGAATACGTTTTAGATTCGTTTCCGGGAAATAATCATCCATTTGAACATCCATAATATCAACAAATTTTGTAATATCAGCTTCATGAAGTGGATAATACATTCCCACAAGTTCATCAAATGAAACAACTTTGAAAATATCACTATACTTTCTTTCTGAATACCATTGATAGTACGCAACAGCCCAGCCCGCCCAGTATTCTTTAGAACGTCCAAAATGTTCACGCGACTTTATTATCAACCTCTCACCTTTTGTTTCCTCCAGTATTTCAGCAACGATTTCAATACCACTTTTCCCGTTAATGTAGTCAGGTTCTCCTCTTTCCATTCGCTGGCTTACTGAGCTTGCAATAAACAGTTTAATAAAATCATTGCCTGCAAATTTACAAGAGTTGATTGCATAGTCAAAGGCATCTCCAAGTACTGACTGTGCTTTACTCAGATATATTTCTTGGTATGCGTGAGTCATCATTTTTAATGCCCCCTCTCATAATATCCTGAATGTACAAGCCATCGCTTTCTTCTTCAAGCATGTCAAAATACAACCTGTTTGCTTCATCGTCTCTTGCTTTCCTCATAACATAATATTGGTCTTTTTCAGCTAAATCAAACCCTTCATATTTCAAATTTGAAAAAGCAAATTCCGATTTTATGACGATTTGTTCACCCAGCTTTCCAAGTCGCATTGCCTTTGCAAGCTGTTCTACAGAAATACCATTGTTAATAAAACTTTCCGCATAATCAAAATATGAATCGTCCGCGCGATATCCCATAATCACATCATACGCATTTACATTAACGCTGAAGTTATCTATCAAATACTGTTTCGCTCGCCTTGCTACAGGTGTTTTTATCGAAAACAAGCGGTGTTCCAAAAGTACAGAAATCCAGTTAAGAATCGTGTAATCAGGACTGTTTAAGTTCAGAACATTAAGATATTCTGTATCTAACGCGTAATGATTTGAAAACCCATTCTTTATCGAAGATACCGCCCATTCTTTAGCAAGTTCTTCATTCTCAGTACAATAAAAGCCAATCCCAAAGTCATTATTCTTTCTTCCTTCGCCAAAAGCGGGGCGCTCAATAATTCTTTCTGAGCCGTGATATATATCAATTAATTTGCCCATTTTTTATTCCTTCCATCATCTCACTTGTATTGTATCACCAAAGTGATACTCAGTCAAGACGCATATTTATTGAGGCTATGTATGAGAGACCACTAAGAAAAAATTAAGACCCGGAATCGGATTCCGAGCCTTTGAAATTTTACTTAGATAATCATGCCTGATCTTCTTCCCACAAAGAGGCGTTCAGCGTCTCCCACATATTTCCATATCCTTCTGATGCCGGTGTAACAGGCTTTGGAATTTCATTTTTTATATCGATTTTGATTTTTCCCTGCTTGGAAAGAAGCAATATACGCGTTCCCAGAACCAGGGCTTCCTGAATATTGTGTGTTATAAAGATAACTGTAGCATTTTCCTTTTCCTTGATTCTCCATAATTCGGCTTGCAGCTTGTTTCTGGTCATAGCGTCAAGGCTGGCAAATGGCTCGTCCATAAGAATGATTCTTGGGTTAAGAGCCAAACCTTTCGCAATGGCCACTCTCTGCTTCATCCCGCCGCTTAGCTGATGTGGATAAAAGTCACCGTACTCGCTCAGACCTACCATCTCCAGATGCTCGCTAGTAATACGATCCAGTTCATTCTTATCCCTTATTCCATTTCGCTTTAACGGGTACTGAATATTCTTTTTCACCGTTTTCCAAGGAAATAACTGGTTAAAATCCTGAAAGACCATAATCCGATCTGTTCCAGGCTTATCTACTACATTTCCATCTACTCGGATACTTCCTTCATAATCCTCAAATCCCGCAATACAGCGTATCAAGGTTGTTTTACCGCAGCCAGAAGGACCCAGAATACAAAGGAATTCTCCTTCCTCTACACTCAGCTGTAAATTTTTTAGAATATCTTCTGAAGTCGGGGAATCATGGTAATTCTTCGTCAGCCCTGCTACTTCTAAAAGTCTGCTCATCTTGCCATCCCCCATTTCTTTACTGTGTTCCGTTCAATAACATGGAACACTCCATATTCAATAATAATCCCAATTATAATGATCACAATCAATGAGGCAAATACTCCGGCAATATCAACATTAGTCCGCTTCATAAAGATAAACCAACCGATTCCAGCGCCGGATCCAGTGGTTCCAAAAATCATTTCCACACTGATCAGACCTCGCCACGCTCTGGCCCATCCAACTCTCATTCCCGATAAGACATGGGTAAAGGCAGCCGGCAGGTAAACACCAGTTACCAAAGACAGACCCTTCAATCCGATATTACGACCGCTTTCTATGTAAATTTTGGACACAGAATTAAATCCATCCATAATACTCCTGGACATAGGCCAGATGATAGAATGAACTACAATAAAGATAATCGTCGCTTCTCCGATTCCAAACCACAAAATAGCTAATGGGATTAACGCGACACCAGGAAGCAGATCACATATGGACACAACCAGGTGGTATATTGCGTGAAAGATTTTGCTGACGACCGCAATACTAGAAAAGACGAACGCCAGAATAATGCCGATCGCAAGGCCCTTTACAATAAGCGACATGGAATACAGCGTATAAGTCATAAGACCGTCATTTTTGAACCCGTCAATAAGGCCGCTTCCAACGCTTTTCAGGGAAGGAAACATAAGTTCCGGGAAAATCTGCATTTGGTATAAAATCTGCCACGCTGCCAGAAAGCAGATCACAAATACAATTTGAATCCTCGCCTCTTTCATTTATTTTTAATCCTCCCCAACTAGTTGCCTTCTACGTTGTCAAATACCAAATCATCGATGGATTCCGGCCCGTCGTTTTCCAGGAAGTCATTTTCAGCCATAAAGTTGGCAAAATCCATTAAGCCTTTGGTCTCCATAGAGTAGACACAGTCATCGTCTTCCAACCACTCCTGCATGGTCGCCGCGTCTACATCTTCACTTTCGCAAAGCATCTCGGCAGCTTCCTCTGGGCTATCATTCAGAAAATCGATAGCGTCGGACAGCGCTTTAATAACAGCGTCATATAAATCCGGATTTTCTTCTTTCAAAGAGGTTGACGCAACCGCGACAATAAAGGAGTTGCCACTCGGCCATACGGATTCCAGAGCTTCTACTTCGGAAATTCCTTCTTCCTCGGCTTCTTTAAATACATATGGGGAGGTTGTCAGCTGACAATCTACGCTTCCCGCCAGCAGTGCCGCCATTCCATCAGGATGAGCCATGGCAACGATATTATTGTCCAGCGCATGCGCGTCACCCAGCTGTTCCTTTGCGGCCATCGCCAGTATAATATGCTGGAAGCTTCCAATATTAACTAAGGCGATTTTTTTGTCGCCGATATCCTTGAGGGATTTAATGCTTGAGTCATTCGTCATGATCTTATGCGGCTGAGCGGACATATTGGCGCAGATCTTATATGGCACGCCGCTGGTAATCCCTGTAATGGCCGGCCCGATTCCCATGGCTCCCAGATCAATATCTCCGGAGGCAAAGCCCTCATTGATAGCAGAACCGGAATTAAGTGTAGACCATTCCACTTCTACATTGTCATAATACTTTTCAATCAGGTTTTGTTCTTTCATAACCTGCAGAGGCGCGTATGCCATTCCATACTGGAACGCGACAGTTAATGTTGCCGCTTCCCCGCTTTCCGAAGAGCTGTCCCCACTTCCACATGCGGTAAATCCTGCAATCATTGCAAGCACTAGCATTACCGCTACCATTTTTTTCACACGCTTCATTTTCTTTTTCTCCTTTTTCTTATTTTGCGTGCTTTCCCTCTTTTATTCTAATCACAACTTTAAAGCTTGCTCTTTAAGAGAGCGATAAACGCTTTGCTGGCTTGTGATAAATACCGTTGTTTTGGATACGCTACATACATTTCCCGCCTGCACAGATCTGGCTCTGTTATGTAAAATGCCGGATACTCTTTAACATGGCCCCTTTGAATGACACTTTCCGTTATCAGAGAAATCCCCGCGCCCGCCATAGTAAGCGCGTAGCTGGTAATTGTTTGTTCTGCTAAAATAAACCTCTCCGGCTGAAAATCATATCGCTCAAACAAACATCCCATAATATTTCCAATATGCTGGTCTTCCTTTAATAACACAAAGGGTTCTTCCCGCAGCAACTGAAAGTCAATACAATGCTGACATTCCCAGCTGGAAATCTTTTCATTATTTTTTGAAAGAATCAAACTGGCGGGCACCCGGTGCTCCTTTAATCTTTCATTGATTGGCCAGGATGCCGGAATACAAACAAAAATCCGTTCACTCAGGATTCGTTCATAATGAAAGCGGTCATCCTGCTGCCAGGATGGTGACAGGAACAGATCGATTTCATCCTTTAAGGCCTTTTCAATAATTTCTGGCATCTTTCCATCCACAACCTCCAGATGGACACCTGGGAACTGTTTCGTATAGGCCGCAATCGTTTCAGGTAAATAGCTTATATTAAAAAAGCTGGGACCTCCAATCGCAAGGTTTCCTGTTTTTAATTCACTAAAATCAGAAAGACGCTGCCGGAATTCTTTCTCCAGTTCCAAGCTTCGCTTTAAATAAGCGGCATAGATCCTGCCAGACTCTGTAAGCTTCAAAGGCTTCTGAGAGCGATCAAAAATCTGTATTCCCAGTTGACTCTCAATTTTTTTGATATGTACACTCAGGGCCGGTTGTGAAATCCCCAATTTTTCCGCTGCCTTTGACACACTCCCATATTGAAGGAGTACAAGTATATAATCGGATAATGGAGTATGATTCATTCTTCCGCACCTCATAACTACATATTTATGTTTATATAAATATACTCTTATTCCATAAAGTAACATATGGTCAAATTGTGAAGAATTTATGAAAAGTCTTACGATTTTTTAAAGAATTTTAAAGAATTGGCTATAATGTGTAAAGCAAAGAATTGAACCAGGAGGGCCTAATATGAATACTTATCGATCTATTGTAGAATGCCTTGCGTCCCACGCAGTCAACCAACCGGACAAGCTGTGTCTCGCGGATACAAAAACACACCTGAGTTATAAAGAAACCTGGGCCCGCGTCTACGGGCTCGCTTCCGCTCTTTCTCAGCTAGGGATCCGAAAAGGGGACTGTGTTCTGGTAGAATGTACCCAGGACACCGATTATATGATCTGCGAATTTGCGATCCAGCTTTCCGGTGGCATTTTCGTTCCAATCGAAAAAAACGCCGCCGCTGCCAGAGTGAAAGACATCCTTGAGGATGTGGATGGCAAATTATATATAGGAAAAGCTTCTGTTAGCGATGCTGTTCCTTTTATGCCAATTCAGACAGTTGCGGAGCACCGCTGCCAGAAGACGCCTGATCTAAAGACCGTCCGTTTTCCAGAAAAAGAAGAAGCTGCCGAAATTCTGTTCTCGACTGGAACTACCGGAAAATCCAAGGGCATTGAGCTTTCCCATGAAAACGATGTGGCGGTAGCGGAAAATGTCATGTATGGCGTACAGATGAAGCCGGACAATGTGGAACTGGTTCCTATGCCTCTCAGTCACTCTCATGGACTGCGAACCTGCTATGGTAATTTTCTCAATGGAAGCTCTGTTGTCCTGATCAATGGAGTGACACTGCTGAAAAAGGTATTTTCTCTGATGGATGAATACCGCGTTACTTCTCTGGATCTGTCTCCCAGCAACTTGTCTATCATCTTCAAGCTTTCGAAAGATCGGCTCGGAGACTACGCCCAGCAGCTGGACTACATCCAGCTGGGATCAGCTCCGCTGTCTGAGGAGGACAAGGTTCACCTTTCCCGGCTGCTTCCCAAAACCCGTCTCTACAATTTTTATGGCAGCACGGAAGCCGGCCGCTCCTGTCTGTTGGATTTTAATTCTATGTCAGGCAAACCCGGGTGCATCGGAAAGCCTGCCAAAAACGCGCAGTTCATTATCGTGGATGAAAATCGAAATCCAATTGACGCTTCTCTGGAAAATCCAGGCTTTCTGGCCAGTTCCGGTCCCATCAATATGAAGGGCTATTGGAAGGCGCCTGCTTTGACGGCTCAAACAATGCAGGATGGGTTTATTTACACGAAAGATATGGGATATATTGACGAGGAAGGCTTCATTTATATGCTGGGCAGAAAGGACGATGTTATCAATTACGGTGGAATTAAGATTGCTCCGGAAGAGATTGAAAGCGTTGTGCTCCAACATCCGCAGGTTACGGACTGCGCCTGTGTTCCTATGAAGGATCCTCTCACTGGACAGGCTCCGAAGCTGTTTGTCGCAGTACAGGATCCGCAGACCTATGATCAGAAGGCTCTGAAAAATTACCTTTCAAAGCAGCTTGACTCCAATAAGCAGCCAAAGGTCATCCAGGTTATTGACGCGATCCCCCGGACTTTCAATGGAAAAATTCAGCGTAAAAAGCTGGTTGAAATGGAGAAATAAGAAAGCTCAGGCTTGCTCCAAAGAAACAGAAAACTACCTTCATATCACAATCTCGAAGGTAGTTTTTATTTTTGTTAGTTCGATTTTCTCCAGCCGCCAAGCCTTATTCTTATTCCTGCATAGCTTTTCGCTTTTCGGCTGTAAAATCCAAATAGTACGCATAAGCGTCATCCCAGCTCTTATACACACTGTCACCTCTGTGATCCACCAGATTATAATGTTCATGAATATACGCCGAAAGGTAATCTGTGTATTTTTCTGCCCCTAATATGTTGACATGCTTTGCGTTATAAAAATCGGTCTCATAATCAAGTCCCATAGCTTCCGTAAGTTCTTGCGTATTAAAATTCAGGCAGGTATAACCCCTTTCTTTCACAATACGTTCTGCTTCATTTAGCTTTGCCAGATTAGTAGAGTCCTGCTCCGCATATGGAGACATAACAAACAAAATTTCCTTGTCCAATGTATCGCAGTAAGATAATATCTGTTCCAACGCTTCTCGAATTTCCAATTCCAGCGCAGTCGTTTCTGTCGTATATGCCGCTTCTTCCTGGATTTCCTGATTAAAAGATTTACTCTTTGTTACAAAAAATCCTTTTGTCTGTTCTTTAGTGTTTCTCAACAGCAAGTCATCCAGTGACAAATCGCTGGACTGCCATCTACTGTGGTATTTTAAAATCGGAAGATAATAGTTCAGTTTTTCCTTATCCACATCATTTTCACCTTTTTCAGCAAAATCCACTGCCGCGTTAATGGCTTTTATACGAGTCCCGGAAAATTTCATATTATCTGTAACATTCCTTATTCCCAACTCTACAATAGCTTCCGCGCTTTTAATAACATATCTTAATTCCATTATATATAAGTCAGGATCTTGTGTTTTTTCAGCTTCTTCAATTAAATATGGGTATAAAAGCATTGGCTGACTTGGAGTAGAAAGCGCAAAGATTGTCATTCCATACTGATTATACGCACTGGTTCCGTTCCAATATCGATTTACCGCACTGGATCCCAAATAAATTCCATCTAAAGAATTTTCTTTTTCCGCATAGAAACTGTTAAACAGCTTACTTCCTGTACTTGATTCTGCCATACCGAAAGCTTTGTTCAAATAAATAAAAATCCCAAGGAAAATACACAGAAAAATAATCGCTCGTATAATATTCCTTTTTGCCATATATGTACCACCTTACTTATACAGAACTAAAATCCCCTGTAAATAAATGAACTGGCATTATAGCCAGGGCCATAAATTCCTAAAATCAAAACCGATACCAATGCGGCAATATAGATTCCCCAACGGAATAAAATATTCTGCCTGGCCAAACGCTCTCTTATATTCCATCCATTTTCCTGCATCAGACTGATAACAAACCATACCACGCAGAAAAGCAGAACAACCGCAAAGTCCTGTAATTCCATTCCCAGCCCGAAAAGATGACCGTTAAGTAAAATCCCTGGATTAAAAACAAGCATAGATCTGAGCATATGAACGGCTGCCGAAAAGGAGACAGCTTTTGGAAAGACCCTGCCAATAACAATTAGCAGAAAGGTTCTTCCAATCTGGAAAAGCTTCCAGCTGAAGGTTTCTGTATTGATACACAAAAGCCGGACCAACTTTTTGAGATATGGTTCCAGTATCAGTCCCAGAATAATGATGATTCCATTATATAAGCCGTAGGCAATATACTTAAATTCTGCGCCATGCCAAAGCCCAATCGTTAAAAAGGTAGCCATTTGAGCCACCAATACAGGAAACAGCTTTCCTAAGCGGTCTCCTAAAGCTTTTCTCAGGCTCTTTCCCATTTTTCCAAAGGTTTTCGAAAGGGAAATGGGATAAAAGATGTAATCCCTGCACCAGTTTCCCAGTGTAATATGCCATCTTCTCCAAAACTCAGAAAGACTGTCTGAAAAATACGGCCGCTCAAAATTATTCACCATATCGATCCCGCCAGAAAAATCCGCATAGATTTGAATGGTATAAAACAGTAAAGCAATGATAATATAAAATCCCTGATAATCCGTATAGTTATCAAAAACCTGACTTACCAGAAGGCCTACCCGATCCGCAATCACCAATTTTTTCAAAAATCCCCATAGAATAAGCTGCGCTCCATAAGCAAGATTCTCATAGCTAAACGTATGTCCTTCATAAAGCTGTCCCGCCAACTGGTCGTACCTGCTGATGGGCCCTTGTATGATTTGCGGAAAAAACGATATAAACAAAGCAAATTTCAGTATATTCTGATCTGCGTCAATCTTGTTCCGGTATAAATCAATAATATAGGCAACGGACTGAAAAGTATAGAAAGAAATTCCAAGCGGAATCAGCGCTCCCAGATCAAACTGGAGCCCTCCGATCCCCAAAGCCTGTAAATAATATCTAAAGTACTTTACAATTACTAAAACACCAAAATCAGCCAGCAATAACAGGGCTACGATCTTTCTCTTTTTTTTCTGTACTGCCGCCTTTTTTGCCTTTTTCTCATCCCGGCTAAGAGCGCCTCCGCTTTTCGCAATTTCTGCCTTATATTCCGCATTTCGCTTCCCAATGGCTCTTCCGCCAGTAAAGGTAACAACCGTAGTAAACAATACAAAGATAAAGGTTCTTGGGCTGGACAGTAAATAAAATACATAACTGGCCACAAGTAATACGCTCCACCGAATCCGTTTTGGCACCACGTAGTAAAAAACGACAACCGCCAGAACAAAGATTAAAAAGTACAAAGATGTAAACGCCATTATTTCCCTCTATTCCTGCGCTTTCGTAATCAGTTCTACCATGGCGTCTACGGAATTAAAGTTTTCCGGTGTCAGATCTTCGACTGATATTTCGATATCAAACTCTTCATTGAATTCTCCTACAATAGCAACAATATCCAAAGATTCCAAAATTCCGTCATCAATCAGTTTTGTATTACTTTCGAAGTCTACATCACTTCTAATATCTTTTAAAATATCTAAAACAGTCTCTTTCATGATCAACACTCCTCTTTCTCTCAGATGCTATTTTCAAAAATTTACATAAAAAATATAACGCCGCAACAGGGAAGCTTCTCTCTTGCTACGTTATACACACATAATTTATGTTATATTATCTTCCATTTTTAGTCAAGCAGCCTTGCGCAATCTTCAAAATTCCTTCTTAAAATTTTCACAAAACGGTAATAAGTGCAGTCATTCTATATACAGTTTATAATTTGTATGTTATACTTACATAAAGTATTGTAAATGTATTTTACTTTTATAAAAATTAAGGAGGGATTCTATCATGCCATCAAGAAAACAGATTTCTGTCGCATTATTACTTTTTGTATTTATTTTTTCTTTTATCCCCATGTCAAGCTATGCCAGTTCATCATTTGAATCTACCGCTGGACCACATCTAAAAGCAACTGCTGTAAAAAAGACTTCTATAAAATTAAAATGGAGTAAAATCAAAAAGGCCAGTGGTTATCAAATTTATCGATCCACAAGCAAAAATGGAAAATATAAAAAAATAAAAACCATTAAACGTGGAAAAACTGTGTCTTATATTGATAAAAACCGAAAAAGAAATGTCGCTTATTGGTATAAGGTTCGCGCTTATAAAAAAACTTCGGGCAAAACAAAATTTTCTTTATTCTCCGCATCGATAGCCGGTGTCAATGGAGTCACCGCCCCCAGTTTTGTCAAAGCTACCGGGCAGATAAAATCCACACCTATGTTAATTGTATGGGACTTCCCGGACATCAAAAAAATGTCAGGTTATCAAATTTATAAATCCGCCACCAAAAATGGGAAATACAAAAAAATAGCAGTAATAAAAAAATCTTCAGTTCACTATTTTATTGATAAAAAAGTATCTGCAAAAAAAACTTATTATTACAAGGTTCGTGGCTATAAAACTAACAAAGGGAAAACTAGCTATGGAAAATTTGTAACTTTTACAGGAAAAGCGTTAAATGGAGATCCGGTTGCGACAGCCCGTCTGCTTAACATCGCTAGCGAAAACACAAATACTCTCCACCTTTCTTTTACAAATGATCCGTCAAATGATACCTTGCAATTAAAAAATACGGAGATTTATGCTTATGGCAGCCACGATAAAAATGATTGGTTTAAAACAAACTTACGAATTTCTTCTTATAGTAACGATGGGGTAAATTTCAAAAAATCGGCTGGAACTTATACTTCTGTTGCCCCCGGTCAGACAATATATTTAGAAATACAAAGTTCTAATGCTGCTAACAGTTCATTTGACGCTTCCAGTACAACGTTGTTAAATTTCCGTTGTAAGTATAATAACTTGAGCGGCTTTTACTGGTTGAACGAAATCTTTGATACGACATCAAAGAAAACACCAGAAATAGATTTCCAGATAGAATTCCCATCCGGTAATGGTTGTATTAATCTTGAAGATTATGTATAATTCGATCCAAAGCGCAAAATCACCCCACAGGGTTCCTGTGGGGTGATTTTGTGCCTCAAACACCAACTCCGTTTTTTTAAACTTTTTTCTTCTTTACTGCAGATTCCACACTGTATATACGCTTTCCCTTAACTTTTTTATATGCTTTTATTTTAAAGGAATAGGTTTTCCCTTTCGCTAATTTACAGGTATATGTGCCGCCTTTTTTTGCGTTAACAGTCACTGTTTTCAGCATTTTCCACGCGCCATTCCCTTTTTTACGGTAAATAACATAACCGTTCAGTCTGGAATTTTTCTTTAAGGTCAATGTCACCCTGCGCCCTTTTTTCTTTATACGAAAAGTCGGCTTTGCCGGTTTTGCTTTACGTTGTTTTATAACTGAGGTATTGCCAAAGGTTCTCTTTCCGCTGACTTTTCTATATGCGCGAATCTTATAATAATAGACCTTTCCTGCCTTTAGCCCGGTATCCTTCCAACTGGTCGTACTTGCTTTCGTTGTAGTTTTCACAATAGAATAAGTTCCGTTTTTGGAAGTTGCCCGATAGATCCGGTAACCATCCGCTCCGAAAACCTTCTTCCATGACAGCTTATTTGTTTTGTAGTCAGCGCTTCTGACCGTAAGCGCAGGCGCTGCCAGAGCCGATCTGGCAGAAACAGCGTTGCTATCTGTACCATGTATCTTTTTATGGGTAACCTGTGAAGTTCCCAAAGGTCTCACTTTATAATAGTATTTCTTTCTGTAAACGCATGTTTTATCTACATATTTTACTGTGCTGCCGCTGGTTACGGTTCCTACACTTTTATAGCTGCCCACTTTGCCTGTAGTGGAGCGGAGTATCACATATCTGGATGCCCCAGAAACCTTCTTCCATTTGATTGTAATTGCCTTCATTCCTGTGCCGGAAGCCGTTACGCCTGCAACTTGTCCAAGTTCTGCCTTTTCCGCAAGGAGTTCTTTGTTTCTGCTCCGGTCAGGATCTGGAACAGCCTTTCCCTCTGCCGCGTCCGCAGCGGCTTTCACTGCGTCATAGGCGTTGACATTTCCATATCCAGTGTAAATATCGTACCCATTTGTATAAAGATCGGTCGTCGTTCCACAAAGAATCGCTTCAACCTGTGTTGGTGTCAATTCCGGATTTACATATAAAATCATAGCCGCAACACCAGAAACAGCTGGAGCCGCCAGCGATGTCCCTGATGATGTTCCGCTGTATCCGCTGGGTTTGCCAATCAGAGTTTTATAAATGGCAGTACCCGGTGCGGAAATGTCTTTTTTGGATCCATAGCTGGAATTTTTATTTTTACAATTGATACTCCATGCGTCCGTATATTTCTGTGTATTAATAACACTGATTACATGATCAAGATCTGATGGGTACCAAACTCGGTCATCGCCTTTGTTTCCTGCAGTAGCGACAAATACAACCTGATCTTTGTATTCATTAATCTTTTTCTGAAGGAGCGCGTCGTCATGCGGAATTCCGCCTCCATCTGTACTGCCGGAGGCATGGCCCAACGCCATATTGATAACCTGAGCTCCATGCGCGCATGCGTATTCCAGTCCCGCTATGACCTCTGCCGTTGAAGCACTGGCCTGGGCGGTCGCATTGTCATACCGAAAAACATTGATTCCCATTAGCTGAATCAAATCATTATCATTACCAGCCGCTACTCCCGCCATTCCTTTTCCATTATTGGAGGTTGCCGCAATTACACCCGCAATAGAGGTGCCATGTCCTCGTCCTTTCAGGTCCGCAGTAGTATAATTCGTCGGAGCCTTTCCGTCAAGCACCGTAACACAATGCACTTTATCAATGTTAACCTGCAGATCTTCATGCTGCAGATCAATTCCGGTATCCAGAGAAGCTACAATTACTTTTTCTCTGTTTTCTATTTTACCGTTCTTCCTCATCTGATCAATCGCATTCCAGGCTTCCTGCGCATGAATGTATTCCAGATTCCACTGTTCTTTCAGAAGCGGGTCTGCTGTCTTTTGCGTTCCAGCGGAAACGCCCTCAATCGCTTCCTCCAATTTTTCCCTCTCCATTTCAGTGCCCGCCTGATCATTCGAAGCCAGTTCAGAAGCTTGCCAGATCGCTTCCTCTTCTGCAGCTGCATCCTCATCCGTTGTATAGAGATAGTTAGGCTGTACCGCTTCTACTTCGGGGATGTCTTGGAAAGTTTCTATGGCATGTTCCAAATCCTGATTTTCATCAATCTCAACCTTCACAGTATTTGTTTCCAGCACATCCAGATCTTCGATTACCTCCGCATCCGCCTGTCGCACAGTAGATTCTACGACTTTATCTGTAGCGGTCTCTTTAAAGGTCACTAGCAGTTCGTTTTCTACGCAGTCAACACCTATTTTCCCTGCTGCGGAATCAGTTTGTATTTCTGATTTCGCCGTTGCGTAGCCGACATTAATTCCCATTGATGCTGCTACTATTATTGCGATAAGGCCGGTAAAAAAACGCTTTTTCTCCATAAAAAAACCTCCATATATAAGGCTATTATAGCATAATGCAAACAACACTGTATAAGGCTTCCAAAAAAATTCTCTTCCTACTTCTAATACTTCATAAAATATGTTTTAAAATACAAATAGAAATTTTTTCCTTTTTCTGTTATAATTTTTTTATAATAATATTATTACTTTATAACGCTTTACTAATTGGAGGACAATCGATATAAAAAGGAAAAAAAGCCGCAAATTTATATTGGGAATGGTGGCCTTTACATTGTTATTTTCTTTAAGCACGATAACTGCAACTGCGGCCACCATCGCTAATACGAATAAATACAAATTAGTATCTGTGCCTAATAAAGATAATTGCGTTGATTTTGGAACTTTCTGTATTAATGGAAGTACCGCTTACGCACTGAAAACAGAGATGACTGATACAAGCACCTCAAAAAGCGCACTTTATAAGATTACAAATTTTGCGGATTCCTCAAAGGCAACAATTGCATCAACGAAGGTAATCAGTAATTTGGGGCATGGAAATGGTATGGCCTATTATGATGGCTATTTATGGGTTGCAACTAGTACTGATGAAGTTGTTAAAATGACTACATCCGGTGAAATAAAAAAGAGATATAAAACTCCTGATGGTGTCAAAGTATCAGGCATTACCTATTGTCGTGGAGGGAAATTCATTGTAAGTGTCGGTAATAAAATAAATGGTGCCTATACTACTTTTAAAACGGCTGAAATCGACGAGACTAATAAAACTTTAATTTATAAAAAGACTTTTAAGATTAAGGCCCCAACTCTAAAAGATACTTATGACAGAGTCACCCCACAGGACCATTTTTATAATAGTACAGACAAGTGTTTGTATATGGTATATTCTCAAAGAAAAATCGGTGACTCAAATAGCAGATATAACTTTGTCTTCAAGGTTAACTTAAGTGATACTATTGTTGATGGACAAACTTATACTCCCACTAAAAAATTTCGTATTCACGCCGGAAGTTCCAATACAACTTTGTTCGAGGCTGAATCATGGGCAATGGTTGGAACAACGAAATATTGTTGTTTTAATATAAAGACAAACGGAAAATCCGCAGATGCCATTTATAAAATTACAAACGCTAATTAGACATAAGATATGGTATCCGTTGAGATCATTTCAAAATCTGTGTAACGAAAAGTAGATATGTAAATTAATTGCGAAAGGGCAAAGCCATTTTGAGGCTTTGCCCTCAATATCCAATAAACAGGCTTGCTATTTGAATACAAGAGACGGGGGTGCGGACAAATTCCTGGACTCTCCAAGGGCTCCGAAAGGAGCAGAATCAGAATGTATTCACAAGAAAAAATTGATGTCGCTTTAAAGGTATATCACCAATGTGGGTCGGTAACTACCACCATACGAGTTCTTGGTTATCCAACCAGACGGGCACTTTATACCTGGATAGCTAAGGAAGGAGCAGCCAGGCCCGAACGAAAACCGTTGAACAACATTAACACAGCGGAACATCCACGAAATCCTTCAATAGAAGTAAAAATAGACGCAATTCATCGTTGCTTTGAGCTGGGGGAAAGTATAAAATCAGTATCAGAAGATATCGGATATACAAGGGCCAGCATTTACAACTGGCGTAAGAAATACCTTCAGGGAGGTGTCACCGCGTTGATGAATGACAAAAACATTAAGCCCAACACACTGACAGAAGGGTCTGTCGCCCCTACATCCGTTCCTGATTTGGCACAATTACAGGCTCAGGTCAAAGATATGCGGATGGAGATTGACATCTTAAAGGAAACAATCAATGTCTTAAAAAAAGACCCCGGCATCGACCAGACAGCCCTGAGAAACAGGGAAAAGGCAGTGATTGTCGGATGCCTTGAAGAATAAATATTCACTGCCGGTTCTGCTAAAATGCCTTGCGCTCTCGAGGAGCTGCTATTATTATCAAGAAGCGATAATGAAAAAGCCCGATAAGTATGGGGAGTTGCGTTCCAAGATAAGATTTCTTTTCCATGAGAACAAACAGAGGTATGGATACCGGAGGATTTACGGGCTCCTGAAACGTGAGAATATCACTGTTTCTGAAAAAATAGTCCGTCAAATCACGCGGGAAGAGGGTCTTGTTGTCAGAGCGGCAAACGGCGCGGAAAATATAGTTCTTATCAGGGAGAAATATCCCCATCTGTACCCAACAAAATAGAGCGGGATTTTCATGCTAACAAGCCAAACCAAAAATGGCTGACTGACATTACTGAGTTTGCTCTTCCGGCAGGAAAAGTCTATCTTTCCGCGCTTGTGGATTGCTTTGATGGTATGCTGCCTGGATGGACTATCGGAACAACACCGGATTCAGCGCTTGTCAATACGATGCTTGACCAGGCTATAGCTCAGCTTCCAGCCGGAGAACGCCCCATCATCCATTCAGATAGAGGATGCCATTATCGGTGGCCGGATGGATAGATCGTATGGAAAAAGCAGGTCTTGAGCGTTCCATGTCCAAGAAAGGATGTTCCCCAGATAACGCGGCCTGTGAAGGTTTATTTGGCCGTCTGAAAAATGAGATGTTCTATTTTCAAGATTGGACAGGGGTCAAAATAACACAATTCATTGACACACTCAATGAATATCTGATATGGTATAACACAAAAAGAATCAAATCATCACTTGGAAATATGAGCCCTTGGGAGTACCGACAGAGCCTTGGTCTGGTCGTATAATCAGTCCAGGAATTTGTCCGCACCCCCGTCTCGAATACAGGGTATTTTCCCTATGCTCTATCCACTCCTGCCGCATCCATTGTTATATTTATCCTCACTCATAAGGGCTTTTCTTCTTTTTGCGAATTTAATGATTTTAATTGCTTCTTTAGTTTCTGGTTTTTATCAAATAGATCGTTATACTTTCTGTAAGTCCTTCTGAATTTTCTTTTTATTTTTTCTTCCTGCTCCCTTTGTGAGGTGCCCTTATAAGGGGGAATATTTTCTATAATCTCCGTATACGTATAGGAGGTCATTCCATTTTCGTCTGGGCACAAAATACGCTTAACCCCTAGAAATAGAGATTCATATACACTAGCCAAATACTGTTTATCCTTATTGATTCCCTGAACTAAGGCTTGTTCAACTTTCTCTACAATTTCTTCAGAGGTTATCCCCTCTACTGTAATTGTCCGCTCTTTATATCCTATACTTTCATAAAAGTAGCTAACCTTCGAATTCCAAACAATCCCTACAGATGGCACTCCTAGGGAAAAAGAAATAATACTCGGATGTAACCGGGTCGAAATCACAGCATCATATGATGAGATTTTACCAATCAACCTTTCTGGTGAATTCATATTAAACACACACTTACTAGCTTTCACTCCATATTTTGTTATCAAAAGATCCAAAAAAGCCTCATCTCCAAAATGTCCACTTGTTAACAATTCATAATCATAGCCTTCATATTCCAATTTATCAATCAAATCAATCCACAACTTTGCGGCATCTTGTTTTGAAAAATCTACATGATTATCTTTAAAACCATTGGCACGTAAAACAAAAATTCCAATTTTCTTTTTTACATTTTTCTTTTTAGTTATATAATTTTCAAAGACTTTTGACGTGAAAACAGCTGGATCCGATACTTTTCTTATTTCCAACTGACTATTATGCTTATATCTTTGTAATGCATCAAAGTCATCTCTAGTAGTAATCAACTTCACACAATCGAAATTCAAAGTTTTTTTAAGTCTCTGGCATTTCTCATTATTTTCATCATATCCTTCAACACCGATTGCTGAAAAAAGCACAGGTCTGTTATATTTCTCTGCAAGTTCTAAAGTAACCGCTGTTCTTTCATAAAAATTTTGGTAAGCATAATTGAACATAGGAGCTCCCCCAAAAATAATTATATCTGATTCTCTAATGGATTTTTCCGCAGCGCTTAATAATTCTTTATTTCCCGTCTCTAAATATTTTGAGGATACAATTGATGCCGCACGGCTGTTTATTTTAAAGCTTTTACTTTTTACATTTAAATTTCTCATTACTGTTCTAATTAGTGCAATATCGCAAGCTTCGATCACTTGATCACCTACATTATCAGAATCTCTATTAGTCAAAAGTAAGATTTTATATACACTCTCACTGTTTTTATCTTTTGGCTCTATGGTTTGCTTTATTTTTCCACTCAGCGCAACAACACTTTCTTTTAATCCTTTTTTTTTAATTTTATCAGCCATTTCTCCAATCTTCATTTCCACTCTTTACTCTCCTATCATCCTTATAATAACCTTATTGGTCACTTTTAATAAGCTTTTATCTTTTGTTGCTAAATACTTTTTAGATGCAACCGCCGCCCTTATACTTCCTATATCCAAGTTTTTCATGACAGTTTCAATCAGTCCAATATCGCAAGCCTCTATCACCTGATCTCCAACATTGTCAGAATCTCTGTTTGTTAACAACAGAATATTATACTTTTCTCCATTTTTGGGGGTTTTCATTGTATCCTCCTTTAGTAATAATCAAATTACCTTTTCTAGGTTTGTTCCTTTTTTACCATAGTCACCACTTTCCTTTTAATCATCACAAACAATACACAACTCTAAGATTTCTATTCTTCCAAAAACTCCACGGTTCGTTTTAATCCTTCCTGCAGAGAATAATGCGGCTTCCACCCCAATTTCCTGATTTTTTCGCTGCTGAGAATTCCCAGCGTAAATGGCGCACAGCCTGTATTTTCTGTAGAATCCGGAATATCAAATACCAATTTTAAGCCTCTTTCCGGAAAAACGTCTACCAGCGCCTGCGCAAGTTCTCTTATGGAAACCGTTGAATCCTCGCTGGAAATATTATAAACCATATCATCAGAATTCAGCAAAATATAGAAGAGCGCTGTTACAGCATCGCTGACATAGGTATAGGTTCTAACCGCTGTTCCTTCGCTTTTCAGAACAATATTTTCATGATTTACTACGTTTCTTAAAAAATCCGCCTGCACTCTTCCGTCATCAATGGACATTCCCGGCCCAAAAGTATGTGCCAATCTCGCAATCTTTGCATTCAGCCCATACTGTTGCCGGAAGCTTGCGCACATAGTTTCAGCCGCTTTCTTTCCTTCTGGATAGCAAGATCTCGGCTCAAGCGGATCTACAAATCCATAGGTATCTTCCGAAAACACCTTTTGATTCGCGTACGGCTGCCCATAGATTTCCCGGGAAGAAATAAAGAGATAGCCCTTGGCATTACTTTTCTGAGCTGCTTCCAACGTGTAATATGTCCCCAGGGTGTTTGCCGCCACTGTCCCAACAGGATCTTCTCTCATAATCAAGGGACTGGCCGGACTAGCTGTATGGATTACATAATCAAACCTCACATCCGCTCTAACTGGCTCTGTAACGCTCTGAACAATCAATTCCACTTTACCTATGATTTCTTCAGACAATTTCTTCGGATTTCTCACCAGAGCATATAGCTTCATGCCATAATTTCCGCTATCGTTTAGCTCTATTAAAGTCCGCAGCATATAGCCACCCAGCATTCCTGTTGCTCCTGTCACTAAAATAGAAGCATCTTTTAGCTTTTCCCACTGGATCTCCGATTTGATAATTGCCTCTATATCCTCTTTTAAAACTCTTTTCATAATTGTTCTCAGCCTTTCCCATTATCCATTATTTTCCTGGTATCTATGTCAGGATTATTTCAAGCCTTACAGATGAAGATCATTCTTTATCTTTGTTGTTGACACGTTCTCTGTACGTTCCAGATATACAACTTCGCAAAGATCTTTTAATGCCTCAAATTTTTCATTCCCACGCCAGTCGCTGCCCATTACTACAGTGTCAACACAATACTTTCTTACATCGTCTGCTTTTTGCTCCCAGTTTTTTTCCGGGATGACCAAATCAACATAGCGGACTGTTTCCAGCATTTCTTTTCTTGTTTCAAAATTATTATAAGCCTTTTTTCCCTTTATTTTATTAAATTCATCCGTAGAAACCGCGACAATCAGATAGTCGCCTAACGCTTTCGCTCGTTTTAAAAGCCTAACATGTCCATAATGAAGTAAATCAAACGTACCATAAGTTAATACCCGTTTCACGATATGTCCCCCCTATCGCTTATTCTTCAATTAAAGCAATAATTCTTTCTGTCGCATGGCCATCACAACTACACATAAAACGATTTTTAAAATCGACCACTTTCTTCTTATCAAAACGTTCACTGATATGCTTAATATAGTCAATCAGTTCCTCATTTGTTTTAACAACCGGTCCTGGTGTGATTTCATCAAAATCATAATAAAGACCTCGTTTGTCAATATATTCTTCCAAATCAAAGGCAAAGAATGCCATTGGCCGCTCAAACAAGGAATACTCAAAAACCAGGGATGAATAATCTGAAACACAAATATCCGCTACTGTCATAAGCTCATTGATCGACATTCCTTTCCCTTTGGTCATGTCATAAGCAAAGGTGCCTTTATATGGAGTCGGTATCTCTGGAATCACGTTGGCTGTTTGATGGTGCTTGAAAATCAAAATATATTCATCGGACAAAGCCTTCGCAAATTTTTCGACATCCAGTTCATCCGGAGAAACCCTTTTCTGTCCTACCCCTCTATAGGTCGGCGCGTACAAAATCACCTTCTTGTCCTTTGCCGCGGGAATTGCCTTGTACAATTTTTCATAACAAGTCTTTCTATAGGTTTCATCGAAGAATTCGTCTGTACGACTTACTCCGATTGGCCGTATAATGTTCTCTTCCTTACGGATCCCCATAAATTCTTCGAAAACCCAGGACAATTCCGGGCTAGCTATGGTAACGCAGGAATAGTTATTATACTCAGGATAATCTTTATATTCCTTTGCGCTTTTAAAGTCTTTTTTTCCAATTGTGCTCAAACCGATTTTCTTGAAGACTCCACAGCCATGCCACAATTGAATAACCTTTGTTTCCTTTCGAAGATTTAAATGTCCCATAAGATTATTTGACTCATGAACAAATACAGCTTTTGCTGTAGCCGCGTCTTTTATAAAGGCTTTGGCATTATGGAAATATACTGTTTTCGGTACCTGCCCCCTACCAAGCTCGTGCAAGACCACTTTATAAGGATATTCTTTCTCCAATTTATGGTATATGTATCGGCAACTTTGATTCAAGCCAGTTCTCGGCTGCAGGAAAACAACTTTTTCTTCAACTGGAGCTTTACTGCCTTCCTTATAAATGTCCGGAAGTATCTTACAGATATATCTTCTTTTCAAATCTTTTTTATATGCCGGAGTCTCAAGTTCCTCGATTTGCCGCATGAGTTCATGCCTTGCCGCAGGGGCGTGTGCCTGATCCAACTGATAAAGTAGCTCATCTATCTTTCTGATCGTTGTTTTCAGACCTCCTTTTTTGTTTCTTTTCCGAAAAATTTTCCAAGTTGTAGCAATTCCATCTTCCTTTATATGCTCAATTACTGCTTTTATATCCATTTTTTCTCCTTCTTTTAAATTTTTGCGCATCGCATAACCGCTAAAATATAACACATTAAAATACACAGCATATTACACAATCCACACAACACAACTATAAACTATATACCAATTACCCAATCCCCTATAAAACTATTTACTCAGTTTTCCCGTTACCTCCTTTGCTCCAAACCCAAAGACCTGCTCTGTTTCCCGATACTGTATCATTGCCCGGAATGTGTATAAGTCCTCCGGAGTTGTAACCTTGATATTTCCCCTATTTCCCTCAACAATCGCAACTTCTTTTCCCGTCTTTTTCATAAGGGTACAGGTATCTACAATCCCCTCATAGCCTGGATTCGTCTCCCTCATTTTATGATGGGCCGCAATTACCTCGCCCAAATAAAAGCATTGTGGCGCCTGTGCTGTAAACATCTCTTTTCTGGGCGGCATCTCATCTACCGTTATACCGGATTTGCTTACCACTGGCGTTTCGAATAGCGGCGTACAGGTTACTGCTGATCCTTTTTCTCTGACACATTTTAAATCGTCATCAATCAGTTCTCTTGTAATACAGGGGCGCACGCCATCATGGATTAATACAATTGAATCTTCCGGATTTTCTTTAGCCGCAGCGCAAAGCGCATTATAAATGGAATCCTGCCCTGTCGCTCCTCCAGGGACAATTCCCGCAACCTTCGAGATAAAATGACGTTGTACGTATTTTTCTAACTTTGTAATATAATCTTCTTTGCAGGCAATATAAATTTTATCAATTTCCGGATGTTCCTCAAAAATATCCAACGTATGGATAATAATCGGCTTTCCGTTCACTTCAATAAACTGCTTTGGAAGGCCGGATCCCATCCTTGCCCCGCTGCCTCCCGCAAAGATAATCGCAAGATTTAATCCCATTACACACTCTCCTTTTTCAATAGAATCTGATCAATAACTTTGTCACAGGCATGACCGTCATATTCTCCAAAATTTTCTTCAACAAATCGCTCTATCTTTTCTATTTCATAGTCTTCCTTTTTCAGGGCCGTCATTAATTCCTCAAAGGTATCGCAGACCTTTCCCGGACCACATTCTTTAACACTGCGGTGAACGCCTCTTGTCAGCTCATACATTTCTCTATCATAAGTATAAAAGACAACTGGTTTTTTCATCAGCGCATACTCGTAATAATTGGAAGAATAATCTGTGATAAGCAGATCTGTAATATAGTATAAATCATTAATATTTGGATATGACGCAAAATCAAAAATCCGATTTTTAAAAGCCTCTGGTATTTTTATTGCTTTTGCGACAAATGGGTGCATCTTAATAAGAAAGACAGTATCATTTCCACAGAAGTCATAAATTTCTTTTAGATCTATTTTACTGTAATCATAAAACGCGTCTTTCTGCCCTGTACCTCTAAAGGTTGGCGCAAACAATATAATCTTTTTATTCTGGAAGTCCGGGTATTCTCTATAAAACGCACCCCGAAATTTCTGTATCTTGTCCGAATCCAAAAAATCATCCAAACGCGGCATTCCCACTGGAAGAAAAGCCTCCCGTTCAATCCCAAAGACCTCTTCATACACTTCCACAAGATTTTCAGAACCAGTAAGAGCATAATCATAAGCTTTGTGACAAGACTCAGAAGGAAAGGGGGATCCATTTTTTCCAAAGCGGCTATAGCCTACCGATTTAAATCCCTCTCCCGCATGCCATACCTGAATCAGTTTTGTTTTTTTCGAAAGTCTAAAAAAGCCAAAGATCGGGGCATAATCATCTATAAAAATAAAATCCTGCCTTGCCACATTAAAAACGGTTTTGACCCAACTGAGAACACTTGTATGGTTCCCCACAGCCTTCCGGCAGGAATAGGTCAATTTGAAATCCTGATCCAACCCCCGTTCCTTGATTCGGTCATTAATATATTTGAGATTTCCCCAAAGATAATCCTTCGTTTCAGTCATGAATAAAACCCGCATTCCATCTTTTGGAGTGAGCGCTGAAACTATGCGGTAAAAAATTCGGATCAGACGAATAACCGCAAACATATACATTCGGTTTATCTTTCCAGGAAGGGTAAACGCTTCTTTAATATATTTTCTCTTACGCCACTTGTTGTTCATAATCATGAAATAACTATTGAAATACAGTTCCAGATTCTCACCATCAAAGCAAGTAAGGCTAAAAGAAAGATTATATGCGTATTTCCCTCTGCCATATCGGAAAATTCTGGACATCTCATCCAACTGATATCCCAGTTCGGTAGTAACACTGGACACGCAAAACCCTTCCGGTACAATTGCCGCAATTCTCCACTGCCCATTCTCCAAAAAAGCTCTGCCGTCTGCAGCCGCTATGTTAATAGTAAAGGAATACAGGTTATCAACACATTGTTTTGGCTTTAATTCCACAGTATCTTTAATGGCCAGTTCTAAAACAGGTTTTGCGCCTTTTTTCAAGACTTCTTTCTGGTTGGTCACCTCCCTGCCAAACTTTGCCAGAACAAATCGGGGAGTTCCCGGATAATTGGATTTTATTTCAAAATGGAGAAAAATCCTTTCCCATTCTAGCTTCGTAATCTGAAATTCAAAATCTCTGCACCAATCCATTTGTTATGCATCCCTCCCTTGTATTTGCTAGTATATCGTAGCATAATTCTGTTGAAAATACAATAAATTCTTGGTATAATTCATAGGATATAGTTGAGGTGTATTATGAATAGGATTCTAAAAACCGGCATTAAAATTTTCCAATGCCTTTATTGTATTATCAAATGTTTTCCCACACAAAAAAAGGTTACGTTTATCAGCAGACAAAGCAATTCCGCTTCATTAGACATTTCTATGCTAGAGAAAGTGATATTGGAGCAACATCCGGATTTTAAAACGGTTATTTTGTGCAAAAAAATAGAAGGGTCCATTTTATGTAAAATAGGCTATTGTTTTCATATGCTTCGACAGATGTACCATCTTGCAACTTCTCAAATCGTAATCTTAGATTCCTATGCCATTCTTGTCAGCATTCTAAACCACAAACCAAACCTACTGATTATTCAAATGTGGCATTCAATTGGGACCATGAAAAAATTCGGTTACAGCATTCTGGATATGGAAGAGGGGTCTTCTTCTCAAATTGCGCGCATCATGAAGATGCATGCAAATTATGACTACATTTTAGCTGCGTCTGACGCTTATAAAACGCATTTAGCCGAAGGGTTCCATTACCCGCTTTCAAAAATCGTAACGCTTCCATTACCCAGAGTAGAAGCGCTTGAAAGCAGTCAATATGCTGTTGGCGCGCGGGAAAAAATCTTTCTGAGCTATCCCCAGCTCAGGGAGAAGCCAACAATTCTCTATGTACCTACCTTTCGCAAAGGTGAGAATCAGGAGTTTGCCCAAGCAGCAATAGCGCTTGCTGATGCTGTGGATTATTCCCGTTATAATTTAATAATCAAAGCACATCCACTAGCTGAATTCAAAGAAACTCATCCATTTGCAGTCATCGATCATCGTTTCAGTTCTTTTGACATGCTGTTTGTCTGTGACTACGTTATCAGTGACTATTCATGTATTATCTATGAAGCCGCTGTTTTAAAACGCCCGCTTTACTTCTACGCCTACGATTATGATCGATATATGTCCACTCGGGATATTTACATGGACTATAAAAAAGAAATGCCTGGTCCGATCTGCAGCACAGCTGCTGAAATAGTCCAGGCAATTTCTGATCAGGCTTGCGACCCTGAAAACGTTCAAAAATTCTTGCGCAAATATGTTACACCGAAAAGTAATCATGAAACGAAAGATATTGTAGATTTTATTTTCAGCAGAAAAAAAGTCTAAGCCTTATTTTTCTTCTTTTTACTGATACTACTATTATAACATTCTATTGCCGAATCAATATCAGCATCATAAATAACCTTGCCATTTTTCATGACAATTCCCCGTTTGCAGAATTTTCTCGCCGTTTCTGTCGCATGGGTAACAAATAGCAATGTCACATTATCCTTCTCCACAATGTGATTTACTTTCTGAAGGCATTTATCCCGAAATGCCCTGTCTCCAACACTCAAGGCTTCATCTACAATCAGGATTTCAGGCCGGATATTTACATTAACCGCAAAACCAAGCCTGGCTTTCATTCCGCTGGAATAGGTCCTGACCGGCTGATCAATATACTCGCCAATTTCGGCAAATTCTACAATCTCGTTTTCCAATTCTCTTATCTCATCATCCTTCAATCCACACAGCTGCCCCTTCAGATAAATATTCTCTCGACCGGATAATTCCGGATCAAAGCCTGAAGTAAGCTCAAGCAAAGCGCTCACTCTTCCCTCAACTGTAATTTCACCTTCCGTAGGATACGCAACTCCTGTTATCATTTTTAAAACAGTAGATTTTCCAGCCCCATTTTTACCAAAAAGCGCTACAGCTTCTCCTTTTCTGATCTGAAAGGACACATCATTTGCCGCTTTTTTTTCCTTATACGGTACCCTCTTCGAAAAGATTGAAAGGAACCGTTGTTTATCATTTTTATAGAGCTTGTACATTTTGGTAACATTTTTAAATTCAATAACCACATTCTCCATTTATCTGTCCCTCACAATACATCTGGAATTTCTTTAATCAGTTTTTTATAGCTCCATATAGCAGCGGCTATCATAGCCACTAAAACAATAGCAAAATACAGAAGCCCATAAAGGTCTTCCCATATCCAGCATTTATAGATAAACGCATTCCGATATCCAGTCGCAATAAAAGTTACCGGGTTAAATTTAAGAACTGTTTGAATCCATGGAGTAGCTATTTTATTCACATCCCACATAATACCCGACATCCAAAAGATCGCAGTTGTCAAAGACTTTACTAAATTTAAAAAGTCTTTACTCATAGATGCCAGCATTGACGCAAACAATCCCCACATGATAAAAAACAATACCATTAAAACCATATATATCGGAATTTGAAGCCAATATATATCTGGAAAATGCCCAAACAAGCAGAAAATTATCATAACAATAACCATCAAGCAAATGTGGATTGCCAGCTTAGACAAACTGACAAAGGTAGGAATCGTTGATACAGGGAACTTCATCTTCGTGACAAGATACTTGTATTTTCGAATTGCTCCCGCACCACCGGTAATCATTTCGGACATATAAAACCAAGGGACAATTCCTGCCATAAGCCATAGCGCAAATGGGTATCCGCTGATATCGCTGCCTTTTCTTAACCCAACAGAAAAGGCAAACCAAAATACCAGAATTGTAATTGTCGGCTTTATAAGCGCCCATGCCCATCCTAAAGCAGCTCCGCTATAAGTTTTAATGATATCTGCCTTGGCGAGTTTTAGTATCTGATGGCGCCATTGGATATGCTCTTTTAATATTTCCTTTACAGTTTTCACAACTATAATTGTCCTTTCTTTTTATATTGCATTGACTTGTTGCATTCAATATAATAGAATAAATAATTAGGTTCTATTTTTCTCTTAGCCCTACCTCCCGTTTATCATTCAAAAGAAACCTTATCATATTTGTATTGTGGCTTTATCTTTCTCCACTGATTTGCCGTAATGCCCATGATAACCACATCCAAATACTCTCCATTTTTGTAAACATGTTCCTTCATTTTCCCTTCGACTTCATATCCACATTTAAGATGTACATTGCTAATTTCATGTTCATTAAAACTAAGAATGTGACTATATAAACGGTTAAGCTTCAATATATCAAAAACATAATCATACAAATTTAATTGTATTCTTTTTGCAATTCCTTTCCCCCTGTAATCCTCTTCACCTATATACCAGATCCAACTGCATCTTCTATTTTTATTATCAATATCGACAATTCCTAAAACTCCGATGCCTTTTCCATCAACATCTATAATCCAATACTTACAAGTTTCATTTGATTCTATTTTCTGAAACCATTTTTTCTGTCCTTCTATCGTTAATACCGGATCCGTATTCATATATTTTGTTACCGATGGTTTCATCCGCCACCGCATCACATCTTCCAAATCGCTACTCAACATTTTCCGCAAGTTCACCTGCATTTTTATTCTCCTTCTCTACTTGTTGACGCTCTATCATTTATCATTAAAATATCTAATGGTGTCCCCCTTTTAATGTCCCGCTTGAAAGTTTTACCTAATATGTCTTGGTAATATTTTGGTTCCAGTCCATCAGATGGGCGAATGCTTCTCACATTCTGTTCAGTAACTAAATCTCCTTCTCTTACATCCTCTACTACAAACAATGATCTTGCATACTTTCGACTGTTTTTTTTACTTTCGGTCAAGCTATAATCAATTTTTCCAACAGCCTGAACGGTTGCGCGCACTGCTTCTATCATTATCTTAAACTCCTCTGGCTCCATTGAAAAACTGGCATCGGGCCCTCCAATCTTTTTATCCAGTATAAAATGTTTTTCAATCAGCTCTGCGCCTAAAGCCGCTGCGGCTACCGCTACAGTGTGTCCCTGTGTATGGTCTGATAATCCTATTTTTACATGGAATTTATTTGCCATATCTACCATAGTTTTTAAATTTGCATCTTTTATTCTGGCAGGATATTCCGAAGTGCATTTTAATAAATATATTTCGTAGTTTCCAGCCTCATGACAAGCCTGTACAGCCTCTTTTATTTCATCCTTTGTCGCAATTCCCGTCGAGATAACCATAGGCTTATGTTTGCTTGCCGCATAATATATCAATGGAATATCCGTTATCTCAAATGATGCTATCTTGTAGATCGGATTACCGCATTTTTCTAGCAGATCTACCGCACTTCTGTCAAATGGTGTTGAAAATAATGTTATGCCAATTGATTTTGCATATGCAAAAAGTTCCTCGTGCCATTCCCATGGGGTGTATGCTTCTTGGTATAATTTATATAATGTTGTCCCATCCCATAGTGTTCCAGTATTAATTTGAAAATATTTATTGTCACAATCCAAAGTAATTGTATCTGGCGTATAGGTCTGTATTTTTACAGCATCACAGCCAATCATTGCTGCCTTTAATATTGTTTGCTTTATAATTCCAATATCGTGTCCATGGTTTGCAGAGATTTCTGCCACTATATAGGGAACTTTTTTCATAAACTATCCTCTCAATAAATTAATAATCATATCAACTGCAGACATATTTGACTGTTGCATTTCCAAATGTTTCTTCATTAAATTTCTAACATCAAACAAAAACATATCGTCAATCTTATCCAAATTCTCTTGGTCAAATAATCTTACCAAACCTTGCGCCTCTAAATACTCTGCGCTCAGAATCTGATTGTCCGCAACAACCATCAATGCAGAAGGGCACTGCATTTTAACTAATTCGTTACTCGTTCCTCCAGCTGAAGCAATTGCAAAATCCACCCTACCCATTAGGTCACACATTTTTATTGCAGGTACATCAATTAAAAACTCATCATTTGTATCTAAAAGTGAAAAGATTTCTTCAATATCCGTATATGCCGAAGTAGCAACAATATGTAACGCAATATCACGATGTTTTGTCTTCATATACCGAGTGACTTTTCTTGTCATCTTTAATACATCTGTCCCTCCAAAAGTAATCAGCACATCCTTTACCGTCTGACAACACTTGGTTCGCTTTGCTGAATAAAACTCACTTCGCAATAAGGTATAATTCTTCCCTATATAATAACTATTTCCCATATTGTTCTGATAGGGCAGAGAATCTCCAAAATAATTAGGATTTAAAATATTCATATTCTGGTATGGTAACCGATAATTATCATCAACCACTAACAATGTATTCACTAATTGCTTACACTGTTTTAAAAAATCAAGGGACACATGATATGAATCTACAATTAAAACAGTATCTTTGCTAAGCAACTTTAATGCAGCTGTTCTATTTGTCCATTGATAAAGCCTAGCTTCTTTTTGCAAAAGCAGCTTATCAATTTTTCCATCAGCATCAATATACATTAATACTTTATAACCAATCTTACTGCACGCTTCACATACAGAAGACATTCTAACATAATGTCCCATGCCCTTTTGTTGCCCAGCTTCTGTAAAGATAACTAATTTCATGTCTTTTCTCCCAATTCACAGATTCTATGGTCTATTATTTCCGCTGCACGCTTCATTTCCTGTAGCAATAACAATTTTTTTGCACTGCTCAACTCATCTTTTTCTGATAAAAACTTTTGTTTCTGAAGACTTCCTTCATTAATAAATTTTAAAAAGGGTTTGTCTTTATACAACTTAACAATATCTTGATAAGAAAAATCTCCTTTATACCGTAAATAATCTTGTATCAAGCAAGCTAAAATATAGTCTTCCTGTGTATCTACAGTAATTCTAATATTACTATAATTTTCGTTTTTCAATTCCAGGCTACCCAATCGAAATCTTTCTGGATTTGAATACAGAAATGTTGTTACATGCTCTCTATAAAAAGAATCTTTACCTTCATAATATGCCTGTTCCAATGCTTTAAACGAAAAAATTTCACAATCCAAGCCATGAGGATATGTACGATTTTGTCCATTACTAATATAGTCACAGTTGCTTTCTTTATACTGATGAATCAGATCTGAAATTACATCCGCATCAATAAACGGACAGTCACTTGTAATTCTAATTACCGTATCAAGATGGCATAACCTAGCCGCTTCATAATATCGTTCTAATACATCCAACTCACTACCCCTATAACATAAAACTCCTTTTTTCTCTACCAGCTTTTGAATTTTATCATCACTAGGGTTTGTTGTCGTCGCAACAATAATTTCATTAATTTCTGATACTCTGCTTACACGGTGAATAACATTTTCCAAAATGCACGTATTGGTTTCAAAGTCCAAAGTCTTTAAAACCTTTTGTGGTAATCTTGTTGATGTTGTTCTCGCTTGAATAATACAACCTAATTTTTTTAATTCCATTTTTCATCCTCTAAGCCAAATTATATTCTTTAATAAGACTTCTAATCTGCTCCACATCCAGCCATTCTGCATTTTCACCAGAGTGATACTGGAATCCCTCTTCAATCTTTACGCCGCCTACTTCAAAAGACTTATTAAAATCAAACCATTCAAAATTTGGATAAATTACATAATAATCTCCATAGTCATATGTGTATCGAGAATCATCCTTTGTAATCATCACTTCATGTATTTTTTCTCCTTCTCTAATACCAATAATTTTTATTTTCAGATTAGGCGCCATTGCCTTCGCAATATCAGTCACCTTATATGATGGATTTTTATATACAAAAGTCTCTCCCCCACTCATTTTTTCCACAGCCATCAAAACTAAACGGACAGCTTTATCCAGTGTCATCCAAAAACGTGTCATCCTTTCATCCGTAATTGGTAACTCCTTTTCTCCTTTGTCAATCAAATCTTTAAAAAATGGGATTACCGAGCCTCTGCTTCCAGATACGTTTCCATATCGAACCACTGAAAAAATTGTCCCATGGCTACCAGAGTAAGCATTTGCTGAAATAAAAAGTTTATCTGAGACCAGTTTTGTGCCTCCATATAAATTGATCGGATTCACTGCCTTATCCGTTGATAAAGCTACAACCTTTTCGACACCACAGTCCAATGCCGCATCAATAATATTGGTTGCGCCTAAAATATTCGTCTTAATGGCTTCCGTCGGGTTATACTCACAAGCAGGGACTTGCTTCATTGCTGCTGCATGTATAATAATATCTACATCCTTAAAAGCTCTTTTCAGTCGGTCTTTATCTCGAATATCTCCAATGAAAAATCTTATTTTTTTCATTTTTTCAACACCATATTTTATGGTAAAATCTTTTTTCATTAAATCCTGTTTGAATTCATCACGAGAAAAAATAATAATTTTTTTAAAGTCATACTTATCCAAAAGTTCTCCAGTAAATTGTTTTCCAAACGATCCTGTTCCACCAGTAATCAAAATTATCTTATCGCTAAACATCTTTTCATCCTTTCTAATTGTGCTTTATCAATAATTTATACTTTTTTCTGCACCGTTTTAATTTTCCTTTTACCCTCTTTTTCAAATTATCAATCCTTTTTTTTGTTTTTTTTCTATAATTTGACCATTCTGTCAACCAACCAATTAAACCAGATTGTAAAAGTTCATCAATTATTTTTCTAGAATAGTCATAAACCTCTTCATCTTGGCAGAGTCTTTTTGTCTGTCGTACTTGTTTCTCCCACATAAAACATTCCATGCATTGCTGCAGTATCATTTGTTTCATCACTGCAGTGGTATTAATTGACTCCACAAAATCCCACAACAATTTAGTTACAAGCTTTGGTGTATGAAGGTTAATCCAATTATAATACTCCTTGACCTGAAGTGCAATAAAACTGGAAAGAGTCTCATTCGAAAAAGAATATTTGTTTTGCTCTGCAATCAACTGTTCCACATTGTCGAGATAGTATGACCTTCCATCTGTGATGATACGGTATCCAATACTACTCAGATACATCGTCATGCTAGCCCGACGTTTAATTCTTTCATGATTTAAACTCATCGCTAAATCTAATCGACAGCATTGTCCACATGTTTCTGGAATCTCAGCAAATATTTTTTTATGTAAAATCCGGTTTTCATAAGTGTTTGTATAGCAACAGCCCACTGCCCCATTTCCTAAAAATGTTTTTTGTTTAATAGATTTATCCATGTGTGTATAATTTAGAAATGTATACCCTAATACTGTATCATCTTTTAACGCTTTCACACATTTTGCAAGTATAGCACTTCCCAAATTATTGGAATTCGTAACTAACATATAATCAAAATTGTCCTTGCTAATCACTGTTTGGTATACTATTTCTTCGTCAAAACTTTCCACTACACGTACCTTATAAGAAACTCCTTTTGGAATCCCCTTTTCTAACTGTTTTAATTGCTTAATTTGTCCTTGAAAATACGCTCTATAATTACTATGTTTATATCTCGCTTTGTACAAGGCGATTTCTTTTTTTACAAGCGTTATCTGACAAAATTCTGCAAATTTTTCCTTTAATTCCTTTCTCACAAGAATATTAATATTCAAATCGATATTTTGATACGCTTTTAAATAACTAATTATATTAATGTAAGTTTCTTCTGTAATACTCTCAACTTTTATATAAACATTAAAAACCAGTTTATCATTTCCTATAACAGTTTTTATATATTTTTTTATATCTGTAATGGCTCCTGTTCCTTGGTATAACAAAACATTTTGTTTACACACTGTATCCATAATCGCTGTCGATCCTAACGAAATTGCTTTCTCAAATAAATCCCCTCTATATTCTAATAATTCAATTGGGAATTTTTTATCTAGTACAGTTACCCGCTCTGACTCAAATAAGCAATAGTCTAGTGTATCTGCAGGATGTGGCTTTATATATATATGTGTCTCCTCATTCTTGTTTAATTCATCTCTAATAATTTTCTGGTAAAATAAATATCCCTGAATCGCATTGCAGTACTTTGCTCTTGCAATGGGAGTTCCCAAAATTAATACACTATTATCTTCAATCTGCAATTCTTCAAGAGAAAATACAGATAGCATCGCCTCTAGAAAATCCGACTTGTTGTTTCGCACCAACTGCTTAAAATCAATAATTTGAAATCTATCTCTATAATACTGATCTATATCAGGAAAGTCGCAGCTAGTAATAATTTTTTTGACCTTTTCGTGCCGATACAACGGCACTGGATAATATTTTTCAAGAAATGGCTCTACCAATTTGTAATTTCCCTTAAATCTATGTATTTTTAGCTGTTGCTTTATAGATTGGTAACCATCTTCAACACCTATAATACTTTTAAAATGCTTTACAATATAATAGTAGTGCCATTGAAAATCATTATAGACATATATGTCATCATTAAAATCCGCATGTTGAAAAAGACTTGCATAATGTGGCTCTAAATATTTTTCAAAAATGCCAGTTCCAATTTCATCAACCGCTTCCGAACCTTCTTCTTTAATAGCCTTTAACTCTTCTATATAGGGAACTATAAAACTGTCCTGATATAACCCTATTACTTCGTTAAACACCCCAGTTTGTCGAATTTTATCTAGAAAGTCTTCTTCAATGTTCAAATAAGTGGGCGCAAAATAAAGGTTCGTCTTTTTCCCCAATTCCAAAGTAAATGCAACTGCATGCATTAATTGATAATATGTCATTACGACAAAGCTTTTCATATTGCCTCCTCTATAGATCAATAATTTTTTGTCATGCGTTTAATCGTATCTATGATATATTCTAAATCACCAAACTCCATATTATGATACATTGGGAGACTTATTTCACCGTTATAATACTTTTCTGCATTTGGATAGTCACCTTTTTGATAACCAAAATGTTGTCGGTAATAAGGTTGTAAATGAACTGGTATATAATGAATTTGCGCCATAATTCCATGTTCATGCAAATACGCATATACCTTATATCTATCATAAAAACTTTCCAATCGTAATGTATACAAATGATATGAGTGGATACTTCTTGCACTTGCATCCTCAAGAATTTCAAATCCAACATTAGGCGGGAGGATCATCCCATCAAGGGTTAAAAGCTCTTCATTATAAATTTTAGCTATTTGATTTCTTTGCCTTAAATTATTATCAATTCGTTTGAACTGGCTGATTCCCAAAGCGGCTTGAATATCGGTCATTCTGTAATTAAATCCCAACGAAATCATCTCATAATACCATGGACCTTGATTGTCTTCGAGGAGCTCCGGGGATTTTGTAATTCCATGTGTCCTAAACAAACTAAGTTTTCGATACAGCTCCTCATTATTTGTTAATACCATTCCGCCTTCCCCCGTTGCAATATGCTTTACTGGGTGAAACGACAAAATTGCCATATCCGCATACTCCATCCCAAAAGTTCCATTATTTTTACTTCCTATCGCATGCGCAGCATCATGGATAATATAACACTCAGCTTCATCTGCTATTTTTTTGATTTTTTTTAAGTCTACCGGATACCCAGCCAAAGAAACCGGAGTAATAACTTTTGTTGAAGGAGTTAGTTTTTTTTCAATTTCTTCAATTGATATACAGTTTGTATTTAAATCAATATCCGCAAACACTGGCTTTCCCCCACAATATATGGCAGCATTGGCTGAAGCCACAAATGTTATAGGTGAAGTAATGATTTCATCTCCTGTTACGACACCGGCAGCATAATAAGCTCCATGTAGTGCTGCTGTTCCATTCGCAAATGCAACAGCATATTTTGCCCCATGATAACTTGCAACGGTCTCTTCAAAAATTTTCAATTTTGGTCCCTGTGTTAAAAAATCCGATTTCAAGACATTTACTACAGCATCAATATCTTCAGGCAGTATTGTCTGTTTCCCATATGGAATTCTTCTATCATTTTTCATAGTTTTTCCCAATTTCTCACTTTCTGTTATAATTGTTCTAATAGTTTTACATTAATACTTACTCCTGCAAAAACAGCTTCTCTGTTTCATACACATTACAGATTTACAACTATCTATTGAGACAGAAATTTCTTAACTCTCCTTCGAATATAGCTTTTTATGCCCAAATTTTCCTGACCATCCCACACTTTTATAGCCTTCTCATTTAAGTACTTATCCACGTCCTTCATTTCAGAAACATACAAATGAGCTTTCAGCATAACTTGGCGATTCATTTCTCTTCGGAACTGATCAGCAAAAACATCTTGTAAGGTAACAAGTGTCTCTATTGCATAGTCATAATCTTTTAATTTCTCCATCATCAGGTTATGATATTCATCTACCGCAAAACCGCTCAACATAAATTCATTTTTCAATTCAATCAAATTCACCACAATTTTATTAATATACTGCTGTCTCTTCTCATCATCAAGATTATCTTCTATACTCTTACATTTATAATATTCTAGTCGCCCTTTTAGAATGTCAACTCTATCATCCGTTTTCAACATACTATTTTTGCGAGGTAATTCTGCACGAACAATGCTTTTATTACTCGCTAAAACAGTATCACTATTTGTAGAACAGTACAAATCATACTTCGACTGTGTCTGAATATCTATATTTTCTAAAAATGCCGAATGAATTATGATATTTGTAAGTCGTGAAGATATGCACCCCTTTATCCATTCTAAATGACAATATTTTCGCTTTCCATCCGCAACAAAATACTCAAAACATGAAATGCTTCCTGGCAATCCCTTTTCTAGTTCCTTGCAAATTGCTGTAGTATATCTAAAACCTAATGCTAAGCTATCTAAGATCAGAAAGTAATCCGGTTTTTCTTTTGAGATAAGAACTCTATCTATGCAGTTTTCAACATAAAACATATCCCAATCTATCGAATCTGCCATAATAAAATCAAAAGTATAATCATACATTCCATCAAAAATATTTTTTAAAAAGCTAACATCTTGTTTTCGTACAGATTCATCCCATATTTTTTTGTAGTGCTGATATTGTCTTACAATTGTCCTGATCTGCTTTTTCCCCAAAAATGTCCTCGCCTGTTCCACATTATTCGTTATGATATGAAGATTAGTTTTAATATTTTTATGAGGAAAAATATAGCTATACACAGACAAATATGTTTTCTCCGTTAATTCTTCAATTTTCAAATACACATCTACAATCAATCTTTCTTCTTCTACATATTCTTTAATTTGCCTTTCTATTGCTTCTCCTTCTGTCATTATCTTTTTGTAATTTTGCGCTATCTTTCTGTCCGGTGCTGTCGACGAACCAAATGTAATCGCATTATCATACACTCCCGGAGAAAATCTTAAAATTTCTATAGGAAAGTTCTTTTCCAAAATGATAACCGATTCAGATTTCAATGCATTATATAAAATTTTATCACCTGGATGTGGCTTTATCGTTTTTATTTTTGCACCAGAATCCTTCACAAATTTCTTCGCAATCAGGTAATTTTCTATTCTATCACAATAATTATACATATATAAAGGCTGTGTTAAAAAAAGATCTCCCTTTTTCAGCTCTATATCAATTGGGAAAATATGACGAATAGCCTTATTATATCTTTCCCCCAAGCTATCCACAAGCTGATAATGATCAATTACTTCCAACTTGTTTCTATATTTTTCATCAAGTCCAAGAAAATCACAACTAGAAATAATTTTCTTGATCTTTGGACTGCGATAATTTGTTTCTGGCCACCATTTGCCTACAAATGGCTTTAAAAATTTCTTTTTTCCTACTAAAAAATCAGCATTAAGAGTCTTTTCAAAAAAACAATATCCATCCTCTACTACAATTAAATTGCGAAAACAATCATTGATATATTTCAGCCACCAAACACCATCTGTAAAATAGTAAAAATCATCTGTTTTATCAGCATTTTTAAACACTTTTTCAAAATATGGTGTCAGATATTGGTCAAAAAGGCTACTACCGACTTCCGCAATCTGTTTATCACTATATTTCGCCGTTGCCTTTAATTTTTCAAAGAAAGGCTTTAATGTATCAACTTCTACTGAAAAGCCCACAACGTCATTAAAAACATTAGTCTCGCTGATTCTTTTTAATGTATTTTTTGTAATTTTTGCATAATCCACTCCCACATATAAATTGGGTTTTTCATCCAATGTCTGGGCAATTGCAATTGAACGCATTAAATGAAAATATGTTGTTATTCCAAAAGATTTCACTTTTGCCTGACCTTTCTATTATGAAGGGACCTCTGTCAATCGCTAATTTCAAGAGGGCACCTTTTTTATTGTTCCAATTTCTGAAGCATACGAATAAATCCTCAGATATCACTTGTAGTTATTCCTTCCTACTTTTTCTTTAGCGATAAATTCTCAGCTTTCACAAAACGTTCAAAGTCACCAACCTGTACTATCATAAATTTGACATTCCCTCATATCGTTCTCCGGATGTTAACTTTTCAAGCTTTTGACCGGGTGTTTTATTTTTTCGGTTAAATATTCATATGTGATGAGATATTCATTTAATTTCTCCTGAAATATTCCGATAAAGTCTAAGGGTCTTAGACTTTTCATATTTACAATCGTCCAGTAGATTTTACCGCCTTCAAATTTCTTTCCGAAACATAATGTCAACCTTAGAATCTATCGCTTTGTTTTCTTTAAGTTGATTTTTTTGTTGTCCCTCATTCGGATATATTCCTGGATGAATTGTCTTCATCTATTGGCACATGTACTCCCTTGTATATGTGAAAAAGCTAGGTATTTCACTATAATTCCATCCTCTCGTTTATCTGTAATCTGGTAATAAAACGAATGTCCCAGGCATCCCACTTCATATCCGCAAACAAACGCTACTCATAATCAGCCTATAGCTCACAGAAATCTTCTTCATTATACAAATTTTTATGCATCAAAACTATAAGCACAAATCTTTTTTATTATATCAGAATTTACAATGTATATCCATGTTTCCTGAGACTTTTTTAAATATAAGCTGTAGGTTTACAATGTATATTTGGTAAACCTACATTTTTTTCTTGAGTTCATAAAAAACACATGTACTTACAACCACGTGGGACTACAAGATTCAAAAAAAAGCAATCCAGATCGAATATTTCTCATATCTCACAGCTTTTCTCCTCTACCCAATCAACACCCGCTTCCCCTCAAAAGCGAGTCCATAACACCGAATCCGCTCCTCCGGGATCCCGCGGGCCTTCATCCCCTCCGCGTATCCTTTCTCCTGAATCTGCCGCAGCGCCGCCTGAACCGTCTCCTCCAGGCAGCTTTCCTTCCCTGGGTTCCTTACCTTAAACTCCAGCAAAATCGCGTCATCCGCTTCCGGGTTTTTCGGCTCCAGCGCCAGGTCGTACCGACCAAACCCGCTCTCCCGATTGGAGGTAATCTCGTACCTTCCCCGCAGATCCACCATCAGCCCCAACACAAACCCATGATAGAACCGCTCCGGCTCTTCCCCGGACGGAAGCCTTCCCGTGTCAAAATAGCTGAAGGTGCTTAACGCCACCCGGTTCATGTACCCGTTCATGGACTCCAGGTCCCCTCGCAGCAGCGCCTTAATAAAATCATTGTAATCCGACCGCGCGCCGGAAAACCAATCCCGCACCATCCCCTCAAACATCCGCCGCACTTCCCGGTTGGTCAGGGTCAGCTCGTAAATCGGCTCCTCCCCGTCTTCCAGCTCGCTCAGATTCTCTTCATGAGACAGAACTTTTAAATACCCGCTTGCCAAAAGCAGGCTCCACACCGCCTCCTCGTTTCCTTCCAGCCGATTATACACAATCTGCTCGTCGATAGCCGCCTGGATACTTTTCCCCCGCAGCAGCGTCTGAAACGTTTCCTTGATGGTCGGGCTTCCCTCCCGGATCAGCTTCCCCGCCAGGCTGTTGGAGCTGGTGTTGGCCCAATAGGTCCCTATTTTCCCCGTGTCCAGGAAATTCAGGATGGACCACGGGTTATAGATATCCTTCTGGTTTCCGAAAATAAAGCCATCATACCACTCCTTTACCCGCTCCTTCTCCGCTCCCAGATCGCACTCGTCCAGCGCCGCGAAAACCTCTTCCTCCGTAAAGCCAAAGGCGGTAGCATACTCACTTGAGGTCGTGGTCACCACCTTCAGATTGTTCAAGTCCGAGAAGATGGACTCCTTGCTGACCCGGGTGATACCCGTCATCAGTGCCCGCTCAAGCCATGGATTCGTCTTAAAGGTTGCGTTAAACAGACTTCTGGTAAAGGCAACGATTTCCTCCCAATACCCGTTTACAAACGCCTCCTGCATCGGCGTGTCGTACTCGTCTAAAAGAATAATCACCTTTTTCCCATAATGCTGAAACATGCACTTGGATAAATGGTGAATCGCCGCCGCGGCGTCCACATCGTCCATATCCACCGAAATTCGCTTGAAGATTTCTTTATCGCCTTCCCGCAGCCTTTCACTGTCAAGCAGGAAGGAATGGTCCGTGTAAAGCTCCGTAATGAGCTGGCACATTCTTTTCCTGGCGTTGGGGTAGTTCCGCTCCTTCACGTTGGCGAAGGACAGGCTGATCACCGGGTATGTTCCCTGAAGGCTCCGGTACTCCTCGTCTTCCCAGATGGAAAGGCCCTCAAACAGGTCGCCCCGCCCCGGGTGATCCAGGGAAAAGAACCAATCCAGCATGCTCATGTTCAGGGTCTTCCCAAAACGCCGGGGGCGGCTGATCAGGGTGACGCTATCCCCGCTCTCCCACCATTCCTTAATAAACGAGGTCTTGTCTATATAAAAATAATTCTTTTCAATCAGCGTACTGTAATCCTGTATTCCGATCGCCGTCGTTCTCGCCATAGCTCCCTCCTCTAAAAACTGTATCCTCTATCCTCTTTCACCCTTTAAAATTTATTTTCGTTTCCGCCAGCTTCCACCCGCTCAATCCTGCACGAATGCCGCTTGTCCTTACCATAACTGATTCCCACCAGCAACGTATCCGAACAGGCCTCTGTCCTCTGCGTATAATTCTTTTCCCTGATCTGCGAAACCGCTTCCTGACAGGTCCCGCCCATTTTCAGTTCCAAAAGGATAGCGGGCTTTCCCTTTTTCTTTGGGAGAAAAATATAGTCACAGTATCCTAATAGGACAGGAAACCATAGACCACCATAGCCGACAGGATTTCATCCCGGGTATCCAGCCGCAGCTCCGCCGCGCTGTAGCCGTCCAGATCCGCTTCCACCGGGATTCCCGCCACCATTTTGACGATATCCTCCCGCACTTCATCCACATTGTGCTCGATGCAATCCGCAATCTCATTCATGGGTCCGGTCTCTGTCCAATAGCTACGGCAAACGCCGCGGGTCAGAGCCTTATTGACAGACCTTGGAGCTGCCAGCATATTGGCGTTGATGGTCTTTCCGAACCGCCACCGCCTTTCGTTTGTAAGCTTTATTTTTTATTATAGCCCATTTTCCATCATTCAGCAATGAAAAAGGAGCCCCAAAAGCGGCCTGGCGGCCCGCCTTTCCGCAGCTCCCACTGATTCACACTTGCTTCAATCCTTTTGAGAATCCTCTCCACGCACTTTCCCAAACACAAACCACCGCTGACCTATATAATTGGCCGCGGTAAAAATACACATTCCCACCAGCATAGCCGCGTTCTCCCGAACGGCCCTGCTGGCATTTCCCAAAAGAAAAGCCGCCAAAGGCTTTGCCGCTCCATAGGCCAGCAGGTAGCAGACCCCTATATTTACAGCAAACCGCAGGCCGCTCGCAGCCAGCATCCCCTCATGGCGAAAAGTGAATCGCTTATTGACGATAAAGCTGAAAATACTGACCAAAATATAGTTTGCGGCGCTGGACATCCAGTAGGAGGCCCCCGCAAGATTATATAGCCCGAACATAATGGCCATCCCCAGCAGAGTATTCAATATGCCCACAAAAATAAATTTCAAGAAAGTCTGATCAAACAGTTTTTTCACCATCTCATATCCTCTTTCCCTCTGCCCAGAAAGTCCCAAACCTCCGCAAAGGCGTTTCGCGCGCTTCTATTTTTTATCCGGCTCCTGCCGCCAGCTGTCATGCTCCAAATTAGTCCGGGCAATGATGTAGGCCGGCCTTTTTTTAACTTCCGCGTAGATCCGTCCAACGTACTCCCCGATGATCCCCAGAGAAATCAGCTGTACGCCGCCCAGAACGGAAATCAGCGCAATCGTCGTAAAGTAACCGGGCACATCGATTCCATGGATTAGAATACTGACAAATAGATACACCAGATAGGCCATACTCAGCAGTAGCAGCGCGCCTCCCAGATAAACGCACATGCGCAGCGGCTGCACGTTAAAGGATACAATACCGTCCACCCCATAGCGCAGAAGGCGCTTGAAAGACCAGCGGCTTTCATCAAAAGCCCGCTGCCTGTTTTCATATTCGATATAAGTCTGGTTAAATCCCACCCAGGAAAAAAGACCCTTTGAAAAACGATTGGCTTCTTGCAGGGACAAAACAGCGTCAATGGTAGCTCTGCTCAGGAGGCGGAAATCTCCCGCCCCGTCCACCATTTTTACATCCACCATCTTATTGACCAGTCTGTAATAGGTTCTGGCAAAAAAAGAGGATTTCCAGGAATCCCCGGTTCTGTCCCTCCGGGCAATAACCTGATCATAGCCTTCCTCCAGCTTGTCCAGCATCCGGCCGATCAGACTGGGCGGATGCTGCAGATCCGCGTCCATAATCACAGCACAGTCTCCCGCCGCGTGCTCCAGCCCTGCTAGCATAGCGGCTTCCTTACCGAAATTCCGGCTGAAAGCGATATACTTGACCCGGGTATCCTTTTCCGCAAACTCCAGGATCAGCTTTTGTGTCCCGTCGCCGCTTCCGTCATTAACATAGATAATCTCATACTCATACCGCCGGTCAGCCATCTTTTTCAGCTGATCCATCAGCGCTCCATTAAAAAGGCGGAGAACCTTTTCCTCATTATAGCAGGGAACCACAATGCTCAGCAGGCTCCGGCCTGTTTTTCTTTCCATCGTACCTCCTTTTGATTGTTCATCAGCACAGACGCGCAAGATGAAAAACTACCTAGAACGCGGCTAAAAACTCACCGACTCTTGCGGCCACATCCTCCGCTCCGAATACAGAAGAACCTGCGACCACCAGCTCTACCCCCGCGTCAGTAACCGCTTTTACATTGGAAAGATTGATACCGCCGTCGATTTCAATGGTAAAGTCATAGCCGCCCCGCTCTTTCAGAGCTTTCAGTTCCTCCACCTTACGCAGCGCCGATTCGATGAATTTCTGCCCGCCAAAGCCCGGGTTTACAGACATAATCAAAACCATATCCACGTCCGGCAGAATATAGTCCAAAACAGAAAGAGACGTTGCCGGATTCAGAGCCACCCCCGCCTTTGCGCCCAGACCTTTAATATGCTGGACTGTCCGGTGCAGATGAGGGCACGCCTCCTGGTGAACGGTGATATATTCGGTCTGGTCCGTCATAAAATCTTCCAGATACTTGTCCGGATTTTCGATCATCAGATGCACGTCAAAGGGCAGCTTTGTCTTCCCAAGCAGGCTTTTCATTACAGTTGCCCCATAGCTGATATTGGGCACAAAATGGCCGTCCATCACATCCACATGAATCACATGGGCTCCCGCTCGCTCGATACGGGATACCTCTTCACCCAGTTTTGAAAAATCCGCTGATAAAATTGATGGTGCTAATCGAATCATATGATTACCTTTTCCTTTCATTTTGCTAGGTTTGATCTTCAATACCGCCGCTTTTCCTGTATCTGGGCGAGCTGCGATGCGTAAGAAGCATACCGCTGCTGACAGATACGGCCTTCCTCCACGGCGCGCCGCACAGCGCAGTCCGGCTCCTTGATGTGGCGGCAGTCATCGTATCTGCAGCTGCCCAGATATGGCAGAAATTCCGGATATAAATGCTGCAGTTCCTCTTCATCCGCCTCCAGAATATCAAAAGAAGTAAAGCCCGGCGTATCGAAGATCATCGTTTTACCGCCCAGATCGAAAAGCTCACTGTGCCGGGTCGTATGCTTCCCTCTCTTGGTCTTATGGCTCACATCCCCCGTCTCTGCCAGCGCTCCCGGTATCAGACAGTTGAGAAGGGTCGATTTTCCCACACCGGAAGGCCCCGCCAGAGCCGTCCGCTTTCCTGTCATGAGCTGTTTCAGCTCCTCCACTCCTACTCCGGAAGCTCCGCTGAGGCACACTACCGGATAGACCGGCGCGTAAATCGCCATTAGACGTTCTACAGCCTCCGGCTTTGCAAGGTCCACCTTATTGATACAGAAAATCACGTCTGTGCCGCTTTTTTCCGCCATAACCAGAAATTTATCCGCCACAGCCAGATTCGGCTTCGGATGGGCCGCCGCCATGACAACGGCAAAGCAGTCCACATTGGCGATTGGCGGCCGTATGAACTGGTTTTTCCGGGGAAGGATCTCTGTGATCAGACCATCGTCCTCCTGGCCTTCTCCCAGCTCAAATTCTACCAGATCACCGACAGCCGGTGTAACGCCTTCCTTCTTGAAAAGCCCCCTGGCTTTACACTGCCAGATCCGCCGCTCAAAGCTGCCGGACGTCCTGCTGGAGGCTAAACCGCTTTCCCCGGGCACCAGCTCTTTTGCGGCCTGCAGCTTTCCCCGGCCATACCGGCCCGCGGCCTCCGCTTCCGCTTTTTTCTCCGGCTTTTGCTTATCCCATGATACCGGAAGGGCCGCCTGCCGCGGCCCTTCCTCCTTTACATAATAAAATCCTGCGATTCCTTTTACAATGGTTCCCCTCATCAGCTGATTGTCCCCTTTGTAAAGTCTACTTTCTTCTTCATAACCTGCTGTCCGTCAAAGATAACCACCACAGTACCCGTTCCTTTGCCTTCCAGGGTCACATCTTCCCCGCCGTCGCTCTTAGTCCTCTGCTGGTTGCTGATAATGTTCCTGGTTCCGGACTCATCGGACAGAGTAACTGTCATAAAGAACATCTCGTTCTTTGCCTTGCTGTAATCGATATAAAGATCGATATCCTGCGCTTCCTGCGGCCCAGTGCTGACCTTCACTCTTACCGATGTATTTTTCTCTACCTCGTCATTCGCGTCGTACTGCTGCCACATAACCTGATTTACCGAGTAAGTGTCACTGGCCTCATACTCGATCTTGCCGATTTTCAGACCCGCCTTAGTCAATAAAGACTTGGCTTCATCAATATCCTTGCCGATCAGATATGGCACCGCCACCTTGGCCTGGGATCCATCGCTGACCATAATATCTACAGTAGTTCCTTCCTTTTGCGTTGTTCCCGCTTCCGGCGTCTGCTTGTATACCTTGCCTTCCTCCAGATCGCTCGGTCCAGGGGTCACATCTCCCAGCTTAAACCCGTTGGCCACCAGCAGCTCTTCCGCTTCTTCCTCAGTCTTTCCCGTTACATCCGGCACCTGACCGTCTCCAGGGCCTTTACTGAGGTTGACCCGAATCGTAGTACCCTTTTTCGCGGTGGAATTAGCCTCCGGCGTCTGGGAAACTACCGATCCTTCCGGAATGTCCGGATCATTGACCAGTTCTCCCTGTTCCACCTTAAAGCCCACTTCCTCGGCCATCTCAGTAGCTTCTTCCAGCGTCTTACCTGACAGATCCGGCACGACAACCGGCTTTCCGCTGAAAGCGCCTGCCGCGAAAGCGATTCCAAGAGCAAGAAGCACTACAACTCCCGCAATAACGCCGATTATAATTTTTTTCTTTTTTCCGGATCCATTCTTTGACGATTTTTTCTTCTTTTTCTTTTTATCTTCATAATCATCATACTCATCGTCATATTCGCCATCGTCAAAATCCGATTCCACCAGAGGTTTTCCCTGATCATCGTCATCCCCTGTCATAAACAGAGAATCCCCCACAACGCTTCCTACGAATTCCAGGTTGTTCAGGGCCTTGATCATCTCATCCGCGCTGGCAAACCGGTTGGTCTGATACTTGTCAGTAGCCTTGAGAACGATTTTTTCCAAAGCCGGAGGGATACCGGAAACCAACTTGGATGGCGGTACCATTTCACTGTTGATGTGCATCAAAGCGATATTAACCGGATTGTCTCCGTCAAAAGGCACTCTTCCCGTCAGCATTTCATACATAACGATCCCCAGGGAATAGATATCAGATTTTTCATCTACATAGCCGCCCCTTGCCTGCTCCGGCGAAAAATAATGGACCGATCCCATGATGCCGCCTCCGGTGGTGTCTACAATCGTAGAGGAATTCACCGCCTTGGCAATACCAAAATCCGTAATTTTAGCCGTTCCACTTGAAGTAATCAACACATTGTGCGGTTTTACATCCCGATGGATAATCTGATTTTCGTGGGCGACACTGAGGGCCGCCGCAATCTGCTTTGTCAGATCGATGACTCTCTGATATGGAAGCGGGCCTTCGTCCCGGATCAGCTCGCTGAGGGTCCTGCCATCTACCAGCTCCATTACAATATAGTGGATGTTGCCTTCCTGTCCTACATCAAAAATATTTACGATATTGGGATGAGACAGGCTGGCCGCGGCCTGTGACTCGCGGCGGAAGCTTTCAATAAATTTCTGATCCTTAACAAATTCCGGCTTTAATACTTTAATCGCGACATAGCGGTTCAAAAGCCTGTCTTTGGCCTTATATACAACGGACATCCCGCCTTCGCCGATCTTTTCAAACAGTTCATAGCGTCCTGCTAATATCTTACTGCTCATTCTGGTCCTCCCTTATATCTTCAAACAAATTACGGTGATATTGTCTCTGCCCCCGCAGCGCAGCGCTTCTTCCACAAGGCGCGTACAGGTCCCTGACATGGTGTTTTTCTTGTCCAGTATCTCGGTCAGCTTTTGTTCATCCACTTCACCGTAAAGTCCGTCCGAACAAAGCATAAGTATATCATCCTTTTCCAGTTTTGTCTGAAAAAAATCCGCCTTTATAAAAGGCTCGGCCCCCGCTGCCCGGGTAATTACATTTTTCTGAGCGTGATGCTCCGCCTCTTCTTCTGTAATCACCCCGTTTTTCAGCAGTTCGTTCACATAAGTATGATCCACTGTGATTTGTGAAAGGCTGCCCTCCCGAAACAGGTAGGCTCTGCTGTCTCCCACATTGACCACATAGGCTGTGTCCTCTTTAATATAAGCTATGACCACAGTTGTAGCCATCCCTTTATTCTCTTTATGTTTCTGTCCCATCTGATAAATTTCATCATTTACCTGAGACAGACACCGGATAAAGTATTCCCTGATTTCTTCCGGGCTGCCGCACTCTTCCGGGGACGCGGATGTCACATATTCCGCGACTCCCCGTACCGCAGTCCTGCTGGCGATCTCACCCGCGTTATTGCCCCCTACGCCATCCGCCACCACATATACATTGTGACTTGGGATGACAAAGCAGGCGTCCTCATTATTATCTCGAATCATTCCGGCGTTGCTTTTAAATCCAATTTGCGCCATATTCTATCTCCGCTTACTCTTTTACTTTCCGCGCCGCAAGTCCGCTGTGAGTCTCTCTTAGCGGCCCGCTCAGCATTTTATACCAGACCCCTGTCCCTCTTCATAATACAGATGAAAAATCCATCTGTATCGTTTACATGGGGCAGCAGCTGAATCATTTCTTCTTTCTTAAAGCTTGGATTTTTCTTCAGGAAATCAGAAACCACCCGCTGGTTTTCGTACGGGCTGATGGTGCATGTACTGTAAACAAGCATTCCGCCCGGCTTTACATATTGGGACGAAGCCGAAAGGATAGCCAGCTGTTTTCTTGGCAGCAGCTCCATTTCCTGGCTCTTTTCCTTGTATTTGATCTCCGGTTTTCTTCGAACGACCCCCAGACCGGAGCACGGCGCGTCCACCAGCACCCGGTCCGCTTTTTCCACCATGGAAGAATCCACTCTCGTGGCGTCCCATGACCGGGTCCGCACATTGGTGATTCCCAGCCGTTCCGCTTCTTTATCGATAATATCCAGCTTTCTCCTGTAGATATCGGAAGCGATGATGGTTCCCGTATTGTTCATCCGTTCCGCGATAGCCAGCGTCTTTCCTCCCGGCGCGGCGCAGACATCCATCACCACATCTCCGTGCTTTGGATTCAGCTTTTCCGCCACCAGCATGGAGCTTTCATCCTGGACGGAGAAAAGACCGTGTTTGTAAAGCTCAGTTCCCAAAAGCTCACTGCCCTTTACATGAAGCGCATTCTGACACAGCGTTCCTTCCTTCACTTCATAGCCCTTGGATTCCAGCTTTTCCATCAGATCCTTCTTCATGATCTTGAGCCAGTTGAGACGGATCGTATGGGGAGGCGTAGCGTTTCCCGCCTTCAGCATTTCCTCCACAAACTCCACCTTATACTGCTCCATCCACATCTCAACAATCCATGGGGCGTAAGAATACTTCACAGACAGATACGCCACTTCATCCTCTGCCCGGTCCGGAAGCTTTATAGTAAACCGGCGGTTCAGGTAATTCCGCAGAACTCCGTTTATAAAGCCATCTCTTCCCCGGCAGTATTTCTTCGCGAGGATTACACTTTCATTTACCGCCGCGTATTCCGGCACTGAATCCATGCGCGCCAGCTGGTAGATGCCCATCCGCAGCACAGTACGGTCGCTGGCCCGCAGAGAAGCCGCTCCGGAGCTGACCAGCTGGTCAATATAATAGTCCAGCAGCATCTTATTTTCCAGCACGCCGTATACCAGCTCCCTTACAAACGCCTGTGATCCCGGCTTGTTGCAGATGATCTGGTGGTTCAGGGCAATATTGGAATAAGATTTTTTCGATTCTACATCCATCAGTGTTAAATAAGCGGTCTTTCTGTTTGCGTCCATATCAATCACGCTCCCTAATTAATAATAACCTAACTAAGTTCAAAACGGCTGTTGCAAGCGCTGCCACATAGGTCATGGCCGCTGCTGAAAGAACCTTTCTCGCGCCGGAGATCTCATCGTTGCCTACGATGCCCAGTGTCTGCAGCTGAGCGATGGCTCTGCTGCTGGCATTCAGCTCCACTGGCAGCGTGACCAGATGAAAGACTACAACCCCCGCAAAGAAAAGTACTCCTATATCGAAAATCAGATTTCCCGTCGCGACTCTTCCTGTCCCGGAAATAATAATCCCGATGACCAGAAGAGGCCAGGAAAGATTTGATACCAAATTGACGACCGGCACAATCGCGTTCCGAAAGCGCAGAAACCCATAGCCAGTTCCATGCTGAATGGCATGTCCCGATTCGTGGGCGGCGATGCTGACCGACGCGATGGTAGCTCCGCTGTACACCTGCTGCGAAAGCCGCATGACCCGGCTTCTTGGATCATAATGATCCGTAAGATTGCCCGGAATCATTTCGATCCTTACATCCCGCAGCCCATTTGCGTCCAGCACCCGTCTCGCGGCCTGCATTCCCGTCATATGGGTCCGGTTCTGTACCCGCGCGTATTTTTTATAAGCCCGGTTTACCTTTCCCTGCGCGTACAGCGTAAAAAGAATCGCCGGGATCAAAAGGATAATTGTAGGGTCATACATTCCAAAAAAAGGCATTGTTTTTTCCTCCTCTGTAACTTTTTCTTATTCTATCCTAAAACGCTGCCTGTTTCAATGCTGTTGCCCTTTAAATAATCTGCCGCGGCTACCCGTTTTTTCCCAGGAATCTGAATTACAGTGGCAAGAAGGGTTCCTCCTCCCGCGGAAATTTCGATCCCCGCGTCAGATACGCCTGTAATCGTTCCCGGCGCCGCTGTATTCGCCCCGGCAAGAACCTCCGCTTCCCAGATCTTAAGCATCTTTCCCTTATAGGAGGTAAACGCTCCCGGCCACGGGTCAAACGCCCGAATCAGCCGCTCGATCCGCTTTGGCTCCCAGGTAAAATCGATCTCTCCGTCTTTTTTGGAAAGCATCGGCGCGTAAGTGGATTCCGCGTCATTTTGAGGCCGCGGCCGGATCTGGCCCGCCTCAAGCTTTGGAATAGTCTCAGCTAAAAGCTCCGCTCCCATCCGAGCCAGTTCATCGTGAAGCTCCGCTCCGTTTTTCTTTTCAATGGGCGTGCTCCGTTTGGCCAGCATGGCTCCTGTATCAAGCCCTTCTTCCATAAACATGATGGTGATTCCCGTTTCCTGGTCTCCCTCCAGAATGGCTCTCTGGATGGGCGCCGCTCCTCGGTGCCGCGGAAGCAAAGAACCATGGATATTGACACAGCCCAGCCTTGGAAGCTCCAGGATCTCCTTTGGAAGAATCTGCCCATACGCGGCTACGGCAATCAGATCCGGCTCATAGGCTTTCAGCGCTTGGAAAAAGTCAGCGTCTTTCTTTATTTTTTCCGGCTGCAGCACTTTCAATCCCAGTTCCAGAGCTTTTTCCTTTACCGGCGTCATTTTTATCTTTTTCCCCCGGTCCCGGACAGCGTCCGGCTGAGTAACCACATAACCGATCTGATATCCCTCCCGCGCCAGGGTTTCCAACGCGGGAACCGCGAAATCCGGTGTCCCCATATAAACAAGTTTCATTTATTCGTCTCCTTCGGCAGTAACTTCGTACACCTGCCCCGCTTTATCGGTGTATAGGATTCCTTCCAGGTGATCGAATTCATGACACATGACCCGCGCGTCCCAATCCCTGAATTCGTACTCCTGTTCCTTTCCTTCTCTATCCAGACCTTTGATCCGAATCCGCTCCGGCCGTTCTACCTTTCCCTGATAGCCGGGAACGGAAAGGCAGCCTTCATCTCCCAGCTGGGATCCTTCCATTTCAATGATCTCAGGGTTCACAAAGCAATACACCCGGCCTTCCTCCGGCTCAGCCACAAACATGCGGCGCATCATGCCTACCTGCGGAGCCGCAAGTCCTACACCGCCCGCTTCCCGCATAGTTTCTACCATATCGTCCAGAATCATACGGATGCGATCATCCACCTGGTCCACTGCTCTGCAGCGCTTTCTCAAAATCGGGTCACCTTCAAGTACAATATTTCTTAATGCCATTTTTTCCTCCATTATACAAAGCTGTAAGGATTAATATCCACGGTAACAGCATATTCTTTCTTTTTTATTTTCTCCGTATCCTTGATCTGCCGCAGCGCCTCCGTATAAGTTTTTCGTTTGCCCTGAGGGCACTTAATCAGCATACAGTAACGGTATGTATCTTTGATTTTATTCATAGGCGCCGGCTGAGGCCGGAAAATCCGCTCCCGCTCCCCCTGACCCAGCGCGTCCGCGTACTTCTCATACCAGAGCTCCGCCGCGGCCTTAGCCTTTTCTTCCTCTTTTGAGGAAAACACCAGCTGGATCAGATCGCTGAAAGGCGGATAGCCCATATAGCTTCGCAATTGAATCTCCGCGTCAAAGAAGCCCTTGTAATCCTGCTGCGCGGCAAAACGCACCGCGTAGTTGTCTGGCGTATAGGACTGGATAATCACCCTGCCTGTTTCTTCGCCTCTTCCCGCCCGGCCCGCGGCCTGGGTAATCAGCTGAAAGGTCCGCTCCGGCGAACGAAAATCCGGGATATTCAACGTTACATCCGCCGAGATGATCCCTACCAGGCCTACGTTGCGGAAATCAAGTCCCTTGGCCACCAGCTGGGTTCCCACCAGAATATCGATCCTGCCTTTCTTAAATCGCTTCAGGATGGCTTCAATGCTGCCCTTGCGCCGGGTAGAATCCAGATCCAGCCGCTGGATAACGGCTTCCGGAAAAAGCGCGTTTACCTGCTCCTCCACCTTCTCCGTTCCTGTTCCAAAATAGCGGATATATTTGCTTCCGCAGGAAGGACACAGCGCGGGCGGCTCTTCTTCATGCCCGCAGTAATGGCAGACTGCCCTGCCGTCCTCCTTGTGATAGGTGAGAGAAATGCCACAGCTGGGACATTTAAGAACCAGTCCGCACTCTCTGCAGGAAATAAAGGTGGAATAGCCCCTCCGATTCAGGAAAAGTATAATCTGCCGCTTTTTTTCCAGCGCGCTTTCCATTTCACGGTGGAGCGCCCGGCTGATGATGGTTTTATTGCCCGCCTTCAGCTCGTCTCGCATATCGATGACCTCCACCTGAGGCAGAGCCACCTGATTATACCGCTCGGTCAGTTCCAGCCGTTTATAGATCCCCATCTGAGACCGGTAATAGGTGGAAACCCCCGGCGTAGCGCTTCCGCACAGCAGTATCCCTCTGTGCTCCTGGAGCCGTTTCAGGGCGACCTCCACCGCGTCGTATTTGGGCGTCATATCCGACTTGTAGGTTGCCTCGTGCTCTTCGTCCAGGATAATCATTCCTATATCCGCAAGAGGAGCAAATACGGCTGATCTCGCGCCGATCACAATGCTCACCTGCCCTGTCCTGATCCGCGTCCACTCATCATGCCGCTCCCCCGGCGAAAGCCGGCTGTGAAGCACAGCGATGGTTTCCGCTCCGAATCGCCCGATAAAACGCTGGATAATCTGCGTTGTAAGGGAGATTTCCGGCACCAGCATAATGACCTGCCGTCCTTCATCCAGACATTTTTGAGCTGCCCGCATATAGACTTCCGTTTTTCCGCTGCCAGTCACTCCATAAAGCAGGAATCGCTGATGCAGTCTTCTTCCGATGGCCTCGCTGATGGGCTGAAGCGCCGCTTTCTGCTGCCGGGTAAGCTCCGGAACCCCCGAATCTTCCCCTTCGGCCCCTTTATAAGGGTTGCGCTCTTTTCCCCGCTTGGACCGGCTTCCTGCCGGAGTAAAGCATTTGACCGCGTCAATATATTTACACAGATACCTGCGCTTCATCCAGCAGCAGGTGTTGATGATCTCTCTGCTCAGACAGACTTCCTCGTCCAGAGCTTCCGCGTATTTCAGATTTTTATACTCGCTCTTTGGCTTATCGGAAATGCGGAACACGTAAGCGTCCCGCACCTTATTCCCCAGGCCGAAGGGCACATAGACTTTCTGCCCGATCTGAACCCGGTCGTCCCCGCACCCGTATGTGTAAAGGGTGTCTGTATGTTCACTTTTATTGTCTATGGCTACGTCTATGTATTTCATCCGCTCCCCTTACAGCAGGAATATGTTGTTATCACTGCATTCCGCAATCATATCTTCCGGCCAGATGGAAACCTGCACTTCGCCGATATGCGCTTTCCGCAGGAAGTACATGCAAAGCCGGCTCTGTCCGATACCGCCGCCAACGGTATATGGGAGCTCTTTCTTTAAAATCATCTGATGGAAATCCATGCCGCGCCGCTCTTCCGCTCCCGCTTCTTTAAGCTGCCGCTCCATAGCCGTCTCATCCACGCGGATACCCATGGAGGAAATTTCAAACGCCTGACCCAGGATCTCATTCCACAGAATAATATCCCCGTTCAGCTCCCAGTCATCATAGTCCGGCGCTCTTCCGTCATGCTTCTGTCCGGATTTCAGCTGCCCGCCGATCTTCATGATAAATACGGCGCGTTTTTCTTCTGTAATAGCGTCCTCCCGTTCCTTTGGGGTTTTATCCGGGTACATATCCTCCAGCTCCTGCGTGGTGATGAAGAAGATCTCATTAGGAAGCTCCGTTCTCAGATCTTTGTACAGCCGGTTCACATAGTCTCCCAGGTTTTTCAGCGCGTTATAAAGCGTTGTTACAACTTCCTTCAGATACGCTTCGCTTCGCTGTTCCTTTGTAATGACCTTTTCCCAGTCCCACTGGTCCACATAGATGGAATGCAGGTTGTCAAGCTCTTCGTCTCTGCGGATGGCGTTCATATCAGTATAAATGCCGTGTCCCGGCTCAATGCCGTATTTTCCAAGAGCCATTCGTTTCCACTTGGCCAGGGACTGAACAATCTCCACCGGCTTTTCATCCATGTCCTTTACTGTAAAGCTTACGGTCCGTTCCACACCGTTGAGATTATCGTTAAGCCCCGTTTCCGGCGCTACGAACAGCGGCGCGGAAACTCTCCGCAGACTCAGCCCATAAGCCAGCTCCTGCTGAAAAAAATCTTTTATTTTTTTGATCGCTCTCTGGCTTTCCATAAAATCGATCACAGGTGTGTAGTTTTCCGGTATGGTTACCTTTGCCATTTTCTTTCTCCTTTATTTCTGCTTTTCCTGTTTCTGGTTTTCCCTCTGCCGTTTTGAATATTCACATCCGCAGTAATTCTGCCGGTACAGGCCGTACTGCCTGGACAGCTGGATACTGCGCTTAAAACCGTCTTTTTTCTTAAAGTCCTGATCCAGGAAGCTGAGACTGTATTTCACCGCCAGCTTTCTGCCGATACTGCTGATCAGCTCATAATTTTTATGGGGACTTACAGTCAGTGTAGTGCCGAAATAGTCATATCCCGCCAGCTTGCAGGTCTCAGCCGTCTTTTCCAGACGCTGCCAAAAGCAGGCCAGGCATCGCTTTCCTCCCTCCGGTTCCTGCTCCAGCCCCGCGGCCGCTCTGTAAAAGTTTTTTGTGTCATAAGGGCCTTCCTTTACACAGATACGCTCTTTCGGCGGCAGGCTCTCGTTATATTTTTTTACAAACTCCAGCTGCGCGTCTTTTCGCTTCTGATATTCTTCCTGATCCGTAATGCAGGGGTTATAAAAAAATATGGTGATCTGATAGTCACCGGCAAGCCGCTCAATTACAGCCGTACTGCAGGGACCGCAGCAGCTGTGAAGCAGCAGCGCCGGTTTTTCCGTCCGGTCGGAGAAGCCCTTCATTTGCACAAATCCGTTCTTCTCCCGGTTTTCCATCCCGCCTTCCTGCCGGGCCGGCCGGGTTCTTTTTTCCTCAGTCATAAAAATCATCCTTTAAGATTTTATTTGCATTTTTAACAATTTATTATATCATATAAATACGTTCGTGCAAATATTCACAGCTCAAAAAAAACAGCGGCGCTGACCCGCCAAAAAATCCGCGCCAGCCGGATCCGGCAGCGAAAACCGCGGCACTATTTCATATATGGAAGGATAAAATCAAAGCTATGCGAGAACTATCGACAGAACATCCGATCAATTCCATCGGAAGCTATTTAAAGGAAAAAACAGGCGGCAAGGTGGTAAAGCTTTCTATTGACGGCGGATTCACCTGCCCCAACCGGGACGGCAGCAAAGGGACCGGCGGATGCATTTTTTGCTCCGCCGCGGGCTCCGGCGATCTGGCCAGCGATATTCCCTCTCAGATACGGCTTCTTTCAGACAAATGGCCAAAAGCCAGCTATATCGCTTACTTTCAGAGCCATACCAACACCTATGCCCCGGTAGAGCGGCTTCGCCGCCAGTATTCAGAGAGCCTTGCGCATCCAGGCGTCATCGGACTTGCCATTGCCACCAGACCAGACTGTCTTTCAGAAGAAATCCTGGATCTGCTGCAGGAATTTAATCAGCGGACTTTTTTATGGGTGGAGCTGGGCCTTCAGACCATCCATGAGGACACCGCCGTTCTCATTAACCGCTGCTACTCTCTGTCTGTGTATGATAAAGCGGTTTCCGACCTTCATTCCCGGGGGATTCGGGTCGTTACTCATTTAATCTTCGGGCTTCCCGGCGAATCCAGAAAGCAAATGCTGGAATCCGTTCGCTATGTATGCCGGGACCTTCCTCAGGAATCAGACCGCGCCGCTTCTCTGACCCGGCATATTTTTGGAATCAAGCTTCACATGCTGAATCTGGTAAAAGGCTCTCAGATGGCGACTCTATATCCGAACTATGTGCCTTTTGCTTCCATCGAAGAATATGTGGACCTGGTGGTAGACGCTCTGGAAATCATCCCGCCTGACATCACCATTCACCGCATGTCCGGCGACGCGCCCCGCCCAACCCTTATCGCTCCGGAATGGAGCTACAAAAAGAGGACCATCCTCAACAGCATCCACAAGTCTCTTCGGGACAAAAAAACCTGGCAGGGCGCCAGGCTATAAGTACAATCATCTGTCAAAGATCTTTTACCCTGCGCGCTCCCGCTTTTCCGCGGGTTTTAGCGCGCCCTTTATTTTTTGATCTTCGGTCCGATCCTTCCATCGTTATAATGTTTTCTGCACAGGGAAACGTACATGTCATTTCCGCCGATGACAATCTGATCCCCTGTCTTTACAAGCTTTCCATCTACAACTCTTGCCACCATAGTCGCTTTTCTTCCGCACCAGCAGATCGTTTTAATCTCTTCGATCTTATCCGCGTAGACCAGCAGATAATAGGAGCCTTCAAAGAGCTCATTGCGAAAGTCATTTTTCAGTCCATAGGCCAGAACCGGAACATCGCAGCTGTCCACGATCTCCACCAGCTCTTCCACATGATGTTTTTTCAGGAACTGGCATTCATCAATCAGCACACATTCGATTTCTTCCTGGGCGTTTTCTGTCATAAAAAGCTCCAGAATGTTCGTATTATCATTCACCACCAGCGCTTCTCTCTGAATACCGATCCTGGAAGTAATGACGCCCAATCCATACCGGTCATCCACACTTGGAGTCAGGGTCAGCACCCGCTTGCTCCGTTCCTCATAATTATGGGCAATACGGATAATTTCCGCCGACTTCCCCGCATTCATTGTACTGTATCTGTAATAAAGCTGCGCCATAGATTCCTCCTTAAACCGCGGCCCTTCGGGCCGCTTTCTGATATAGAAAAAAAGTAATCCTTCGGACGCAATGTCAGCAAAAGATTACCTTTTAAAAGATGGTGCCCAGACTCGGAATTGAACCAAGGACACGAGGATTTTCAGTCCTCTGCTCTACCTACTGAGCTATCTGGGCATAAAAATTATTTACATGTATTATGGTGGGCCATCAGGGACTTGAACCCCGGACCTGCCGGTTATGAGCCGGATGCTCTGACCAACTGAGCTAATGGCCCACTTCAGCGGTTTTCTAAAATGGTCGGGGTGGCAGGATTTGAACCCGCGGCCCACTGGTCCCAAACCAGTTGCGCTACCAAACTGCGCTACACCCCGTAATAAAATTTTTAAAATGGCAGGGGCAGTAGGATTTGAACCCACGGCACGTGGTTTTGGAGACCACTGCTCTACCAACTGAGCTATACCCCTATATTATGGCGGAGAAGATGGGATTCGAACCCATGCGGCCCTTAACGAACCCTAACGATTTAGCAAACCGTCCTCTTCAGCCTCTTGAGTACTTCTCCAGGCTAACAATTGTTTCCGACATATCATCTGTGGCATACTCAGATTCTATGGCGGAGAGGGTGGGATTCGAACCCACGGCCCCTTACGGAGTCACTGGTTTTCAAGACCAGCTCCTTAAACCACTCGGACACCTCTCCACATTTGTAAGTCTTTGTTCTGCTACACCATACCTTTGAAAGTTGGTGACCCATCGGAGATTCGAACTCCGGACACCTTGATTAAAAGTCAAGTGCTCTGCCGACTGAGCTAATGGGTCGTATGGCTGGGGTAGCAGGACTCGAACCTACGAATGACGGAGTCAAAGTCCGTTGCCTTAACCGGCTTGGCTATACCCCAATCTTAAAAAAAATGGCGAGCCCACAGGGATTCGAACCCCGGACACACGGCTTAGAAGGCCGTTGCTCTATCCAACTGAGCTATGAGCCCAAAAATGGAGCGGATGATGAGAATCGAACTCACGCCATCAGCTTGGAAGGCTGAGGTTCTACCATTGAACTACATCCGCATAAATGGAGCGGAAGACGAGATTCGAACTCGCGACCCTCGCCTTGGCAAGGCGATGCTCTACCCCTGAGCCACTTCCGCACACAAATTATTAAATTGGTCGAGGGTGATGGATTCGAACCATCGAAAGCTCAGCTAACGGATTTACAGTCCGCCCCCTTTGGCCACTCGGGAAACCCTCGATATTATGGAGCTGGCGGAGGGAATCGAACCCCCAACCTGCTGATTACAAATCAGCTGCTCTACCGTTGAGCCACGCCAGCAAACAATGTTGTCTGTATCGTATCTGATAAAAATTGGCGATCCGGAACGGGCTCGAACCGTCGACCTCCAGCGTGACAGGCTGGCATTCTAACCAACTGAACTACCGGACCGCATCCACATAACACGTCCGCTTTTTCAGCCAAACGTCAAACTGTTTAAATGGTGGGCGTTATAGGGCTCGAACCTATGACCCCCTGCTTGTAAGGCAGGTGCTCTCCCAGCTGAGCTAAACGCCCCTGTTCAAGTTTTATCTACTCGACACATTTATTAACTATACAGCATTTGTTCCTGATTGTCAAGCACTTTTTTGTACTTTTTTCAATCTTTTTTCTCTCTTCCTTCGCAGCCCGAAGGAGCTTTGATAATGGCTCCGAGAGTGGGGCTCGAACCCACAGCCTACCGGTTAACAGCCGGTTGCTCCACCATTGAGCTATCTCGGAACACCTGAGAGCTTTTTTATATTAGCACAGCCTGGCTGACCTGTCAATGGTAAATTTGATAAAATCATACAGCATTTTTTGCTAGACCTGTGCTTTCCGATATAAGCAGCGCTGTACCTGATGTCAGCTCCGCCATCAGTGCCCTGACCGATTCCGCATCTTCCATTTCAGCGGATAGCTTCAGGGTCACAGCCTCCTCATAAAGGATATCCTCAATCGAAAAATTTCCGCCCTGTGAAAGGTTCTGAATTCTGTTTAAGAAAGAATAGTCCACCTTAAACCGCAGCAGCGCCATTTCTTTTACCTGACAGATTCCCGCCGCTTCCAGCCCCAGCTTCGCGCTGCCGGTATAAGCCCGCACTAATCCGCCTGTTCCCAGTTTAATGCCGCCAAAATAACGGGTCACCACCACCGCGACGTTAGTAATTCCTTCCTTTACCAGCATTTGCACCATCGGCGCTCCCGATGTGCCCTGAGGCTCTCCGTCATCGCTGGCCCATTGTATCTGAAACTTATCCCCCAGCACCAGGGCTGGAACATTATGCGTCGCCGTTTTATACCGGGCCCGGATCGAGGCGATAAAAGCATCCGCCTCTTCCCGTGACTCTACCGGCTTCACATGAGCTATAAACCTCGATTTTTCAATGATCTGTTCTGCTTCCGCTTCTTTCATTACTGTTTTATACTGTATCATAAGCTTTCAACCTGTTATAATCCGCCTGCGATAATTCAACTTCAAAAAAAGTGCCGTTCTCCCGGTAATCCATAACAAGAACCGCTGTTTTCTCACAAAGGTAGGAAGAAAGATCTCCCCGGTCATAGGGGATCAGCAGCCTTGCCTTTATTCTGGAGCCAAACAGCTTTTCCTTTATCTGTTCCAGAAGAAGTTCCATATTGTCGCCCCGCTTTGCCGAAATAAAAACGCTTTCGCAGCCTGTAGCGTCCACTGGGAGCTGCCCGAGCCGGTCGATTTTATTGTATACCATAAGCTTTTCTTTCCCGCCCGCTCCGATTTCTTCAATGACCCGATTTGTCACATCAATATGAAAGTCGTAATTTTCATACGAGGAATCCACCACATGGAGCAGCAGATCCGCGTAGGTCACTTCCTCCAGCGTCGCTTTAAAGGCCTGAATCAGAGAATGCGGCAGCTTGCTTACAAAGCCTACGGTATCGATCAATATGAATTCATGGTTCTTCTCCAGACAGATGCTTCTCTGCTGTGTATCCAGGGTAGCAAAGAGCATGTCCCGCTCTGTTACCGCCTTGTCCTCTTTTTGCGAAAGGGATAAAAGCCGGTTCATCAAAGCGGATTTGCCGGAATTGGTATACCCCATAAGGGCGACTACCGGAAGCTCTGACTTTTCCCGCTGGCTCCTCTGCACGCTTCTGGTATTTTTAATCTGGGCCAGTTCTTTTTTTATGTCATCCATCCGTTTCGCGATATGTCTTCGGTCTGTTTCCAGCTTTTTTTCACCGGGTCCCCTGGTCCCGATCCCGCCGCCCAGACGGGACAGGGATCTGCCAAAGCCGGTAAGTCTTGGCATTCTGTACTGAAGCTGGGCCAGCTCCACCTGAAGCTTTCCCTCCCTGGATGTGGCTCTGGCGGCAAAGATGTCCAAAATCAGGATCGTCCGGTCAATCACTCTTACAGAGAGGGCTTCTTCCAGATTCCGCAGCTGCATCCCGGAAAGCTCTTCATTGAAAATAACCGTATCGGCTTCCATGGCTTCCTGCATTTCAGCCAGCTCGCTGACCTTGCCTTTTCCAATCAGCGTGGCCGGATTGGGTTTTTCCAGGCTCTGTATCATCTGTCCCAGCACCTGAACCCCGGCAGCTTCCGCAAGGCCGGAAAGCTCATCCATGGAATAGGTGATATCCTCGCCCCGGGAAAGCCCCACAAGGATGGCCCTGTACTCTTCTTCTTTTATAATTTCATTGTTCTCATTAAATCTAACCATGGATATATATTACCACATCCGGCGCCCTTTATGCCAGCCTTCCTTACGTTACATCCAGAATATCTTCTTCCGGCACCTGAACATAGCTGTCAGGAACACCTCCCAGCACAACCGCTTCCGCTATGAGAATGGTGCTGGACATGTCAAAGGTGTCAGAAACAAAGGGAGCCATAACCTTCACCTGGCTTTTCAGGATAATATAGACTTTGTACTTTGTCTGGTTGATGCCCTGGGCTTCAAATTCCGTTTTAAAGTCCATTCCTGACACACTGAGGGGAATGACCCGAAGTTCCATTTCGGGCCCCGTCTGAGAGAAAATTTTGCTTCCCAGGACGGTTCCCGCCGGCAGCTGAAACCGGTCCGCCTCCATGGTCTTGTATTCCGCCTGCAGCTCTTTGGAAATCTCCGTGATAAGCAGATTCATGGCTTTTGTATCGGCCTGAAGCATTTCCAGCTGCCCCTGCTCGTTGGTTTTCCGAATCAGCAGATTTTCCGTGTCCAGTTCTTCACGGAACTGGTCGTTGACCGCTTTTGTCACCATTCCGGTTACCATGGCCCTTGCCCGCATTTTTCCCACAGCTTCCAGATTAGGCTCTACCGTAGTTTTCAAAAACCAGACAAAGGAAACGCCCATGGAGAGGAAAATCAAAAACAGAGACAAAAGCAGCACCATGGTCCGGCTCCTCCGTCTCTGTTTTCTTTTTCTTCCCATAAAAACACCTCCGCCCCTCATGTAATCTATGCGAGGCGAAGGTCTTTTGTTCTTCTTTTTTGTTATATATTAAGATTTGCCAGCTCCTCATTGAATTTGGAGTTGATAATCTTAATATGCGTTCCCTTCATTCCCAGGGATCTTGATTCAATGACGCCCGCGCTTTCCAGTTTTCTCAGCGCGTTGACAATAACCGATCTGGTAATACCGGAACGGTCCGCGATCTTGCTGGCAACCAGCAGGCCTTCATTTCCTTTCAGTTCCGCGAAAATCTGCTGTACCGCCTCGATTTCCGAATAGGAAAGCGTTCCGATAGCCATCTGAACTACCGCTCTCTGCCTTGCTTCTTCTTCCTCTTCAAGCGCTTTTCTTCTCTGAATTTCAAGGCCTACAACCGTAGCGCCGTATTCGCCCAGCACCAGATCCTCTTCACTGAATTCCGGAGAATAACGGGTAACAATCAGTGTTCCCCATCTGTGGCCGCCGCCCAGAATCGGGATTACAGTATGCAGCTTGTCCGCCGTATCGTAGTCGTATTTGAAAATTTTCAACGCCTCTTCCGCCGTCAGATTCGCCTGCGTAGTTGTAACCTTCAGCAGCGCTTCGTTGTATTCTATCGGGAACTTCTGAGAACCTGTTTCCGGATCGGTAATAGCTGAACTATCGGACTGTATCTTATAATTTACACCGATTACTTTTCCTTTTCGATTGACAATATAAACATTCGCGTCCATCAGGTCGCTCAGTATCGCGCACAGCTCGTTAAAAGAAAAAGCCCCCGCGGCGCTTTCCTGAAGCACCCAGTTCAGTTTTCTTACCTTTGTTAAAAGTTGATTTTCCATATATTTCCCCTCCTGCAACAGTTTTACTGTTCAATGCTACCAATTTACTGATACCAATGGTATTATATATAATTTTTTAACAATTGGCAACTCGTTTTTTGAGTTTTCGAAAAAGTTTTTGCATTAGAGAAAATTAAAATCAATTTGCACTTTTATAGCCTTGTTTTTTAACCGCTTTGTTTATTCCGTTTTTTAACAAATCCGTCCCGAACGCTCTACAGAATATACCGGTCAATGTCTTCCGGATGAATTTTTTCCATGAATTTTTCTTTTACATAGTCCTCATCTATGACCAGCTTTTCCTCTTCCATGTCCGGAATATTAAAGGAAATATCCTCAAGGAGCTTTTCCAGAATCGTATGCAGACGTCTCGCGCCGATATTTTCTGTCTGTTCATTCATAAGGAAGGCCATGGTGGCGATTTCTTCAATTGCGCTGTCTGTAAACTCGATTTCAACGCCTTCTGTCTCCAGCAGCGCCTTATGCTGTTTGAGAAGGGCGTTTTCCGGTATGGTCAGGATCTTCAGGAAGGTATCTCTGTCCAGATTTTCCAGCTCCACCCGAATAGGGAACCGCCCCTGCAGCTCCGGAATCAGGTCCGTAGGCTTTGCTGTATGGAACGCGCCCGCGCCGATAAAGAGGATGTGATCGGTTTTTACCGGACCGTGCTTGGTGTTGACTACGCTTCCTTCTACAATCGGAAGAATATCCCTCTGCACGCCTTCTCTGGAAACATCCGCGCCGGAGCGATAGCTGGAGCCGGACGCGATCTTATCGATCTCATCAATGAAAATAATCCCGTTCTGCTCCGCGTTGCGAAGCGCGTCCTCCTCCACCTGATCCATATCGATCATGTTCTGGGCCTCTTCTTCCCGCAGAATCTTTCTGGCGTCCTTTACCCGAACTTTTTTCGTTTTTTTCTTCTGAGGCATCATATCACCGAAAATATTTCCGATGGCAATGCCCATTCCCTCTCCATTCAGATCCAGCGTATTATTCTTAGGCGCCTCTGTCACCTGTATTTCAATGAACTGGTCCTCTAAAAGTCCCTGACGCAGCTGCTGGCGCACCTGCTCCCGGGCAAGCTGAACATCCTGCTTTTCTTCCGGCTCTTCCAGCTTCTGCTGCTGTTCATACTGCTGTTTCTGGCTCTGATATCCGCCGCTGTTAAGAAGAAAATCAAACGGGTTCTTACTGGTATTCTGCTGCGGCGCGCTTTTTTTCTTTCCGGGGATGATGGCCTCGATGATCCGTTCTTCCACCAGTTCGTCCGCAATAGCGTACTTTTCGTCCAGCTGGCTTTGCTTTGTGATGCGGATGGAGGCTTCCACCAGATCCCGCACCATGGAGTCCACATCTCTTCCCACATATCCCACTTCTGTAAACTTAGTGGCTTCTACCTTTACAAACGGGGCGTCCATCAGCTTTGCCAGACGTCTCGCGATTTCCGTCTTACCTACGCCGGTAGGTCCCATCATCAGAATATTTTTCGGCGTAATTTCTTCCTGCATTTCTTCTGAAAGCAGACTTCTTCTGTACCGGTTCCTCAGCGCGATGGCAACCGACTTTTTGGCTTCATCCTGCCCGATGATATATTTGTCCAGTTCTCCTACGATTTCTTTGGGAGTCATTTGGTATAATTTGTTTGCCATAATCCCCTCCTACAGTTTTTCCACAGTAATATTGTCGTTGGTGTAGACGCAGATAGAAGAAGCGATATTCAAAGCTTCTCTTACAATTTCCTCCGCCTTCATGTCCGTATTGTTATATAGAGCCTTTGCCGCCGCGTAAGCGTAATTTCCGCCTGATCCGATGGCGATAAAATCCTGATCCGGTTCAATGACCTCACCATTTCCCGATACTACCAGCAGGCTTTCTTTATCCGCTACGATCATAAGGGCTTCCAGGCTGCGCATTGCCTTGTCGGAGCGCCACAGCTGCGCCAGAGCCACTGCCGCCCGTTTCAGGTTGCCGCCGTGTTCATCCAGCTTGCTCTCAAATTTCTCGGTCAGAGAAAAAGCGTCCGCTACAGAGCCCGCGAAGCCTGTCAGCACAGAATTGCGATAGATCTTTTTTACTTTTTTCGCTCCGTTTTTCATAATGGACGTTTCGCCCATGGTTACCTGCCCGTCACCGCCGATGCAGATGTCGTCAGGACCTCTTCTTACTGCAACGATCGTGGTTGCGTGGAATTTGACCATAATATTTACCTCCGTTCATTTCCCCTGTAATATCTATTCTTCTTTATAATCGCACTCACTGTTTGAGCACGCGAGTCTGCTTGTCTTTGTCTTTTTCTCTACCAGGAGGCTGCCGCACTTGGGACATTTTTTGTCAACAGGTTTATTCCAGTAGGACTGCTGACAATCCGGATATCCGCTGCACCCATAGAAAACGCGCCCCGTTTTGCTCTTTCTCGCGACGATATCCTTGCCGCATTTCGGGCACTTTACATTGGTGGATTTGACGATAGGCTTGGTATTCTTACATTCAGGATATCCGGTACACGCCGCGAACTCGCCAAAGCGCCCATGCTTTACTGCCATAGGCTTTCCGCACTTTTCACAAAGCTCCCCTGTCAGCTCTACTTCAAATTCCACCTTTTTAATTTCTTTATCCGCAATTTCCAGTTCCTTTTCCAGCGTTCCGTAATAGTCGCGGATGATGTCCTTCCAGTCTACATCTTTGACTTCCACTTCATCCAGCCTGTCTTCCATGCTGGCTGTAAATCCGGTGTCTACGATTTCCTTGAAATAATCCTCCATCATCTGAGTAACAATAAATCCCAGTTCCGTAGGAGCCAGTGTCTTCTTTTCTCTCGTTACATATTTACGGTCGATAATGGTAGCGATGATCGGCGCGTAGGTACTCGGCCGCCCGATATCCTTTTCTTCCAGATCCTTTACCAGACTGGCCTCCGTAAACCGGGCAGGCGGCTGGGTAAAATTCTGTTCCGACAGCAATTGGGCCAGCTCCAGCGTTTCCCCTTCTTCAAGAGGCGGAAGCAGTTTGTCGCTTTCATCGTCCTTTGCCGGAGCGTATACCTTCAGATAACCCTCAAAAACCAGCTTGGATCCGGTTGCCTTAAAGGTAAATCCGCTGTTTTCAATAGCCGCGGAAACGCCCTTGAATCTGGCGGGAGCCATCTGGCTGGCCATAAACCGGGACCAGATCAGCTTATAAAGATTATACTGATCCTTACTGAGGGAATCCTTAATGGAGTCCGGTTCCATTTCAATATGGCTTGGGCGAATGGCCTCGTGCGCGTCCTGTACGTCCTTCTTTTTGTTGGAATAAACATGGTTCTGGTAATATTCCGCGCCCAGTTTTTGTGTAATATAGTCTTTTGCCGCCGCTTTGGCTTCATCGGAGATCCGCACAGAATCGGTACGGATATAGGAAACAAGGCCCACCGTTCCGTGTCCTTTGATTTCTACCCCTTCGTATAGCTGCTGCGCGATCAGCATGGTTTTCTTTGTATAAAATCCCAAACGCGTAGACGCTTCCTGCTGAAGACTGCTGGTGGTAAAAGGCGCGTAAGGCTTTCGGGAGCGATCCCGCTCTTCCACCTTTTTCACAGTATAAATTCCGGCTTTCAGCGTTTTTACAATTTCATCAGCCTGCGCTTTATTTTCTACGGTAATCTTTTTCTTCTGATATTCGGTCAGCTTTGCCGCGAACTTTTTTCCTTTTTTCAGCTCCGCTGTAATGTTCCAGTATTCCTTCGGGACAAAAGCCTTGATTTCATTTTCCCGATCGCAGATAATCTTCAGAGCCGCCGACTGGACCCTGCCCGCCGACAGGCCTCTCCTGACCTTTCGCCACAAAAGCGGGCTGATCTGATAGCCTACCAGCCGGTCCAGAACCCGCCTCGCCTGCTGCGCGTCCACCAACTTAATATCGATGGGCCGCGGGTTTTTAATGGCGCTCTGCACTGCTTTTTTGGTAATTTCGTTAAATACGATCCTGCATGGCTCTGCCGCGTCGATCCCCAAAAGGAACGCCAGATGCCATGAAATCGCTTCGCCTTCCCGGTCCGGGTCAGTTGCCAGATAAACCTTCGCCGCATTTTTGGCTTCTTTCTTTAATTCCTTGATGATATCGCCTTTTCCCCTTATGGAAATGTACTGAGGCTCAAAATCATGTTCGATATCGATTCCCAGCTTACTCTTTGGCAGGTCCCGTACATGCCCTACGGAAGCGATCACTTTATACTTGCTTCCCAGAAATTTTCCAATTGTTTTTGCTTTTGACGGTGACTCCACGATCACCAAATTTTTCTTGGCAGCGGCCATAAAATCCTCCCTGTCTTTTTATCGGATTCTGCTTTCGCAGGTAATTTCAATATATTATTGGTTCTAAAAGCTAATTATATCGTCTTTTTTCTATTTTGCAATAAAAATTTTTCCCAAAGATGTGCAAATTACACCCTTTATTTCCAAAATTGTGACGATTCCCATGACTTTCGCAACAGGCATATCTAAGGCGGAGCTCAGCTGATCCGGCGTCATTTCACCGGATTCCGCAAGCAGTTCAAAGATCCTGGCTTCTTCCGGCCCGAGATTTTTTTCTGCCGGCTTTTCCTCTTCCCATTCCAGGCCAAGATCCTCCAGAAGATCCTCCAAAACGGCCAGAGGCATAGCTCCATCCCGAATCAGTTTGTTGCTGCCCATATGATAGGCGCTGTTAATATTTCCAGGCACGGCGTATACCGCTCTTCCCTGGTCAGCGGCCAATTCCGCCGTAATAAGGGCCCCGCTGCTGTCGGGAGCCTGAACTACTACCGTAGCTTCCGACAGGCCGCTGATGATCCGGTTTCGTCTTGGGAACCGGTAACGGGCGGGAGGAGTTCCCGGCGGATATTCTGATAAAATCAGGCCCTGCTTTTCGATCCGGTCCCGCAGCTTCTGGTTCTGCGCCGGATAGCAGATATCCACTCCGCATCCCAGCACCGCGATGGTCTTTCCTGGCTTTCCCTTTCCTCCTTCCGCGTTAAGCGCGCCCCAGTGGGCGCAGGTGTCAATGCCGCTGGCCATTCCGCTGACCACAGAGCCGCCGCATCCCGCAACGCTCCTTCCCAGCGCCTGGGCGGTTTCTCTTCCATAGGCGGTGCTTCTCCTTGAGCCGACCACAGCAACGCACCGCTGATGAGCAAGCCGCAGATCTCCAGCGTAATACAGCGGATTGGGAGGATCTTTGATTTCCCGAAGAAGCGCCGGATACATTTCTTCATTTATATATACTTTTTTAATTTCCATGCCCCGGCCTCCTGTAAAGCTCCTCCAGCGACCGGTACTGCAGCGCCTCTGCTATATGGTAGGTATCGATTGTGTCAGTTTCATGAAGGTCCGCGATGGTTCTGGAAACTTTAAGAATTTTGTAATAAGTGCGCATACTCAGTCCCAGCCTTTGATACGCTTCCTCTAAAAACGCCTGGCCCTCCGGTGTCAGAACGCAGAACCTTTCGGTCTGCTGAAAGTCCATCTGTCCATTGAAGTGGATCGGGCTTTCCCGGTAACGCTCCTTCTGTATAGCCGCGGCGATCCGCACCTGCCTGGCCATTTCCTCTGTACTGAGCCCCTTTTTGCCCGATCGGATCTCATTTCCGGGTACCGGCAAAACCTTTATATGAAGATCGATCCGGTCCAGCAGAGGGCCGGAAAACCTGGACCAATACTGCTCCAGAGCCTTCGCTGAGCAGGTACACATATGGGTCTCATCTCCAAAATAGCCGCATTTACACGGGTTTGCCGCGGCCACAAGCATGACCCGGCAAGGGAACTGTACCGCGCCCCAGGAACGATTGATGGTGACAGTTCCCTCTTCTACAGGCTGGCGCAGCAGCTGGATTACGGAAGGGTCGAATTCTCCCAGCTCGTCTAAAAACAGCACCCCGTTATGCGCCAGAGACAGTTCCCCTGGTTTTGGATGACGCCCTCCGCCGATCAGAGCCGCCCGGGAAACAGAGTGGTGGGGCGCCCGAAACGGCCGCTGCTCTGAAATATGATTTTTTTCAGTGAGAAGCCCCGCCGCGCTGTAAATTCTGACCGATTCCAGCATTTCTTCATAGCTCATTTCCGGCAGAATAGACGGAAGCCGCCTTGCCATCATAGTTTTTCCGCTTCCCGGACTTCCCATGAGAAGGACCCCATGGCTTCCTGCCGCCGCCACAACCAGCGCCCGCTTTACGGCCTCCTGACCGGTTACCTGGCTAAAGTCCGGCTGTATCTCTTTCGGCTCCCCGACGCAGACGCTCCCCGTATAAGGTCTGCGCTTTTGTCTGTTTACCGCCAGCTCCAGGCTCTCTTCGATGCCGCTGACCGGATACAGCTCCATGTCCTTTAGCAGAGAAACCTCGCAAATATTGTCCTTTGGAAGCACCAGCCGCCGGATCCCCCGCTCCCGCAGGCCGATGGCCAGAGGAAGCGCGCCCTTTATTGGCCTTACTTTTCCATCCAAAGACAGTTCCCCGATAAACGCGAGTTCCTCCGCCGCCGGATCCTTTCCGTACTCCAGAAGAAGGATCCCCATCGCGATGGGCAGATCAAAGTGGCTGCCTTCCTTGGGTCTTCCCGCAGGAGACAGATTTACAGTAATCCGCCTCCGGGGGAATTCATATCCCGCGTTTATAATGGCGGCCCGAATCCGCTCTCTCGCCTCTTTTATTGTGGTGTCGGCAAGGCCCACCATATTAATAGCGGGAAGCCCGGACTGCAGATCTGTCTCCACCGTAACCAGATCCGCCTCCATCCCCAAAAGAGAAGCGGTAAAAACCTTTGTCAGCATTCCAATTCCCCCTTATATATTTTCAATATGATTGATCTCGATCTCAACCACGTCAAACTGAAGCTGCCTTTTTTCCGCCCATCCCTTAGTGGCCGCGAGATAGCCCCGGGCAGCCGCCTTCATACAGCCTAATTTTTTTCTTGTGACGCTGTCAGCCGGATGGCCGAACAGATCGCTTTGCCTTGTCTTTACCTCGATAAAATGCAGAACCTCTCCCTTTGACGCTACAATATCGATTTCTCCTGCCCGGCACCGGAAATTCCTGCACAAAATACAGTATCCCTTCCGCAGCAGATATTCTTCCGCAGCGTTTTCTCCCAGCTTTCCCAATTGCTGATTATTCATAATACCCCCTTTTAGTTTCCTTTTTTTTACTTTTATGTTATATTAAGGTTTTCCTTTTGTCAAGGGCAACAGGTAAATTTTTCTTATTTTATCTGACAGAGTCCAGAAAAAAGCTCCGGCCGCCGGACCATATGGATTATAACGCAATCAAAAAAGCAGATCCCAGGCAAGGGTCTGACGCTTTTCCGCGTCAGCGCCTCACCTGCTGATCCGCTTTCAATTAAAGCTTGGTATCCGTTTTCCGCAAAATCATTTCATGGATACGCCTGTCCTTTGGCTATCCTTTCAGCACAAACTTCCGCACAGCCTGAGCGACTCCATCCTCATGATTTGTAGCAGTGACGTATTTCGCGATGGCCTTCACCTCGTCCTTGGCGTTTCCTACAGCCACCGGCATTCCGGCAATCCGCATCATAGCCATGTCGTTTGGGCTGTCGCCTATGGCCATCATTTCCTCAGGCGCTACCCCCAGAATATTTCCCAGCTCTTTCAGCGCCCCCGCCTTGCTGGTTGTAGCTCCGCCGATTTCCAGGTTGTGATCAAAGGAGGTAGTAAGGGTCGTATCAGAAAGTTTCCCCAGGACTTCCCGCATCATAGACCGATCCTCCTGATTCTCAAAATTCACATTGATGTTTTCGATATGCTCCCTGTGCTTCAGTATAAAGTCATAAAGGCTGTCCACAGGCTGCCGGGTAGTCAGCACATAATCCACATGACGGAAGCTGCGCCTGGTCTTTTTGATCTGATCATAACACGCCTTTTCGATATACGCGCCGCCTCCTGTAAAAGCCTCGATCATAAAGTCGTACTGCTTTAGCAGCTCTACCGCCTGTTCCACCGCGGCCGGCGCGATGCAGTTCTCATAAATCGTCTCCCTTGTCCTTAGATCCGTAATTACCGCGCCGTTTGAAGTAAGCACATACTGGATTCCCCGGAGTTCAAACACATCCGGAGGGAGCGCGGAAAACGTTCTTCCGGTAGCGATAACCACATTAACGCCGCGCTGCACAGCCTCCTCCAGCGCCTGCCGGTTGGCCGGGCTGATGATCCGGTCATTATTCAGCGTTGTTCCATCCAAATCTAAAGCAATCAGTTTTATCGTCATCTTTATTCTCCTACTATGTCCAAAAATTCACGGTTGATCCGTCTCACCTTTTTCATATTGCATCCGTCTCCATGTCCCGGATAAATATAAATCTCATTGCTCCACTCGTTAATAATATCTCGGCAGGAGCGGATCATATCAGCTTCCGACCCGTCCTCCAGATCCGTCCTTCCCAGATCCACATTAAAGATCGTATCTCCGGTAAAGGCCAGCTTGCTCTTTTCCGAATAAAAGCATACGCTTCCCGCCGTATGCCCCGGCGTATGGATAACCCGCAAAGTCTCTTCCCCCAACCGGATCACATCCCCGTCTTCAAGAGGCCTTTCCACTTCCTTTTTATAAAGATCCATGTCCTGCCGGTGCAGATGGACCGGACAGGAAAAGCGAGCCTTCAGCTTGTCCACTGCCCCGGTGTGGTCATAGTGGTGATGGGTCAGCAGGATTCCCTTAGGCTTTAGATGTTTTTCCGCAATAAAATCAATAAAATTAGCGGCCGTATATCCCGGGTCCACCACATAGCACGGGCCGCCTTCCTCCTGATAGATCACATAGCCATTGCTCTGCAGGACCCCTCCGATAAACCGTTTTATCTTCATGCTTCAGTCCCCTTTCATCTTGCGTGTTCCTTTATTTTAACACACTCGGCCCGCCGCTTCCAGCCTGTATCGGCGAAAAGCGCTCCGCCTGTCTTCTTCTTTTCAAATTTCCCGGGAAAAACAGCGAAAATTAACGTTTTTTGCGGTTTTCAGGGGAAATAGATATTGCCAAACTTATAAATAGTGGTAAAATAGTTTTGTTATTCGTTGGGAGGTTAAAACATGAAGATTGCAATTGTCGGCGCCGGAAAGCTGGGACTGAAGGTTACGGAAGCTCTCCTTGGGGGCGATCATTCTGTGACGGTCATCGACCAGGACGAAACGGTTCTGCAGAAGCTCAATTCACATATGGATGTTATGACGGTCAACGCCAATGCGAAGGAAACAAAAATACTGAAAAATCTGGGCATTGCCACTTACGATTATCTGATTGCCGTAACAGAAAACGATGAGGCGAATATCGTAATTTCCGCTTTCGCGAAACAGCTGGGCTGCCCCAAGGTAATTGCCAGGGTTCGGGACCCGGAGCATATGGATCAGCTGGGTTTTATCAAAGAAACAATGGGAATCGACAGTATTGTCAATCCTGACCTTTCCATCACAGTAGAAATTTATAAATATCTGGTAGAAAAATATACCCTCAGCAATGGGATCTTTTCCAGCGGGAAGGTTTCTCTTCTGGAATTCGAAGCGGAAAAGCTGCCGCAGCTTATGGGAATCTCCATGAAGGAAATCGGCTCTGTACTGGAAAACATGCTGGTAGTGGCTATTTCCAGGAACGGAAAAGTGATCATTCCTCACGGCGATACAGTGATCCACCCGGAAGACGGCCTATATGTCATTGGGGAGCGGGCGCCTATTATGGAGCTGAACGTTCAGGTCCATGAAAAGGGGCTATATACGGATCTGCAGAAGGTTATGATCGTAGGCGGCGGAAAGACCGGCTACTATCTGGCCCGAAAGCTGTCTGAATTCGGAATTGCCGTAAAAATCATTGAGGTCAGCAAAAGCCGCTGCCATTATCTGTCCACCCATCTTGAAGATGTCATGATCCTCCACGGTGACGCTACGGATCTGGATCTTCTGGAGGAAGAAAACCTGGATGAAATGGACGCTTTTGTTACCGCGACCGGCTACGACGAGGAAAACCTGCTTCTGGCGCTGATGGCAAAACGCCACGGCATTGAGGATGTAATCGCCAAGGTCAGCCGGGAAAGCTACTCGGACCTGATCGAAAGCATGGGCATCGATATGGCCCTGAGTCCCATCGATATTACCGCCAGTACCATTCTCCGGTTCGTTCAGGGTTCCAAACGGGTCATTTCCTCTGTCCTGATCCAGGGGCAGGCGGAAATCATGGAAATCGTGGCGTCCGACACCATGAAGCTGATCGACACTCCTCTGCGGGATCTGGAGCTGCCGGACGGCGTTATTATCGCGGCCATACACAGAGGTCTTCGGGTAATCATTCCTACCGGAGATACTACCATTGAGGAAGGAGACCGGGTCATTATCTTCAGTCTTTTGACGGAGCTGCCGGATCTGGAAAAGCTCCTGCGGGATACGGGAAAATTTTCATTTTTCCGAAGACAAAGGTGAGCTGAATCATGAATCTTAGTTTACGCGCAGTTTGCAGAATCATTGGACTTGCCCTGCTGGTGGTAGGGTTTTCTATGACGCCTTCTCTTATTACAGCAGGCATTTACGAAGAAGTGACTGCTTTTTTGGCGTTCTTCGCAACGATTCTTTTTGCCATCGTTTTGGGGACGATTTTGCTCCGCTCGGGCCACTATTCCGCTGTAAAGCTGAAAGTCCGGGACGGCTTTCTTATTGTAACCCTTTGCTGGATCGTATCCGTTCTTCTGGGCGCGATGCCTTTTATGCTTTCCGGAAGCATTCCTAATTTTTTTGACGCCTTTTTTGAATCCTGCTCCGGATTTTCTACAACGGGCGCTTCTATCCTGACGGATATTGAAAGCCTGCCGAAAAGCATTCTGTTCTGGCGTTCTTTTACCCACTGGATCGGAGGAATGGGTATCCTGATTTTCGCTATCGCTCTGATGCCGTCGCTTGGTATCAGCGGTCAGAATATTGCCGTATCCGAGGCGCCAGGACCTACGCTGGACAAAATAACGCCGAAAATGTCGGATACCGCCAAGTTCCTTTATGTTACCTATATTATTTTTACTCTGGCTGAAACGATTCTTCTTCGCCTAGGCGGTATGAGCCTGTACGACGCTCTGATTCATACCTTTGGCTCTGTCGGTACAGGCGGTTTTTCCAATTACAACGATAGTGTCGCTCATTTTGACAGCGCCTATATCGATATCGTTATTACCATATTCATGCTGCTGTCAGGAGCTAATTTTAACTTGTATGTGATGTCCCTGCGAAGGGGAATTCGTTATATCTTTCAGGACGCGGAATTCCGCTTTTATCTGCTGATTACCGGGTCTGTGACGATTCTCATCGCGGCAAACCTGTATTTCTCAGATGTTTTCCGGGGCGCTCAATCTCTGCGCTATTCAGTATTTCAAACTGCGTCGATTCTGACCACCACCGGCTTTGCCACAGATAATTTTGATCTCTGGCCAACCTTCAGCAAAATGCTGCTCCTGCTGCTTATGTTTGTCGGGGGCTGTTCCTCTTCAACAGGCGGCGGCATTAAAGCGGTTCGGATTCTGATCCTGCTGAAGCTAATCCGGCGCGGGATCGCCACCAAGCTTCATCCCAACGCGATTGTTACAGTAAAAATGGACAACCGGACCGTACCGGCTGATACGGTCACGTCCATTGCGAACCATGTATTTTTATACATGCTGATCGTCTTTCTTTCTACCATTGTGCTCTCTCTGAATAATTTCGATCTGGTCACCAGCTTTACCGCGGTCTTCACCTGCGTCGGAAACATCGGGCCAGGCTTTGAGCTGGTAGGTCCGGCGGCCAATTTCAGCATTTTCGCCGCTCCCGCCAAGCTGCTTTTGTCCTTTCTGATGCTGGCCGGCCGTCTGGAGCTGTTTACGCTGATTATTGTATTAACACCGAGATTCTGGAATCCAAACCATTAAGGGAGTAATATCATGTCTGTAAATGTTTCGCTGAACTATCAGCTGATTATTAAAATATTAGGCGTTATCACACTGATCCTGGGGATCTCCATGATCCCCGCTCTGGCCTGCGCCTGGATCTATCAGGAACCGGACAATTTCCGGGCGCTTTTGATTTCTTCCGCGGTAACCCTCCTTTTAGGCGCCGCCGTCGCTTTCTTTGTAAGGCCGGCTCAATCCCGCTTTCGCGCGAGGGAGGGATATCTGGTGGTAGCCCTCTGCTGGATCGTTGCTTCGCTTTTGGGCGCGCTTCCCTATTTTCTTTCCGACTTTACATGCAGCTTTATCGATGGTTTTTTTGAATCCACCGCGGGCTTTACCACGACTGGCTGTACCGCCATCGGCGAGCGGATCATGCCGAAATCCCTGATGATGTGGAAGGCCATTTCTCATTGGCTGGGCGGTATGGGAATTCTTGTGTTCGTGATTTCCATCCTCCCTGCCCTGGGCATCAATGGACAGATGATCATACGGGCCGAGGCCCCCGGTCCGGTTCTGGAAAAAATGACAGTACGCATCAGTGATTCGGCAAAGATCCTGTATCTGACCTATATCTCCCTTACGGCACTGGAATTCCTGCTGCTGTGGGGAAGCCGGTCTATGACAGCCTTTGACGCTCTGATTAATACGCTGGGAAGCATCAGCTCCGGCGGTCTTTTTGCCCATCCTGACGGCGTCGCTTACTATGACAGCGTCTACGTGGAAATTGTCATCAGTGTCTTTACCATTCTGGCCGCGGTCAACTTCATTCTTTATCACTACGCTGTCACCCGAAAATGGCAGTATGTGCTGCGTGATATTGAGCTTCGGGCCTTTGTGCTGATCATCGCGGCTTCGGTTCTTCTGTGTACAGCGGCCCTCTATCTCCTGGGAGATTATCCGAGTCTTGGGAAAGCCCTTCGGGACTCCTTCTTCCAGGTAGTCAGCGTATCTACTACCTCCGGCTACTCCAGCGCGGACTATACCCTGTGGCCTTCCATATGTCAGGCCATTCTCTTCACCCTGATGTTTGTCGGAGGCTGTGCCGCTTCCACCAGCGGATCCATTAAGGTCATCCGTATCCTGGTCCTGTTCAAGCTGGTCTGGCGGGGCGTCTACAAAAGGATCCATCCCCGTTCTGTTGTAGCCGTAAAGCTTGGGGGCAAAGCGGTTCCCGCGCCTATCGTATCGGCCATCACCGTCTTCATTCTCATGTATATGGGTCTGTTCCTGTTTTCCTGCCTGGTCCTTTCCCTGCAGAATCTGGATCTGGAAACGACCATTTCAACCTCCGCCGCCATGCTGTCCAATACAGGAATCGCGTTCGGCAAGGTAGGCGCCATGGGAAATTACGCTATGTTCTCAGACCCGCTGAAGCTGTATCTGAGCCTGCTGATGATCATCGGAAGACTGGAGCTGTTTACCATTGTGATTCTCTTTACAAAGAGCTTCTGGGGAAGAGATCGTTGATTTCACCCGAATGAAACCTGAAATTTTGCGCACCCTAAAAATGGGTGCTTTTTTTTATGGAAAAAACGGAGGCTCAGGCAGCCTTCCCAAAAAGCAAAGCCGCCGCAACAGTACAAGAGAGGAGTTTGAAAATGCTTGTAAAAGACTTGATGACCACAGGTATCAGCTGTGTAAAGGAAGAGGTTTCTCTGGCGCAGATCGCGAGACAGATGAAGCAGGAGGATGTGGGCCTGATCCCGGTATGTAACGATAAAGGAGAAGTTCTTGGTGTAGTAACGGACCGGGACCTGGTGCTGAGAGCTCTCGCGAAAGAGGTGGGAGACTGGACAGGCGCCCAAAAAAAGAAGCCGGCCAGTGCTGACCAGCGGGAATTAAAGGCCCGGGATGTTATGTCAACCAACATTGTCTGCGCTTCCCCGGATATGAATACCCACCATGCCGCGCTGCTCATGTCAAAGTACCAGGTGCGCAGGCTGCCGGTAACGCAAAACGGAAAGCTGGTGGGAATGCTTTCCATGGCCGATATCGCGAGAAAAACCGTATTTATCGATGAAGCGGGAGACGCTCTCTCAGCCATCTGCGCCGCTGCCCCTCCCCTTTATCTATAGCGTCCGGACCGCCGTCCGGCAGTCCGGAGCCGTTTCTCAATAGCGGCGCCTTGCGAGCTGTTCCGCCAGTTCAAAATTGATTTCCCGATTCTCAATATTGACAGAAGCCATAACGATACGAACCCGCTGGCCCAGCATGTAGATCCTGTGGGTCCGCTCTCCCATAACCCGGTATTTTTCCGCTTCATAGATATAATAATCATCCCTGAGGGAATCCAGCCGGATCATGCCTTCCACGGTATTTTCCAGCTGTACATAAATACCGAAGCCGGTTACACCGCTGATGATACCGTCGTAAGTCTCTCCGATATGGCCCGCCATATATTCGGCTTTTTTCATTTTTTCTACTTCCCGCTCCAGCTCGATGGCTTGACGCTCCGTGGCCGAAGCGATCTCTGCCGCTTCCTGGGTCTTTGCCCGGAACTTTTTCAGGGCTTTCGCGTCCAGGTTTCCTGAAATAGCCGCTTTTATGATCCTATGGATACAAAGATCCGGATACCGGCGGATGGGTGAAGTAAAGTGGCAATAGTATTTTAGAGCCAGTCCGAAATGGCCCTGACACTCTGTCCCATAAAAAGCCTTCCGCATGGATCGGAGCATGACGGTATTTACTACATTTTCATAGCTCTTTCCCGACACCGCTTCCAGTATGCTATTTAGCGTTTTAGGATGAATCGAATCGGACGCGCCCTTTAATGTAAGACCAAAGCCCCGGAGGAAGGTCCGAAGCTCGTCCATTTTTTCAGGGGCGGGCGCTTCATGAACCCTGTAGATAAAGGGCAGCTCCATCCAGAAGAAGTGTTCCGCTACCGTTTCATTAGCAAGAAGCATAAATTCTTCAATCATTCTGTTGGCGGTCCGCCGCTCGGCAATGTCTACGCTGACCGGAATGCCCTGCCGGTCCAGTGTAATGTACGCCTCATCAAAGTCAAAATCAAGGCTTCCTCGGGCTTCCCGCTTTTCCCGCAGGAGCTTTGCCAGCTTGTCCATAATCAGAATATCTTCAAAAATATCCCGGTACCTTCGTATCAGCTCCAGGTCATTGTTTTCCAGCATATCAGAAACATCCGAATAAACCATCCGGGCCTTGGAATGAATCACGCTTTCATAAATATCGTGGCTGACGACTTCCCCCTGGGGAGTGATCTCCATATCTACGGAAAGGGTCAGACGGTCCTCATCCGGATTGAGACTGCATATTCCGTTGGACAGTCTCTTTGGCAGCATAGGGACCACCTGATCGATGAGATAGACGCTGTTTCCCCTTTTCATGGCCTCCCGGTCCAGAAATCCGTCCGCTTTCACATAATGGGCCACATCGGCAATATGGACCCCTAACAGATAATTCCCTCCTGAAAGCCGCTCTACAGAAACCGCGTCATCAAAATCCTTTGAATCCGCCCCGTCTATGGTGATAATCGTCTTATCCCGCAGGTCACGCCGGCCTTTCAGATCCTGCCGGGTAACGCCTTCTCTGCTGACAGCCTTCGCTTCCGCATTAGCCCGGCTGGGGAAGGTATCCCTCAGGCCAAAGCTGCGGGTCAAGGCCTTGATATCGCCTCCCGGCTGTCCGTTTCTGCTGATAATCTCCGTGATTTTTCCTTCCGCGCTGTTTTCCTTATCCGGATAGCGAGTGATCTGAACCACTACCTTATCGCCTCTTTGCGCGCCGCTGAAGTCCTTTCTGCGCACGAAAATATCTTCGCCGCCTTTTTTTCCATCCGGCACGACAAAGCCAAAGCGCTTGCTCTTTTCAAAGGTTCCTACGACTTCTGCCGTATTTCTCTTGAGGATCTTAACGATGATCCCTTCCCGGGAGCTTCCCCACAAAGGCGGAGGAATCAGATCCACCTCCACCGTATCGCCATCCATGGCTCCATACATACCGCGGGCGGATATATAGATATCTTCGCCGCCATCTTCCGCTAGAACAAAGCCAAAGCCTCTTTTATGCTTTGACAATGTGCCTGTGACAACAGGTCTTTTTCTTTTCTTTCCCATATGTATATTCTACCACACAAAGGCAGGAAAACCAGCGTTCTTTCAAAAAAACGCTGGTCCGCCTGTCGCGCGCCTACTTGGCATTCTCGGTCGTGTTGTTCTGCGCGTCGTTATTCTGGGTGCCGTTGTCTACATTGTCTGTGCCGTCAAGCATGTCTTCGGCGCCGTCTTTCATGTCGTCACCCAGATCTTCAGCGTCATCTTTGATATCTTCCGCCGCGTTGTCTGTGGTTTCTTCAATGGTAGTACCGTTATCCGCGCCGTTGTCCGCGTCGTTGTTGTTGTCACCGCAGCCGGCAAAGGTGAATACGGATAACGCAAGCAGCATCGCTAATAAAATTTTCGCTTTTTTCAACGTCTTCACTCCTCTCTTATTTTCATAGATATTATTTGCTTATTAGCAGGAATTTATCTATAAAAATAAAAATTTTTTATAGAGGCAAAGACCCATGGACAAAAGCTTTCCGCGTCAAAAAAAGAAAGCCTCTGGTCCGGCCATCCCGCAGGATCATCCGGCGCTCCAGAGGCTTTTTTCGCCCCGTTTTTAAAGCCAGGCTTTAAAACGTTCCACATTGTTTTCTTCAAAGTTTCTCAGATATTCCATCAGCTCCAGAATGTCCCGCTCCACCTTTCCACTATATCTGTGAATATTGCGCAGGGCCTGAATGATTCCCATGGTGCTTCCTACAATCAGCATCTCCGCGATATGAGAAACTGAGTCGTCCGACAAGGTCTGGAAATTAATCATCAGGTAAGTTCGGATCTTTTCAAAGGCGGACAGCCCTTCTTCATTGAAGCCGTTTGCCTCCAGCATCCTGGCCGCCCGGTCATGGATGGTCCGGTATTCCTTCAGCTGATCGTGCAGACGTTCTTTAAAAGAATCATCGGTTGTAATATCCATCAGCTCCGTAATCGTATCGACTCCCATCTGTGAATTCTGATAAACAAAGTTCAGCAGCTGGGCGTTTTCATTGCTCTGATCCATTCTGTTCACACTCCTTTTCTCCTAGTATGACCAGAATATCCGGTTTCATTCCTCTTTACGCTCACCTGCTTTAAGCCGTCCTTCATTCAAAAAACAGCTCTGGTTCAGCCCGGCGCGTATAAATCTCCTCTAATTCCTGCTTATGATACAAATATCCCTCGTCTTCGTAATATTTTGCCCCTTTTGGACATTTTTTCACGCAGGCTCCGCACTTAATACAGATGCCTGTAAAGCTTTCCGGATTGTCAAAAGCAATAGAGCCCATGGGACAAACCCGCGCGCACAGCATACAGTGATCGCATTGGTCAGAGGTCAGCGGCTTTACTTTCCGAATATCGATGAATACACCGTTTCGATCTCTCGGCTGATAATATCCCCGGATCGGATCTTCTCCCCGCACCTGGATCGGGCCCCGGTCTTCTAAAACAATCTTTGAAGCAAAGGCTTTCGCAAGAGCCATGTCCTTATCATCCGGGCGTCCTGCCGCCAGTATTTTCGAAAAGGAATGCTCTCCGATAAACGCGGCCGCGGCTACTGTATGAAAGCCGTTTTTTTCCAGAATGTTCCTCAGCTCTATCAGCGCGTCATCGTAATTTCGGTTTCCATATAAGACCACCGGTATCGCCAGCGCGCCGCCGCCCTGGACTGTGTCCAGATATTTGAGCAGTACATTGGGAACTCTTCCGGCATATACGGGAACGGCGAAAACGACTGCGTCATCTTCGGTAAACTGTTTTCCCTCCGCTCTTGCCCCGGGAAGCGTAAAGTCAAACCGCTTTGCCGGGCCCTTTGCCGCCTTTGGATTGACTGCCGCCAGCTCATCCGCAATATGTACCGCGATTTTTTCTGTTGTACCTGTAGGGCTGAAATACATTGCCCATATTTTTTTCTCACTCATGTCCGAATTGATCCTTTCCTTTTATCTCATACGCTTATTTTAACATAGTTCCGCAGAAAAAAATTCCTATGGAAAAAACAATTGAAAAATTTTATTTTCATATGCTATAATAGCAGTGTTGCGTAGCGGAAACGCGTAAGTCCAGACAGGACTTGCGCGTTTTTTCATTATATTCATCAGGAGGGATTTTCATGGAAAAGAATCAAATTCAAAAACCAAAGAGCGGCGGCAGCCTTATGGTAAGCATTCTATCCTTATCATTGCTTACGGTAATGGCCGGTGCCGCTGTAGCGCCGGCGTTAGGCGTGATCCAGGAGCATTTTTCAGACAGCAATCAGCTGTTCGTGCAGATGATCATCAGTATGCCGGCAATCTTTATCGTTATTACTAATTTTTTCTTCCCGCGGCTCTGTAAAGCGTTTGGAGCCAAAACACTGGTTCTGGGCGGCCTGATCCTGTATTCCGCGGGAGGATGTCTGGCAGGGGCCTGCGGCAATATCGGTCTTTTGCTCATTACCCGGGCTCTGGTCGGCATTGGCGTTGGAATCATCATGCCGCTGTCCACCGGACTTTTATCCTTCTATTTCCCGCCGGAAAAGCAGGACCGTCTGATGGGGTATTCATCCGCGATGAACCAGATGGGCGGCGTTATCGCTACCCTTTTAGCCGGACTTTTGGCAGGTATCAGCTGGCGGCTCAGCTTTATGGTTTATCTGCTGGGACTGCTAAGCATCATCCTTTGCCTGATCTTTCTCCCCAATGACAAGATCCGCTCAGAGGAAGGCGGTGAAAAGGAAAAGAAAACGGGCGCTGTGTTTAAATCCAATTATGTTTATATCATCGCCATGTTTTTACTCATGACCATATTCTTTATTTATCCGGCCAACTTCGCTATGGAAACAGCCTCTGACGGGATCATCCCGCAGCAGTACATTGCGGTCATTATGGCTATGATGGACTTTATCGCTTTCTTCGGAGGACTTCTCTTTGTAAGAATGAAGATCCTTCTGAAAGGAAACACCCGGTTCCTGGCGCCTATGCTGTTTTTAATCGGATATCTGCTGCTGGCTCTGGTGGGAGGCTGGATCGGCACTCTGGCAGGCTCCATATGTATCGGCTTTGCCAACGGCGCTGGTATCCCGTTCATTATTTCAGAAGTTTCTCTGAAAGAGGGAAAAGCCGCTGCGACGACTGTAATGCCGCTGATTTCTGCCGCCCTGTATCTGGCTCAGTTCTTATCTCCGGTTATTATGTCCGCTGTTACCGCGGCCCTGGGCGGAACTATCGGCCATCTGCCTTACTGGTTCGCCGTTATTCTGGCAGCTGTGTTCTGTCTCTGGTCCATTTTAATTTCGCCATCGAAAAAGAATAAATAATACCATTAAAAAAGGGATGTTCAGTTGAAACGGTTTATCTGAACATCCCTTTTTTTATTCTTCTTTTCTTTAGCCTGGCCTTCTTCACAAGCGCATAAAAAAAGGGCCCACGTCACAACGCAAACCCTTTGTTTTAATATAAACTTTCTTATACTAATTCTAAAAATACAACTTCAGCGCAGTCACCGCGTCTTGGTCCCAGTTTCAGAATTCTTGTATATCCGCCGTTTCTGTCGGCGTATTTTGGTGCAATTTCATCGAACAGCTTTGAAACCACATCTTCGTCATAAACGTACGCGAGCACCTGTCTTCTTGCGTGGAGATCGCCGCGTTTAGCGAGAGTAATCATTTTTTCAGCCTGACGTCTGGCTTCCTTTGCTCTGTGCTCAGTTGTAGAAATGCGTCCTTCTCTTAAAAGGTCTGTAACAAGATTTCTCAGCATGGCTTTTCTATGAGCAGAAGGTCTGCCTAGTTTTCTATATCCTGGCATCGCTAAATCCTCCTTTATTTTACTAAAATCTGGCCGTAGAATTCTGCGCGCTGAAGACGCGCGAATTCCTGACCGAGGACCTACCTTCGGTTCTCTTCGTTCACCGGGTTAGGTCTCTGGCCGTAGAATTCTGCGCGCTAAAGACGCGCGAATTCCTGACCGAGGACCTACCTTCGGTTCACTTTCAGTTCACCGGGTTAGGTCTCTCATTCATCGCTTTGTCTTAGGCCGAGGCCTAGTTCTTCAAGTTTGTGTTTTACTTCGTCCAGAGATTTTTTACCCAGATTTCTGACTTTCATCATATCTTCTTCTGAACGATGTGTCAGCTCTTCAACTGTGTTGATCGCCGCGCGTTTCAGGCAGTTGAAGGAACGAACGGAAAGTTCCAGCTCTTCAATGGTCATTTCAAGGGCTTTTTCTTTCTGATCTTCTTCTTTCTCTACCATGATCTCCATCGTATCCGTGCTGTCTGTCAGCTCGATGAACAGGTTCAAATGCTCCTGCATGATCTTTGCGCCGATGGACACCCCTTCGCTCGGTGTAATGGAACCATCTGTCCAGATCTCTAAAATGAGCTTATCGTAGTCAGTAACCTGACCGACTCTGGTATTTTCAACAGTAAAGTTAACCTTTCTTACCGGCGTATAGATGGAATCGGTTGGGATCACTGCAATCGGCGTGCTTTCGGTCTTGTTCTGGTCGGCAGAAACATAGCCTCTGCCCCGGGCCAGATTCATTTCCATGACCAGTGTAGCGTTTTCCTCCAGAGTAGCGATGTGCAGATCTGGATTACAGATCTCAAGATCTGAATCTCCGATAATATCCGCCGCTGTTACCTCCTTCGGCCCGATGGCATTGATCAGTACCTTTTTTGTGCTTTCGCCGTTTAGCTTGATCGCCAGCTTTTTCAAGTTTAAAATAATCTCTGTAACGTCTTCTTTGACTCCTGGAATGGTTGAAAACTCGTGAAGTATTCCGTCGATTTTAACAGATGTGACAGCTACTCCCGGAAGCGAACTCAGAAGAATTCTTCTCAGACTGTTTCCCAGTGTAGTGCCGTAGCCTCTTTCCAGAGGCTCTACAACGAATTTCCCATAATTAGGATCCTCGTTTGAAAATACACATTCAATTGTCGGTTTTTCGATTTCTATCACTCAAAACCCTCCTTTTCTTCCAAATCCGTCAATTAACAAGCGTCCTCCCATTAATCAACTAATTATTTGGAATATAATTCGACGATCAGATGCTCTGCAACCGGAGTATCGATATCCGCTCTAGTCGGCAGCGCAAGCACCTTACCTTCCAGTTTTTCAACATCAACGGTCATCCAAGATGGAACCGTAATGGCCATATCCTTAATCTCCTTGAATTTCGGAGAATTTGTGCTCTTTTCTTTTACTTTAATCACATCTCCCGCACTGACCTCATAAGAAGGAATATCTACCTTCTTACCGTTTACAGTGAAGTGTCCGTGAGTTACCAGCTGTCTGGCTTCTTTTCTTGAAGAAGCAAAGCCAAGTCTGAATACAACGTTATCCAGTCTTGTTTCCAGCAGGATCAACAGGTTTTCACCAGTGATGCCCTTTCTTCTGGCAGCTTTATCAAACAGGTTCCGGAACTGAGTTTCCTGCAGTCCATAGAATCTCTTTGTTTTCTGTTTTTCTCTTAACTGAAGACCATAGTCAGAAACCTTTTTTCTTCCCTGACCATGCTGTCCAGGAGGAAAGTTTCTCTTTTCGATGGCGCATTTTGTGCTGTAGCATCTTTCGCCCTTCAGGAAAAGTTTCTGGCCTTCTCTTCTGCATAATCTGCAGCTAGCATCTGTATATCTTGACATTCTGTTCTACTCCTCCCTTCATCAGACTCTTCTTCTCTTCGGTGGTCTGCATCCGTTGTGCGGTATCGGCGTAATGTCTTTAATCATAGTGATTTCAAGACCCGCGCTCTGAAGAGCTCGGATTGCGGCTTCTCTTCCGGATCCCGGACCCTTTACATATACTTCAACGGTTTTCAGACCATGTTCCATTGCGCCTTTCGCGGCTTCTTCCGCAGCCATCTGCGCCGCAAACGGAGTGGATTTTCTCGATCCCTTGAATCCCAGTGAACCGGCACTGGACCAGGATAACGCGTTTCCGCTTAAATCTGTAAGAGTTACAAGCGTATTGTTGAAGGTAGACTGGATATGAGCCTGGCCTTTTTCAATGTTTTTGCGCTCTCTTCTCTTTTTTCTAGCTGTCTTTTTCACAGTTTTAGCCATTGTGCTCTACCTCCTTACTTTTTCTTTCTTCCTACAGTCTTTTTCGGACCTTTACGAGTTCTGGCGTTTGTCTTGGTCTTCTGACCTCTTACAGGAAGACCTCTTCTATGTCTGATTCCTCTGTAGCAACCGATTTCCATCAGTCTCTTGATGTTCAGAGAAACTTCTCTTCTCAGATCACCCTCTACAACATATTCCTGGTCAATGATCTTTCTGATCTTACCAGCTTCTTCTTCGGATAAATCCTTTACTCTGGTATCAGGATTCACTCCGGCTTTTTCCAAAATCGCGTTAGCTGTCGGTCTGCCGATTCCGTAAATATAGGTCAGACCAATTTCAACTCTCTTTTCTCTTGGTAAGTCGACACCGGCTATACGAGCCATATTTTCCTCCTATTCCCATCTTCCGTCACGCAGCCGCACTTTTTTCTTTGTGGGGCGTAATATAAACGGGATGTTCTTTGCGTCGTGCATAAAAATAACTTCTATATTTGAAAACCACCGGCCGTTTCATGCAGCCGCTTTCAGCCAGCAGGCTCTCATTCTTCCTTAGTCAGGCAGCGTCCAAATTGACAGCCGCCCCTATTTACGAAAATAGTTTCGTTATCCCTGTCTCTGCTTGTGCTTAGGGTTTTCACAGATAACCATTACTCTGCCCTTACGTTTGATTATTTTGCACTTTTCGCAGATCGGTTTTACGGAAGCTCTAACTTTCATTTCGCAATCCTCCTAACCTTTCCTGTTACGCTTTTCCTCTCCAGGTGATCCGGCCTCTCGTCAGGTCATATGGAGAAAGCTCCACTTTTACCTTATCTCCCGGCAGGATCCTGATAAAGTTCATTCTGATTTTTCCTGAAACGTGCGCAAGCACTTCATGTCCGGTTTCCAGCCTTACTACAAACATTGCGTTAGGCTGCGCGTCTACCACCGTACCTTCTGCTTCAATGACGTCCTTCTTCGCCATAATAACAACCTCTCTTTTTTACAATGTAAGCAACTCTGGCTCACCATCAGTAATAACAACAGTATTTTCATAATGCGCGGCCAACTTGCCGTCCAAAGTGACTACGGTCCAGTTGTTGAGAAGTGTCTCAACTTCGTAGGTTCCCTGGGTGATCATCGGCTCAATGGCAAAGACCATACCTTTTGCAAGTCTCGGGCCTCTTCCCGGTTTTCCGTAATTTGGGATCTGCGGTTCCTCGTGCATCTCTCTTCCCACACCGTGGCCTACAAAATCCCGGATCACACCGTAGCCTTCGCTTTCAGCCTTCACCTGAATCGCGTGTGAAATATCGGAAAGCCTGTAACCAACCTTGCAGAATTTCAATCCTTCAAAGAAGCTGTCTCTGGTTGCATCGATGAGCCTCTGCGCCTCCGGATCGATCTTTCCTACAGCGTAGGTTCTGGCCGCGTCACTGACATAGCCTCTGTAGGTAGAACCCACATCTACACTGACGATATCCCCTTCCTTCAGCTTGCGCTTTTTAGAAGGTATCCCGTGCACAACCTCCTCGTTGATAGAGACACAGGCGCTGGCGGGAAACCCGCCGTAGCCTTTAAATGTGGGAATCATCCCATGTTCTCTGATCGTAGTTTCCACAAATCGGTCGATGTCCATAGAGGAAATTCCCGGTTTGATAAAGTCTTCAAGCTCTCTCAGAATTTTTCCGGTCACTTTCCCCGATTCACGCATTATGTCGATTTCCTGCTCTGATTTGATGATGATCATATTATTCTCCCAGAACGCTTACAATGTGGTTAAATACATTTTCAAGCCCGATAGCGCCGTCGATATGGGCGATGTTTCCGGCCTTTTCATAATATTCAACAAGCGGCATTGTCTGCGAATTATATACTTCGATCCTGTTTGCCACAGTCTCTTCTGTATCATCGGCTCTCTGCATCAGGTCTCCGCCGCATTTGTCACACACGCCCTCTTTTTTCGGAGGCATGTTTGTTACATGATAAGTCGCGCCGCAGGCTTTGCAGACTCTTCTGCCGATCAGTCTGGTCATCAGTTCTTCTTTTTCCACAGCAATGTCCAGTACCTTATCTACCTTCTTGCCGTGCTCCGCAAGGAACGCGTCCAGCTTTTCCGCCTGATAAACGGTTCTTGGAAAACCGTCCAGCAGGAAACCGTCCTTGCAGTCGTCCTCAAGTAATCTGGAGGTTGCGATTTCGCATACCAGATCATCTGGAACCAGTTCGCCCTTATCCATATATTCCTTAGCTCTCATTCCCAGCTCTGTGCCATTTTTAATATTGGCTCTGAAAATATCTCCTGTAGAAATATGAGGAACATTGTATTTTTCAACAATTTTTACTGCCTGAGTGCCTTTTCCCGCACCCGGAGGGCCCAATAAAATCAAATTCATCTTCTTACCTCCCTACTTAAGGAAACCTTGATAGTTTCTCATGACCATCTGATTTTCCAGCTGCTTCATCGTATCCAGAGCTACACCTACCGCAATCAGCAGTGAAGTTCCTCCGAAATGGATGTTAAGTCCTGTATACTGGCTGACGATCGTCGGCAGTACAGCAACCGCGGCCAGGAAAACCGCTCCTACAAAGGTGATTCTTGTCATTACTTTATTTAAATATTCAACCGTGGCTTTACCCGGTCTGATTCCCGGAATAAATCCGCCGTTGGCCTTCATATTCTGCGCAACCTCCATCGGGTTGAAAGTAACTGCCGTATAGAAATAAGTGAAGAACATGATCAGGATCACATTAAACACTGCATATACCCATACGCCCGGTGAACCCTGTGGAGACAGCCATTTTGTAATCCAGATGGCTGCCGAGCTGTCAGCTGACATAAAATATGTGATGGTCAGCGGGAACTGTAAAAACGACATAGCAAAGATTACCGGGATAACCCCTGCCTGATTTACTTTCAGCGGAATGTGCGTTGACTGTCCGCCGTACATTTTTCTTCCTACAACACGCTTCGCGTACTGTACCGGAATCCTTCTCTGACCCTGCTGGATCTCAATGATTCCGATAATAACTACAACAGCGAAGATCAAAAACAGAGCCAGGGTTACAAACCCCATGGTTCCCTCCGTATATTTCAGCCAGATGGCATGCAGTCCGCTCGGAAGCCGGGCAATGATACCGCCGAAGATAATCAGGGAAATTCCGTTGCCGATTCCGTTTTCGTTGATCTTTTCACCCAGCCACATGAGGAAGGCCGTACCTGCCGACAGAACCAGAACGATAACCGCTACATGGAAAAAATCCGTGTTGATCAGCGCCTGCCGGAACAGTCCCACCGATACCCCGATGGCCTGGATAAACGCCAGAACAACGGTGAGATACCGAGTGTACTGAGCAATCTTCTTCTGCCCTTCCGTACCCTCTTTGGCCAGACGTTCCAGCCTTGGGATAGCAATGGTGAGAAGCTGCAGTATAATTGAAGCTGTGATGTATGGGGTGATGCTCAGCGCGAATATCGTAAAGTTACTGAAGGCACCACCTGAGAACAGATCAAATAGAGCAAACAATCCCTCCTGGTTGTTAATAGCACTTGCCAGGTACTCTCTATCGATTCCGGGAACCGGAATATTAGAGCCGATCCGGAAAATCACCAGCATCAGAAGCGTGTAAATAATCTTCTTTCTGATGTCCATGATCTTCCAGGCTTTCGCGATTGTTTTGAACATCTCCATTTAAATCACCTCTGCCTTTCCTCCGGCAGATTCTATTTTTTCTACAGCAGTTTTGCTGAATTTATGAGCCTGAACGGTAACACTCTTTTCCAGTGTTCCGTTGCCCAGAACTTTTACTCCGTCCTTGAGCTTTTTAATGATTCCCGCTTCTTTGAGCATTTCCGGTGTTACCACGGTTCCCGCTTCAAATTTGTTTAAATCATCCACATTCAGAATGGCGTATTCTTTTGCCCAAATATTGGTAAATCCTCTCTTCGGGATTCTTCTGTACAGAGGCATCTGACCGCCTTCAAATCCCGGTCTTGTACCGCCGCCGCTTCTGGAATTCTGACCGTTCATACCTCTTCCGGCAGTTTTACCCTGACCGGTAGCAGTACCGCGGCCCTTTCTCTTCGGCGCTTTTGTCGCGCCTGGGACGGCTCTTAATTCATGCAGTTTCATCTATTTTGCACCTCCGATCCTATAGTTCTTCTACAGTCAAAAGATGCTTAACCTTATTGATTGATCCCCTTGCTACAGGAGAATCAACAAGCTCAACTGACTGATGCATCTTCTTTAATCCTAACGCTTCTACAACTTTTTTCTGTCTTGGGGAAGCGCCAATTGTGCTCTTTGTTAAAGTTACTTTAATCATTTTAGCCATTGTCTCTTCCTCCTTATCCTAAGATTTCTTCTTTTGTCTTTCCTCTCAGGCGAGCAACCTTTTCTACTGTCATGAGGCTCTTCAGCCCTTCGATAGTTGCATAAGCCATGTTTCCGGTATTATTGGATCCAATGGACTTCGCTCTGATATCTTTGATTCCCGCGGCTTCCAGTACAGTACGTACAGAAGAACCCGCGATTACTCCGGTACCTTCGGCAGCTGGCATCAGTAAAACTCTTCCCGCGCCGAATACGCCCAGATTTCTATGAGGGATCGTAGTTCCTACAGTAGGAACTTCAATGATTTTTTTCTTTGCATCTTCCGTTGCTTTTCTTACCGCTTCAGGGATTTCCTGAGCTTTTCCGAGACCAACGCCTACATGACCTTCACCGTCACCAACTACTACGGTTACGCTGAATCTCATATTTCTACCGCCCTTAACTGTCTTTGCGACACGTCTGATGCTGACGATCGTTTCGTTTAAGTCCAGCTTGGAAGCATCGATAGTATTACGCATTCCTTATTACCTCCTGTTAGAATTTCAATCCAGCTTCGCGAGCTCCGTCAGCCAGTTCCTTTACACGTCCGTGATACAGGAATCCGCCTCTGTCAAACGCAACCGTCTCGATGCCTTTGTCCAGCGCTCTTTTTGCAATAGCTTCGCCAACCTTCTTTGCTGCTTCTTTGTTTCCGCCATATCCGATTTCGCCTTTCAGCTCTTTATCCAGTGTGGAAGCGGAAGCAAGGGTAACTCCGTTTACGTCGTCAATAATCTGAACGGAAATGTTCTTATTGCTTCTGAAAACGCAAAGTCTAGGCATTTCAGGAGTTCCATAAAGTTTTTTTCTAACTCTCTTATGTCTTGCGACACGTTTGTCATTTCTGCTTGCTTTTGCCATTTTATTTCACTCCTTTCCTTATTTAGCTCCGGTTTTTCCTTCTTTTCTGCGGATATATTCGCCAACGTATTTGATACCTTTGCCTTTGTAAGGTTCCGGTTTTCTCCACGCGCGGATATTTGCAGCGTAGTTTCCTACGAGAGCTTTATCGATTCCTTTTACTACAACTTCGGTAGCGGAAGGAGCTTCTGTTGTGATACCTTCCGGATCCTCCAGTTCTACAGGGTGGGAATATCCCAGATTGAGAACCAGCTTCTTGCCTTTTTTCTCAGCCTTATATCCTACGCCTACCAGCTCCAGTTTCTTTTCATAGCCTTCTGTTACACCTGTTACCATGTTCTGGATCAGGGTTCTTGCCAGGCCGTGCTGTTCTCTGTAAGCCTTTGCGTCAGAATCTCTGGAAACGGCTACAGCTCCGTCTTTTACTTCAACTTTTAATAACTTGCTGATCTGTTCTGTCAGTTCGCCTTTTGGTCCTTTTACAGTAACCGCGTTTTTGCCGTCTACCTTGACCTCAACGCCAGCAGGAAGATCAACAGGTCTGATACCTATTCTTGACATTGTTTACCTCCTACCAAACATAACAAACTACTTCGCCGCCAACGCCCAGTTTTCTGGCTTCTCTGTCGCTGATCACTCCATTGGAAGTGGAGATGATGGCGATTCCCAGTCCGCCCAGAACTTTTGGAACTTCATCGGCCTTTGCGTAAACTCTCAGGCCTGGCTTTGAAATCTTTTTGATTCCAGTGATAACTCTTTCTTTATCAGGGCCGTATTTCATCTGAACACGGATGGTTCCCTGCTTGTTGTCGTCTATAACATCAAATCCTTTAATGTAGCCTTCTTCTGTCAAAATCCCCGCAATCGATTTTTTAATCTTGGAAGCAGGAATATCAACCGTATCATGACCTACAGTATTGGCATTTCTGATTCTTGTCAGCATATCCGCTATTGGATCTGTCATTGTCATTACAGTATTTCTCCTTTCTTGAAGCTTTACCAGCTTGCTTTCTTCACGCCCGGGATTTCTCCCTTATAAGCAAGCTCTCTAAAACAGATACGGCATATTCCATACTTTTTCAGTACAGAGTGCGGTCTTCCGCAGATCCGGCATCTTGTATATGCCCGTGTTGAATATTTCGGTTTTCTCTGCTGTTTTACTTTGAGAGATGTCTTTGCCATGTTTCCCTCCTATTTCTCAAACGGCATGCCCAGAAGCTCCAGCAGCGCCGCCGCTTCTTCGTCAGTCTTGGCCGTTGTGGTAAATACAATGTTCATACCTTTGATCATATCAACCTTATCGTAGTTGATTTCCGGGAAAATCAGCTGCTCTTTGATTCCCAGGGAGTAGTTTCCTCTTCCGTCAAAGGAATTCTTGCTGACACCCTTAAAGTCTCTTACTCTAGGAAGAGCGATGTTGATAAATTTATCAACGAAGGTGTACATGTTCTCTCCTCTTAAAGTAACTTTCGCGCCTACAGGCATTCCCTGTCTCACCTTAAAGTTGGCGATGGATTTCTTTGCCTTTGTAACAACTGGTCTCTGGCCTGTAATGAGGGCCAGCTCTTCAACCGCGCCTTCCATGATCTTAGCGTTGTCCTTCGCTTCGCCCAGACCCATATTGATCGTTACTTTTTCCAGCTTTGGAACTTCCATTGCGTTCTTATATGAGAATTTTTCCATCAATGCGTTGAACACTTTGTTGTCATAAGTTTCTTTTAATCTGGCTGTCAAAATCGTCTCCTCCTTTCTTAGTCGATTACCGTTCCGGTTTTCTTAGCGACTCTAACTTTCTTACCGCCTTCAATCTTGTAGCCGATCTTGCTGGCCGCTTTTGCTTTTGTGTCGTAGTACATTACGTTTGAAACGTCCAGAGGACCTTCCTGATGCTTGATCTCAGCAGGTTCCTTCGGAGTCTGCTTCTGATGCTTGGTCTGCATGTTGATTCCTTCTACGAGCACTTTGCCTTCTTTCGGCATAGCTTTGATTACTTTGCCGGTCTTACCTTTATCTTTTCCAGTAAGTACAATTACTGTATCATCTTTCTTAATACGCATCGCTCGCCTCCTATAATACTTCCGGTGCCAGTGACACGATCTTCATGAAGCCCTTCTCTCTGAGCTCTCTGGCTACTGGTCCAAAGATACGAGTCCCTGTCGGTGTCATATCATCCTTCAAAATTACAGCCGCGTTCTGATCGAATTTTACATAGCTGCCATCGATTCTTCTGGCACCTTTTTTCGTTCTTACTACAACTGCTTTTACAACGTCGCCCTTTTTAACAACGCCGCCCGGTGTGGCGTCTTTTACCGCGCAAACGATAATGTCTCCGATATTCGCATACTGACGGCTAGTTCCGCCCAGGATACGAATGCACAGAAGTTCTTTCGCACCGGAGTTGTCAGCGACCTTCAGTCTTGTTTCTGTCTGAATCATTCTGGTGCCTCCTTATTTAACCTTCTCTATGATATTAACAAGTCTCCATCTCTTGTCCTTGGACAGAGGTCTTGTTTCCATAATTCTAACTTTATCACCGATGTTGCATTCGTTGTTTTCATCGTGAGCCTTAACCTTCTTGGTTCTCTTTACGGCTTTTCCATAAAGGGAATGTCTTACGAAGTCTTCCAGCGCAACGACAACAGTTTTATCCATTTTGTCACTTACAACAACGCCTACTCTTGTTTTTCTGAGGTTTCTTTCAACTGTCATATTACATCCTCCTTTCTGTTAGCCCTGAGCCTTTTCAAGCTGTTTTTCTCTGATAATGGTTTTTACTCTCGCGATATTTTTCTTTGTCTCTCTCATTTTCATTGGGTTTTCAAGCTGTCCTGTAACGTGCTGGAATCTGAGATTGAACAAATCCTTCTTCATTTTTACCAGTTCAGCATTGAGTTCCACTTCTGACATTTCTCTCATCTTCTTCAGTTCCATTATGCTTCACCACCCTTTGCTTCCATTTCCTTGATGGCAAATTTACATTTAACAGGCAGCTTGTGAGACGCGAGACGCATAGCTTCTCTTGCCTGATCTTCTGTTACACCTTCGATTTCAAACATAACTCTGCCTGGTTTTACTACTGCTACCCAGTACTCAGGAGCACCTTTACCGGAACCCATACGTACTTCTGCCGGTTTCTTTGTTACTGACTTGTGCGGGAAGATTTTGATATAAACCTTACCACCTCTTTTTACGGATCTTGTCATGGCAATTCTGGCTGCCTCGATCTGATTTGAAGTAATCCATCCGCATTCTGTAGCTACCAGACCATAATCACCGTAAGTAACCTTGTTACCTTTGGTAGCTACGCCCTTCATTCTACCTCTGTGGACTCTTCTGCGTTTAACGCGCTTTGGCATTAACATCAGCGTTTCCTCCTCTCTTTCGTCTATTCTTCAGTTGCTGCGGCTTCTGGCGCTGCGTCAACTGCTGCTTCTGTAGTCTGTGCTTCAGCTGCCTGAGCTTCTGCGGCTTTCTTTGCTGCTTCTTCAGCAGGATCAACCTTCGGAGTCTTTCTTACTCTTGGGTTTACTGCCTTTGGAGCTTCCGGTCTGTCATCTCTTCTTCTGTCGTTTCTTCTTCTGTCGCCGTCTCTTCTCTGTCTTCTGTCGCCGTCTCTTCTTCTCTTGCCGTCTCTTCTGCCGCCAGCTTCTTCACGAACCGCGCTCTTCAGGCCTTTGTCGAGAATTTCGCCGTGGTTGATCCACACCTTGACACCCAGCTTTCCGTAAGTTGTATCCGCTTCCGCAAAGCCGTAGTCGATGTCAGCTCTCAGAGTGTGAAGAGGAACGTTTCCTTCGCTGTATTTTTCAGATCTCGCGATTTCAGCTCCGCCCAGTCTTCCGGATACCAGAACCTTGATACCCTTTGCGCCAGCCTTCATGGTTCTGCCGATGGCCTGCTTCATAGCTCTTCTGAAGGAGATTCTTCTTTCCAGAGCCTGCGCAATGCTTTCAGCTGTCAGCTGCGCGTCCAGTTCGGATCTTCTTACTTCTTTGATTTCAATTGTGATGTTTTTCTTAGTAAGCTTTTCCAGATCGCCCTTCAGCTCATCAATTCCGTTTCCGGATCTTCCGATTACCATACCAGGCTTTGCTGTCAGCACGATCACCTTCAGCTTGTTGTCCGCCTGACGTTCCAGCAGAACTTTGGAAACGCCCGCGACATACAGCTTTTTCTTTACATATTCTCTTACTTTATTATCTTCAATCAGGTAGTCCGCGAAGTTTCCTTTATCCGCGTACCATTTGGAATCCCAGTCTTTGATGACGCCCACTCTTAACCCATGTGGACTTACTTTCTGACCCATTAAATGAACCTCCTATCCTTAATTCTTTTCTCTTAAAGTAACGCCTACATGACTGCTTCTCTTTAAGATGATCGAAGCTCTTCCCTGAGAACCGGCTCTCCATCTCTTCATAGTCGGTCCCTGGTTTGCGTATACTTCAGCTACATATAAGTTATCAGTGTCCATTTCCTTGACGTCAGCGTTAGCCAGAGCGGACTGAACAACCTTCTCTACGATTTCAGCACCTTTGCCCGGTGTGAATTTTAATATAGTAAGTGCCTCATTTACGTCTTTTCCTCTTACAAGATCTGCAACAGGCTTAAGCTTGATCGGAGACATTCTTACATATTTTGCAATTGCTTTTGCTTCCATTCTCATGTTCTCCTTTTCTTACTTTACTTTTGATGACTTGTCTGCAGCGTGACCTCTGTAAGTTCTGGTCGGAGCAAATTCTCCAAGTCTGTGTCCTACCATATCTTCCGTGATATATACAGGTACGTGCTTTCTTCCATCATGCACTGCGATTGTATGGCCTACCATCTGTGGGAATATTGTGGAGGCCCGTGACCATGTTTTAATGACTTTCTTTTCGTTGGCTGCGTTCATGTCATCAATTGCCTTCAGCAGCTTTCTGTCGACGAAAGGGCCTTTTTTCAGTGATCTACCCATTATCTATGCTCCTTCCTTATTTTTCATTTCTTCTCTTAACGATATACTTGTTAGAAGCCTTGTTTCTCTTTCTTGTCTTATATCCAAGAGCAGGCTTACCCCAAGGTGTAACCGGGCTGACACGGCCGATTCCGGCTTTACCTTCACCACCGCCATGAGGGTGATCGTTCGGGTTCATTACAGAACCTCTTACGGTAGGACGAATGCCCATGTGCCGTTTTCTTCCGGCTTTACCAATCTGGATATTGGAATGTTCGCCGTTTCCTACTTCACCGATGGTGGCTCTGCATTCCAGCCTTACTTTTCTAACTTCTCCGGAAGGAAGTCTTACCTGGGCTTCATTTCCTTCTTTCGCCATGAGCTGAGCGCCGTTGCCAGCGGCTCTTACCATCTGAGCGCCTTTGCCAGGTTTCATTTCAATGTTGTGGATCACTGTACCTACTGGAATGTTTGCCAGCGGAAGAGCGTTACCAACTTTGATATCCGCGTCAGCTCCGGAGACGATCACATCGCCTACCGCAAGCTTTTCAGGAGCGATGATGTATCTCTTTTCACCATCAGCGTAATTGATCAGCGCGATGTTAGCGCTTCTGTTCGGATCGTATTCGATCGTCGCTACTGTTCCTGGAATACCATCTTTATTTCTCTTAAAGTCGATGATTCTGTATTTCGGTCTTGTGCCGCCGCCTCTGTGTCTTACAGTGATCTTGCCTCTGGAATTTCTTCCCGCGTGCTTTTTCAGTGTTACTGTAAGGGATTTTTCAGGAGCTTTAGCCGTAATTTCCTCAAAAGTAGAAACCGTCATTCCTCGGAGACCAGGAGTAGTCGGATTGTATTTTTTGATTCCCATTGATTACTACCTCCTATATTATAAGCTCTGGAAGAATTCGATCTCTTTACTCTTTTCAGTCAGAGTAACGATTGCCTTTTTACTAGCGGCAGTCATTCCTACGTTTCTTCCCATTCTCTTTTTCTTACCAACAACGTTCATAATGTTTACTTTTTTAACTTCCACATCGAAGATCTCTTCTACAGCAAGCTTCACCTGTGTTTTGTTCGCGTCTACTGCAACCTTGAATGTGTATTTTTTATTCTGCGCATCTTCCATACTTTTTTCGGAGATGACAGGCTTTAAAATTACATCGTAAGGCGTTTTCATTATGAGTACACCTCCTCAATCTTGTTAATCGCTTCTTTTGTAACAATGAAGTTTGTATGGTTGATGATTTCATAAACGTTCATTGTGCCTACCAAAGCAGTTCTTACTCCCGGAATGTTCGCCGCGGAGCGGATCACGTTTTCATCTTTTTCCGCCATAACGATCAGGGCTTTCTTTTCAGCTTTTATGTTTTCCAGAACCTTGATCATTTCTTTTGTTTTCGGAGCGTCAAATTTCAGTTCGTCTAAAACGATGATCTCCTTTTCCTCTACCTTTGAGGAAAGCGCTGATTTCATAGCCAGTCTTCTCAGCTTCTTTGGTAATTTATATCTGTAATCTCTTGGCTTTGGCGCGAATACTACTCCGCCGCCTATCTGGGATGGGTCAGTGGAGCTTCCCTGTCTGTGGCGTCCTGTTCCTTTCTGACGGAAAGGCTTTCTGCCGCCGCCTCTTACTTCAGCTCTTGTCTTTGCTGACTGCGTACCCTGTCTCTGGTTAGCCAAGTAATTTTTTACTACAGCGTGTACTGCATTCTGGTTAGGCTCGATTCCGAAGATTTCATCGTTCAGTTCGATGGTTCCGGCTTCTGCTCCAGTCATGTTAAGCATAGTTACTTTTGCCATTTTACTTCCTCCTTCCTGAAGTCTTCTCTATTTGTCCTGTCCCTTTACCGCGTACTGAATGCGAACCAGGCCGCCTTTGTTGCCCGGCACAGCACCTTTTACCAGCATCAGGTTTCTATCTTCAATAACTTTTACTAAAACCACGTTCTGTACAGTTACAGTATCGCGGCCCATTCTTCCGGACTCTTTGTTTCCTTTGAAAACTCTTCCCGGATAAGACGCGCCGGCTTTACCGCCAGGCAGTCTCTTGTGCTTGGAACCGTGGCTCATCGGGCCTCTGTGATGTCCGTGCCGTTTGATTTCGCCCTGTGTTCCCTTACCCTTGGAAGTGCCTGTAATGTCCAGCTTGGATCCAACTTCGAAATCGGCGGCTGTGATAACCTGTCCTACTTCGTAGCTTTCGCCTTCTTCAGCCTGGAACTCTGTCAGGTATTTTTTTACCGGAATATCATTCTTTGCAAAATGACCTGTCATCGGCTTGTTTACTCTCTGAGGTTTTGCTTCGCCAAAACCAACCTGTACCGCGTCATAACCGTCTGTTTCGACTGTTTTGATCTGGGTTACTGTTTCCGGACCCGCCTCGATCACTGTTACAGGAACCACTTCGCCTGCTTCAGTAAAGATCTGCGTCATTCCGACTTTCTTTCCTAAAATTGCTTTCATATTTTTTCCTCCTAATTCTTACAGCGGATTGCTCTGGTTTGGAAGCCCTATCCCAGTTTGCGTAAGCAGACTGCGGAAGGTCTCCTGCAAAGATTCTCCAAAACTCGCTTTTGGTCAGAATCGACTGCTGGAAGCCCTATCCCAGTTTGCGTAAGCAAGCTGTGGAAGGTCTCCTGCGCTTGCGCAGATTGGCGCGCAACTCATTCGCCTTTCCCTCTCATGCAATCTTACTAAGGGGAGTTCCCTTACATGTTTTGTTCCTACAGCTTGATTTCAATATCAACGCCCGCAGGCAGATCCAGCTTTGTCAGCGCGTCTGTAGTCTTTGCTGTCGCGCTTGTAATGTCGATCAGTCTCTTATGAGTTCTCTGTTCGAACTGTTCTCTGGAGTCTTTGTACTTGTGAACCGCTCTCAGGATTGTAACGACCTCTTTTTCTGTCGGAAGTGGAATCGGACCGGAAACCTCCGCTCCTGTTTTCTTGGCAGTTTCCACAATCTTCGCGGCGCTCTGATCCAGCAGCGCGTGGTCGTAAGCCTTAAGCTTGATTCTGATTTTCTGTAATTCGCTCATTTCATCCTCCTAATTTTTTGTACTGTTTTCGCTATGCTCGTACAAGGGGTTCTGATGCCCGCTTTTCAAGTGCGTGCACGATGATCGCTTGTTTAGTACACGGCTCCGTGTGTTTCCTTGTTTTTTACACAAAGCAAAAAGCCAGCGAATCCCTTCGCCCCCATCTGGTGGGGACAATTCTCGGTAGAAATTATCCTATAGCAAGGTAACTTCCTACTTCATCGCCTTACACAAGCCTCTGTAGTATATACCAGATACCCAGAAATTGCAATAGTTTTTGCCAAAAAAGTTGGTGAGTTTTTGGAGTTTTTTTGACTGCTGGATATATGTATTTTCAATGGATACAGCCATCGCATCCTGAACACGTATCCTGGTGTTTCTTTTTTGCTGTTTCGCAGGTCAAATTGACTGAATTTTCTAGGGTTTCGTACAGTTTCATATTGCGGCGGCTTTTTTCCTGTAAGGCTTATGCGGGAAACGCCGGGGATATCTGTCCCAGCTGTCATAAAAGTTAAACGCCAGCGGACTCAGTAATTTTATGATTCAGCTGGCCTGCAGTACGATTCGGAAAAGCTCGCCGAACCACCTGCTGGCTTCGAAAAACCGGTAAAAAGCAAAAACGTGTAAATAAAGAGGTTTCTTTTAAATTTTACACGTTTTTGTTGCGGAAAGCGCCACTTAAAAAGCGGAATTTGCGGGCGCACAGCACATTGATATGAACATACTAGCAAGATCCAGCAAACTAATTCTATTTTCTCTTCAAAATGAAAAATTATTATGGAAAAGCAGCTTTTCCCATCCAAAAAAACGTGTAAAATCTTGCGGTATCTTTCTTTTTTACACGTTTTGAGAGATAACTCAAATAGTTAGCTTCTAAGGAAAGACTCTATCCTAGGTATTGGGGCGCTCCGAACCGGGGCCTTAACAAAAAAAGCGGAGCTTCTTTTCCGCGCGTGAAAGCTCCGCTTTCCTCCAAGAGGTTTTATATCTCCGCTCCGCGGCCGGGTCCGGCCGCAGGATCGCTTTTTTCAGAATCTGTTAAAAGCCCAGCGCGTCATTAATCAGAAGCACATGGATTCGATCCGGTATCATGCTGAATCTGGTCGTTACTGTATACGCGCAGATGGTCTGACCAGGGGTCAAACAGTCCGCGCATTTCCCGGTAACGGCGCATGGCGTATTTTTCCCCAGACGAATGCAGTTAGGCGGACACGCTTCTGTCCGTATTCTGGCTAATGCCGCGGCTTCATCCGCTGTGATTTTATTGACTCCCGCGGCAACAATCACCTTTTTCGGTCCGAAGCACATAGCCGCTACCCGGTTTCCGGTTCCATCAATATTGACCAGCTCCCCTTCCATCGTAATGGCATTGGTGCTGGTCAGATATACATCAGTCATAAGGGTTTTGCGCCGTTCATCATAAGCGGTTTCCGGCGGAGCTTTTGTCGCGTCAAACACATTTGAAAGCGCTTCTTTGATTCCCAGCTCATCCAAGGTAGCGGAACCGCCCCAGGAAACCAGCTCTTCCTCTTTGATCAGAGAAAGAATCCGCTCTCTGGCAGCTTCCCGCGTTTCGCAGTAATATCCGGTCATGCCGCGCTTTTCCAGATTCTTAATAACAAACTCAATCTTCCGCTTGTTTGCCTCTTTTACATGTTCATTCATTTTCCAGTTTCCTTTATCCCTTCCTGTATTAGCGGTTCGCTCTTACCTTTTGAGCCTGTCCGCGGACTTCTATTCCTGCTCCAGCCGCTGACGGCTCATAGTTGGATTTACCGCGTTTTTGCATTCCATAGCAATGGCAGCGGCTTTCATTCCATAAGCTGCCAGCTCCTCAATATCCATATTTTTTACGATTCCATCCAAAAGCGCGGCGGAAAACGCATCGCCAGCGCCCTCTTCATTGGCAAATCCAAGTACCTGCTCCGGACGCAGAATCCCCTCCTTCATGCCTTCTTTATAGTAAACACCGCCGCCGCTCATGGTAATAAAGATCCTCTTTACACCCTGATCGGCAAACCACTGGCCAGCCTCCATCAACTGCTCTTCGCTGAAAATTTCCTTCCCGCAGATAGCCGAAGCTTCTGCCCGGTTAGGCTTTATCGTATCAAAGGCTCCGATAAAGGACTTGACTTTTTTGGCATCCTCTTCCGTATGGGGATCAAAAAAGAGAGGCGCCGTTACATGCTCTGCAAGATATTTGAGAACCTCTTCCTTCAGGCTCCCGTCCGCCGCCACGATTTTAGAATCGCCGAGAGCCTTCATGGACGCTTCCAGCTGTTCTACAGTCACACATTCATAAACATCCCGGTTATCCACCGCAAACACCAGATCATCGATGATATTCAGGATCTCAATATTCATCGCCGTATTCTGTCCATCAATCTGAAAAATGTATTCCGTGTCCACTCCCAGCCGTTTTAGTTCCGCAATAGCGGCTTTACCTATAAAGTCGCTGCCTACCGCGGCAATCAGCGCCGCGTCGGCTCCCATGCGGCCCAGGTTTTCCGCGATATTTCTCCCTGTTCCAGTATAAGCGGCGGAAATTCCGGCCGGATTCTGCGCCGCCGCCATCAGCTGCTCAGATGTATTTACTGTAATTTTTCCTTTGATTCCGCCAATCACGGTAATGTTACTCATATTTCTACTCCTTTGTTATAAATAATCCGCAAAAATACTGCCGCCGATAAACTCCCGCAAAATGGAATTATTGGGGATGATAGACTCATCTTCAATCACTTCAAAAAAGTTCAGGAAGCGAAGCAGCCGCCGGGCGTCGCTGTACTCCGGCTCATCCCGGGAGATTTCTTCCAAAAGGGGCTGCGCGTGCTTCTTTAGAAGGGCCAGCTCGTAGGTCAGGGCCGAATTAAACAGCACATCCGCTTCCCCGTTAAACGGAAAAATATTTTTATCTTCTCCCTTTCTCACCTTAGGCCAGTCGGCGATGGTGGCGCGGGCGCTGTGGCCCCGGTACAGATGATCCCGCACCATTCGCCGCAGCATCCTGGCGTCGGTCGTCGGAATCCGGTTATGACTGTCCATATTGAGCTGTGTAAACGGGCTGATATAGATCCGGAACTTTTCTTCGTCCGGGATATATTTTGTAAGCTCTCTGTTGAGCGCGTGAATTCCCTCAATTACAATAGGCTGATTTGGCGTTATAGAAGTGATTCTCTTGCCGTACCGCTTTACTCCCTCGATAAAATCAAAGGTGGGAAGGTCCACTTTTTTCCCCGCGAGAAGATCATTCATATTCCGGTTGAAAAGCCCGATATCGATGGCTTCCAGGTCCTCATAATTAGGCTCCCCGTCTGCGTCCAGCGGTGTATCCTTCCGCTCTACAAAATAATCATCCGTTCCCATATACAGCGGATTCAGCCCGTTGACCTTCAGCTGCACGCAAAGGCGCCGGGCAAAGGTAGTCTTTCCCGACGAAGACGGTCCCGCGATGAGGATGATTCGCTTTTTTCCCTTTGTGATCCGGTCCGCGATCTCCGCCACTTTCTTTTCATGAAGGGCTTCGGAAAGAAGGATCAATTCCTTATATTCTTCCCCTCTGATTTTTTCATTGAGATCGGCAAGGTAGGATACCCCTGTAAGCCGGTGCCATTTCTTTGCCTCGCCAAAAGCGGCGCACAGCTTCTTTTCATCCACATACTCCGGAATCCTGTTGGGATCAGAAGGGTATGGAAATCTGAGAATGACGCCCCGGCGGTATTTTCGAAGCTCAAAATAACGGATGTATCCCGTAGAAGGTACCATAAGTCCGTAAAAAAAGTTCTTATATCCGTCCAGCTGGTAAAAGGTCGGAAACTCCACCTCCGGATGCTTTTCCAAAAGCCGCGCTTTCTCCTGGTATCCGCGCTTTGAAAGAAATTCCAGGGCTTCCTCCATGGTAACTTTTTCTTTTACAATCGGCGCGTCCCGCTCCACCAGCTGCCGCATTCTCCGCTCCACAGCCCGTACCTGCGCCTCTGTTACCGCCCGGGGCGTTTTCACCTCGGTATAAAGGCCTTTATTGAGAGAATTCTGGATTTCTACAGGAACCCTTCCCAAAACATCTTCTATCGCCTTCAGGTAAATCAGAGAAAGGCTGTACTGATAAATCAGATTCGCGGCCTGCGTGCGCATATCAAGAAATTCAACGGAGCAGTCCTCCTTTAGCTCGGCAGTCAGCTCTGTTACCTGATTATCCACCTTTGCCGCCAGAATCGTATAAGGAAGCTCTGCCTCAAACGGGCGGAGCAATTGTTCTATTGTTACCGGACCCTCCGGGCTGATTTCCAAAACAGCTTCTCCAGGGCCTTTTTTTAATTTGATATTCAATGAAAATTCCTCCTCGGATGATTCTTATTAGTATATCATATTTTACGCGGGAATGGCAAAAATACCTGTAAAAGGAAAAATTCCGCCTGAAAACAGGCGGAATCTCTCAGAAATCAAAGGCAGCTAGCACTCACATACCGGTTCGCAGCATCCGCAGTCGTGTTCCCGCTCATGCTCGCAGCCGCAGTCATAATCGTCTCTGCCGCAGCCGACAATTCCCGGTTTGCAGAAAATCATCACAAGAATCAGAAAGAAGAAAAGCAGGGAAGTATCTCTGCCTTCCCGCTGGTCATCATAACGTCTCATATGGAATACCTCCTAAATATCGTTTCCCTTTACTATATGCGGTCTTTCTGTTCTGTGTGCCCGCATCAGACCTCTCTTTCTTCGAGAAGCCGGAGGACCTTCCTCATTTCATCAGGGTGAAGCGTAACACCCCGGGACATATGCTCATGATCCGGACTCCAGTCTCTTATGTCATATTTGGCCGCGGTTCCGTTCCAGGCTACCACATTCAGTTCTTTGTTCCAACCAGTAGGGTATGCCTTGATCACCCCGATTTTTTCTTTGATTTCAAATTCGATCTCTGTTCTTCCGTTTTCCAACATTTTATGTATCTCTCCTTTCCCAGTTTGGACGCGGGCCCCCTTTTTCGCCCGCATCCATATTATATATTATTTAGAAAATATTGTCAATCATTTATTTGTAAAATTTCCCAGCTCGCAAATCGAGTGTACCACCTCATTGCATTGATTTCCTTTACAAAAATAATAATTTGTTCCAGAATCGGGAATCGGGTAATCCTTCAGAAAAGGAGCTACCGTTTCAATGGCTTTTTGATTTTCTTCGGTTTTCACTAAAACTTCCAGATCCAGCGCCCGCAGCTCTTCAGCCGAAACCCCTTTTTTAGCTGTACAGATCAGCTGCCCTCTGTCTCGCTCTTCTTCCGTAAGGACCCACAGAAAAAAGCTGTGTCCTGCCGGATGCCGGACGCTCCTCAGCAAAAATCGTTTCTGCCGCTCCCACGCCTCTCTCCATCTGGAAGTCCCTGTAAAGAAAGCAAGCCTCTTCATGACCAGCGCCGCCGCGGAGTTTCCTGAAGGCATGGCTCCATCGTAAAGCTCCTTCGGGCGCGTAAAAAGCTTTTCGCTGTCCTTTCCGTACAAAAAGCAGCCGCCCCGCTTCCAGTCAAAAAACTGATCCAGCATCTGACTTCCCACAAGCGCCGCCCTCTCAAGATACTGAACCTGAAAGGTCGCTTCATAACACTCCAGCTCCGCCCAGGCAAGAAATGCGTGATCCTCAAGGGTGCCCCGGAAAGCGGCCTCGCCCTGCCGCCATCTGGTCAGCAGCGACCCGTCATCCTGACGAAGATGATCCCATACAAAGGCTTCGGCCCGAAGCGCCCCCTGTAAAAATTCCGGTCGGTCCAGCTGAGCGGAGGTTTTCGCCAGCGCGCTGATCATCAGGCCATTCCAACCGGTCAGGATCTTATCATCTCTGTGGAGCCGGGTCCGCTTTTTCCGGTACCGGACCAGCCGTTCCAAAGAATCCGGAGCCTCCCGAGTTTCATAGTCCTCTGTTTTCAGCAGATTCGGAATGCTTTTTCCCTGAAAATTTCCGCTTCCTCCAATATCAAACCGTCCGCAGAAGGCCTCTCCCTTCTCATCTCCCAGCGCTTCTTTGATTTCTCCAGGAGAAAACACATAGTATTTTCCTTCTTCTCCGTCACTGTCCGCGTCCTGGCTGCAGTAAAAGCCTCCCTCTTCATGGGTAAGCTCCCGAAAAACGTATGCCGCGATCCGGTCTGCCGCGTACCGGTACAATTCCTTCCCCGTCTGACGGAAGGCCCTGCCATAGGCCAGAAGAAGCAGCGCGTTATCATAAAGCATTTTCTCAAAATGCGGCACCAGCCACGCTTCATCGGTTGAATAACGGCAAAAGCCCCCTCCGATATGGTCAAATATGCCGCCCCGATACATCTGCAGCAGAGTCTTTTCCGCCATGTCCATACATTCCCGGTCATCCTGCTCCAAAAGGAACAGCAGATTATGTGGCGATGGAAATTTAGGGCTTGGGCCAAAACCGCCGCGCTTCGCGTCAAAGCTCTTTTTAAAATACGCCCTTCCGCCCTCCAGCAGCGCGTCCGGAGCCATCTCTTCGCTTTCCTCCCGCTGCCCGGTTTCTTCAAGGAACCGAATAACGCGCTGACTTTCTTCTATCAGCTGCTGTTTTTTCACCTTCCAATTCTTTTCAATGAAGGTAAGGATCTCAATCAGGCCCAGACTGCCGAACTTTTCTTTTTTCGGGAAATAAGTTCCCGCAAAGAAAGGCTTTTTATCCGGGGTCATAAGGATCGTCAGCGGCCAGCCTCCGGACCCGGTAAGAGCCTGACAGGCCGCCATATAGACGGAATCGATATCCGGTCTTTCTTCCCGGTCCACTTTTACGCAAACAAAGCCTCTGTTGAGAATCTCCGCTACCTCTTCATCCTCAAAAGATTCATGGGCCATAACGTGACACCAATGGCAGGTAGAATAGCCGATGCTGAGAAACACCGGAACATCCCGCTGCTGTGCCTTTTGAAAGGCCTCTTCACACCATGGATACCAGTTCACCGGGTTTTCCGCGTGCTGCAGAAGATAAGGGGATTTTTCCCGTACCAGCCGGTTTGGTTTTCTTATGCGATGCTCCACTTTTATTCCCTCCTCGATAAGCGTCTCCACGAATTAGTATATCCTTTTTTGAAATTTCATCCCATAAAAACAAAGTCGGCTTCGCCGATTTATGTTCAGCGGTAGACTTTGTTGATATTTCCTACATAATAAAAATCGCAAACTCCGCCGCTGTATGAAGCCGCCGGATCATGCTATAATAGTTCTGACAAATAATCCAGCTGAGCAAGGAGCGGCAAGATGAAGAAAATTTTAGACGAATCCCTGATTTATGAAATCCTTTCGGTGGTAGATGAGATCCCTCAGGGACGCGTGGCAACCTACGGGCAGATCGCCCGCCTCATCGGCAGAGAAAAAAACGCCCGGCTTGTGGGAAAAGTTCTCAGTATGGCCGAATATTACGGAAGCTACCCCTGCCACCGGGTAGTCAATCACGCAGGCAGGCTGGTTCCCGGATGGCAGGAACAGAAATCCCTTTTAGCAGCAGAGGGCGTCACATTCAAGGACCCGCTGCATGTCGACCTGAAAGCCTGCCAATGGACCCCGCTCTAATCAAAATCAAGCTTTGTCTGGGCCGGATCCGCTAAAAGGCTTCCATCTTCCCCGAACCTGGAGCCATGGCACTGGCATTCCCAGGTGCTTTCCCATGGATTCCAGTGAAGGCGGCATCCCAAGTGGGGGCATTTTGGCCTGACGCCCGCCCAGGAAGCCATCAGATTCTTCGTACTGACCGCTCCGTTTTTCAAAATAGCCGCAAGCCCTGTGGAAAGTTTGCGCTTTCCCGGATCAAAGATGGTCTTTTTCCTCCTTGCGGTTCCCATAATCTCATTAGTCAGAACACGCGCGCTGATCATAGAGTGAACCATTCCCCATTTTCCAAACCCGGTTGCCACATAAAGGCCAGGCGTATTTTTCGAGAAAGGCCCAATGTATGGAAGCCGACCGGCAGCCACGCAGTCCTGAGCGGACCAGCTTTCCACCACCGACGCGCCGGGCCAGAAGGCTTCCGCCGTTTCACGCAAAACAGTGTAAGGATCCTGTTTTGGAATAAAGCCGGTCCGGTGTCCGGCCCCTCCCAACAGCAAGCAGTCCCCCGCGGAGCGCATGGACCAGCTCAGCCCCGGATCGATGCCGTAATACATTCCCCGCAGCCGCTGCGCCCGCTCCAGCGCCAGAACATAGCTTCGCTCCTGATGCGTCTTCAAAAAATAATAGCCGGGAACATTGATAAATGGAAAATGGGAAGCAAGGATAACCGATTTGCCTTCCGCCGATCCCTCCGGAGTCGTTACGGTACAGCCATCCATCTCAAGGACTGGGGAATTCTCATAGATTTCCAGCTTCTCACTGACAGCCCGAAGAAATTTTAAGGGATGAAAGCTGGCCTGCCCGTCAAAGCGCAGAGCTCCGGCTACGGGAAAGGGCAGCTCTGTTTCCTTCTGTATTTTGCAGTCGATCCCGCAGAGCCGGGCCGCCATAGCCTCATCTTCCAGATCGCCGAGGCGGTCCTTTGTATAAAGATACGCGGGAAGCCGCTTGAAATCGCAATCGATTCGCTCCCCCTGGATGATCTGCTGATAATCCTCTGCAGCCTGCTGTCCGGCTCTTGCGTATTCTCCCGCGGCTTCCGGCCCCAGCTTTTGCGTCAGCCAGGCGTAGATCAAGCCGTGCTGCCATGTAATTTTCGCGGTGGTATGGGCGGTCTGCCCGCTTCCCACGCCGGCAGCTTCCACAACAGCCACATCCGCGCCCTTGCGCTGCAGGAACCAGGCCGTCAGGATACCCGCCATTCCGCCGCCTATAACGATTACATCCTTTTTTATGGAATCCGTCAGCCTGGGTCTGTTTTCGCCTTCCCGCGTCAGCCCACTGTCATCCGTCTCCCAAATCGATTTTCTCTGCTCCATAATATAACACCTCCCAATTAGTATTGACCAATGTTGGGAGGTATATAAATATTTTTGCTTCTTTTTACCGCGCGTCTCTGGTGGCGACTACGTTTGCCCCTGTTTCGCACAGATCCTTAATCAGAATATCCCCAGCGGCAATAGGAAGCTTTGGATGTACCTGATAGATACTCGCGGCGCACTCCATCAGCCGGGTCTTTGGCACTGGCCGGTCTGTTTTGACGCTGACTGGTTTTTCCGAGCCTTCCGGCCGCATAAGAGCAGTCAGAATCCGCCGGGGATCCGTCAATTCCTGTATTGCGTACTGTTCTCCGCTGGGGCAGTCGTTACCGCTGACGGACCACGCCTTTCCATTCCATTCCGCCTTTAACCCGCATCCTTTCGGGCAATTAATGCAAATCATGGTTTGCTTTTCTTTCTCACACATGTTCCGCCTCCTGAATTCCGATTTCCAGTATGTCCGCCGCCTGACGCAAAAGCTCCGCTCCGACGGTTATCTTGCACATTTCGCCGGGAGATACGGCAGCGCGCGGCTTACTGAAGATTTCTTTCCCCTGAGAGGTTACTGTAATCTTAACGTCCTTGAATTTAGCTTTCGGCCGGAACATGAATGATACGGTTTCCCTTGCGGTATCTTTTCGCACCAGCTGCGGTACGACGCCTCCGGCCCCATTTCCGCTCTTTATCCGGACGCAGGTTCTGTCCGCAGAACTTCGCTCAGAGACCGAAAGCGCCTCATCTTCCATCACATAGGCCGCCGCAAAAGCTCCGGTTTCCTCTCCTTCCTCGCTTACAAAGTCCACAAGATCATGAACATGAAGCACGTTGCCGCAGGAAAAAATACCCCTTACCGAGGTCTGGTTATCTTCTGTGACAACGGCCCCCTTTGTAACGGGGGATATGGCAATCCCCGCCTGCTCGGTCAGTTCGTTTTCCGGAATCAGTCCAGCCGAGATCATCAGTGTGTCGCATTCCACCTCAAATTCGGTTCCCTCTACAGGGCGGCGGTTTTCGTCCACCTGGCTGATCCACACAGATGAGACCCGCTCTCTTCCGCATATTTTACTGACCGTCGAATTGTAATAGACCGGTATATCAAAATCCTCGATACACTGCTTCATATTTCTTGGAAGCCCTCCTGAATAAGGCATCACTTCCACTACAGCTTCCACAGAAACGCCTTCCAGCACAAATTGTCTCGCCATAATCAGCCCAATATCTCCTGACCCGAGAATGACCACCTTTTTCCCCGGCAAATATCCATCCAGATTCAGATAGCGCTGGGCTGTTCCCGCTGTAAGAATACCCGCTCCCCGGGTTCCCGGAATAAGCAGATTGTTGCGGCTGCGTTCCCGGCATCCCATGGCCAGGATCACGGCCTTGGCGCGGATCTTGATCAGTCCCTGCTTTGGATTTACCGCTGTAATGATCTTATCTTTATTTAGATCGATTACAAAGGTTCTGAGCATATATGTAATCTTTCGCTCCGCTACCATGTCCTGGTACCGCTGAGCAAATTCCACTCCTGTCAGGTCCTCCTGAAAGCGATGCAGGCCAAAGCCATTGTGAATGCACTGATGCAGCACACCGCCCAGAGAGTCGTTCCGTTCCAGAATCAGAATATCTTTTATTCCAGCTTTATAAGCGCCGACTGCCGCCGCCATTCCGGCCGCGCCGCCGCCGATAATGGCAATATCAACCTCTCTCATTTCTCAATCTCCTGTCTCATCTGTCCGCAGCGGGAAACCAGCACTCTGGAATCACCACCGCACTGGGTTACTTCCAGCGGGTCCAGCCCCAGCTCTTCACAGAGGATTTCCAGGACCCTGGGACTGCAAAATCCGCCCTGGCATCTTCCCATTCCGGCTCTGGTGCGAAGCTTAACTGCCGCAATGGAGCGCGCCCCCAGCGGCCTTCTTATGGCGTCCCGAATCTCCGCCTCTGTAACCATTTCACAGCGGCAGACGATCTTGGCGTAATCGGGGTCCTTGGAAATGGCCCGCTGCTTTTCTTCGTCTGTCATATCCCGAAAGACTTTTTTTGCTCTTCGATACGGATCGAAATTCTCATTTTTTTCCGGTTTGAGACGGTCTATACAGATGCCGGCCACATGCTCCGCAATGGCTGGACTGGCTGTAAAGGCCGGGGATTCGGTTCCGCCGGCATTGACAAAGCCCGGAGCGTCCTTTGGCTCGCCGATGACAAAGTCATTTGTATCCGCGTGAGGACGGCACCCGCCAAATACAGCGATAATGGAATCTACCGGAAACTCCGAACCGTCGCTGCCAAGGGGCAGGCTGTGCCAGGCGTTTTTAAAATAATTGATAATCTGCTCCGCGGAAGGCCGTTCCCATTCTGTCGTGTCCGGGTCCGCCACTTCTTTCGCGTCGCAGCCCAGCAGCATACTTCCTCCTACCGTTGGAATGATGGCCTGTCCTTTGGTGTGTCCCCCGCCGGGCAGATCGTGAGGCGTTTCCATCAGAGAAGTAGTCAGCTTTGCCGATCGCTTTCTGTCCAGAACAACATGGGCCCCAAAGCGGGGTATGATCCTGAATTTTTTTTCAGAAACCATATTGTTGATCTTGTCGGAATAAAGCCCCGCCGCGTTGACCACCATCCGGGTTTCAAATTCGCCCTCCGGTGTAGATACCAGCCAGACATCACCCTTGCGGCGGACATCCCGCGCCTGACAGTCCACTTTAAATTCCACTCCATTGTGATGGGCGTTTTCGGCAAAAGCGAAGGTCACTGTAAACGGATTGGTAACGCCGCCATCCGGCACCCACAATACCGCCTTTACGTCTCTTCCGATCTCCGGCTGCAGCTCATACAGCTCCGGCGGGCGGACAATCTCAACATGAACCCCATTCTGCCGCGCAAAGCCTTCCAGCTTGTCCAGCTCCGCAAGGCCGGAATCATCGGTAGCAAAAACCATGCATCCGCTTTTTTCAAAGGGGACATCCAGCTGGGCGCAGGCCTCATACATCATACGGCTTCCCGGAGCGTTAAATTTGGCTTCATTCGTTCCCGGGATCGGGTCATACCCCGCGTGGATCATGCCTGAATTGGCCTTGCTGGCGCCGGAGCAGATATCGTGCCCTTTTTCCAGCACCAGCACCTTCAGCTTATATTTTGACAGTTCTCTCGCGGTACCGCAGCCTACCGCTCCGGCACCAATAATAATAACATCATACATTCGTTTCTCCTTGGCGGCTTTGGATTTTAAAAAACGGCCGCCAAATATGATTATATATAGTTTCCCTGATTTCTTCAATAGGCTTTTACCGCTTTAATTTGATAAGCCGCTTGATTAAAGAAGCTTTTATCGGTATAATACATTCGTGTTCTATTATAGTACAGTAACAGAGATGAAAGACAGATTACAATGAATAAACCAAAATACATACTTGCCATCGATATTGGAACAACTGCTTTTAAGGCCGCCATTGTGGATGAAACAGGACAGGTCAGAAGCAGTAAGACATGTGAATATACGATTATTACACCCCACGCGGGCTGGGCGGAAATGGATGTAAGCGTCTATGTGGAAACCTTCCGCACCGCTGCCAGCGCGGTGATCGAAGCCGCGGGGATCGCTCCGGAGGATATCCTTACCATCGGCATGTCCTCTCAGGGAGAAACCACCATCTTTCTGGATCAGGACGGACATCCGCTTCGCCGCGCCATCGTCTGGTTTGATACCCGGGCCGCAAAGGAAGCTCAGGTGATCGTAGATACCTTTGGGGCGGAAAGCGTCCAGCGGCACACCGGACAGGTGGGGGTCGACGCCATATGGCCCGGAGCCAAGATCCTGTGGCTCCGGAAAAATGAACCGGAAACCTATCGAAAGCTGGGAAAGATCGTCCAGCTGAAAGGGTATCTCAGCTATCTGCTGACAGGAAATATGGCCTGCGAGGATTCTATTCTGGGAAGCTCTATGTACTGGGATATCAATACGAGAAGCTACTGGCCGGAAATGCTGCGGCTTTTGGGGATCAGCGAAGAAAATCTGCCCGCTGTAGTACGGCCCGGTACTGATATGGGGCACATCACCCCTGAGGCCGCCATCAAGTTCGGTCTCAGCACCAACACTACGGTAAATATTGGGGCCATCGATCTGGCCTGCGGCGCGATCGGCGTGGGAAATGTACGGCCCGGTATTTTTTCAGACAGCACCGGCTCAGCGCTGTGTACGGTAGCTATGTCTGATCACATTGTCTTAGACCCGGCTATGCAGATGCCCTGCTACTGCAGCGCTCTGCCCGGAAAATATATGATTCACGCTTATTCTACCGGCGGCATGTTCATGCGCTGGTTCCGGGACGTGTTCTGCGATCTGGAAATGGAAATCGAAAAGAGCACCGGTATGAACGCCTACGATCAGCTGGATGTTATGGCGGAAACCATACCGGCCGGCTGCGACGGACTGCTGGCGCTTCCCCATTTGCAGGGCTCCGGACCTCCGGACCAGAACGCCCGCGCCAAGGCGGTCTTTTACGGGCTGACCATTGCTCATCAAAAGCCTCATTTTGTCAGAGCCATCATGGAAAGTGTCACCATGGTTCTGTGCAGGATCATCGAGGCCACCGAAGCGCTGGATGTGAAGATTGACAGCATCATTACCTATGGCGGGGGAGCCAAGAGCAAGATCTGGACCCAGATGAAAGCCGACGCTACCGGCCTGCCTGTCCAGACTACTGTCAACGATGAAAACGCCACCTGTCTGGGGGCCGCTATCCTGGCCGGAACAGCCCGCGGCATATGGGACAGTGTGGAAGCCGCCGCGGACTCTATTGTAGAAAATGACATTCGTTATCAGCCGGATCCGTCCCTTTATCCCGCTTATCAGAACACACTGAAACGTTACAACCAGCTGATGGAATGTCTCGCGCCTGCGTTTGAAGAATAAAAGGGACTGCGGCCAACGGCCCGATGGGAGCTGGCAAGCCGTCATGGAGGGTAGATACAGGCAAGCCGAACCGCAAAACGGACTAGCTGGGCCTCGAGCAGGTCGGCCGAACCTCGAAACGTGTAAAAAATACATTTTCTTTGATTTTTTACACGTTTTTTGCGGCGATTAACAAGGCCTAAAAACAGGATTCGCAAAGAAAAAGCATATTAATATAAATTCTAGTCGTAAATACAACAAATTAGTTTCATTTTTTTCTTTCAAAGTGAAAATCCGATCTTTATCATCAAAAAAAACGTGTAAAATTCGAAAAAAATCTTCTTATTTACACGTTTTGGGGTTGCAAGCCGGGCCGCGGGCCCTGACAGTACAATGAGAGCGGGTTACCGCAAAATTGCGATTTCCTCCAGATCTCCGGTCAGGGAATCCAGCACCCGATACTTTTTTTCGTCCAGCTCCAGATTATGAAATTCAAACACATACATGGGTTTGTAGTACCGGTCCGCTACATATTCCTCCAGCTCCGGAGGGGCGTAGAGATTGCGGAACTTGCGGAAAATTCCTTTCTTGTTGTATTCCCAGGCCTGACGCAGCGCTTCCTCTTCTGTCAGCTTATCTTCCAGAATACAGCAGTCCTCCACCTCCTCAGGCTCCGCGGAGGGCAGCATGGCGATCTTTCCCGGCGCCATAACCGATTCGTCAAAGCCGGCGTAATATCCGGCGTATCGTCTCGTCTTTTTGCTTGCCTGCAGGCCGACCCGGAACTGAAAGACCCAGCACAGGCTGTACAGGGTGCTGATATGCCTGCACCGGACGCCTTTCAGGTTTTTGGATTTTTCCATGCGCCTCAGAAACATTTCCGGCTGATACCGGACGCCCTTTAAGACTTCGATCCGCGCCATCCTAAAGCTCCGCCATTCCCATCTGTTTTTCCGCTGGTTCAAAAGAAGGTCCGCAGTCGGAAGCTTTTTTCAGAATTTCGGCAAACTGGGATTCTTTCATCTGGATCCCGGATTCAACAGCAGGCTTTTCGCTTTTTCCGATGTCTTCAAATTTCTTTGCGTAATCGAACATTTCCAAAACATCTTCAGGCGGTCTTTTCGTCAGAAGGCTGACGATAATATACGCCGCGATTGCCAGCACCAGTGCCGCAAAGAAGGTATGGATGTTGGTGCTTTCCTGCAGGGTATAATACCAGAAAAATCCGGTGACAGATCCGACGATCATAGCCGCGATAGCGCCTTCTCTCGTGCCCCGCTTCCAATACAGGCCTCCTACGATACACGGAATAAACGCTGGTGACAGTACGGACCAGGCGATCCAGGTCAGCTGGTAAACACCCACGGAGAACAGCGGAATAAAGCACATCCCGCAGGATACCAGGCCTAAAATATAGGTAGACCATCTTGTAATTTTCATTTTTCCCGCTTCACTGGTTTTCGGCCGCAAAAGCGTCACTAAATCATTTCCGGCGGAGGAGCCGATTACCAACAGCAGGGCGCTGGCTGTGGACATAACCGCAGCCGCGGCGCCAGCCAGAATCAGGCCCGCGACCGGCGCTGGAAGATTCGTAAGACAGAGCATCGGCATAATATATTCCGCGCTCCCTCCCGGCAGCATGCCCGCATCCGGGAAAGTCACTCTTCCTACCATTCCGAGAATATACACGCCAAAGGAAAGGACAAACCCAAAGCATGCGCCAATCAGCGGCACAAGCTTAATGGACTTTTCGTCCTTGATGGCAACGGTCTTAATTACCAGATGGGGCTGTCCCATGTACCCGATGAAATATACCAGCGCGATTCCCGCAATCATGAGAGGCGCGCCTTTCAGGTAGAAATCTTCGCCCCATAACGTGTCGAAGCCGGGAGCGATGGCAGCCAGGCCGTGGTTCATGCCGGACAGTCCGTCAACGCTGTGAATACATACCGGAATCAGGATAAACAGACCGATAACCATGAGAATAGACTGGACAAAATCGGTGTAAGCAACAGACAGATATCCGCCCGCTCCGGTATAGATCAGAATAACGATGCATCCTAAAATCAGGGAAATGCTGTAGTCCCACCCTGTAATGCAGGAAATCAGAACTCCCATAGCCATATATTCAACCAGCAGAGAGATCAGCATGGCCACAATGAGAATAATAACCGAAATATAGCGGACGCCCTTGCTATAATAGCGGTGACCAAAGTATTCCGGAATCGTCAGTGCCCTGGATTTTTCGGTGTAACGGCGCATGCGTCTCGCAATAATACCAAAGTTCAGAACCGGTCCGAACACATCTCCGGGAGCGGCCCAGAGAGCGGAAGCTCCCGCTTCCCATCCGTACTGGGGCCCGGCAATATACATACCGCCTCCCAAAGAGCTGGAGCCGTGAGCCAGAGCCGTAATCCACGGACCCATGGAACGGCCGCCTACGAACCAGTCCTCTGAGTTTTTTACCCTTCTCGCCGCCCAAAGGCCCACCAGAAGGATCACCACAATATAAAGAATCATCATTACAGGCACAATCAGAGGGATATCAAATCCCAGAGCCTTTTCAAGATCATTAATATTTAACATGTATCATTCCTCCTACTATTCTGTCTTACTGCAGGCCGCACTACAGCTTCCACAGGCCTTTGTAAAATGTAATTGTCGCGGCCGCGGCCACAACAATGGTTCCAATAATCAATACTCCTGTGCTGACAGGAAAATCGAAAAACCAAGATAATGTCTTCATCGTTCTCTCCTTAATTTCATTTTTTATTACGCCGAAAACGCTCTTTGCGGCATTTCCGGAATATCAACATGGTTTGCCTATCAGGCGTGACTTTGTTTCTCAGACGCTGTCGCCATCTGGCTTAAACAGAATCTTCGCCTGGGTCTTTTCTTTTTCATTCAGCGCCTTAAAAGCCTGCCCGCAGGCTTCAAGGGGAACTACATCTGTAATAAGCGGAGAAACATCCAGCCGTCCGTCAGATAAAAGCTCCGCCGCCCGCTTCAGATGACGCTTTTCATACGCGTTGCAGCCAATCAAGCGCAGCTGCGACGCCACAACAGCATTTATATCAAATGGAAATTGTTCCTTAAAGATGCTGACAATATAAACGCTTCCTCCCGGAGCGGTGTGGGAAATCGCCTTCTGAAGCGTTTCCTGTTTTCCCGCCGCTTCGATCATTTTTGTATATTGTCTGTCCTCTTCAAAAGCAGAGAGGACGCAGTCCGCGCCGAGCCGCTTTGCCAGCTTCACCCGGAATCCGGAACGCCCAAGGACAGTCACGGATCCTACATTATACAGTGTCTTGGCCGTCAAAACAGTCAGCAGGCCAATGGGTCCCGCTCCTATGATCGCCAGGTCATCTTCCGGAGTCAGCTCCGCCATCTCACAGATGTTCAAAGCTACAGCCAGAGGTTCTGTTAAAGCCGCCTGCTTCAGATCCGCTCCCGGCTTGAGCCGAATCAGCTTTTCTTCCTTCATCGTAATATATTCCGCGAAGCATCCCTGACAGACTTCTCCAATAAAGGCCAGGCTGCCGCAGGTATTAGGCAGACCAGCTCTGCAGCCCGGACAGCTTCCACAGGTTACCATAGGATTTCCCGCTACCAGATCACCTGCTTGAAAGTCTTTGACTTCCGCTCCCGCTTCCTGGATCTGTCCAACAAATTCGTGTCCCATAACCTCAGGAATCGTTTCGACAAACATTCCCTTGTTGTATATATGAAGATCGGATCCGCAGATGCCCGCGTAGGCGATTCGGATCAGAACCTCATCCGGCGCCGGAACCGGCCGTTTAACCGTCTCAAAGCGTACGTCCTGTATGCCGTAATATCTTACCGCTTTCATTTCCCCTGTCATTTCTTCTGTTCTCCCATTAACGTTTTGCCTCATTTTTACGTTACTACTACATCGCTTTATCGCAATGCACCACCAAAGATTATACATGGATTCCCTGTATTCTGCAAGCAAAATAGTGTGTATACATGAAAATTCGACAATTCTTTCATCTTGCGCGCTCTGGCGTATCCAGGAAACGAAGCGGTTTTAGTTGACGAAGAGGGAAAAATCCGCTATAATATATAGGTCTTGTGATGACAGGCGTTTCGTACGCGGATGTGGTTCAATGGTAGAACTCCAGCTTCCCAAGCTGGCAACGGGGGTTCGATTCCCCTCATCCGCTCCAATGATATTTTTGCTAGAGTTTTATCGTTTGCGGACAAGATATGGATCAATCCTCTGGGATTGATTTTTTTGTGTCTATAAAAACTAAAAAACTGGACCGCGGAGAGGTCCAGTTTTCTTTAAAATTATAATTTATTCCATAGCTTTTTTCACCATAGCCGGAATCTTTCTGCAGGCCGCTTCTGATACCGACGCGACCGATACGCGCAGTCCCTTTGCCAGCGGTACGATAAACAGCCCTTCCGCCTCCAGCTTTTTGCTGATCTCATCCGGATTCTCGCATGGGATGGATACGAAAAATCCCGCGTCAAAAGGCACGATTTCCAGACCTGCTTTTTTGGCTTCCTCTTCAAACGCGCGGCCCCTTCTGATGAGCATCTCTCTGTATTTTGAGCGTTCCTCATCAACCTTTGCCAGCAGCTGAGGATCGCTGTAGATCTTAGATAAGATCACCTGCGCCATCTTTGCGCTGTTGGACCAGGAGCCTCTGGAGGAAAACTCACAGACCCGCCTGAATTCATCCGCAATTTCCCGCGTCTTGGCCATACAGATGGTAGCCCCGCATCTTGTGCCGTAAAGAGTATAGGTTTTGGACAAGCTATAAGCTATAATCGGCAGCACATTTTCCGGCACATCCTCCAGCTTTGGCAGAAAACGGCGGTATTCTTCCTCGTCGCCCGCAAAATCAATATAAGCTACATCCACAAGAAGTATAATGCTTTCCGCGCCAGCGGCGGCCTTTTTTATGGCAGCAATCACATTATCCCAGTCTTCTAATGTCAGCGAGTATCCGGTCGGATTATGGGCAGGAGTATTGAGAATGATCACAAGGCTTCCCTGAGCCGCGATAAGCTCTTCTGCCTTTTCCGCAAATCCGGCGGCGTTAAAGCCTCCCTTTTCATCAAACATTTCATATACGGCAACGCTTCTTCCCACTTCACCGGCAATTGTATTATATGGCGCCCAGTGCCAGTCAGAGGTCAGGATCTGATCCCCCGGCTTTGAATAATTGACAATAGTATTGCGGATCGATCCGGTGCCGCCTGGCGTGGCAACCGCTTCTGTAAAGGTCTTAGGTTTAAAGCTTCCAAAGGCCGCTTTTTTTACAGCCTCCCGGAACGGGGCAATGCCTCCGATAGGCGCGTAATCGGCAAAATCCACCGGCTCAAGGCTTTTTACCACATCTACTACGGAGGACAGCACCACCAGCTTTCCCTCATCGTCCAGCAGAGAACCGATGGTCGCGTTAATCACGCTGTCCGCTCCTTTTTCGGCAATCATTTTTTTTGCCCGGTTGCTGATGCCAAAAATTTTATCTTCTAATGGAATCGTTCTTCCATTTTGCTTTGCTAAAATATAATCCGACATAATTTCCCACCTTTCAAAATTTTGACCGCATCTATTATAATACGAAGTTCTTTTAATTACAAGCAATTGACAGTATGAATTTTTTTCGGACTGGCGATAATAAGAAATATTGGAGGTGAAACTTTATGCGAGAAGAAAGAAAGAAAAAAGACCGGACAGCACTCGCGCTGGTTCTGTGTTTCTGCGTCGTAGCGCTTACTTCCGTGTTTGCGGTGAAAGCCGGACTGGATAAATTGAATACCGCGGAAAAGGATATTGAGATATCAAAAAACGCGAAGACAGAGAGCAGCGATACACAGGCTGCCGCCCGGACCCCCGTTGTTGACAGTAAGGATTCCGAAAGCTCCGCAAAGCAAAACACTTCGGCAGACTATATCGTCCCAGTGGACGGAGGAACCGTACAGATGGAATATTCCATGGACATGCCTATCTATTCCAAAACGCTGGATCAGTATATGACCCACCCGGGAGTCGATATTGCCGTTCCTCTCAGCACACAAGTGAAAGCCATCGCCCACGGAACGGTCACAAAGGTATTCAAGGATGACCGCTATGGTATGACCGTAGAAATCACCCATGAGAACGGCATCATTTCGACTTACTCGAATCTGGCGGAAGACGGCCTGGCAGAAATGGGCGATGTAGTCGATCAGGGGCAGGTCATCGGCGCGGTAGGGGAGACCGCCCTCTTCGAAACACTGGAGGACGCTCATCTGCACCTGGAAATGACAAAAGACAGCGCCTGCGTCGATCCCGCGGAATATATCAAAGGGCTGTAACACGCTTGCGGCACAGCCCTCCCCTTTACAAGGCTTGCGTAGGCTTTGGGTTAAAAAACATTCTTACCAGCGCCGCGGCCTTCCTGACGCAATAAAATAGTTGCGCCAGGAAGGCCGCGGTCTCTTTCGGCTATTTTTAATTGTCGCTTTGGGACGCCTATCCCTTTTTGCCGCTACAACAGTACATAATTGATATTTTTCCCAGCAGCGCGGAATTTATCTTCATATTCTGTCGTAATTTCCTTCGCGGCATAGCCGCTGCTATGAAGATCACGGCTCAATTCCTTTATCTCCAGACCCATGCGGCTTATTTCCTCCAGCGTAAAATCAAACAAGTCCTCATTATCCGTTTTTATCGCGATAAATCCATCTTGCTCCAGAACCTGCCTGTAGCGCAGCAGATACTCCCCATAGGTGAGCCGCCGCTTTGTATGCCGCTTTTTCGGCCAGGGATCACTGAAATTCAGATAAATCCCGGAAAGCTCCCCATCGGAAAAAAGATCCCGGATATCTCTGACAAAAAGAGGCACAAATCGTACATTTACGATTCCCGCTGCGTCCGTTTTTTCCAATGCCCGCAGCAATACACTATCCTGTCCCTCAATACCGACAAAGTTCGCGTCCCGGTTAAGGGAGGCCTGACCCGTTAAAAACTGACCCTTGCCGCATCCCAGCTCCAGGTACAGCTTTCCCCGTTTTTCAAAGCATTCCTGCCAGCAGCCTTTTCGATCAAAAGGATCCGCTATCATATAATGGCTCAGAGCGGATACACGCTCTTCCATATTTTTAGCCTTTCTCTGTCTCATATAAAAATTCGCTCCAATATGACAGCCGCAAGAAATGCCGCCAGCAGAATACCCGCAGCCAGATCATTTTTCCCCAGCTTCATTCCGTTCATACGGGTCCGGTGCTGTCCTCCCCGATAACAGCGGGCCTCCATAGCCATGGCCAGCTCCTGCGCAATCCGAAAAGCGCTGATAAACAGCGGAACCAGAATAGGGATCAGACTCTTGGCCCGTCGGATGATGTTCCCGCTTTCAAAGTCCGCGCCTCTGGCCTGCTGCGCTTTCATAATTTTATCGGTTTCCTCCATAAGAGTTGGAATAAAACGAAGGGCAATAGTCATCATCATGGCCAGCTCATGCGCCGGAACGCCTATCTTCCGAAACGGCGAAAGCAAAGATTCGATCCCATCTGTCAGGCTGATAGGCTTTGTGGTCAAAGTCAAAAGAGAGGATCCGATAATCAGCAGAATCAGTCTTGCCCCCATGAAAAAGGCCATGTAGATCCCTTCCTCCGTAATGGTTAGGATCCACAGACGCGCGACAACTTTTCCAGGCATCATAAACAGATTCAGCACAAAGGTAAACAAGATGATCAGGAAAATTGGCTTCAGCCCTCTCAATATAAATTTAAGAGGTACTTTTGAAATCGCGATCACCACGGCCAGTACCGCGACATTGAACAGGATCCCCCAAAAATCATTTACGATAAACAGCGCTGCAATATATACTAATGTAACTATAATTTTAATCCTGGGATCCAGTCTGTGTACCCAGGATTCGCTGGGGAAGTACTGTCCCAGAGTAATATCTCGTATCATGTTCTAGTCCCTTTTCAAAAATTGATATAATTCTTCTTCCGCGTGCGCAATGGTAAGATAATTCCCTTCAAAAGGAAGCCCCCTGTCCCTTGCCAGTTTCATCAGCCGCGCGGACTGAGGAAGGGCAAGGCCCATAGATGTCAGCTTTTCCTCCTGAGAAAAGACCTCCTGCGGCGTGCCCTGCATAGCCAGTCTGCCGCCGTCCATTACAAGGATCTTATCCGCCAGCTTGGCAATATCATTCATATTATGCGAAACAAGAATGATAATATTATTTTCGTAAGCGTGTACCTTCTCGATCATGGAAAGTACATCCTGATGGGCCTTTGGGTCCAGCCCCGCCGTAGGCTCGTCTAAAATCAGAACCTCCGGTTTCATAGCAATGACGCCCGCAATGGCCACCCGCCGTTTCTGCCCGCCGGACAAATCAAAGGGCGATCTGCGGCGGATTTCTTCGTAATCCAGACCTACCAGCTCAATGGCTTCCTTTACTCTCCGCGCGATTTGTTCTTCATCCAGACCCAGATTGGAAGGCCCAAAGGCAATATCCTTCTCTACGGTTTCCTCAAAAAGCTGATACTCCGGATATTGGAACACAAGACCGATTTTTCTGCGGATATCCCGCATAAGAACGCCTTCTGCCGTTATATCCGTACCGCCGACAATAATGGTCCCTGATTTGGGCTTTAAAAGTCCGTTGAGATGCTGAACCAGCGTAGATTTTCCCGATCCTGTATGTCCGATGATCCCGATAAACTCGCCATCCTCCGCGCGAAAGGAGACGTCCTCCAGTGCGACAGACTGCTGCGGAAGCCCCTCGCTGTATATGTGTGTTATATTGTTTACTTGTATTGACATAAAAACTCAACCATTTCTTCCATATTAATAATTGTTTCCGGAATATCGATCCCCCGCGTCCTAAGACGGTGACACAATTCTACTGGAAGCGGTACGTCCAGATCCATGTTCCGTATCGCTTCAACATTTGAGAATACCTGCCGGGGAGTGCCGTCCAGCGCGATTTCACCCTGATCCATGATGATGATCCGGTCAGCCTGCGCCGCTTCCTCCATAAAATGGGTAATCAGCACGACCGTAATGCCCTCTTCATGAAGCTCTCTTATGATGGACATAACTTCGCCCCGCCCCTTTGGATCCAGCATGGCGGTAGGTTCGTCAAATACAATACACTCCGGACGCATGGCGATCGCTCCGGCAATCGCGACGCGCTGCTTCTGCCCGCCGGACAGAAGATGAGGCGCTTTTTTCCGGTGCTGATACATATTAACATCCTTGAGAGACCGGTCTACCCGCTGCCGGATCTCTTCCGGCGCTATTCCCAGATTCTCCGGTCCAAAGGCCACATCATCCTCTACGATGGAGGACACGATCTGATTGTCCGGGTTCTGGAACACCATTGCGGCGCTCTGGCGCACCTCCCAGATATATTCTTCCTTCGCGGTATCATAGCCGTTAACATAGACAACTCCGCTGCTGGGAAGCAGCAGGGCGTTGATGTTTTTCGCAAGGGTGGATTTTCCCGAACCGTTCCTTCCAATTACGGCGGTAAAGCTGCCCTTTTCTACTGTAAGGGAAACTCCCTTTATCGCGCTGACCTGTTCCTGATCCTCATCCCGCATATAATCAAAAACCAGATTTTCGATCCGTATCATTTCTTCCATTTACTGTTTGCTCTCTTTCCTGTCACCCATAATACTGGCTCAAATGCTGACTGAGGGTGGCGGCGTCCATTTGCCCCGGGGCGGAAGCGTCAGCTCCGGCCGCAAAGGTAATGACGGAACCGAATTCACCGCCGCAGATTCTGGTAGACGCTCCCAGCTCTCCCATAGAAATGGCAATAAAGGGGATCCTTGCGTAGGTATCCCGCATCATAGCCGCTACCTCCAGCAGATAAAATACATCGTCTTCTTTGTGAGGCATTACAGCCAGCTTCATTACATCGCCTTCCAGCTCCTGCATGACAAAATATCTTGCCAGCATTTCTTCCAGATCCGGTGTTTTTTCAAAATCATGATTGGAAAGCAGCACTTTTGTCCCGTGATCATGCGCATGGCGGATAAATTCCCGAATTCTCGCCTCATCCACTTTTCCCGGAGCGTCAAAGGTCTCAATATCTATAAAATCCGTCATGGCCCCTTCGGCTATCAGTTCGTTGATGAAAAAATATTCGTCCTTCGTCACATCCGCTCTTCCGCCTTCTTTTGCGGTTCTTATCGTAAAAATAAGAGGCATGTCCAGCTCCATCCGAAGATAGCCTAATACAGTCTTCAGTTTTTCCGCTTTTCTCTGCAGGCTCTCTTCCTTCATGGCAGCCAGCATATAATCCGCCCGCCATTCTACCATTTGGCACGGCAGCGTCTCCGCCAGTTCAGCCTGACTGAGCAGTTCCTCCTGACTGGCTCCGGTAAGAGGGATACAGATTTTAGGAAGCCCTTCCCCCAGTGTCAGATCCCCAATCGTGAGTTTTTTCATAGTTTTTATTCTCCTCAAAGCTTTGCTGTTTCTTAGTCTAGTACACTTTTAAGGTTTCGTCAATATACAGAAAAAATTGTTTTGGGGCGTAACTGTTCTGAAAAGCGCTCCGTTTACTTTGTCTTTTTATCACTCATCCGCCAACAGCGTTTCCGCCTGGGAGACATACACTTTATATACCATACGGGAACCCTTTAGCCGCAGATAGACGTAATCGGTCCCGTCCTCTTCAAAAACAGTTCCCAGATAAAAGACCTGCGTCTGTTCTTCCTCAGAATCCGTATCCGTGTAAACAGCTGTCACTGTTTTTTTCGTATCCGCGTCCAATCCGTATTTTTCAAGCTCTTTCTTTTTTACATTATAATTGGCGCATTCGTCTAAGACGATATTCGACAGCTCGCTTCCATATACAGAAATCAGATCCGCGTCGTCTTCTTCCTCCGCGGAGCAGCTGGACAGGGTCTTTCCCTTCTTTTCTATGGTAAGAGACTTCAGCGTGGCGCTGTCGATCTCCGGGAAGGTTTCCAGCTGAAGAAGCTGACTTTCTTCAAAAATCAGATTGTCCAGAATCAGACTGCTGACCGTATAAACGGTATTCCCTCCATCTGCGGTGAGATAATAATCGGAGTTGGAAGCGGCGCTCCCAATCCAAACCTCCGTCTCATTTCCCCGCGTGTCAGTCAGGGTTACGCTGTAGGCTGGGTCATCCAGCCCGTAGCCGCTCAAATCATCCGGTTGATCCAAAATCCGGTTTGCCGTAATCTTCGCGAAGGAGCTCACCGCGTTTTCCGCGCAGCTCTGCTTCAGCGGAAAATTTCTGTCAGCGCTGTTATACCAGGTGCCATCCTCTTTCTCGCAGGTCACGGTCTCCAGCGTATTCGTATAGGTAATTTGCTGAATATCCTCCGCGTCCAGATTCACCGCGGTGATGGCCGAAGCCGCTTCTTCCTTCTGCTTCCAGCTGTTATAAGCGTTCAGGCCCACATAAACCAGAACGAAAACCAACAGCGCCAGCAGAAGAAGGCTTACTTGTTTCTTCTTAGTCATGGCAGCTCCTTTCTCATTACACCCTGCGGCGCCGGATCCAGAATACAAACCCAATGATCAGCACAAGGATGGGAACGATGAAGATCAGCATAACACTGATGTATCCTCCGTATTGAACCATGTTGTACTGTATATCCAGACTCTTTGCCTCAATGGACAGATTATCTTCCTCTCCCAGGGCGGCCGTGATGGAATTCATAAATAGAGTTTGATTATCCAGACCTGTAAAGGCTCCTGTTATGCTTTCATCAATCATGGAGCTGGAACCGTAGACAATCAGATTCCCCGTCGTGACACCGTCCGCGTCCTCTTCGCTGTCGCTTTCCGCGGTGTAGACAGCCCGCGCCGCCAATTCAAACGTCCCTTGCGTTTCTCCGCTTTCTGTTACCGCATAGCTGTTAGCGGATGTTTCCAGTAATGTGGAAAGCTCGATTTCTTCCGAACTCTCTTCCAGCGAAAAGCCTCTGCTGTTAACCATAAGAACCATTCCTGTATCAAGGCCGCTCAGCAAGTCTCCCGTAGCGGTCACATTGGGGAAGACAGAATAATAGTTTCCCTGGTAGCACCGCTCCATATCCGCAATATAGCCTTTCTGCTGCTGGATTCCATAGCTTTTCATCAGTTTGGTCAGATAACCGGATTCCGGTCCCTGTTCCGACAAAAGGATCACTACGCTTCCCCCGTTTTTAATATACTGCTTCAGGGTTTTAAATTCAGCCTTGCTGATATCGGCAGTAGGCCCATTGAGCAGCAGTATATCGCAGTCCTCAGGAATTTCGCTGTTCATCAGAAGACTCCACCCCTCGGTGGTAATTCCCCCTTTTTGCATGAGGCTGGTAATGGAATCCGGCAGTTCTGTCTCTCCATGGTCAGTCAGGTAATAGAGTTTCTTTGTTTCCTGTCCGATGACCTGGTTGATTGCCGCGGTAAGCTGCCCCTCCCCGTCAAAGGAAGATAAGGTGCCGCTTCCTGTCGAATAGTAGGACGCGCTCTCCACTAAAATATCGGAAAAGGCAACCTGCGCAGAAAGCCCTGTCTCCTGGCATTCTATAATAAGCGTATCCGCCTCTGTGTTATATTCTGTTAATACGGAAGGATGCAAAACCGGATCGACAGTTTCCAGCGTCACCTTATCGGATAAGCCTGTATATTTATCAAGAAACGTTTCCAGTCGCTCATCCATGGAGTCGCTTTCTGTGATTGCCGTTATTTCAATCTCGTATTCCAGATTCTTCAGCAGTTTCCTGCTGGTATCGGAAATTTCATAGATCTTATTGCTGCTGATGTCCACCTGCCGCAGACTGGATGGAAGCTGACCGCAGATAAGGTTTATAACAACGGCAATTACAATTACCAGAATAACAGCCGCCGCGCTGTAGCTTCCATGTTTCACCGCGATCGTCTCAAAGGACTCTCTTACGGCCTTCCGGCTGAACATGGATTTTGATAAGCGATGTTTTTCCCTGCGGATTCCCCTCTTTTTTAATAATTTCATATGTCTCTCCTTAACTCCAACGTCTCTTTTCAATACTTTGTATGGTCAGAAATACAAAAACTCCAATAAACGTAAGCTGCAAAACCGTCCCCGGAACGTCAAAAATATTGTTAAACGCCGCGTTATTAAACGCCGCCGAAACATTCAGGTTGTCCAGGACATTCTGCAGCAGCCCTTCAAAGGCGGAAGAGTCAACTACTAGAAAAACAGCGCTCGCTGCTATAGTCACAAAGGCGACCGCCCCGCCCAGAAACCGGTTTTTCGTTATATATCCGATCCACACCGCCGCTCCGACGCACAAAAGAAGGATAACGATAAAATTGCCAGCAGCGCCCTGCGGCAGATAATCCAGCAAGTATTCCCATATATACAAAACCAATGTCGCCGCGAAGGTACTGACGGCGGCGATGATGGGGCTTTCTGTCAGACTGGAGAAAAACATTCCGATTGCGATAAATACACAGCCCAGAAGGAAAAACTGCAGTAAAGAAGCGTAATCCGTCCGCAAATACGCGGTTCCCTGCGCTTTGATAATCAATGGGAAAAAGCAGAATATCACATTCGGCACAAAGAAAACCGTTGCCATAGCCAGATATTTTCCCAAAACGATCCGGCTCAGCTTGACCGGAGAGGTCAATAGCAGCTGATCGGTTTTGCTTTTTCGCTCTTCGGCAAAGGAACGCATGGTCAAAACCGGAATCAGTACCAGCAGCACCAGCATAATGGCCGATAATGTGTAGGAAAAGTAAGGATACCCCTGATTTAAATTGTAGATCATAAAATAAATTCCTGTAAAAGTGGTTAGAAACGCAATCAGCGCGTACCCTGTCATGGAACGGAAAAAAGCGCTGAGTTCTTTTTTGTAAATGGCTTTCATCAGTACTGCCCTCCTTCCCTGGTAAGCTTCAGATAGATATCCTCTAAAGTCCCCGTATTTTCATACAGGGAAAGAAGCGGACAGCCTGCCCTGGCAAAAGCGAAAAAAATCTCTTCCCGCGGATCGTAGCCCGGTTCCGGTTTGATGGTAATATTCCACAGGGTTTCTTCTTTTCGTACGAATCGTTTTTCTCTGACGCCGCTTACCCCATTGAGAATTTCTTTGATCTGCTGGAGCGTTCCTTTGGCTTCCAGTTCCAGCTGGTCATCTTCCCGCAGCAGCTTTTGCAGGTTTTCCGGCGTATCCCGCGCTACCAGCTTTCCTTTTGAGATAATGAGAATATAATCGCACAGTTCCTGGACTTCCGCCAGAATATGCGAGCTGAGAATTACGGTATGGTTTTTGGCCAGACTGCGGATCAATTGCCGGATCTCTATAATCTGCAAAGGATCCAGTCCTACCATAGGCTCGTCTAAAATAATCGTTTCGGGAAATCCCATCACCGCCTGAGCCAGTCCCACTCTCTGCCTGTACCCCTTTGAAAGGTTCACGATCAGTCTATCCGCTACATCCCTCAGCTTCAGACGTCCCATAATGACTTCTCTTTGTATTTTTCGGTCCCCTTTTGGAATGCCCTTTAATTGCGATACAAAGTCCAGATATTCCCGAACTGTCATATCTGTATAGACCGGTGGTATCTCTGGAAGATATCCAATGGACTTTTTTGATACCTCAGGTTCTTTTAACACATCCCGGCCATCCACCAGAATCTGCCCTTCCGTAGGCGCGAGATAGCCGGTAATCATGTTCATGGTGGTGGATTTGCCTGCCCCATTTGGACCTAAAAAGCCGTAGATCCTCCCTTTGTCAATGGAAAAGGTCAGGTCATCTACGGCTGTATGGTCCCCGTATTTTTTTACAAGATGTTTTACCTCGATCACAGTATTTCCCTCCTTTTGATCCTAATAACGGTTAGATCAAGGATAGCATGAAAATCTGTGAATCGATTAGGGAGTCCCTGAAGATTTTCTGTAGCTTTTATCGCGTTTTTCTAATGGCTTTGTGAACGTAAGCGCCGGGGTAGGGCTCCTTCTGTTTTCTCCCTGTCGAGCCCGCGTTCCTTTATCGCAAACAAAAGAACAGGCATCTCTGCCTGTTCTTTTGCTATTCATATATTGATATGAACAATTACATAAATTATTCAAAGAAAACCTTACTCGATGATCTCAGATACAACTCCGGATCCTACGGTTCTTCCGCCTTCTCT
>JAJCKG010000019.1 GCA_020558355.1 bacterium 210820-DFI.6.37 | reverse complement strand
AATTCGGCGACACAAAATACAGACCGCATCCACTGCTGAGAAAAATGGTAAGAGCCAATAAGCTGGGAAGAAAGACCGGCCAGGGCTTCTACGATTACAGCAAATAGAAAACTCCTTTAATCGAAGAGATTTTTATAGACAGAGACTGCTGCTCCTTTGGAGTAAGCAGTCTCTGCCCTTTTTTGGCGCCGGACAGAAATGGGGCTTTCCCATTGCGGGCGGTGCGGGGATTGGGTATAATAAGGACAAACGAAAGCCCTGGAGCAGATCCAGGACCGTAACTATGAGCGGGAGCTGCGGGATGACGGCTATCAGCAGGTCATTCGATACGGTATCGCCTTTTTCGGAAAGGACTGCCTAGTGCGTATGGGGCCAGGCGGCAAGTAATTGCGCCCTTAAAAACTTCTGTTCAATGTTGTTTCGCGCTGGAAAAAAATCTGTCCTGCGGCAGGCATTTTTTCACAAAAAAAGTTGTATCCTGCCAGGAATAGGTATATATTAATTATATTGAATATCTTAAATTCTTATCTATTTTAATCTGCAAGATGTTTCCAGGAACAAGGTTGAAACAGAACAAAAAGAAAGGACGGCACAGTTTTTCTGTGCGTAGAATTATTTTATGGAAGAAAAATTACTTAAGGGGAAAAAGGTGGCGGAACTGAAAGAAATCGCCAAAACCGTTGGGATTGAAGGCTATACCGCTATGCGAAAAGCCCAGCTGATCGAAGCGCTGGTGGCTTCCGAAGCCCAAGGAGAAGAGCCGCGGCCGGAAAAGACCCAAGCTGTGGAAGCCCCAAAGGAGAAAAAGAAGGCAAAGGGGGCAAAGCGGGGGCGCAAACCGAAAACGGAGGAACCCGAGACGCCTGAGGAAACCAGGGATGACCGGCAGCCTTCAAAGCAGGCAGGGCCTGAACTGCCGCCTGAAGCTTCCGCGCCGGAGCGGGAGGATGACAAAAAAGCGGAAGCGAGAGCTTCCAGAAAAAACGGGAGAGCGGACAGAACGGAAAGAAGCGACCGGAAGGTCGTACCTGACAGAGAAGACCGGCCCGAAGTGGAGGGAATCCTGGAGCTGGCCGAGGGGGGCTTTGGATTCCTGCGGTTTTCCAATTTTCTTACCAGCGACAAGGACGTGTACGTTTCTCCGGCTCAGATTCGCCGTTTTAATTTGAAAACAGGGGATAAGATTCGGGGAATTTCCAGAAAACCCAATGAGGGAGAGCGATTCGGCGCGCTGCTTTATGTTGTGACTGTCAACGGAGATGAACCTGGCGTCGCAATGAAGCGGCCTCATTTTGAGGATCTGACGCCTATTTTTCCAAATGAGCGTCTTACGCTGGAAGACAGCTCCAGAGATCTTTCCATGCGGCTGATTGACCTGATTGCCCCCATTGGAAAAGGGCAGCGGGGGCTGATTGTCGCGCCGCCTAAGGCCGGAAAAACCGTGCTTCTTAAAAAAATTGCCAACAGCATTGAAAAAAAATTCCCGAAGGCGGAGATGATCGTCCTTCTGGTAGATGAGCGGCCGGAGGAAGTGACTGACATGAAGCGGTCCCTGAAGGGCGGAGAAGTGATTTACTCCACCTTTGATGAAATGCCGCAGCATCATGTAAAGGTGGCGGAAATGGTTCTCGCCAGGGCGCAGCGTCTGGTGGAACACGGAAAAGATGTGGTGATCCTGCTGGACAGCATTACCAGACTGGCCAGGGCATATAACCTGGTAGTACCCGCTTCCGGAAGAACGCTGTCCGGAGGTCTTGATCCGGGAGCCCTTCACAAACCGAAAAAATTCTTCGGCGCCGCCAGAAATATGGAAGAAGGGGGAAGCATCACCATTCTTGCTACCGCTCTGGTGGAAACGGGCAGCCGCATGGACGATGTGATTTTTGAGGAATTCAAAGGAACTGGAAACATGGAACTCCACCTTGACCGGAAGCTTTCTGAAAAACGAATCTTCCCGGCTATTAACCTGAACAAGTCCGGGACCCGCCGCGAAGATCTGCTTATGAGTCAGGAAGAGCTGGAGGCGGTATGGGCTATGCGCAGAGCCATGTCCAACGGCAGCGTTCAGGAAGTGACGGAAACCATTATCGACAACCTGGCCCACACCAGAAATAATCGGGATTTTATACAGATCATCAAAAAAATCAGACTTGAGGGGTAATAATGGATCTTAAAAAGATATTTTTGAAGGACGCGTGTCCCACTAAAATCGGGGGACAGGCTGTTCTTGACGGGATTATGATGAAAGGGGAGGATCGCACGGCAGTCGCGGTGCGGCTTCCCAATAAGGATATCCACATTAAAACGGAAAAACTGAAAGAACCGGGAAAATGGGTAAAAATACCGGTTTTGCGGGGCGTGGGCGTTTTTGCGGGTTCTCTTGTAACCGGAACCAAGACACTGATGTATTCCGCGGAAGTGTTGGAAAGCTACGAGGGTCCGGACGCTGTGGAATATGAAGAGGACAAACTGTCTCTCTGGCTGGAGAAAAAATTTGGAGAAAAGGGCGCCTGGAACGTTATGCTGTACAGCTCCGTAGTAATCGCCCTGCTTATGACGGTGGGCATCTTTATTATTTTGCCTACGGCAGCTGTAAACTGGCTGGGACATTTCACCCAGAATGAAGTGACACTGAATCTGGTGGAAGGACTGCTGCGGATTGTGCTGTTTGTCCTGTATATTCTGCTGATTTCCAAAATGCCGGATATCCAGACGGTTTTCCGGTATCACGGAGCGGAACATAAATGCATTCACTGCTTTGAAAACGGTCTGGAGCTGAACCCGGCCAACTGCCAGAGCTTTTATACGCTGCATCCCAGATGCGGAACCAGCTTTCTTATGTTTGTCATGGTGATCAGCCTGATTCTGTTTTCTCTGCTGGGATGGCCAAACCTGTTTTGGCGGATCGTTTCCAGACTGCTGCTGATTCCGGTTATCGCGGGGCTTTCCTACGAACTTCTGAGATGGGCGGGCCGCAGTGATAATCTGGCAGTAAAGATCCTCAGCATGCCGGGACTGTATCTGCAAAAATTGACTACGGCAGAACCTACCGATGAGCAGCTGGAGGTTGCTATCGCCGCTATGAAAGCGGTCATGGTAACGCCAGAGATGCCCTGCTTTGAAGGCTTGTGCGGCAAGGACGGCAAACCTCTGAAGCAGGAGGGACCTGAACGACTGCCGGAAGAACCCCGCGGCGGTACAGAAGAACAGAGAAAAAAGGAAGAGTAGCGATCAATGCTTGTGAGAGAAATGATAAAAACAGGGGAGAGCAGACTGCTGAAGGCCCACTGCATGGACCCCTGGCTGGACGCGGAGCTTTTATATTATTATCTTACGGGGACTGACCGGGTAGGGTTATTCCTTCAGGCCAAACAGCCGGTGGATGAAGATCTGCAAAAGGCGTATTTTGATCTGATCAGTCAGAGGGAAAAGAGGATACCTTTGCAGCATATAACAGGGACTCAGGAATTTATGGGCCTGACCTTTCAGGTGAATCCGGATGTTTTAATTCCCCGCCAGGATACGGAAATTCTGGTAGAGGAAGCGGCCCGTATGATACGGGGGGACAATCCCAGCGTGCGTCAGCGGCGGACCTGGAAGGTGCTGGACCTTTGCTGCGGCAGCGGGGCCATCGGCATTTCCCTTGCCCGCGTATGTGAGAACCTGAAGGTTTCCGCCAGCGATTACAGCGCAAAGGCTCTGGAAACGGCCAAAATAAACGCGGAGAAAAATCATGTGAAGCCGCGTTTTTACCAGGGGGACCTGTACGCGGCAGTAGGAAAGCGGCGCTATGATATGATCGCTTCCAATCCACCTTATATCCGGTCCCATATGATCCCGATCCTGCAGGATGAAGTCAAGCTTCATGAACCTATGATGGCCCTGGATGGGGGAGAAGACGGACTGGATTTTTATCGCCGGATCATAAAAGAAGCGCCGGAGCATCTGAGAAGCCGGGGCGTTCTAATCCTGGAAATCGGCCACGATCAGGCGGAAGACGTCAGCGGGCTGATTCGTCAGACCGGCGCCTTTACAAAGGTACATATTGTAAAGGACCTGGCGGGTCATGACCGGGTCGTTTACGCCTCAGCCCTTTATTGACCGATTTGTCCGGAGAAAACAGCAACCGAAACATCAGTCAAATGAAATTTAAGGTGGTTGATCTGCTGTTTTTGTGGTAAAATTAATCTATCATACCTGAGAAAAAGGGATTTCCGATTTCAAAGGTTTACAAAATGAAAGCGTACTGAGCCAGAAAGGAGCCGGAACGGCTGCCTTATGGGAAGGCGGTGACATACGAACTTGGAGATAAAGTCTCTGTATAGTCATAGCCTGTACAGAGACTTTTTATGTAGATAGGGAGATGATCATGGAAAAGAAAGAGCTGGTTCGGCTGCTGGCTTTAGAAAACTTCGATCCCATATACGAGGAAGCGGATCGGGTGCGCCGGGAAAATGTAGGCGATACCGTCCATATCCGGGCCATCATTGAGTTTTCTAATTTATGCAGGCGAAAGTGCAGATACTGCGGCCTCAACAGCGCCAATAAAAACGCGGTTCGTTACCGGATGTCTCCGGAGGAAATCCTGGATACCGCCGGGCAGGCGGTCCGCGCGGGTTACAGGACGATTGTTCTGCAGTCCGGTGAGGACCCGGGCTTTCACAAGGAAACTATGGGAGATATCGTAGAGAAAATCAAGAGGATGGGAGCGGCTGTCACCCTGAGCTGCGGAGAGCTGTCTTATGAGGAGCTTGATTTTCTGAAAAAACGAGGGGCCGACCGATATCTTTTAAAGCATGAGACCGCAGACCCGGAGCTTTACGCAAAGCTGCACCCCTGCGGCACGCTTCGGCAGCGGATCGACTGTTTGAAAAATATACAGAGTCTAAAGTATGAAACCGGCAGCGGCTTTATGATCGGATTACCGGGCCAGAGCCTGCGGACCATTGCGGAAGATCTGCTGTTACTGCGGGAGCTGGACTGCAAGATGGCTGGCATTGGGCCTTTCATTCCCCATCCGGACACGCCTCTGGCGGGAGAAGAAGAAGGAAGCCCGGAGCTGACCAAACGGGCTGTAGCCCTTGCCCGGCTGCTGCTTCCCAAGGCAAACCTGCCGGTAACGACCGCCTTGGGGGTCATCGATCAGAAGGAGAAGGAAAACGCCTTTGCCTGCGGAGCCAATGTCATCATGAAAAAGGTGACGCCGGATCCGTACAAAGAGGCGTATGAGATCTACCCGGCAAAGCTGGAAAAAACCGATATCATAGGAGATCGGATCCGGCTGGAAGAGCAGATCCGGCAGCTTGGCCGCGTCCCGGCCTGACCGCCGGAGCCGGTTTGAAAAAAATACAGAGTGAGCCGAAAGGCAGTAAAATGAGGAATTTTTAGAGTCAAGGAAGGAAGAAACATGTACAACAGTAAATCAAAAAAAGCAACGGAATTTATCGATGACGCGGAAATCAGACGGACACTGGCTTTTGCGGAGGAAAACAAGGACAACCTGGAAATGGTGCGGGACATCCTGAAACGGGCGGAGGACTGCAAGGGTTTGAACTACCGGGACGCCATGCTGCTGCTGGAATGTGAGGATCCTGAGATTCATCAGGAGATCTTCGATTTGGCGGGGCGGATTAAAGAAAAGTTTTACGGCAACCGTATCGTAATGTTCGCGCCGCTGTACCTGTCCAACTACTGTGTTAACGGCTGTGTTTACTGCCCGTACCACGGACAGAACAAGCATATCACAAGAAAAAAGCTGACCCAGGAAGAAATCGTAAAAGAAGTAGTTGCCCTGCAGGACATGGGTCATAAGCGCCTTGCTCTGGAAGCGGGAGAAGACCCGAAAAATAATCCAATCGAATATATTCTGGAATGCATCGACACCATTTACAATATCAAACATAAAAACGGAGCGATCCGCAGAGTCAATGTAAACATCGCGGCTACCACAGTTGAAAATTATAAAAAACTGAAAGACGCCGGAATCGGTACATATATCCTGTTCCAGGAAACGTACAATAAGAAATCCTATGAAGCTCTGCATCCAAGCGGACCAAAGAGCGATTACGCTTATCATACAGAGGCCATGGACCGGGCTATGGAAGCGGGCATCGACGACGTAGGCTGCGGCGTGCTCTTCGGGCTGGAAATGTACAAGTATGATTTCGTGGGAATTCTTATGCACGCGCAGCACCTGGAAGATACTTTCGGCTGCGGACCGCATACCATCAGTGTTCCCCGGGTTCGCCCCGCTGATGACATTGATCCGGATACCTTTGATAACGGAGTTCCTGACGATGTATTTAAGAGAATCATTGCTGTGCTGCGTATTGCGGTTCCTTACACTGGAATCATCATGTCTACAAGAGAAAGCAAGGAAATGCGGGCCGCGGCCTTGCACCTGGGCGTTTCCCAGATCAGCGGCGGCAGCCGTACCAGTGTAGGCGGATATGTTGAAGAGGAAGCGGAAGATGAAAACTCCGCGCAGTTTGATGTAAGCGATACAAGAACGCTGGGTCAGGTCGTAGACTGGCTCATCGATGAAGGCCATGTGCCTAGCTTCTGCACGGCCTGTTACCGGGAAGGCCGGACAGGCGACCGCTTTATGAGCCTTGTAAAGAGCGGGCAGATCGCGAATATCTGTCAGCCTAACGCGCTGATGACGCTGAAAGAATATCTGGAAGACTACGCGGAAGAAGGGACGAAGAAGAAAGGCGAAGCGCTTATCAACAAGCGTCTGGAAATGATCCCGAATGAAAAAGTAAAAGAAGTTGTAAGAGAACATCTGAATGATATCCACGAAGGACGCCGGGACTTCCGGCTGTAGGCTGAGGAGGGACTTATGAGCTTAAATGATACACCCCGGGCAAACCGGCTGCACATCGGTATATTCGGGAAACGAAACAGTGGGAAATCCACACTGGTTAACGCTCTGACAGGACAGAAGCTTTCTGTCGTATCGGATCAGCCGGGTACGACAACAGATCCGGTGTTTAAATCAATGGAGCTGCACCCGGTAGGACCGGTGGTGTTCATTGATACAGCGGGATTTGACGATGAGGGCCAGCTGGGACAGCTGCGAGTGGACAAGACGCGGGAAATTATGGACAAGACGGATATCGCCATTGTAGTCTTTGATGGAATGGATTTTCATAAAGAGCTGGAATGGGCCGGTCAGCTGGAAAAGGCTGGGGCGGCCGTGATTCCGGTGGTAGGAAAAGCGGATCTTGACAAGGCCCAGGCGGAAGCTGTCAAAGAAGCCGTGAAGCGGGAGCTGAATATGGAGCCAATCCTGATCAGCGCCCTTGCGAAAACGGGGCTTGACCAGGTGAAAGCCGCTATAGAAGCGGCGGTTCCCGAGGACTTTAAGCGGCAGAAGATTCTGGGGGATCTTGTGGGAGACGGGCAGCTGGTGCTGCTGGTGATGCCGCAGGATATTCAGGCGCCAAAGGGCAGACTGATTCTGCCACAGGTGCAGACGATTCGGGAGCTTCTTGATAAACGGTGCGTTACAGTGTGTACAACCGCGGATCAGTTTGCCTTCGGCCTTGCCGCCCTGAAAGAGCCGCCGGCGCTGATCATTACCGACTCTCAGTGCTTCAAGCGGGTCTATGAGCAAAAGCCTTCCGCCAGCAGGCTCACGTCTTTTTCCGTACTCTTTGCGGCATATAAAGGGGATATCGATACTTTCGCCGAAGGCGCGGAGGCCATCGATCGCCTGACGCCGTCTTCAAAAGTCCTCATTGCGGAAGCGTGTACCCACGCGCCTCTTGAAGAGGATATTGGAAGAGTGAAGATCCCCAGGCTTCTCAGAAAACGGTTTGGGGAGTCCCTGCAGGTAGATCTGTGTGCCGGAAACGATTTTCCGCGGGATCTGGAAAGCTATGATCTGATCATCCACTGCGGGGCGTGTATGTTTAACCGCCGTCATGTACTGTCCAGAATCGCGAAGGCGAAGGACGCGGGCGTGCCTATTACCAATTACGGCATTACCATAGCAAAGCTCAGCGGTATTCTGGATAAGATTCAGCTGCCCTAATATTCATCCAGATAAAGATTGATGATTTTTTTTGAAAATTCATAGTCAAAGTTGTCGTAGCGGACGGTATTGGTCCTTTGCAGATCAGCCCGGATGCTTTTTCGATACTGAGCGGGTGTCTTTCTGAACCATTTTCTGAATTGGATCGTAAGATTGCTTCTGTTTGCAAAGCCCGCCTCCGACGCGATCTGCTCTACCGTTTTATCGGTAGCGCTCAGCAGCTTTTCCGCTTCTTCACATCTGGCAATTGATAAGATCTCCGAGAAACTCAGCCCGGAGGTCTTTTTTATATAAACAGACAGATAGGAAGCCGTCAGAAATTCCTGTTTCGCAACCTGTTCAAGGGTAATTTTTTCCTTAAAATGATCGTATATAAAATCAATAATCCGGTAAATTCGTTCATATCTGGAAGGGTAATTTTCAGAATCCTTGTGCCGGATGATAATATATTTCCCATCTTCGATTTTAGAGTAAGAATAATTTTGATAATGCTGAAGGATATGGCTGAGAAGCTCTTTCCCCATAGTTTCCAGTCTGAAGTCGGAAGGCCGCGGGCCGGCGTATTCTGTGTATATCTTTGCGAGAAGAAAGCGCAGATATTTGATATCAAGCGTGTATTTGTCTTCATAATGGAAAGAATCGCAGATAAAGTAGGGCATAGTAGTGATATCGTAGTCCCCGTCTTTAAAATCTTCAAAAAAAGGTTTGTAGTGAGCAAGATCGATGTAGACCGTCAGAAGAATCCCATTCGGTTCCAGCTTTTCGATTTTGTGAGGATCCCGGTTGTTAAAAAAGTATACATCGCCATAAGACAGTATATGGTCATGGGCGCAATCGGATATCCTGAATTTTCCGTCCAGTACGCATAACACTTCAAGGACATGGGTATGGAGATGAAACGGGTAATAGGCAATGCTCTGCAGCACAGCTTTGATTCCGGAATTCAGTTTGAAACCGACGATTTCATTAAATTGCATAAGGGCTTTTCCTCCTGTTTCTTTCATTATTAACATCACCGGTCCGCTTGTCAATCCAATGCCTTCAAAATATAAAAAATAAATGCGCAACACAAAATAAATCAATACAAAATAGAAAAGAAATCAGTTCCTGACGGAACTCCGGTTTCTATATGATTTTATTAAAGAAAAAGTTTCGAAATAATCAGATATGGAGGACAAGATGAATATGTACGGAGGCTTCCTGAGTCAGGAAGAAAAGGAACGAATCCATAAGAGCAGCATACAGATATTAGAAAATACGGGAATCAAGTTTCCCAGCGAGCGGGCGCTGGCTCTGCTGGAAAAGGGCGGGGCCCGAATAGACTGGGACCGCCAGATTGCGTATATTTCAGAAGACATGGTAAAGCAGGCGTTAAAAACAGCGCCCAAGGAGATCCTCATAGGAGCGAGAAATCCGGAATACGCCATTACCATACCGGCCGGGTACACAACTTACAACCTGGATGGCACCGGCGTCAATTTCTTTGATTATAATAAGGGCCAAAAACGTCCCGCGGTCATGAAGGATATTGCCGCCGCGTGCAGGGTCTTTCAGGAGATTCCCCTGGGAACACTTATGTGGGTGCCAGTCAATGGAAGCGACTGTCCAAAGAACGCAAAGAGCATTGCCGGAATAGGGACTGCCTTTGCAAGCACCTCAAAACACGTTTCTGATGAAATCAAAGAGCCGGAAGAGCTTCCTTATGTAATTGAGATTCTCAAGGCGATTTTGGGGAGCGAAGAGGAAATTCAAAAGCAAAATATTTATTCTATTACTTACTGCACAATCGCGCCCCTTGCCCATGATAAAGCCATGCTGGAGGCAACCATGGACCTGACCCGATATAAGGTGCCTATGACAATTCTTCCAATGCCGTGTACCGGCAGCACCGGACCGGCCAGCCTCTTTTCCAATATCGCGGTGGCCAATGCCGAAGCGCTTTCCGCATTTACCGTATTTCAGCTTACCAACCCGGGAACTCCAATTATCTTCGGAACAGGGACAGGCACCCTTAATCCGAAAAACGGTCTTTTTTTAGAGGGCGCTCCGGAGGTTTCCATTATGGAATGCTCCATGTCCCAGATGGGAAAATATTATGGATTTCCTACTGTAGTAGGCGGCTGTATTACAGACGCGGTCGTTCCGGGAACTCAGGCGGTAATGGAAAAGGTTCTATCCACTATGCCTCTTGCCGCCTGCGGAGTGGATATTGTACAGGGCATCGGACTTGTGGAAAGCAGCATGACCCTTTCTCTGGAACAGATGCTCATTGATTCGGAAATCAGTCTGCTTTGCAAACGGATTGCGGAAGGCGTCAGAATCAGCGATGAAACCGATCTTATGGAGGATATTGCGAAGGTCGGCGCAGAAGGACATTTCTTAAAGCAAAAATCTACGAGAAAAGCTATGCGAAGCAGTGAATTTCTTATTCCGCCTCTTTCGGATCGGATCACTTACGATGAGTGGGTCGCGTTGGGCTCGAAGGATTTGTATGAAAAGGCGCATGAGCGAGTAGAGCAGATTCTGGCCTCGGATCTGAAAGATCCTCTGGATCATAATACAAAAAAAACAATCGATGAAATCGTAGAAGCCGCTGGCCGAGAGCTGGTGTGACGCGGCAGCCGCGATAGGAAAGGAAAACATTATGGAATTATACGAGCTGATGAGAGAGGCCGTTTTAGACGGAGATGAGGAGGAAGCGGTAAGGCTTGCGCGGCAGGCCCTGGAAGAGGGGGTGAACCTGCAGGAAGCCATGGATCAGGGATTTCTCGCGGGAATTCAGCAGGCGGGCCAGTTGTATGAAGAGGAAGAGTATTTCCTGCCGGATCTGGTATGTTCCGCAGACGCTATGAAAAGCGCACTTGCTATTTTAGATGATACATTGAAGAGCAGCGGCGGTCAGAAAACAGAGAAAGCAGCCAGAGTAGCCCTTGTGACTGTACAGGGAGATGTCCACGATATTGGAAAAACGATTGTAGGCGCCATGATGACCGCTTCTGGTTATGAAGTGTATGATTTGGGCTGCGATGTGGAAAATGAAAAGGTCATTGAAGAAGTGAAGCGGCTGAAGCCGGATGTTTTGGGACTTTCCGCTCTTTTGACATCAACAATGGAAGAGCAGGAAAGCATTATACGGCTGCTCAAGCAGGAAGGGCTGCGGCAGGATGTGAAGGTTATTATAGGAGGGGCTCCCGTCAATCAGACATGGGCGGACAAAATTTCCGCGGACGGATATTCGGATAATGCCATATCCGCGGTAAAGCTAGTGGAGTCTCTTCTTAAACAGGAAGGTGGTGCGGCATAATGGATATGCGTAAATGGCTGAGAGAAATAAAAGAAAGTCCGGTGAAAAAACCCATGCCGATTCTGTCTTTTCCATGCGTACAGCTGCTGGACGCGCGTGTTGACCAGCTTGTTTCAGACAGCAGTACGCAGGCCGCGGGCATGAAGGCTGTGGCGGATCGAGTGGATTCTCTGGCGTCTGTAAGCTTTATGGATCTGTCTTTGGAAGCGCAGGCCTTTGGCGCGGAAGTGAAAATGTTTGAGATGGAAGTACCTACGATTACCGGAATTCTGGTCAGGGACCAGGAGGATGCGGAAAAGCTGGAAATTCCTTCTTTAGAGGCAGGACGCCTTATGGTTTATATTGAAGGGATGAAAAAGGCCCTTTCTCTGATTCAGGACAGACCTGTCTTTGCGGGCGTTATTGGACCGTTTTCTCTTGCGGGAAGACTGGTAGATGTAAATAAAGCCATGATTTATTGCAAAAAGAATCCGCTGCTGCTTCATACAGTTCTTGAAAAAGCAACGGAATTCCTGATTCAGTATATTCAGGCATATAAGGAAACCGGGGCAAACGGCATTGTTATGGCAGAGCCTCTCGCGGGACTTATTTCCCCAAGACTGGCAGAAAAGTTTTCAGCGCCGTATGTGCGTAGAATCGCGGAGGCGGTAAAGGACCAGGAGTTTCTTGTAATCTATCACAATTGCGGCAATGCTGCCTTAAAAATGGCAGAATCTATCAAAAATACCGGCTGTGACGCTTATCATTTCGGCAACGCCATTGATATGAAAGCTATGATGGAGCAGTTTCCAGAAGATATCGTGGTTATGGGAAATATCGATCCGGTACAGCAGTTTGCGAAAGGAACGCCTGAATCTATGCGGCAGGCCGTTGAAGAGCTTCTTGCGCAGTGTTCCGTTTATCCCAATTTCGTTATATCCTCTGGCTGCGATATCCCTCCGGAGGCAGACTGGGAAAACATCGACGCCTTTTTTGCGGCAGTAAAGGATTTTTATAATGGAAAATAAAGTCTTCTGCTATGATAAAAGCCAGTGCTTTCCACACGCGGAGGAATTCTTCGTTGAGGCGTGCGGCTTTGATCCGGGCATAGAGCGGCATAGAAAGCGAATGGCCCAGGCAGTAAGGCTTCTTGAACGGGAAAAAGGAAATTTTAAAATGCGGGCTATCTGCGCGCGGCTTGGCAAGGAAGCCTATGAAAATGGAGCTGTAACTGCGGCGGGGGATAGAATCTGCTGCCCCGGCTTTTCCTACATTCAGGAGGCGCTGGATGTATGGATGTGCGTCGTTACGGCAGGAGACTGGACTCTGAAAAACAGTACGAAAACAGGGGATCAGGTTTATATGGATATATGGGGCACCGCGTTTGCGGACGGAGCAAAGACCCTTTTTGAACGGGACCTGACCGCAATGCTTCCCAAAGATCAGTATCTGAGCTGTCCTTTTGGCCCGGGATATTATGGAATGCCCTCTGCTGATACAAAAAAATTTGCAAAAGCGCTGGATTTAAAGAGGATCGGCGTAACGGTGCGGGATTCCGGAATTATGATTCCGCTTAAAAGCATTGCGGCAGTGTATTTTGTAACAGCGAAAAAATCGCCGCCGCCGCCTCTTGCGTGCAGTCAATGCTTCGGAAGACTGGAAGGCTGCCGGAACTGTTCTCAGAATAAAAAGTGAGTCGAATATTGAAGAAAGAATTGGCACGGACAGATATATCATATTTGTCCGTGTTGTGCTATAATCGCCCCAGCATTGAAAGAAAGCGGGAATTTTCACCGCTTTACAAGTTTGAAAGGGGTAAGATCAAAATGAAATCAAAAAGACTGAAGCCCCGGAGATTAGTGGTCCTGGGCTTTTTTGGGGTCATTGCGACAGGCACAGGGCTTCTGATGCTTCCGGTCTCTTCAGTGTCAGGAAAAGGGATCCCTTTTGTAGACAGCCTTTTTACGTCTACCAGCGCGGTCTGTGTAACTGGCCTTGTCTGCGTCGATCCCGGATCTAATTTTTCTGTTTTCGGGCAGGTGGTTCTGGCGGCGCTGATTCAGGTAGGCGGTCTGAGTATTACATTCATCGGCGTTGTGGCTTCTCTGGCGGCAGGCGGCAGACTGGGGATCGGAAAGCAGCGGATCTTGAAGGAATCTCTGAATTTAAGCTCCGGCAAGGACCTGATGAGTATAGTAAAGGCGGTGGCTTATGTGACTGTGGCTTTTGAGTCAGCGGGAGCTGTTTTGAGCTATGTCACCTTTTCCGGAGACTACGCGCCTGCCAAGGCTGCCGGTCTGAGCGTGTTTCATTCCATTGCGGCGTTTAATAACGCGGGCTTCGATGTTTTGGGGGATTACAAAAGCCTGACGGATTATCGGGGTGACGCGTGGCTTTGTATCGTTACAAGCGGCCTGATTATTTTTGGAGGTCTGGGCTTCTTTGTCATCAGCGAGCTGGCAGCGAGAAAGCCGCCGAAAAAGTGGTCTTTACATACAAAGGCGGTAATCTGCACTACGCTGGGGCTGATTGCGGGAGGAACTCTGATGATAAAACTGGCCGAAGGGAGAAATATTACATGGCTGGAGTCCTATTTTCAGAGTGTTTCCGCTAGAACAGCGGGGTTTGCCAGCATTCCTATTGGAGAAATGAGCAAAGCGGGGCTTTTAGTGCTGATTGTGCTCATGTTTATCGGCGCTTCTCCGGGATCAACAGGAGGCGGTATCAAGACGGCTACATTCTTCGTACTGCTGCAAAAGCTGAGAAGCGTTATTACCAGCAGCCACTGCGGCGCTTTCCGAAGAAAGATTCCGGACGCTGTAGTGACCAAGGCTTTTCTGGTCTTGACTATGGCGGTAGAGGTTGTGCTCATCAGCACCTTTGCCGTATGTATGCTGGAACCGGAATTTAGCTTTGAAGCGATTTTGTTTGAGGTTGTCAGCGGCTTTTCTACTACAGGGCTGTCAACGGGAATTACGCCGGACCTGTGCGACGCCAGCAAAATCATTATTTCCGCTACCATGTTTGTAGGGCGTCTCGGCCCGCTGACCATTGCTACCATCTGGCTCAGCAGAGACCTTCCGGCAGGGACGTATTCAGAAGAGGAAATTACAATTGGGTAAAAGGAGGAGATTACTGTGAGAGAAGACAATAAATCTGGTTTTGGGATTATCGGACTTGGCCGGTTCGGCATGGCGCTGACAAAGACGCTGGCGGAATCCGGCGCGGAGGTGCTGGTCATTGACGGCGATGAAAACAAGCTGCGGCAGGTGAGAAATTACGCGCAGGACGCGTTCCGGCTGGGCAAGCTTACAAAGGACGCGCTGGAGGAAACCGGCATTGGGGAATGTGAAACGGTTGTCGTCTGCATCGGCGAAAAGGTGGACGTGAATCTGCTTACAACATTGAATGTATTAAACCTGGGCGTGCCCCGGGTCATCGCCAAGGCGGACAGCATTGAACACGGAGCGATCCTGGAGCGGATCGGAGCTGAAGTAGTCCGGCCGGAAATGGAAACCGCCACCAGACTCGCAGCGGTGCTGCTGGGCTCTAAAGCGCTGGATATTATGCAGCTCAACGGGGATTATGTGATTTCTGAAATTAAAGTCTGCAAAAGACTATGCGGAAAAACGGTTCAGGATCTGCATCTGGAAAAATTTGATTTGAAAATGGTGGCTCTGGAGCAGGAGCCGAACCGGACGATTCTTTCTTTTGGACAGGATGAAATTTTAAAGGAAGACGATGCGATCCTTGTGCTGGGAAGGTTTGCTGATGTGGAGCGATTCGAGCGAAAAGTGATGAATCGGGAATAAAATAGGACAAAAGTTTACAAAAAATGTCGGTTCCTGATTGACAAGTGAAAATTAGCGTGGTATATTTGTGTTGTGATTGTTAATAGAAGGATATTTATGAATTATCCGTAATTTAAGGAATATTAAGGAAAACCGGTCTGCGCTGTTGTAGGCCGGTTTTAATCGTGCTTTCAGAAAAAAGAAGACCGGAAGTGGACGGTCTGTTATGACAATCCACATTTCCGGTCTTCTTTTCGTGTTGCTAAAAAGCGAGTGGTGTTATTTTCTTACTTTTACTTTCTTAGCCTTACTGTAGGAGCCATAGTAAGTCTTTCCATCGATCTTCTTATAAGCGCGTACTTTTACGGTATAAGTCTTTCCGCCCTTCAGCTTTTTGATGGTTTTGCTTACGGAAGAAGTCTTCACTGTTTTCGCTTTTGAGCCGCTTGTCTTGTAGTAAATCTGATAGCTTGCTCCAGCCTGCTTTTTGTATTTTACAGTGAATTTCTTCGTGCCCTTTTTCAGGCTTGTAATGGTTTCTTTCGCAGGTTTTACTATAAAGGTCTTTGTGATTGTTCCAGTATAGTTTCCTTTTGCTGTAATGGTTACCGTTGCTTTTCCAACGTTTTTGTTATTCTTATAAGTAACTGTGTAGTCAGTGCCCTTTACCAGAGTTTTGCCGTTTACAACGACTTTGACCGCCTGGGTGCGCGCTTTTCCGGTATAAGTTTTTGCCGCGATTCCGCTTACCTTTGCGGATTTAACAGCGGCGGCTTTGATTTCAAAGGTCTTTTCTACAGTTCCGGTATAATTTCCCTTTGCTGTAATAGTTACCGTTGCGGTTCCAGCCTGGGTGTTGTCTTTATAAGCAACTGTATAATCCGTGTTTTCTTCTAAGGTTCTGCCGTTTACAACGACTTTGACCGCCTGGGTCTGTGCTTTTCCGGTATAAGTTTTCGCTGCGATTCCGCTTATATCCGCGTTTTCGATAGCGGCAGCCTTGATTTCAAAGGTTGCTTTTACTGTTCCGGTGTAGGCGCTGTTTTCTGTTGGAACAACAGCTACTGTTGCGGTTCCTGTGGAAACATTGTTGTCATAGTATACTTCGTACTGAGCTGCGTCAATGATCGCGCCCTTTGCGTCCTTTACAATAACAGCCGGCTTTACTTCGCTGCCAGTGTAGATCTGGGAAGCGTCTACTGTAATTTCCGCTTTGTCCAGGATCAGAACGATGGCTTTATCATAAGCGGCGGACAGTTTTGCCGCATCTTCCGCTGTAACTTTTGCTTTCGCTGCGTCGCTGAGAGCCTGATACTGTTCATAAAGAGCAACAACGGACTCGCTTACCGTCTTGTCAATTGTGGCAGGAAGGTTTGTGATACCAGTGTTTACAGCAGCAGCCTCTTTTTCTGCCTGATCTTTTAAGGTCTGGTCCAATTTCTCTTTAGCCTTTGTATATGTCGGATATGTCGGCTCATTCGTTAGATCTACACCGTATTCATTAACAAGCGCAGTAATGGTGTTGATGGTGTCGATCTGAGCGGCGCTTAAATCAGCTGTAATGTTACCGATTTTTGCGATTTCCTTATCGATCAGATTCTTGATAGCGGTGTCAACCGCGGCTTCCGCCTGCGCCAGTTTGCTTACATTGCTTACCAGAGCCTGCTGGTCGTCAGATAACGCTTCCAGATTAGCGCGGGCTGTTTTGTTTGCCGCCCGGGCCGCGTCGATGGTTGCTTTATCAGCGTCCTCAGCAATAATGGTAAGGTTCTTAATCATGGCTACGATTTCAGGAGCGGCAGCCTGGTCTTCAAGAGTCTTGATTTGACTAAGTACAGCCTGATAGTACTTCCATACAGTAGCATCAGCTTCAACCATGGCCTTAACATAAATGTTTGCCGCCTCATAATCTTTTGTTATAGGGTCTACAGCCGCTTTTACAGTGGCCAGATCGTCCGCCTTGATACTCGCCGCAGATGGCAGTCCTTTCATTGCCTCAATGATATTCTTTGCGGCAGCTTTGTTTTCTTCGCTCGTTTTGCCTTCGTAGTCCGCAATAGCCTGCTTTGTCGTGGCAAGGTTTTCTCTTTGCGTATTATACTTTTCTGCAGCAAAGTCCTCTTTTACATAGCTGTTTGCGTCAGAGAGAGCTTTTTCAGCGTTAGCAACAGCCTTTTTGGCCGCTTCCAGCTCCTCAGGGGTTGTAACAGACATTACAGCTGCATAAGCCTCTGACGCTGCCAATTTTGATAAAGTGTCCTTATCTGTCTTTTCTGCCGCGGCGATAAATTGAAGGGCTGCCTGCAGCCGAGTTATTTCGCTATCACCAATTGCCTTCTGCCAATCGTCAGGTGTACCGTTGATCTTTCCACTTGCTACGACCATTTGTGCGGTGCCAGTATTATACTCTACTCTTGCGGCTTCCGCAGTGGCCTTATCCGCTCTGGTGACTTCCGCTGTTGTAGCTGGAAGCTTCGCAATCAGATCGGTGACTCTCTTTGCCCGTTCAGCAGTAGAGAGGGCTTCGATTTTTTTCGTAAGCGCATTCTGTACTTCTTCCAGCTTAGAAGAGTGGCTGTCAGAAATTTCCTGCTTTTGCGCTACGGTTAATTTTCCGTATGCCGCCGCTGCGTCTTTGATTGCGGCTTCATCCGCTAAAGTAACATCCGAAGCTTCTGGCAGCGCTTTGATCTTTGCTGTAACAGCGTCTACCGCCGCCTTGCTGGCAACGGTTGTATTATAGTTAGTAATTTTCTTTGCTCTGGCATCAAGCTTGCTCTTTGCCGCTGTTGCTTTTCCCTTTAAGGTTTCCGATAATGCTTTATACGCCTCGTTGGCGGCATCATACGCGGCCTGAGCTTTTTCAACAGAAACCTCATTTTCACCTGTGCCGATAGTATTTTTAAAATCAGCAACATCTAACAGGCCATTCAAGTTAACTGCGTTCGTATATTTTGTGACCGTTCTATTGGCCAGATCCAGGATTGCGTAGTTGCCTGCCATGGTCTTCTGCGCAGGAGAAAGGGTGTCATAGGCCGTCTTAGCGGCGGCGATTAAGTTTGCTGTGCTTTGTTCATTAAAGTTACTTTCAGTAATTCCGTCAGGCGTACCATCCATATCTGTATCAATTGCGGCAATAGCGTCAATAGCGTCAATGGCATTTTTTAAGCTATCCTGGTCTGTCAGCGCCGCATACTTCTCCGCTCTCGCTTTATCTATATTAGTTATGCTCATGCCACTACTCAGGCCACCAACAGCGGTTTTAGCTTTTGTGACAACTCCGTCTTTCTCATAGTCTTTGGCAACAACGGTGTCTCCCACGTTATCAATAGCATCCTCAACCGCCTTGAGCTTCGCTGCATAGCCTTCGTAAGTCCTTTCCGCAGCAGTTAATGTTGTATAATAACTCCCTACTGACTGCTTATCAAAATCGCTCAGCTTTTCATAGGCGGCTCTGGCATTTTCGATCCTTGCTTTCTGTTCAGCGGAATATGTTTTAGTCGCGCCAATAGCTTTAATAAGGTCCACTACTGACGTTACTGTTACCTCTTCCGCTGTTACGGCAGTTGCCGTACCAGTTGACGCGGTATTTGTATCGGCAAAGACTGTCGCCGATGGCGCCAAGGTTGCGACCATGACCAGCGAGGTCACGGCAGCAATTAATTTCTTTTTCATGCTTGTTCCTCCTCAAGTTTGGATTATAATGGATATACTGGTTATAGAAGAATTTTTGAATCTTATGTACAACGGATAATTCATAATTATCCGTTAGTGATATCCACTAACGCATAATACCTATTTTTGAAGTTAAAAAATAAACTAAAAACAAGCAAAAACATTTTGTTTATTTAGTTTATTCTTTGAAATTAAACTAAATATTGCGCAAATAAGCAAATATCCCCAGGGCTATCTTCCGCAAATGGCAATTCCGGCTATCTGTGAACATTCAGCCGGCTTCTGGGATGCTTCGTCTGTAAAATCTGTTTTTGCCTGCTAGTGGACACATGGGTGTAGATCTGCGTAGTAGTAATAGAGCTGTGGCCCAGAAATTGCTGAATATAGCGGATATCCACATCCTCCTCCAGCAAAAGGGTGGCAAAGGAATGGCGGAACATGTGAGGCGTGATGTGAAGGCTGATTCCCGCAAGCTGGGAATATTTTTGAATCATAAGCCGGACAGACTGATCGGAAAGCCTGGAATTTTGACGGTTAACAAAGAAGTATCCCAGCGCCTTGATCTGCTTTCGAAAAGCTTTTTCATACTGAACCAGCGCTTCCATTGCCGCGGAAGTTCCCACATGAAGGACCCGCTCTTTCGCACCCTTCCCAAAGACTGTAAAGCTTCCTTCCTCGAGATTCATATCCTGAGGCTTTAAAGAACATAATTCGGACACCCGTATGCCTGTCGCGAAGAGCAGCTCCAAAACCGCGATATCCCGTAGAGCGGCCCTGTACTGGTAAGAACCGGGCTCCAGCTGGTCCAGCTGGGCGTAAGCCGCGGTAAACAGAGCTTGTATTGTTGTAAGGGGAATGGTTCTGGGAAGCTGACGAGGCTGGCGGAACTGGGTTCTTACCTTAGCAAAGGGCGTTTCCTCTAAAATGTCCTCATAGACCAGATAACTGCAAAAGGCTTTCAGGCTCATCAGCTTGCGCTGAATACTTCGGGGCTGGTAGTTTTGATGCAGGGCCTGGATATAGGCGTCCAGCGCCGCGCGGTCTAAAGAAAAATTTTGCGTCTCCATAAAGCGAAGAAACTGATGAAGATCGCACTGATAGGCTTTCAGCGTTTTCGGGCTGAGGTTCTTTTGCCGGCGGCAATACGTGAGATAGGATGTTACCATGGTTTCTGTTACTTTCATAATTTCCCTCCTTAAATCTGGTTCTCTTATTATAGTATTGCACGTTTGCGGTGACATATAATAGCCTTGAAATTACCGCAAAAAAACACTTGTTTTTCAGCGCGGACTGTGATATAGTGAATAAGCTGTAGTACAGCAAATTATGCAAAGGTGGAAAGACCCGAGCAGGAAAGAGGTGAGAAGCATGAAGGAAGGAATCCATCCTGACTATAAGGAATGTAAAGTAACTTGCGCATGCGGTAACACATTTGTTACAAGGTCTACTAGCGAAGAAATTCGCCTGGACGTTTGCTCAGAGTGTCATCCATTCTTTACAGGTCAGCAGAAATTCATCAACCGCGGCGGTCGTGTTGAGAAGTTCAAGAACAAGTACAATCTGGACTAACAAGAATACTATTGATAACCATCTTTCGAGTGATACGCTTTTACGCGTATCATCAGAAAGGTGGTTATTTTTTTCGCTTTCATAGTAGTAATAGACGAATTATAATATAATTTGCATATGGAGGAGGGAAGATGGACGTGGCGACACGGTTGTGCCGGGCCTGCGGGGTATTATCACCTGAAAGCGGAGCTGGAGCGAATTTCCTGAATTTCAGAAATCAGGTGATCAATTGATAGGTTTTGCCGTAGTAGTAATAGACGAATTATGATATAATATGCATATAAAGGAGGACTGAAGGATATGGGAGAAGTTATACGACCATCCGCTGATCTGCGAAACCATTACAGCGAGGTTTCAAGACAGTGCAGGGAGAACAGAACCCCAGTAATTATCACAGTAAATGGACATGGCGATACGGTTGTGCTGGGTCTGCAGGATTATTATCAGATGAAAGCGGAACTGGAGCTGCTTCGTACCTTGGCGGAAGCGGAAGAAGACGTCGCAAAGGGAAACGTGGCTCCAATTCGGGATACCTTTGATCACATCAGAGCCACTCTTTTGGAGAGAAAACAAAAATGAAGTATCGGATTGTTCGAACGGATAAAGCGGAGGAGCAGCTGAGGGATATTATTTTTTATATTGCGGCAGATTCCGGAAGTGAGGAGCTTGCGCTTAATTATCTCGACAAACTGGAAAGCGCAATCATGAATCTCAGTGAGTTTCCCGCAATGGGAAGTCAACCAGGATACACAATTTTGAAACGGCAGGGGTACCGAGTAGTTCTTGCCGGGCGGCATCTGGTGTTTTATAAAATTGATGAAGCGGAAAAGACAGTTGTAATCTACGCAATTGTAGATAAAAAAAGAGAATATGTAAATCTGATATAATGGCTGGCGGTAAGGGAGCCATTGAAAAAAGATAAGAGGACCTGAAATGAGACAACAAAAAATGGGAAAGGAACAGAGAAAATGTATGTAAACCTGATTTTTACTGGATATATTGTAGCCATGTTCCTGTCTTTGCTATGTCTTGCGCTTATTTCCCTGGTACTGGTCAGAAAGGAATTCCGCCGGAATGATATGTTTAAAGCGGCAAGACGGTTTGCCTTCAATGTCTTTTTTACCGGATTTTTGTATTTTATCTTTTACTATAGGGAGACTGTGCAGAATGAATTTGAACTGGCGTTGCCTTTCCGTCTTGTAGATTACACCCTTTGCTGCCTGTTGTACTTTACCTGGCTGTTACTGCTTCGGGAGCTGATCGATAGCTCCAAAGAAGCCCCAGCCCGTAAAAGCGGCGAAATCCGAACGGCCGCGGTAGTTCTTACCGGCGCGAGGATGCTTTTTTCCGTTATTTTTACCACTGCGTTTATGGGACCGTATTACGATATACGGCAGCAAGCAGTCTGCTATGTATGGGATGTTATGGAAGCGTGCTTTGTGCTTATAACCTTTTTTCTGCTTTTACGATACAGTGTTTATGCCCTTAAAGAATGTGAAGATACGCTGCGCTGTCGATATATTATGGTTTGTACAGGACTGCTGTCGATCCAGTCTGTTGCGCAGGGAATTATTGATATTGGGCTGTCTCAAGGGCGATTTGGTATTTCTGCGTGGGCTCTGGAAATTCCAGATATAACAGGGATTATTATGTTTATCCTCAGTCTGGCTACCTTCCTGTTCGTTTTCAAAGAGGACTTTGGCCCCTTGTTTTTCCATGAAGCGGATGAGATTCCGAACTCTTCTGGCGAGCCTTTTTCTGAAAGGGATAGAATTAAACTTCTTGCGGAAAAGTACAGCCTGACTGACCGGGAGCGAGAAGTGGCCCAGCTGATATACAAGGGCTATACAAATCCTGATATTTCCCGGGAATTGTATATTTCCATCAATACCGTGAAAAAACACCTGCAGAACATTTATGAAAAGCTGCAGGTGAATAGCCGAATGGAGGTGGTTTATCGGATCAATTCTCAGGACCCGGGACGTGGAAAAGAAGCTGAAAAGTAAGTGGTTTCTATCAAATTACCCACATGGGTAATTTACTTTTCGCCCTTCTCTTTTATAAAATTTAAGAAAATTATGAAAACGAGAACCCGGAATCATTTGTATGTTTCGGGACCTCGATAAGGGAGGCGAAAACCATGAAGAGAAATCGAATTATGAAACTTGCTTTTGGAGTTTCTATGATGCTGTGTTTGACTCTGGTCCTTTTTGGATGCGGAAGCGGCAGCAATGAAGAGGAGATGACCGCCAAGTGTCAAAACGGAAACTTTGTAGGGCAGATTGAAGAGGATACGCAGGTTCTTTCCTTTAAAGGAATTCCTTACGCCAAAGCACCGGTCGGAGAACTGCGGTGGAAAGCGCCTGAGGCTCCGGAGGATAGCGAGGAAACCATTGAGGCGTCAGAGTTTGGAAAGACCAGTATTCAATACGAATGGCCCAGCGAACCGGCATCCTACAATGAGATCGGAGAAGATTGTCTGACACTGAATGTATGGACCAAAGATCTAAGCGGCAGTGATAAGCCAGTTATGGTTTATTTCCATGGCGGCGGGTTTGCCTGGGGCGGCACATCCGACCCACTCTATGATGGCCAGTACTTTGTGCAAGAGAATGAAGATATCATTATGGTATCTGCCAACTACAGGGTTGGCTTTATGGGATTTATTGATTTTTCCAAAGTAGACGGCGGCGAAGATTTTGCGGATGCCCCCAATTTAGGTATTTTGGATCATATTCAGGCTCTGAAATGGGTGAAAGAAAACATTGCGGCCTTTGGCGGCGACCCCAACAACATAACCATCTTTGGCGAATCTGCCGGGGAGGCACAACTTCTACGCTGCTTGTAGTAGATGAAGCAAAAGGTCTGTTTCAGAAATGTATTTCTCAGAGCGGAAGCCTTGCTCTGACCTATTCGCAGGAGGAAATCGACGAGTGGGGATTGACCGAAGCGCTGATGGAAGTAACCGGCGCGAAGAACATGGATGACTTAATGGCTATTCCCGAAGAGGATCTGATCAAATATTACACGGAGCCTTTCGATGATGAGGGCAACTGCCTGAATGACTTGTATAATATGCCTTTGCGGGATGGAAAATTGATCCCTGAAGACCCATATCAGGCACTGGCAGATGGCGCCAGCAAGGATGTTATCCTTATGACAGGAAGCAATGCCAACGAGTGGAATTACTGGATCAATGAAATGGGTGAAGAAGATATGGATACCGCGGTTGCGGCTTACGAGGAATATATTGTAGAGGCAAAACTAAAACAGCTTCGAGGCCTTGCTACAAAAGAAGAAAACGAACTGGTAGATGATTTCCTTAACCTGCAAAAAGATAAAGAGGATCTCTGGGCAAAAACGGAGCTTTGCAACGACATCGTATTCCGCGTTCCTGCTATTGAAGAAGCGGCAAACCATAGCGATGCCGGTGGAACCAGCTATATGTACTACTTTGCCAAGGAATCTACAGATGAGAACATGGGCGCGTGCCATGCGTCGGAGCTGGCATATATCTTCCATAATCTGACTGGAGCCGGTTTTTCCGGAAAAGTGGATGAAGCGTTGGCGGATCAGATGTGCGCGGCGTGGGCTAATTTTGCAAGAAATGGAAATCCAAGCACAGAGGATATAGAATGGACTACATATGATTCCAAAATGCGTAATACCATGGTCATTGGAAATGACAGCTCTATGAAGATGGAGGGCGACTGGATGAAAGAACAGCGTCAGCTGATTGAGCCGCTGCTGAAATATTATATCAAATAAAGTAAAACGCGTACCCCGCGGGAAAATCCCGCGGGGTTTTTCCTTTGTCGGGTGACGCAATCAGAGCGTTCGCCTTAAGAAGAGCGGCCTCTCTTCCCGCCTGATGACATGGTTACGTTGATTTGACTTGGGGACAGGCGTGATTTGTGTTTGTATTCCTCGCCCAAAATTTGTCTATGAATCAATCTGCTTTTATCCAGAACATATCCCTGCTTGGTAAAAGTGTTCAATTTGTATTGTTAGATTTTGCCGTTATCTGTAACTTGTGCAAAATTTGCACAAGTTACGTCTTTAGACAATTCGCCGCAGTCAAGTTCGCAGGGATAGCTGCAAAGCAGCGTAAGGGGTGCGGCCCTTATATGAAGTTAAACGGCAATTCTCAGATTCTTCAGAAAATCTTCAATACTAGTTGCAGTTGTTTCAGATGCATGGGTCAATAAGCCATCATCTGTTAGAATAGGTGTATCCAAAACGTTTTTTATAGATACCGCTATGCTGGCGCAAGACGCAATAACTTTCTTCGACTCCACAGAGTATTGTCTGTAGTCATCACCTTCGGTTGCAAAAATATCTTCCATTTTATAAATCATAGGAAGGAACTTGGCGTCAAGTCTTGCCAGAAGATTATAAAACATGCAGGTGCGTCTACGGATCGTTTCACATTGCGACGCTGCTGTGTTAAGTTGCGCAGCTATTTGTATTGCTTCGGCTCTATTGGTGTATGCTTTTTCAAGATTTTTTTTAGCGGAGTGACCTGTAACGAACCCCATAACCATAAGAGCAGGGCCAGCAACCAAACCACCGAGAACAGCTGTTCCACCTACCATCCCAAGTCCACCGGCAGCAAGTGAACCGCCGCCGAAAAACGCTAATGTTGCGTTAGTTGCAGCAACGCCGCTTAGGGATGCGATTGCCGTTCCGGTAGATGCACAGGCTAACGCCTGAGCTGCACCATACGCACCGAAAGCAGCTAATGCGCCTCCGGCTGTTCCCGCCACAGCTCCACCAGCAAGTGAACCGGCAAAGGATGCCATGGACTTTAATTTTACAAATTCTTTTTCATCCACATGGAATTTCTTTAGTTCTTCCAGTCCCTCGGATTTTCTAAAATCAACATTTTTGATTTTAGAAAAAGTATCAAGAAATTCAGTTATGGTGCTGTTGAGGATATACAATTTTTCCTCGCCAAGCTGACGCAGAGAATTACCGCAAGACAGTCGCTGGGCATTAAGCCATTCGGTGGATGTTTCCACAGTTTCGTTTGCGCTTTTATTGATCTGCTTAGCGTTGTTTGCGTCTACACCAGCCTTAATTGTCTTTCCAATACCAAGGCCACCCGTAGCTGCCGCAACACCAATGAATAAAATTGGTAATGGCATATTTACTTCCTCCTTTTATAACGACACCAAATCCATGATGTTTTCCATGATGATATTCTTACGGTCTGCAATTTCATTGACCATGGCTTCGATGGTCAGATAAGGTCTGTTTGTCGTTTTGATCCATGCCAATTCCTTTTCCAAGTCCAGCAGAGTCAGCATACTGCTTTCCATTTCAAGAAAATCTGCCTTATCAATGTTGAGTTTACGAACAACAAATTTCAGCAATCGCCGTTCCGTTTCATTGTATTGTTCATCGCTATATGCTACAGACAGAAGGTTCCACACCAAAATCTTTGGCGTAATGAAAGACGTTTCGGCTGGAGAGTTCTGTGATAATGCTTCTCCAACACTGTCCTGAAGCGCATCATAGTAATCTTTCGGATCTATAACCTTATCCAAACGGGCTTTACATTCTGCAACGATTGTTCCCTTAAATTCGCCAAAATCCTGATCCAGTTCGGAGCAGATTGTATCAAACTTTTCTTCTTCGCCGTGATAGATTTCGCCATCTGCCGCCATCATAAAATAGATAGTTTTGATGGCGTTTTTTACGGATATTCTTGTGATGTTTTGCGATGTCGAGGTTTCGTCTGCATTTTCCTTGGAAGAACCCTTTCCAACATCATGCTTTTTGAATAGATTTTTGATATTTTCAGAGGCCACCTCACTAACCTGCTTCATATCTAGTATCTCTACTTCTTTGGTTTTCTGTTTCACCGTATCAACAGCATCCTGCAAATCACCTTTTAGTCCTTTGCCAAAATCTTTGATCGTCATAGTGCTCCCTCCTATAGTACAAGCGGAATATCTGACAGCATTAAGTCATCAAATTCCTTTTGATTTTCAAACTGTGCTTTTCGTCCGAGAGCTTTTTGAATTACAACATTTCCTTTTATAACAAGATTTGAATCACCAGATACAATTCCCTGATCCATATAATCAAATTCCCGCATAAACATTTCGATGTCCTCTGCAAGATAATCGGATACTTTTTCTTCAAGCTGTTCTTTGAACTCCTGAAGCTGCGTTAGGAAAGCGGCTGTTTTCGCTTCGCTCAGAATCATTTTTTCGTGAATCAACTGCGATTCCTTGCGTTCATTGGAAACTTCCTTAACTATAGCAATTGCGGCTCGTCCAGCACCTACATAATTGAAGCGAGTGACGAATTTACCAGAGAATAATACCCAGCTTCCACCAGATTCCAGCGCTGCGTGAACGGCAGCATCAGCTGTATCAGCAAAAGTAAATGTCATATTCGCAACTGCAAGCATACGATCTACAGTGCGGTTATGGAACGGGATTACCGCATTCCAATTAATATCCGCAAGATTTTTATGCTCTGCAAATTCGACCGCCAACCGTGTTAAAAAGAATCCGATCCTTACATACAGTTCAATAAAAACAATCGGAACTGCCTGTTTACCCAGTTCCTTGTAAAGAGGAATTTCGTGGCGATGGTCAATTTTTTGCTTTTCATACATCTCATTCACAATCATCGGAAGTTTGGTATTCTTCAGAACAGGAAGCGATGCAAATTCATAAAGCAGAGAAAGAAAAACTCCGGGAATTCCCATACCACCACCAGCAGTGTTTTTTGAACCTCCCATATCACTTACCAAATGTCCAAACCAGTTATCCGCACATTTGGTAAATTCAATGAGGATAGGGGTAGACGCAATCAGGTGTACCAGTTTATGAAGTGCAAGTGAAATCTCGTGATCCTCGGCCTCATATTTTTTCTCAGCAACAAAAACGAGCCAATTCAGTATACCTGTTAACACCGCTGGAGCCAGAATTTCGACGATGTCTTTTACTGTAGTCTCAACAAGCATAAAATGCCATTCTCCGTCTTTGTTCACAAAAGTGCCAATTCTTAAAAACTGAACAGCTACCGATGCTGCAAGTCCCAAAGGCGTAGGGTGATGCGCAAGATCTGCCAGATGATGATTCTTAGCAGACACCCCGATTCCTGCACCTTTCCAAATGTTGTCTTGGGCAACCGTGAAAGCTTTTTCAAGATCTGCAATAGAATCCTTCAAGCGTTCATGGTCAAATCCTCGGGTGCTGGCATATTGTTGAATAAATCTGTTGATTTGTTGGTGGGAAAGCTGAATATCTCCATCTGTAATTTTTGTTTCACCAACAAAGATGGAATCAATGGCACCCGCCATGATGCCGCTAAAAATAGCAAAAACATAATCTGCCATATCTGCCTTGCTTGTGTATCTATCCAGTTCGGAGTTGACACGAGAAAGTGCTTTATTCAAATCATCAACATCAATCGTTTCCTCTGGCGATTCAGCGGAGATGCTCACTTCAGCGGATACGACTTCCTTGCCGTCGTTTGGAATTTCGACTTTCCTTTCAACAGTATAGGTGCCGTCCAGTATTTTGGGGAAATCCTCGGTATTTGCCCATGTATAACATTCATAAGCACGAGTAGCCAAGCGTGGGTGGGATTCATTCTGTACCAACATTTGCTCCATTATCTTATTCGATTTTGAATCGCTAATGAAAGCCTTTAAGTCCATGGCCTGCTTTAAAAATTCTTCACGGTTAATATTTTCATAGCCATGAATTTTCAAAAGAACATCTACAGTCTTGTCTGCTGTACCATCACATAAAACAGCAGCTCGATCTGCCGATAGTTCGCTGCATCTATCCCAAAATAAAAGCGCTTTTACCAGAGCGGGAGTGAGCAACTTTCTGATAGCAGGGATTCGTGCAAGTGGGCTGCTATCAATGCCGTTTATCAACTGACCTGCCATAGAATGATACAGATAGTGCTTGCAGGCAATATGTCCACATTCATGTGCAAGCACACTTGCGATCATTTCTGGCGATATCTTTTCCACCAATGCAGATGTCACATAAATGTATGGGTTGGTATTGCCACAAGTAGATGCATTTATTTCCTTTGATTTTACATAGTATAGTTCTGGCACTGCGATGCCCAATTTCTCACAAATCGGTGGAAGTGGATTGTAGATTTCCGGAAACTGATTCTCACTAAGCCTGATTGCAGAAGAAAGAAAATCAATTTTAGCTGCTCTTTCATCGACATTTGCTATATAGGATTCACGCAGCTGAACAAACTTAGGAAAAACACTCAGTGCTTCAAAAGCTCTTTGATCTAATTCGTGCCTATACAATGTAGGATTATATGCCATTTTCGTCCCTTCCTTTCTACAGATTTAGTGATTGTCCTTTGTTTCAGGTACAAAATCTACAATATCATCTAAGTTGCAATCAAGGGATGTACAGAGCTTTTCTAATATATTTACTCTGACATCCTCGTTTCTGCCGAGTTTTGCCATTGCGTTTGTGCTTATTCCAGCAAGATGTGTTAGTTCTGTTTTGTTCATATTTTTATCTATCATCATTTTCCAAAGTTTCTTATAACTGACAGCCATATACAACCTCCGTTTCTGCACAGTAAGTACAAAATCCTATGAATATAGTTTAGTATGAAATGTATCAAAATCCAAGTGATTCTTGCGTTTTGCAAGAATCAAGCATCAAAATTATTCACACCTCCAAAGCCATTCTGTTTAGCCGGTTTGCTTTCTCGGCTCATTACCTGGGAAAAATCGGAAGTTTCAAACAGAAAACGTTCCGGCGATACACATTCGTCATCCAGAGCGTTCCAATCAGCAAATATTCAACTTTCCCAGTTCTTGACCGCAATTTACGGCTTGCGGTTGGAATGGCTTTTCAGCTATGAAATAGATGTGGCGGCACGGTTATGCTGGGCCTGCGGGATTATTATCAGATGAAAGCGGAGTTGGGGCTAAAAAAGAGAATATGTAAATCTGATATAATGGCTGGCAGTAAACGATCCAAGTAAGTACAAAAAAACTTAAACCAACTTAAAAATAAGGTCCGGATAAGTATAAAAAAACTTGTTCCGGACTTTAATAATTTTTTATTTTTTTAGAAAAACATATTTCTGAATTTTTTTATAAGCCTGGGTCTGGCTGATTCCCAGAGCTTCCGCTACTTTATAGGAGCTTCCCAGCTCTTTGTATGTTTCGATAATCAGCTGGGCCTCCGCGTCTTCCTTTTGCAGCTTTAAAAGATTGGTACGCTCCGGAGCTTCTCCGTCCTGAGAGGTGTTCAAAAGCTTTTCGCTGCGGATCTTTTCCAGAAATTCCTGAGGCAGATCCGGAATATCGATGACTTCCTTACTGCTGGTGAGAACAAGGCGCTCAATGATATTTTCCAGCTCCCGTATATTCCCCGGCCAGCTGTATTTTGTAAAGAGGTTTACAAGGTCTACAGATAGCTTGCGATTAACTGCGTATTTCTTTGTATTTCTGCTTAAGAAGGTGGTAATCAGCGGGAAAATGTCAACATCCCGTTCTCTCAGTGGAGGGATATAAATGGACAGCACATTGACGCGGTAATAGAGGTCCTCACGGAATGTTCCCGCTTTTACCATCTCTGACAGATTCTTATTGCTGGCAACGATGAGGCGGAAATCGGTCTTTCGTTTCGCTGTTTCCCCGATCCGAGTTACTTCTTTATCCTGAATGATATTCAGCAGCTTTACCTGAAGATGAAGAGGCAGGTCTCCAATTTCATTGAGCAAGATCGTCCCTCCGTCAGCCGCTTCAAAATATCCGGCGCTTCCGTTGGCCTTAGCGCCGGTAAAGGCGCCTTTTCCATATCCGAACAGCTCCGCTTCAATCAGACTTTCCGTCAAAGCTCCGCAGTTTACATTGATAAAGGGCTTTTCCGCGCGGGAGGAATGCTCGTGAATGCTCCTGGCGATAAAGTCCTTTCCCGAACCGGTTTCTCCCTGGAGCATAACAGTCGCGTCGCTGATGGCGGCGCGTTTGACCAGCTCCATAACCGCTTTCATCTTATCGCTGTGAGAGCTTGTCTGGTTGAGAATCGTTGCGTTGCTGATAAATTTCCCAGTATTCACGTTGAGATACTGCTCGTCCAGGGCAGTCAGATTTCCCATGGACTCATGCTCTTTTTTCAGGGTTTCGATATCCTCACGGATATTTTCTACGAGCCTGCGGTTGATTCTGGAAGTGAATTCGTTGTAATCCACATCCGCGCCAAGCACTCCGATAAAGGTCCCTGATCTGCTCCAGACAGGGGTGCTGTAGGTGATGACATCCAGTTCCAGATAGGGGTCAAAATAAACCCGGGTCCATCCGGCCACATTCATTCGGATGCATTCGAAATACCACCATTTAAAGAATTTGTTTTCTTCAATGATATCTTTGATATGGGTCAGATTGTGTTCACGGATTTTCCAGGAACCGATATTTTCAATACATACTCCGGCGCAGAATTCGTCGGCGCTCAGTTGAGGAGTCGCGTCGGGCGAAATCTGAAAATAAATCTGGAGAATGATGTCTTCCTGGTCGAAGGCCTTTGCGGTCCGGACAACCGTAGGAGTCAGAAAGTTTTCTGCCAGATCAATGAGATATTTTCTGTCAGTAGACAGCTTTTCCACATCGACCGTTTCAGAAATCTGATCCGCGATTTCTTTTGCTAACGCGGCAATCATAGTCCCAAATGGTTTTGATGGATCACTCATGGTTTCGACCTCCAATCACAAGATATAGTATCATCTTATCAGCTTTTCCGCAGGCAATCAAGCTGTGAAAAGGCGGGGAAAATGTGGCATGATTATTGCTTTAAATATAGATGGAATTCCAATATATCCGGCTGCTGTTTCCGGCGGCCGAAGCAGAAAAGCAAAGACATATAGTAAGAAGGAGGCAAAATGAAAAATTGTAAGGTGTTTTTTAATGGAAGGATCCATACAATGGATAAGCGCGATTCCATATATGAAGCAATGGTAGTCAAAGACTCGGAGATTCTGTTTCTTGGAACCGATGAAGAGGCTCTGGCTTATGAAGCGGATCAGAGGACAGATCTGGGAGGACGAACGGTTTTTCCGGGGTTTTCAGAATCCCACACGCACGCTCCGGGTCTGGCCTATGATACGCTCTTCAACATCGATCTATATCCGGCCTTATCAGAAGAAGAGATTATGGACAAAATCCGGGAACATGTACAGGCTCATCCGGAAAAGGAAATGTACTACGGAAGGGGATTTAATACCAGCCTGTTTCATGGGATTGAAGGCGTTATAGGCCCGAAAAAGGAACGGCTGGATGAGATTTCCCCGGAAAAGCCGGTGATCCTGTCCGACTTCGGCGGCAATTGTATGTGGATGAACACAGCGGCCCTGAAAAAATATGATATTACGCCGGACCGGGAATGCCCGCCGGGCGGTGAGATCCAGCTGAACCCTGAGACAGGAGAGCTCTGGGGAATTATCCGCAATGAAGCCAGAGGCTTTGTCCCGTATCAGGAATTCACAGAAGAAGAAAACTATCAGGCGATGAAATGGTTTCAGGAGATCCTGCTGAAGAACGGATATACCTCCATCTTCGCCCTGCGGCCGCCTGGAACCGTGGAGCCGAGAACTACCCTGTTTCACGCGTTTAAAGTCCTGGAGGACCGGGGAGAGCTGAAGCTGCGGGTACACGGCGCAAGGGACATTGACGCGTTGGGGGATCTGGACGAGCAGTTTGAAGAAATGGAAGCTACCAGAAAAAAGGTGAAAAGCCCGCTGATGGATCTGACTACCGCCAAGTTTTTCCTGGATGGAGTCGTGGAAGGGCTGGACGGGTACCTGCTGCGGCCTTATACGGAGGAAGCCGGAAAAGGCCCTGATTTTACAGGAAATCTGTTTTGGGAAAAGGAAAAGCTGGCAGTCGCCTTTCAGAAAGCTATGGAGCATGGATTTCAGATACACTGCCATTCCATCGGAGATGGAGCCACTCATGACGCCCTGGACGCAATGGAAGCTGCCCTGAAAAATCTTCCGGAAGGCGATTACCGGAACACTCTTACCCACCTGCAGCTGGTGTCCGATGCGGATATCGACAGAATGAAGGCCATGAATATTGTGGCAAACGTTCAGGTTTACTGGCATTTTAAATCTCCGGTAATGTTTCCTCTTGAGACAAAGCTTTTGGGTAAACAGCGGGCGGAACGGGAGTATCCACTGAACCGGTTCGTGAAAAACGGCATAAAAATCGTAAGCTCCTCAGACTTTCCGGTGACGCCGGAGCCAAATCCATTCCACGCCATCGAGGCTGGCGTGACCAGAAACCTGTTTAACGCAAAGAGCTATGGTGTGGAAGATATTGAAGATATGGATGATGAAAGGTACCTGCTGGACAAGGAGGAAAGGGTAAGCCTTACGGAAATGATCCGTTCTTTCACCATCAATGCGGCTTACGCGAAATTTTTGGATCAGGAGATCGGAAGTCTTGAAACGGGAAAGTACGCGGACTTTATTGTTTTGGACAAGAACCCGTATGAGGTGGATCCGGTGGATCTGGAGTATATCACAGTAATGGAAACCTACTTTGGCGGAGAAAAAGTATACGAGAAAAGCGATGAAAGCGAGAGTTAAGAAAGCCGAAAGGCTTCCGCGGGCGACGGCCCAGAAAAGCGCCCGGAGCAGAGACTGGTTTGTACGGATGTTTTATTCTTTGGCAGCGGCACCGGCCGCGCTGATCGCGGAGGTGCTGCTAAAGAAAAGCAGCGTGATTTCCGTTGCCGGAGGAGTTATTCTTCTCAGCGTCATGGCCTCAGTGGTGTTCTATAGCTGGGCCATGTTCAAATCCTTTCATTACAGGATTTTTTGTCATGAGTCAGATGCGGAGTGCCAAAATGACAATCAATTTTCCTCCTGGCGGTTCCTTTTGGCAAGAATGGGAGAAGCCATAGCCTGGCTATTGGCTCTGGTCATAGTTATCGCGGCAATTTTCTTTGCTCATGTGACGATTCTGAAAAGGATGCCGGAAGAGGCGGTACGGACAGAGTCCATCCAGGCGGCAAGCGGCTTTATCAGCGAAAATCTGGGAACCGGTATATTTCTGGGATTTTCCGTCATATCCTTGCTGTTTCAGGCAATTGTACTGATCAGCATTACCTATACCGCGGCCGCGGCTTCTCATTTGAACTGTTTTGCCCGATACAAGACGTTGGCGGGAATTTTTGTATTCGTCCTGCTGTACTTCTTTGAAAATGATTTTTCAGCGGCGCTGAAAAAAATCATGATCAGCGGGCTGGGCGGCATTGAGAGGGTAATGGCCCAGAGCGTAAGCCGCGCCATAAGTGTTATTACAGGGACAGAGCTGGCGGCGACCTTGATTATAACAGGGATTAATCTATTACTGATACGTTATTTTTTAAAAAAGACAGAGGAAGGTAGAAAGGAATGGAAAAAGTAAAAAAGAAAAGAAAATTTAACGCGCCGGACGCGTATATCGTTCTGTTTGTTCTCATCATTGCGGCCTTTTGTGTGACCTATATTGTTCCGGCAGGATATTTCGATGTACAGGAAGAAACCTACATGGAAAACGGGCAAGAAAAGACAAGAACCTTAGTGGACCCGGAAAGCTTTCAATATGTGCTGAATGAGGACGGGTCGCCGAAATATTTAAAAGGGAAGATTTTTACCGATTATTATGAAACAGAAGATACTGGCCTTCTGAACACGATGCACAACGGATTTGTAAACGGCGGTCTGGATGGTACCGCCGGAATGATCGCCTTTATCCTGATTATAGGAGGCGCTTTCGCCATATTGATCCGGACCGGAGCTATCGATAACGGCCTGGGAAGCGTGCTTCGAAAAATGAACGGAAAGGATTTTATTCTGATACCAATTATTATGCTGCTGTTCTCTCTGGGCGGCGCGGTCCTGGGTCTGGGTGAAGAGCTGATACCATTTGCTATGATTTTGATGCCTCTGATGATCCGGCTGGGCTATGACGGCATCACCGTAATGTTGACGGTGTACTCCTCCATGATGATTGGCTTTGCCACATCCTGGATGAACCCGTTTACTCTGCTGATTGCTCAGGGAATCGCGGGCGTGCCGCTTATGTCCGGCGCCGCGCTGAGAATTACGCTGTATCTGGTGGTGGAAGTGCTGCTATTCCTTTACATCGCCTGGAGAGTTAAAAAATTCAAGAAGAATCCGGAACTGGCGCTTACTTATGATACGGATCAGAGATATTTCAGAGAAACGGCAGAGCAAAATGAAGTGGCGGACAGCAGTTTTACAAAGGGCCACGCGGTTGTTATGCTGGTCTTTGTGGCCTTTTTCGTCTGGATTTTCTGGGGAATCATAAAGAACGGATGGTACATTCCGCAGATTTCCGCTCAGTTCCTTGGCATGGGCATTGCCTGTGGTATTGTAGGTGTAATCTTTAAATTAAACGGCATGCGGATCAACGATATTGCCGACGCGTTCAAACAAGGTGTTTCCGACATGGTTCCGGTTGTTATGATCCTTGCTCTGGCAAAAGGGCTGACCTTGATTCTGGGCGGCGTAGACAACTCTGAGCCAAGCGTGCTTAACACGATCCTCCACTACGGCGGGGAAGGGTTATCAGGCATTCCAAGCATCTTTGCCGCCTGGGGAATGTATCTGTTCCAGTCCCTGTTTACCTTCCTGGTATGCTCAGGACCTGCTCAGGCAGCGATTTCCATGCCGATTATGGCGCCACTGGCGGATCTGCTGGGCGTATCCAGACAGACGTCCTGTCTCGCTTTTCAGATGGGAGATGGATTCTGCAATATGATCAATCCTACTTCAGCGCTTTTGATGGCTTATCTGGGTATCGTAAAGATCGACTTTGTAAAGTGGGTCAAGTTTGCCTGGAAGATGGAAGCCGGGTTGTTTGTTATAGGAACCGTGTTTATGGTCACTGCTGTGGCGATAGGATATTAAGGCCACCAGTGCGGGTGATAATCCTGGAAAGCTGTGAGCCCCTGCTTAATGCGGGGGCTTAACTTTAAAAAAGAGCCTTTATTCGTGTATTTCCCCATAAACTTATAAACTTTCATACTTTCCGGTTTTTTTTTTGCCCGGAAGATGCTATAATATTAAGTTGAAAAAGTGGGGCTGCAAAAGCCTGAAAATACAGAAAAACAGGAGTTAACTATGTTTGATAAATTGGACTTCATTGTTGGTAAATACGATGAGCTTTCACAGAAGGTTTCAGATCCGGAGATCATCAACAATCAGCCGGTCTGGCAGAAATATGTGAAAGAAATGGGCGAAATGGAGCCTATTGTAAAAAAATATACGGAATACAAAAAAGCAAAGACCGAAATGGCCGACGCGAAAGAAATGCTGGAAATGGGCGATGAGGAGATCCGCGAGCTGGCAAAAATGGAGATCGGTGAGCTGGAAGAAAAAATCGGGAATCTGGAAGAAGATCTGAAGGTTCTGCTGCTTCCAAAAGACCCCAATGACGATAAAAACGTAATCCTTGAGATCCGGGCAGGCGCAGGCGGCGATGAAGCGGCCCTTTTCGGAAGCGATCTTTTAAGAATGTACAGCCGCTATGCGGAAAGAAAAGGCTGGAAGACTGAGCTGATGGAAATCAACGAGACCGGACTTGGCGGCATTAAGGAAGCGGTTATGCTTATCAAGGGAAAAGGCGCTTATTCCAGATTAAAATATGAAAGCGGCGCTCACCGGGTACAGCGCGTACCGGAGACAGAGTCCAGCGGAAGAGTTCATACCTCCGCGGCCACGGTTGCCGTGCTTCCGGAGGTGGACGACGTGGAAATCGATCTGAACCCAAATGATGTGCGCGTTGACGTTTACCGGGCGTCCGGAAACGGCGGTCAGTGCGTAAATACAACCGATTCAGCCGTAAGACTGACTCACGAGCCCACCGGACTTGTGGTAACCTGTCAGGATGAAAAATCCCAGATCAAGAATAAAGACAAAGCCTTTAAGGTTCTGAAAGCAAGGCTTTATGATCTGAAAATGCAGGAGCAGAACGATGAGATCTCTGCCCAGAGAAAGAGCCAGGTAGGCAGCGGTGACCGAAGTGAGCGGATCCGGACCTACAACTTCCCGCAGGGAAGAGTTTCGGAGCACAGAACCGGCGTTACCATTTACAAGCTGGACTACTTTCTGGACGGCGATTTAGATGAGATTATAGACGGCCTGATTACCAGCGATCAGGCGGAAAAGATGAAGAATTTCTAATGGATACAAAGATTTTAACAGAAAAAGAAATACAAGAGGCGGCAGCTGTTATAAAAGAGGGAGGCCTTGTAGCTTTCCCTACGGAAACGGTCTACGGACTGGGAGCGGACGCCCTCAACGAAAAAGCGGTAGCAAAGGTTTATGAGGCAAAAGGCCGCCCCAGCGATAACCCGATGATCGTCCATATCGCGAGAGCCAGTGACATTGGCCAGCTGACACCTCGTCTCAGTCCAGATATCGTGACTTTGATTGAAAATTTCTGGCCCGGCCCTCTTACTCTGGTAGTAAAACGGAAAGAAGGCGTGCCGGATCGGACGACAGGCGGCCTGGATACCGTAGGGGTCAGAATGCCGGACAGCCCCATTGCTCTGGAACTGATCAACTGGGCGGGCTGCCCCATTGCGGCGCCCAGCGCCAACCTTTCCGGAAAACCCAGCCCCACCAGATTTGAGGATGTCGTAGAGGACCTGGACGGAAAAGTGGACGCCATTATAAAAGGGCCTGACTGCCGGGTAGGCATCGAGTCTACGGTCCTTGACGTAAGCGGCGACACGCCGACCATTCTGCGTCCCGGCATCATTACTCCGGAAAATATCGAAGCTGCCATCGGCAAGAAAGTGGCTGTTGATCCGGCGCTGTATGTGAAGCGGCCAGAAAATGGAAGCGGCGGCGAAGAATTCAAACCGAAATCACCGGGCATGAAGTACCGGCACTACGCGCCTAAGGCGGATATGACCGTCATCGAAGGAAACCGGGAGCAGGTGAAGGCGGAAATCCAGCGGCTGAAAGCCCTGAACGAAAGACTGGGAAACAAAGTAGGCGTCATTCTTTTCGAAGAGAAAGCCTTTATCGAAGCCGCCCACAACTTTTTTGCCCAGCTGCGGGATCTGGACCGGCAGAACGTCGACCTGATTCTGGCAGGGGCGCTCAGCGATACAGACGGCGTAGGCTTCGCCGTAATGAATCGGATGCTCAAATCAGCGGGATATAACATTGTAAGAGTATAACATTCTGTCCGGCCCGCGCCTGCGGGCAGGCGAATTTATAAAAGGAGAAAAGCTTATGAAAATTGCAGTAGCCAGTGATCACGGCGGATATCAGTTAAAGGAAGAGATTAAAAAATATCTGGAGGAAAGAGATATCCAGGTTTTGGATCTTGGAACAGATTCGGAAGAGTCCGTGGACTATCCGCAGTTTGGACACGCCTGCGGAGAAGCCGTAGCCAGCGGAGAGGCGGACCGGGGCATCGTATGCTGCGGAACCGGCATCGGAATTTCCATTGCGGCCAACAAAGTAAAAGGAGTCCGCTGCGCTTTATGTACGGATGTAACCATGGCGGAGCTGACAAGGAAACATAATGACGCGAACGTACTGGCCATGGGCGGACGGACCACCGGCGTACTGACCGCTCTGGAAATTGTAAAGACCTGGCTTGATACTGAATTTGAAGGCGGCCGCCACCAGCGCCGCGTGGATATGCTGAATCGTTATTAATGCAGCGCGCATTAAAATAAATTAGAAATCACTTTAGCACCCGGGCCGCAGGTCCGTGAGGAGGTAAACCATGGGTAATGTATATGTATTCGATCATCCGTTAATTCAGCACAAAACCGCAATGATCCGCAAGACCGAAACCAGCGTAAAGGATTTCCGCGAACTGGTAAAGGAAATCGCCATGCTGATGGGATATGAAGCCACAAGAAAGCTTCCGCTGGAAGAGGTAAAGATCACAACTCCTATCTGTGACACAACCGTAAATATGCTGAAGGGCGAGGATATCGCCATCGTACCGATCCTGCGAGCAGGCCTTGGCATGGTAGACGGAATGCTGGCGCTGGTTCCCAACGCCAAGGTAGGTCATATTGGCCTTTACAGAGACCCAGAAACCCACGAGCCTATCGAATATTACTGCAAGCTTCCTAACGACATTGACAAGCGGGAGATCTTCGTAGTAGACCCGATGCTGGCAACCGGGGGAAGCGCTTCCGCGGCCATCGATTTTATCAAAGCCAGAGGCGGCAAAAAGATCATCTTCATGTGCCTTATCGCGGCGCCGGAAGGAATCGAAGTCCTTCAGAAGGCGCATCCGGATGTAGACATTTTCATAGCGGCAAAGGATGAAAAGCTTAATGAAAACGCTTACATCGTTCCGGGCCTGGGTGACGCGGGAGACAGACTGTACGGAACAAAATAATCAACTTGGAGGAAATAGAATTTATGAACTTTATACCTGACAGCGTCAGCGAACACACCAATGTATATGATGTACTGAAAGAACGGGGATTTATTGAACAGACCACGGATGACGAAGCCATTCGGGAGCTTCTCGGAAAAGAAAAGATCCGCTTTTACATCGGATTTGACCCAACGGCGGATTGTCTTCATGTAGGACATTTTATGCAGGTCATCATTATGATGTATATGCAGAAATACGGACATACTCCGGTGGTTCTCATCGGCGGCGGCACCGGCATGGTGGGCGACCCGTCCGGCCGTACAGATATGCGCCAGATGATGACGGTGGAAACCATTCAGCATAACTGCGATCGGTTCAAGAGCCTGTTCGACAAGTTCATCGACTTTGACGATGAATGGAAATACAGTGGAAATGACGGCGTTTATAAACCGGGAAAGGAAAATAAGATTCCGGAGCAGGGAAAAGCGGTTGCCGTAAACAACGCGGAATGGCTGCGGCCATTAAACTATGTGGAATTTATCCGGGAAGTAGGCCGGCATTTCAGCGTTAACAATATGCTGCGGGCGGAATGCTTCAAGCAGAGAATGGAAAAGGGCCTGTCCTTCCTGGAATTCAACTATATGCTCATGCAGAGCTACGACTTCATGGTCATGGCAAGAGATATCGGCTGCAAGATGCAGTTCGGCGGCAATGACCAGTGGTCAAACATTTTGGGGGGAATCGAGCTGACAAGAAAATCCTGCGACAAACAGGTTTACGGTATGACCTTCTCCCTTCTGACTACCAGCGAAGGCAAGAAGATGGGCAAGACACAGAAGGGCGCGCTGTGGCTGGACGCGGATAAGACATCTCCATATGAGTTCTATCAGTATTGGCGGAACGTAGCTGACGCGGATGTGGAAAAATGTCTGCGGATGCTGACCTTCCTGCCGATGGATGAAGTGAAGCGGCTGGCTTCTCTTAAAGACCAGGAAATTAACAAAGCGAAAGAAATTCTGGCCTACGAAGTGACTAAGCTGGTTCACGGTGAAGAGGAAGCGAAGAAGGCTCAGGAGGGCGCCCGGGCAGCCTTTGGCGGCGGCGGCAATATGGATAATATTCCGAAAGTGCAGAAAGCGGCGGCAGACTTTGCCGGCGAAGGCATCGGCGTTGTTACCTTTATCAAGGAACTGGGTCTGGTGCCGAGCAACCGGGAAGGCTTTATGACCATCGAGCAGGGCGGCCTGAAGCTGGACGGTGAAAAGGTAACGGACAAAAAGCTGATGATTACAGCGGATACCTTCAAGGATGGAAAGCTGCTGGTGGAAAAAGGAAAGAAAAAGAAACTGGTAGTTGAGCTGGTATAGGAATATAAAAACTGACCTCCAAGCGGAGGTCAGTTTTTTCTATCTGTTTTTCAAATTAGTTTTTCAGTCCCAGATCGCTGATTACATCCTGATTGCCTTCCGCAGGGAACGCAACGATAAAGTTATTGGAGGTTTCATCCTCAAAGGCGGAGCCCCAGCCGTAAACCAGCCGCTCAAAGCCCTTGATGGTGTAGCCGTCCTGGTTGTGGTCAGTAGTATCATAAGGTTCTGCAAGAATCAGAACATCATCCTGCGTTCCTTCGGTACCCATGCTGTCATAACCGATGATTACCTGCCAGTGGCCGCCCCATTCATCGGAGCCGATCATCATTGGGATACCTTTGTCCAGCAGATAAGGAATCAGACCGTCCCAGCCCGGAGTTTCGCTTCCGGCCTGCAGGCAGTAGTCGCCTATATAGGACTCTTCCCCGTAAGGGTCATCCATGTCCAGATTAGTGAAATATACCCAATCCTGATTATATTCTTTATTCATATAATCAAAGATTTGTTTCATTCCATCCCGGTAGGTCGCGTCGATGTCACCGTTCTGACGGTGCCGCGCCAGAGAAATGTCGGTTTCCAGCTGTCCTTTTCCTGGATCGGATGTTCTCTCCCGATTCTTATCAAACCAGTTGATTGTCATGAGAGAAGAGGTTACTCCACAGGTCCATTCCGTAGACTGCTGTATGGTCTTGAAGTTGTCCAGCAGCTTGAGGGAGCCGTCTGTATCGCCGATGGAGTTCTGAACCTCGGCTTCTGTTCCGTAAAAGTCGATTAGCTTGTAATACGGCGAGTAATTGTGGTCGCCGGTCCGCTCTACTCCAGCAGCGCCGCCAAAAACACCATCATACAACTCGGTGCTATCTTTATAGAAGGACTGGATATCCGCGGATGTGTTTCTATAAGGGATTTTACCCTCGTCGCTAAAGAGGCTGGTATTGCTCTTATCCTTCGGCATACCGTCTCCTTTTACAGCTTCATAGGTCCAGCCTTTCGGCCATACGCTGAGGAATTTTGTATGGGTGGTTCCCGTGTCGCTCCAGGTCAGAAGACCCCAAGCCAGCCGTTCATAAGACTGGATGATGTATCCGTCCGCGTTATGATCGGTTGTGTCATAAGGATCCATCATAATGAGGACATCATCGCTTGTGGTTGGGGTACCCATGCTATCATAGCCGATAATAACCTGTCCGTGAGGGCCATAGGAGTTCCAGATTACCATAACTGGATGACCCGCAGCCAGCTCTTTCTGCAGCCAGTCAGGCCCATCAATAAGCTTATCATTGTCCGCGTCCCAGGAGGTCATGTTCCATTCTCCGGTGATTCCAAGAGCGGCCAGCTTTTTAAAGACATTCTTGGCCTCGCCCAGGCTGGTTCCGCCAACTTGACCAGCTCTTGCCTCGCTTCTCAGGGAAGCAAGATCCCGCTCGTTCAGGTCTCCTCTGACGCCGTACCATTCAAGAACAGACAGAGCAGACGTCATAACACAGGTGGAGCCTGTTGTCTGCAGCGCGGTTTTATAATTGGTCAGCATAGTCAGAGTATCGCTGGAGTCCAGAGAGTAAAAATCATAGTCCGTATTTTCCCAGTAAGGGCTGTCTTCATAGTTGTTGAAATCGGTTGTGCCGCTATAGTCGCCCAGACCCCAGGAAGAAAGCAGCCGCTGGCCCATCGGGATCCGGAAGTTTTCATCAAACATAGCGGAGCCTACCTTATCGCTTACAGCCGGTTCCGTATCACCGACGCCGTCGAGCCAGGTCATTTCCGCGTCCCAGAAGGAAGCTCCGTCCTTATATTTTACAACCTGAATCAGATCCGCTTTTTTGTCTTTGTTGGAATCGTACAGCTGTACATAGTTGCCTAAGATTGTCTTTGAAGAGTTTTTCGCGGCAACAAACTTTTTACTCGCCTTATCCCAGACCTGCACTTTGGCCGAGTCTGAAATGGCAACGTTATTGATTTTACTGCTCTTGTAATAGCCGGTCAATACCCATGCGCAGAGTACATTGTCGTCGGTTACTGTTATTGCGCAGACCGCTTTCTTGCCGTTCTCTTTTGTCTTAGCGGTGATTTTGGCTGTACCCGGTGTTTTGGCGGTAACAACGCCCTTGGAGCTGACTGTAGCAACCTTCGGATCACTGGAAGTATAGGTGATTCCAGCGTTGTACACACCGGCAGGCTTTACTGTCGCCTTGAGGGCAAGGGTCTTTCCTGTCACTGAAAGCGTCGCCTTGCTTTTGTTCAGACTAATCGAGGAAGGTTTTATGTTTTTTACCTTGATCTTGATTTTCGCCTTCACTTTTTTGGAAGCCTTTGAAGTGGCGGTAATTGTCACGGTTCCGGCCTTTTTTCCTTTGACAGTCCCGTTTTTCGTAACCGTCGCGATTTTTTTGTTGCTGGATTTGTAGGTGACTGCTTTACTTGCCTTCGAAGGCTTTACTGATTTTACAGAAACCTTTACTGTTCCCTTTACATCCACCTGCTTAGCCGTAGTCTTCAAGGTGATTTTCGTAGGTTTCTTCGCCTTTGACGCCGCGGAGGCCTGATCGGTAGACAGGCCCAGTGCTGTAAATACCATCGCGGTAATGATCAGCGCCATTAGGGCTTTGCTTTTCGTTCCTCGCAAGAATTCTTGCATCTTGTATTCACTCCTTTCTTCAGAGATGTTAAAATAATAAGATATATAAATAATAGTACGCTTGAAAAAACAAAAAGTCAACAAGAAAACAGAAAAGTATGAATAGTCTAAAAATACAAAAACTGCCGGCCGGGAGGGATATTTTTGTGAAAAAACAGCTTAATATTGAATACGCGTCGATCCATGCGGCTTACTGGATGTTCTACGGAGTAATCAGCAGCTTTGCCTCCGTATTTTTGCTTGCCCAGAATTACTCCAATTCTCAGATCGGGATGATTTTAGCCGCCGCCAATATTTTGGCTGTTGTCCTGCAGCCCCTGGCGGCGGACCTTGCGGATCGCTCCGCGCGGTTTTCGCTGATCGGTATCACGCAGATCCTGACGATTCTTATGATGATTCTGACGGTGGGAATGTTTGTGTTAAAAGGGAAAAGCTCAGCGCTGTCGATGGTGTTTATTCTGCTCATTGCGTGGCATACCGTACTGCATCCGCTTTTTAACTCGCTTAATTTCAGATTGCGGGAGAGCGGCATTCATATCAACTTCGGGGCGGCAAGGAGCATGGGCTCTCTTGCCTATTCCATTCTGGTAGCGATTCTGGGAAGTCTTGTGGAAAAATACGGAGTACAGGTCCTTCCCATCTCCGGAGAGCTGGTGCTTATTCTGCTTTTGACAAGCCTGGTTTTCATAAAGCGTCATTTTGTGAAAGCCAGAGAGCTTTTTGCTTCAGACGGGGAAGCGGCGGCAAAGCGGGAACCGAAGAAAAACGCCGAAGGAACGGAACAAACTATCAATTTGTTTCAGTTTGTAAAGAGAAACCGGATTTTCTTTGTTATGAATATCGGCGTAATCGGCCTTTATTTCAGCAACTCGATTCTCAACAATTACATGATGCAGATCGTAGCGGATGTAGGCGGCAGCAGCCAGGATATGGGAAGAATCCTCTCCCTGATGGCCTTTCTTGAGATCCCTACCCTGGTGCTGTTTGACTGGCTCCACAAAAAGCTTTCTTATCCCCTCATGTTAAAGATCGCCTCCATCGGATATACTGTGAAAATTGTAATGTGCTTTCTGGCAAAGTCCGTTGCCATGATTTTCGCGGCTCAGTTCCTGCAGCTGGCGTCCTTTGCGCTGTTTCTTCCCGCAATGGTCCATTATATCGATGAAATCATGAGCAAAGGAGAAGCGGTGAAGGGGCAGGCGCTGTTTACAACCATGATAACGGTGACAACTGTACTCTCCAGCCTTACCGGAGGGGTTATTTTAGATCATTATGGGGCAAAGACCCTGACATTGACGGCGTCTGCCGCCACAGCGGCGGGATCGGTCCTTGTCATTGCCGCCGTGGACAGAGCGGGAAAAAAGGGCTAGGATCCTTCAAATTCAAGGGGATCGCTTGTAGTTGATACTTTTTCTCAAATACAAAAAACGTATTAGAAAGGATCAGAAAAATATGGTAATATGGCATGGAGTTAGCCAAAACTAATACAAGGAGAAAACGTATGAAGAAAAGAAAATTTCTGTCGCTGATACTGGCAGGGGCGCTGATGATAGGTACTGTTTCAGCTCCCGCGTACGCGGCAAAAGGCGATGTTGAAGGCGGTGGAGGAACAGATACTACTCCAGTATATTCCTCTGAGACAGTTACTGTCCCTGAAAATCTGGCAGACGGCATCTATGTAGGAACCGCGCGGGTGGAACCGGATGAGTCAGAAGAGTTTAACTTTTACCCTATCAGTGTGGCGGTAAAAGTCAGCGGCGGCGCGATTGAGAGCTTTCTCGTAAGCGGAGCCAGCACCTCCGATGTGCAGTATTCAAAGAACGCTGAGGCTGGGATCAACCAGCAGCTGGCGCAAAAAGGAGCCGGTGAGGTCAAAGTGGACGCGGTAGCCATGGCAACCTGCTCCAGCTATTCTATCGTTCAGGCCATCAATATGGCGCTTCAGAGCGAACCTACATCAACCTTTTACACACTGGGAGAAGAAGCCACAGGAAAAGCGATCTACAATCCTTCCGGCACATCCTTTGACTTGACAGTTATCAGTCCGGAGGAAGATGTAGATTACAGTGATATCGCGGTTTCCTACGCAGTAGGAAAGTTCTCCGACGCTCTGACGAAAGATACTGATTACACCGTTGAGCTGGTGAAGAGCGACGCGAAAGAGATCGTGTACAGGATCACAATCCTTCCAGTTGTTTTTGAGATCGAGGACGATGATATTACACATGTAGAAACTTATAACAGCCTGGGACGGACTCTGGATGTGACAGTAGCGGGATCTTCCGCGGGACGGATCACTATTCTTTCCGACGCGACTGTATCACTTGATAATAATAAATTGACGCTTACAGGCGGAAACGGTGAAACGCTTGCCGACTACATCAGCGGGATCGGAACGGTAAAGCTTGCTTACGCGGACAAAAATGGAGACGCGGTGCTGAAATCATATACAACACAGTGGCAGCATGATATCGAGCCGGAATTCACGGGAAATGACTTCTTTAATAAAGATGGAAGAGTCAATTTCAGCCTGGCTCCGTTTGCTATGGGCCCAAGTGCTTCCTATACAATGTCCATAGAGTCCAGCGGATTTGAGACGGTGGTAGCTACAGATGTAGGAAATGTACCATCCATCAAAAACGCGACGGTATCCGGAATAAAGAACGTTTACGCGACTGGCAAAAAGATTATTCCGAGCGTTACTGTAAAAGTCGGCTCCAAAACACTGTCAAAGGATGACTATGACGTTACTGTTACCAATAATGTAAAGCCTGGAACAGCTACGGTTAAGATTACAGGTAAACGGGATTATACGGGAACGATCACAAAGACCTTCAAAATCTACGCGAAGAAGGGCGCTACTTATACAGCGGGAAATTACAAGTACAAAGTAACCAATGCCAGCACAAACGGCAAAGGAACCGTTACGGTAACGGGCTTTGCGAAAACAAAGACATCCATCGCGATTGGAGGGACTGTAAAGATCGGAACGGTTTCCTATAAGATTACCGCAATCGGGGCAAAAGCCTTCAAGAATAAGACAAAGGCAACAAAGATCACGATTGGAGCAAATGTAAAAACCATTGGAAGTCAGGCTTTCTACAACTGCAAGAAAGTAAAGACTGTGACGATTTCCACGAAAAAGCTGACAACCAAGACTGTAAAAAGTCAGGCATTCAAGAAAGTGGGCGCTTCCAACTACAAGAAGGTGACTGTAAAGGTTCCTTCCTCCAAGCTGAAAGCGTATAAAAAGTTCCTGACAAAGAAAGGGCTTTCTTCAAAAGCAAAGATTAAAAAAATCTAAACAAATAAAAATTACAGCCGGAAGGCGCGGTAGAAAATGATCGCGCCTTCCGGCTATTTTTGGCGCCGAAGAGGCATGAATAAACCACCAGTTAAACTGGTGGTAAATAAAAAA
>JAJCKG010000018.1 GCA_020558355.1 bacterium 210820-DFI.6.37 | reverse complement strand
AATCCTGGACGTGCTGAGCCGCGCGGAATGGACGGAGCTGGCGCTTAAGGACGGAAAGGGAAGCTTTGATATCGCTCCTGACGCGAAGCTCGTTATCTACGCAAAGATAGCCGACAAGGCGGGCAACATTACCTACATATCCTCGGACGGCGTCACGCTTGACGCCACAGCTCCGGTCATAGCGGGAGTGACCGACGGAGCCGCGTATTATACCAGCCAGAAGGTAACGGTATCCGATGGAAATCTGGATAAGGTTACCGTCAACGGAGAGAAAATCGACCTTGAGAACGGCCAGTTCACGCTGCGGGGAAACAGGGAAGGAAATTATGAGATCATCGCCGTTGACAAGGCGGGAAACAGTGTCAAGGTAACGGTAACTATGAAGAAAATCGCCGCCATAGGTGAGGCTATACAGGACATAACGCCTGAAACCGTTACGTCCGAGGACCGTGACGCGATACAGGAGATCCTCGATCAGGTAAATCAGCGGCTGAACGATGAAACCCTCACCGGTGAGGAACGCGCGGCCTTGGAAGAACTCAGAGACGAAGCGAAGTCAATGCTGGAAAAGCTGGAAGAAATCGCCGCCGAGATGGAAGAAGTCAGGGAAATCATAGGAGGCTATGATGAAGAGACGGTAACATCAAAGGACAAGGAAGCGTTAAGCGAGACTATTGATAGAATCGAGGCTCTGCTTGAAAGTGACAACCTCACCGGCGAGGAGCGCGCGGAGCTTGAGAAACTGAAAGAAAAAGCGGAGGCGCTCATAACGGCAATCAAGAAAAAAGAAGCTGAAAGCGGAGGGAATGAAAAAGCCGGTAAGGACGCGGAGGACAAACCGGAACGGAAAAGCTCGTCCACGGGAGATGACGGAATGTATGGGCTTTACGGCATGCTGGCGTTGTTGAGCGCGGGAGGATGCGTACTGGTAGTTAGAAAGAGAAAACGCCAATAGAAAAACCTATAGAGCAGCGTATTCATACGGAAAAACAGCATTATTTCAACATAAAAGAGATTTTCCCGGTTGCCAGCGGACGATTCATATGTTATAATACCTTCCAGAAAATCAAATAAAAATTTTGAGATTGTGGCATTACGGCACATGAAGGGGCACACCACCTCGGGTGTGAAACTTCATGTGCCTTTTTTCGTTTCAAAAGAGAAAGGAGGCGAGGAAAGTGAAGGTAAACGGACAGGAAATAAAGCTGGAAGCTCCGGTTTCACTGGACGATTTTCTAAAGCGGGAGGGGTATCAGACGGCCCGGATCGCAGTAGAGAGGAACGGAGCCATTGTGCCCAAATCCGGATACCAGAGCCTGCGTCTGTCGGACGCGGATACTCTGGAGATCGTCCATTTTGTAGGGGGCGGCTGATCCGAAAAAGAGCAAAGGAAAATAAAATCAGAGAAAAAGACAGAGGTGAATATATGAAACAGGACAGACTGATTATCGGTGGACACGAGTTTGACTCCCGGTTTATTCTGGGGTCAGGAAAATATAATGTAGAACTGATCCGCGCGGCAGTAGAACAGGCAGGAGCGCAAATTATCACACTGGCCCTGCGGCGGGCAAACTCAGCGGGGGAGGGAAATATTCTGGACCATATTCCAGAAGGCGTGACCCTTCTTCCCAATACCTCCGGCGCCAGAAACGCCGAGGAAGCGGTGCGTATCGCCCGCCTCGCAAGGGAGCTGGGATGCGGAGATTTTATAAAAATCGAGGTCATCCGCGATTCCAAATATCTGCTTCCGGATAATTATGAGACCGTAAAAGCCACGGAGATCCTTGCCCGGGAAGGCTTTGTTGTTATGCCGTATATGTATCCCGATCTTAACGCAGCCCGGGACCTGGCAAACGCGGGAGCCGCTTCCATCATGCCGCTGGCGGCGCCTATCGGCTCCAATAAGGGCCTCAGTACAAAGGATTTCATTCAGATTCTGGTAGATGAAATCGATCTGCCAATTATTGCGGACGCAGGAATCGGCCGCCCGTCCCAGGCCTGTGAGGCTATGGAAATGGGTGTGGACGCCATTATGGCCAATACAGCCATTGCGACAGCGGGAGATATTCCGGCTATGGCAAAGGCCTTTAAAATGGCCATTGAAGCAGGCAGGGCCGCCTATCTTTCCGGGCTGGGACGCGTTGTGGAAAAGGGCGGAGAAGCGTCTTCCCCGCTGACCGGATTTTTAGCAGAGTAGGAGGAACGTTATGGAAGAAAAGCGAATCAGCCACATGGAATACTGGCCGGAAATGGAAGTGCTGAAAGAGTCTGATGTAATGGACCAGGTCATAGAGGCTATGAACGATTATGACTACAGTAAATACAAGGCCGCGGATGTGAAACGGGCGCTGCAAAAGGAAAACCGGGGCCCGGAGGAATTCAGAGCCCTCCTTTCTCCGGCGGCGGAGCCCTTTCTGGAGGAAATGGCACATCTGGCGGCGATAGAAACGAAAAAGCATTTTGGTAACAGCGTCTGCCTCTTTACGCCGCTGTACATATCCAATTACTGTGAAAACTACTGCATCTACTGCGGATTTAACTGCCACAACAAGATCCGGCGGGCGCGCCTGGATATAGACCAGATCGAAAAGGAAATGAAGGCCATTGCTGACACCGGGCTGGAAGAGATCCTGATCCTGACCGGGGAAAGCCGCAAAAAATCGGATGTCGCCTATATTGGAGAAGCCTGCAAGCTGGCAGGAAAGTATTTCCGCATGGTGGGCATTGAAGTTTACCCGATGAACTCAGAGGATTATGCTTATCTGCACCAGTGCGGCGCTGATTATGTAACGGTGTTTCAGGAAACCTACAACGCGGACAAATATGAAACCCTTCATTTGGCCGGTCACAAGCGGGTGTTCCCGTACCGGTTCAACGCTCAGGAGCGGGCGCTGAAAGGCGGGATGCGGGGCGTGGCTTTCGCGGCGCTTTTAGGGCTGGACGATTTTCGAAAGGACGCCTTCGCGACTGGAATGCACGCGTACCTGCTCCAGAGAAAGTATCCGCACGCGGAGATTTCCTTCTCGTGTCCCAGACTGCGGCCTATCGTCAATCACGCGGATATCAACCCAAAGGACGTCCATGAACGCCAGCTGCTTCAGGTCATGTGCGCTTACCGGCTTTTCATGCCTTTTGCGGGTATGACTATTTCTACCAGAGAGCGGGAGGGCTTTCGGGATCACGTCATCGGTCTTGCCGCTACGAAAATTTCCGCGGGAGTCAGCACTGGCATCGGCAGCCACAGCGATGACAGCAGCCAGCAGGGAGACGACCAGTTTGAAATTGCCGATGGACGAAATGTGGAGGAAATGGTCCGGGCCATCAAAGCGAGAGGTCTGCAGCCGGTAATGAACGATTATGTGTACATTTAAAAGAATCGCCATATCCAACCGCCGCCTGTGCCCGATCCCTTTGACAGAGCAGGCGGCAAAACTGTCCGGCCAGGCCGACATTCTGATTTTGCGGGAAAAGGATCTGACCGAGGATGCCTATGAGAGACTGGCCCGGCAGGTGCAGGCTGCCTGCCGGAGCGCCGGAATAAAGCTGATCTGTCATTCCTTTCCGCGGGTGGCCCGAAGAATCGGCTGCGGGGCGATTCATTTGACCCTTGCGGATTTCCTGCGGCAGCAGGAGGACCTGGAGGACTTTGAAACCATCGGTGTTTCCATTCATTCCCGCGAAGAGGCCCTGCAGGTGGAAGCTGTTTTTCAGGCCAGAGGGCTTACCGGCTATATTACAGCCAGCAATATTTTTGAAACCTCCTGTAAAGCGGGGCTTGCTGGAAAAGGCACCCGATTCTTAGAGGAGCTTTGCCGGGAGGTTTCCATTCCTGTCTACGGACTGGGCGGCATTACAGCGGAAAATGAAGCGCTGATCCGAAAAGCCGGAGCCGCCGGAGCCTGTAGGATGTCGGACTATATGCGGTGAAATCTTTAATGGGGTTTGCGCCGCCTTTTCATTGTGTGGAAAAAATTTCCTGATAGTCGTTGAAAAAAAGCTTCCGTTGTGTTACAATACCTGCAAACAGCAACAAAGCGGCCCGGGACAAGTTCCGCTTTGCTGAAATTCTCAGCGGCGGGAAGCGATTACGGGCGGCATTTTACAAAAAGCGTAAAAAGGGAAGCGTATGAGTACAGGAAGAAAGATTATATTTGTCCTTGCCCTGATGGTCTTTGTGGCTTCACTGGGAGCCATTGTCAATCATTATGTGACTGGCTGGCGCGCGGAAAAGGCCCTGACTGACCTGGGGAAATTAAAAACAGAAGAAGAGGATCTGGTAACGGACAAAGGAATTGTTATCGGAAAATATGTAAAGCTTTATAAAAAGAATCCGGATATTATCGGCTGGGTCAAAATCGATGGCACGCGTATCGATTACCCCGTCATGCAGACACAGGACGATCCGGAATTTTATCTTCGCCGGAACTTCGATAAGGAGTATAGCGTCTCCGGCGTCCCTTTCATGGACGCGGACAGCGATATTTTCAAGCCTACTTGCAATTGGCTGATCTATGGCCATCACATGAAGGATGGAACTATGTTCCACGACCTTCTGGAGTATGCGGATCAGGAATTTTATCAGGAGCACAAGACGATAAAGTTTGATACCATTTATAAAGGGGGACAGGGCGAATACCAGATTATCGCCGCCTTCTATTCTCAGATTTATGACGCGGATAAAGATGTTTTCAAATATTACACCTACGCGGGAATTACCAGCGAGGAAGAATTCAACGAGTATGTAAAAGGGGTAAAGGAGCTTTCCGCCTATGATACCGGAGTGGACGCCCAGTACGGCGACCAGCTGATTACCCTGTCAACCTGCAGCTATCATGTGGCGGACAAGGTGGGCCGCTTCGCGGTGGTAGCAAAGCGGATAAAATAGGAACAGCAGGCGTCCAAAGAAAAGGCTACAGCAGAAAATCATTGATGATCAAAACCACAAAATTGCTGTCATACAGCGTCTTCGCAAAGTGAGAAGCTTCCAGACTCCCCAGCGCCAGATCCATACTAGCCGGAGACATAAGGTTTACAGCTGGCAGCAGCAGCGCCAGAAACAGGAATACAAAAATCACGCCCCGTATCATACCGGCTATCATTCCAAGGAGACCGTCAAAAAAGCCGGTAAAGCCTTTGTTCTGCCGCTTGGAAAGAGCGATGGTCAAAAAGAACAGGACGATCTTGACCGCGAAAAATAAAAGCAGAAAACTGATTACGATCATAGTAATCGCCGTCAGCTTGTCCGCAAGAAGCTCCGCGGCTTCTCCGGCAGCGGCGTTGACACTTCTTTCCATAATAAGAGGAAAACTGTCCGCGGAACTGCTGACACAGTCGGAAGACAGCGACAGCTTGTCCAGAAAGCTTTCATGGACCCGATCGGTCAGCTCTGTCTTTTCCGAAAGAAGCTCCCGCAGCCAGGGTGAGAGCAGGAAGGCGGCCGCCATAGCGCCCAGCCAGCCCAGTGTATGCGTAAATGTATAAACGAATCCTTTCCGAAAGCCGGATACCATGGTCACAACAAGGATCGCGGCTATAATCATATCTAAAAACAAAAGAATCTCCCTACTTTCTTCGAATAGGCGTCAGAGCCTTCTCATATATTACTAAAAAAATGGTGAAAAATCAAGGAGGCCACAGAGGATGGAATATATGAGACGTAAAAAAAGCTTTGTGATGCTGCAAGAGCAGAACCATAATTTCGCGCTGGACAAAACCCGGCCGGTAAAGGGCTATATAAAACTGGAAACCGGAGACGGACAAGGGGCCATAAGGGTCGGAGCTGACAACCTGCGGTGTTTTGAACACGGCAGTTATATTTACAAACTGCTTCTTTTCGGAAAGAAGAATGAAAAGACCATCTATAAAATCGCGGGGGACCTGATTCTAAACAGCAGAGGGAGAGGGGAAACCTATCTTAGGATTGATCCTGCCGATGTAGACGGAAACGGAAACAGCCTGGAGCTTTTTACAATTGCCATTGTAGTAGCGGTATCTTCTTCTGACCGGCGGGAGCCGCTTCATCCCATTCTGAAAGGCGATCTGGAAAAAGAAGAGAGGACAAAGGCTGTCAGGGCGGCGAAACAGACCATCAGCTATGACAGCTATTATAACCGGTATGTACTGCAGTGCTGCCAGGCCATTCAGGACCGGGTGGAAATGTACGACCGGACGATTCCTTTTAAAGAGGATAAAACAAAGGCGAGCTGGCGCCGGGTAGTCAATCTGGGAAAATTTCCTATGGTTTCGCCGGGGGCACGGTATATGATCTCCCGGTACCGGCATTTTATTTTTGGAGAGGATGAAAACCATTATTTGATCGGCGTGCCGGGACGGTATTTGCAGCAGGAACAGCCGGAGCAGGGGGCCTCCGGCTTTGTGCTGTGGCAGCCCATTATGGGAGCCGAAAACTACCGCGCCGACAGGGAGAACGCTTCTCTAGCCGACCGGCAGGTGGCGTATGGATACTGGATCGCGGCCGTCAATAAACAGACCGGCTCCATTGAAAGACTGTAGCCACCGCTTTCCCATAATTTTTCCCGGGAGCGGACCGCAAGAATCTCACAATTTGCTTGCTAGAACACCGAAAATATGGTAACATTGTAAGGTATATGAGAACCTATATGTTGGAAGCCTTAAAAGAGGCCAAACTCGCTTATGATAAAGGGGAAGTCCCTATCGGAGCTGTTGTTGAAAAGGACGGCGAAATCATAGGCCGGGGACATAATTTAACAGAAACCTTGAAGGACCCTACTGCCCATGCGGAAATGCTGGCGTTAAGACAGGCCGCGCGGGAGCTGGGAGGATGGAGACTTTTGGGCTGCAATCTGTATGTTACTGCCGAGCCATGCGCCATGTGCGCGGGAGCCATTGTATGGGCCCGTATAAGCAAACTTTTTATCGGTACCATGGATCCAAAGGGCGGGGCGTGCGGCTCTGTTTTCAATATACCGCAGGAACCCCGGCTGAATCATTATGTAGAGATCGAGACCGGGATCATGCAGCAGGAATGTCAGGACATACTCAAAGCATTCTTTAAAGAACTGAGAAAGAAAAAGTCGGAGGAAAAGAAACTATGAAGAGAATCGGTGCGATTTTATGCCTTGCGCTTATGACCGTATTTATGTCAGCGTCTGTCTGCTTCGCGGGACAGGGCGATTTAGTAATAAAAGACCAGTATCCAAAGGACGGAGCCACCGGTACCGCGGTGGAAAACGCCAGTATCAAGATCTGGTTCAACCAGGATGTAAAACCGAAAACCCAGGATATCCGAAAAGCCAATAAAAAAGCCATCAAGCTGGTGGATGAAAAAGGAAAATCGGTGCCTATCTATGTGGCGTACAGTCCGGACGAGGAAGGGCTCATGATGGTTCTCAGCAGCGAGAACGCGCAGATCAAGGGCGATACAAAATACACACTGACCATTGATTCCTCATTCCAGGCCACCAGCGGCGACACGCTGGCCAAGGGGGATAAAGTAGCCTTCAAAACGCTGAACCAGTCCCAGGCAACCACCGTGAACATGGTTATGATGGCCGTCATGATGGTAGGTATGATCTTCTTCTCCTCCAGAAGTATGAAAAAGCAGATGGAAAAGGAAAAGAATGAAAAGGGAAAACAGGAAACCGTCAACCCGTATAAGGAAGCAAAGCGTACAGGAAAGTCAGTAGAAGAAATCGTAGAGAAGGATAAAAAGAATAAAGAAAAACAGGCTGCCGCGGCGGCAAAACGAGCGGCAAAACGGGAAAAGGAACGCCAGGAGGAAGAGGCGGCCGCTTTGGAAGAGGCCAAATCCTCCAACAAGCGGGTAGCCGGACCAAGACCGATCTCGGCCGCGGGAGGCAAATATAAAGCGCCTAAGAAGACTCAGAAAAAAGCACAGCAGAATAAGGGAACCACAAGGCCGAAGAACCAGACCGGAAAACAGAAGAACAGTAAAAATAAGAAAAAATAGCAACTGAAAAATGAGCGGGTTCCCGCTCATTTTTTCAGAAGCGTTCCAAAAAGCAAAAGGAGAAAACCAGTGAAACGAATCCAGCTGAAAGCCTACGGGAAAATCAATTTGTCTCTGGACGTCCTCAGAAGACTGGAAAACGGATACCACGAAGTGGAAATGGTGATGCAGCAGATCCTGCTTCACGATGATGTGGATGTAAAGTGGTACCCGGACAGTCCGGAAAATACCATACAGCTGTCCACCAACCGGCCCTATCTGCCGAGGGATGAGAGAAACCTGGCTTATAAAGCGGCGCTGCTTATGAAGGATCGCTTTGGCGGGGAAAGGCGGGGAAACCTGCGGATCGACATAAAAAAAAGGATTCCGGTGGCTGCGGGACTTGCCGGCGGCAGCAGCAACGGCGCCGCGGTGATTCTTGCGCTGAACTGGCTATGGGATTTAGGACTGGATCTGAAAGAGCTCTGCGCTATAGGCAGCAGCCTAGGATCGGACGTGCCTTTTTCCCTTATGGGGCAGGCCATGGAAAACAAGCAGCTGGAGCTGTTTCGCGATCCGCTGGCGTCTCACTGCGCGGTGGCTACTGGCACTGGCACTGAGCTGAGGCCCATAACGGGTCTGAAAAGCCATCTGCTCCTGACAAAGCCGCCCATTGGGGTATCCACAGCGGAGGCTTATCAGGGACTGGATCTGGAACGGATTCCCTGCCGGCCAAATACAGAGGAACTGATTCAGGGCCTGGAAGAAAAAAATTATAAAAAAATTCAAAAAAATATGGTCAATGTACTTGAAAATTTCACTTTAACAAGGTATCCTAGTGTTATGTATACAAAGAACAAGGTGAAAAATTTACTGTACAATCGCGCGGTTCTGATGAGCGGAAGCGGTCCCACAGTCTTCGCTCTTTGTAAAAGCAGAGAGGAAGCCCGGAGCGCTTGCGGGGAATTGAAAAAAGACAATAAAGAGACATTTTGGACCAGAACGACCTATTGATATGGGAGAGAAACACATATGCTAAACTTTGACATTCAAAATCACAGACCTTTGAGAGAAATTGTTTATGAAGAATTGAAAATGCAGATTCTGACCGGAAAAATCGTACCCGGAACCAGAATGATGGAGGTAGAGCTGGCTGAAGATATGGGCGTCAGCAGAACTCCCATCCGGGAAGCCATTCGAAAGCTGGAAAAAGAAGGGCTGGTTACCATTGAACCCAGACGCGGAGCGTATGCTTCACAGATATCGGTAAAGGATATGGTGGATATTCTGGAAGTGCGTCAGGATATGGAAGGACTGGCCGCGTTTTTTGCGGCGTCCCGTATGACGGAAGAGCAGATGCAGCAGCTGAAAAGCGCTTCGGATTCCTATAATCAGGCGGTGGAAGAGGGGAATACGGCTAATATGATCGCCTATGACACCAAATTCCATCGGATCATCGTGGAATCCTGCAACAATAATATTCTGGTTCATATGATCGAGCAGCTGCAGGAGCTGGTACTCCGGTTCCGTTATATTTATTACGATAACTTTAAACGGGCGGAAAATATGCCGGAAGAGCACAGGCAGATTATGGAGGCGATTCGGGACGGCAGAGCGGCGGATGCCCGGGCCGCGGCGGATATACATATCGACCGGCTGAAGGACATGGTTATTCATGACGGCATCCAGCAGGGACTGAAATAAGAGCCTACCTGTTTAATAATAATTTATTCAAAAAGGAGACCGGCGCGCGGATTGATGTGACGCCGGTCTCCTTTTGTATTACTGACTTCAGTTTGCTCTTACAGCGACGCAATGGTTTCCACTTCCACCAGAGCGTCCTTTGGAAGCCGGGCAACCTCCACCGCGGAGCGGGAAGGAAGGCTGCTTCCTGTAAAGTACTGAGCGTAGATCTCGTTCATTTTTCCAAAGTCGTTCATGTCCTTGATAAATACAGTCGTTTTCAGAACCTTGTCCAGAGAGCTTCCGGCAGCTTCCAGAATGGCTTTGATATTTTTAAAGACCTGATGAGTCTGCTCTTCAATGGTGCTTCCTACAATCTGACCGGTAGCCGGATCGAGAGGGATCTGGCCGGAAGTAAAGATCAGATCTCCGAAAATATTAGCCTGCGCGTAAGGGCCGATGGCTGCGGGAGCCTGATCTGTGGATACAGTTTTTCTCATAATTTATTCCTCCTAATCTCTGTCTCGTAAGAGTGACAGCAGTTTTTCAGCGCTGGTTTCCAGGCCCTCCTGGGACGTAAAGACCAGCTGGCTATACTTATTATACAAAGGAAAACGGGTTTCGTACATACTTTTTAGCGTATTTAAATCCTTTGAAAGGGGGCGTCCGTCCATTGGAAGATTCTGCAGAGGCCGCTGGATGAAGACAACTCTGCCGTTCTGAGACAGCGCTTTCATATTTTCCGGGCGAAGGATTACGCCTCCCCCTGTGGCTATGATCTGGGATTTTTCTTTGCCCAGCTCCCGCGCGGCCTGGGTTTCCAGCTGGCGGAAATGGGCCTCACCATGCCGCTCAAAGATGGATGGGATCGTCTGTCCCGCCTGTTCCTCAATATACTGATCCATATCCACAAAGGTTTTTCCAAGAGCCTTGGCCAGGCGCTTTCCAAGAGAGGTCTTTCCGCATCCCGGCATCCCGATCAGGACGATGTTTTCAATATCCCGGCGCAGAGCTGAGATAATCCGCTGGTTCTCCTTCTGAAATCCGGTTTCACCCAGAAAATACTCGGCGGCGGCTGTAGCCTGGGCAACCAGCATAGGAAGCCCGTTGGTATGGGGGATATCCCGCTCTTCGGCCTGCTGCAGCAGATCCGTCGCGAATGGATTATAGATCACATCTATGACTCCGCCGCACTCTGGAAAATCAGACAGGTTTACAAGGCCGGCTCCGTTATTTGGATAGGTGCCTACCGGCGTGGTATTTACGATAACTTCCACATCCCGATGATTGACCAGCTCCTGGTAGGACACACAGCCCGCTTCGCCCCGGCGCGAAGTGATAAGAATCTGGCTCGCTCCCCGGTCGGCCGCCGCTTTGCGGGCCATCAGACTGGTGCCGCCGTTTCCAAGAATCAGTACTTTTTTCTTTTCAAAGGAGATTCCGGCAGCGTCAGCCGCGTACAGGAATCCCTGGTAATCGGTATTGGTCCCGCACAGCTTTCCATTTTGAAAATATAAGGTGTTGACCGCGCCGATTTCCCGGGCCAGGTCAGAAACCTGATCGCAATAAGGAATGACCGCTTTTTTATAAGGAATCGTAATGTTCAGGCCGCTGTATTTCCGGTCCGCGATAAACTGCTGAAAAGCGTCTTTATCCAGGCTGAACAGGTCGTATTCATATCTTCCGAGGCTTTCGTGAATCAGCTTGGAATAGCTGTGCCCCAGCTTTTCTCCTATAAGTCCGTATACCATGGCAGTCTCCTTAAATCGTTTCGGAATAGCAGCCCAGGAACACGAAGATTTCAGGCTGGTTTTCCAGCTGGCCCAAAAGGCTTACAAATTCCGGTGAATAAACGGACGCTTCCATATCAAAATAAAACATGAATTCAAAATCACTGCCTGGGATCGGACGGGATTCCAGCTTAGTCAGGTTTACGCCCAGTGATGAGAATTTCGCAATCATATGATACAGCGCGTTAGGTCTGTGGGGAACAGACAGCATCAGACTGATCTTGTTCGCCCCCGGATAGATCTCCAGATTTTTAGAGATACAGATAAAGCGAGTATAATTGTTGTCGCTTACCTGAATGTTGTTGTTGAGGGATTCCAGCCCATACAGCTCGATGCAGTCTCTGGAAGAGATGGCGGCCACATCCGTACGATCCGATTCGGCAACCATCTTCGCGGCCCTGGCGGTGTTTTCGCATACGGTAATCTTTACATCCTTCAGCGTCTTCAGGAATTCCCCGCACTGGCCGATAGCCTGTTCGTGGGAGAAGATTTCCTTTACATCCTTCATCTTTGTTCCCGGTTTTGCCAGAAGATTGTGGTTGACCCGCAGGCGAATGCTTTTTACGATATGAAAGTTATAGTTGCGCATCAAGTCATAAACTGTGCCTACAGAGCCGTAGGAGCTGTTTTCAATGGGCAGGATCCCGTACTGGCACAGACCCTTTTCCACCGCGTTGAAGACCCCCTCAAAGCTGTTGAAATATATAGTGTTAGGAACCTCAAAGAGCTTTTCGCAGGCGGACTGGGAATAGGAGCCCGGAACCCCCTGGCAGGCGACAACCGCCTTTTTCGGGAACAGCTTTGGAGTTTCTTCCAGAGCCTTTTCGATGCGCTCGGCAATATCGGAAACTCTGGAGAGATAGCTGTTCTGGTAGGAGCGGCTCAGGTCGAACAGCGTATTGAAGAGGATCCGTCCGTAGCCGTCCAGCGGTTCGCCGATTTCATCGGAAATACGGCGCAGGATTTCTTTTTCTCTTGTACTGTTTACAACCGCCAGATTATTTTTTTCTTTTGTCTTGGCAACCTCCAGCGCCAGGCCCATCCGTTCCCTGAACAGCTGAGCGATCTGAGAATCCACTTTGTCGATCTCTTTTCTGATGTCTTCTAAATTCATTTCTTTTCCTCCATGATCATATCTAAAAGTCCGATGGCAAGAGCAGCCTGACATACCGGGACTGCCCGGAGCACAACACAGGGATCGTGCCGCCCGCGGATGGACAAGGTTTCGTTTTCTTTTCTGCTGAGACTTACGGACTGCTGTTCTTTTACAATGGATGGGGTCGGCTTGAAGGCCAGCCGGACAATAACAGGCATTCCGGAAGTGATACCGCCCAGGATCCCTCCATGGTTGTTGGTAGCGGTCACCACCTGATCGTCTTTCATACGGAATGGGTCGTTGTTTTCGGAGCCCCGCATACGGGTAGCGGAAAAGCCCGCGCCAAACTCAATTCCTTTGACTGCCGGAATTCCGAAGAAAACCGGAGCCAGAACGCCTTCCACTCCGTCGTACATAGGCCCTCCCAGGCCGGCAGGGCAGCCTTTCGCGAAGACCTCCACGATGCCGCCTACTGAGTCGCCGTCCTTTTTGGCGGCCAGAATCAGCTGCTTCATTTTTTCGCCCGCTTCCTGAGAGAAGACAGGGAAATCAGAGGCGGGCGGCGCCGACGGATTCAGGGGATCCAAAGGAGTGTCTTTGACGTCCCCGATGGAATAAATATGAGCGCCGATTTCGATTCCCCGCTGGGAAAGAAGCTGCAGCGCGATCCCGCCGGCAATGCACAGCGGCGCGGTCATTCTGGCGGAAAACGGTCCGCCGCCAGCCATGTTCAGCTGGCTGCCGTATTTGACATAGGCTGTGTAGTCCGCGTGGCCGGGTCTTGGGACATCCCGCAGGTTTTTGTAGTCCTGAGAGCGGGTGTTGGTGTTTTCGATGATCATCCGGATTTTACCGGCAGTGACTACCGCTTCATCTCCCGTCACCTGAAGACCCTCCCGCGGCAGCGCCCGGTCCGGTTCTTTCCGGGAAGTAGCAAAAGGGCTGTTGCCTGGGGCGCGTTTGTCCAGAAAAGCCTGCAGCTCTTTCATACTGAACTTGGTACCCTCAGGGAGCCCATGAATCATAACGCCAATTTCCGGCTCGTGGGATCCGCCGGAAATGGTTACTTTTATATGGTTTCCAAAGCTAGAGAACACGGAACTCACCTCCCAATGCAGCGAAGTCTTTAAAGAAGGTCGGGTAGGACTTGTTGACGGCCTCAGCGCCTTCGATTATAATCGGACCTTCCGATACAAGGGAAGCGATGGACATGGCCATAACGATTCTGTGGTCGTTGTAGCCGCTGACCCTTCCCCCTTTCAGGTGGGGCACGCCTTTAATGATCAGCCCGTCCGGCGTTTCTGTAATATCCCCTCCGACCCTTGAAAGACAGTCCCGCATGGCGGAAAGCCGGTCTGATTCTTTGATACGGAGGCGTCCCGCGTTGTGAATCTGTGTCGTTCCCTTTGCTGTCGCGGCTGCGACGGACAGGATGGGAACCAGATCCGGAATTCCAGAAGCGTCGATGTGGATCCCGGAAAGGGGTGCCTGGAGCGCGAGTATGCTGTGGGGCTTTTCCATGATTTTGCCGCCCATCCTGCGGGCCAGACTGACAATCTCCCGATCTCCCTGAATGGAGTTATGATCTATACCGCTGCAGAGGATGCCCGCGTCCCTGGAAAGGATTCCGGCAATGATCCAGAAGGCGATGTTGGACCAGTCGCCCTCCGCCGAAACATCTCCGGGCGGGATATACTGCTGGTTTCCGCGGATCTGATAAGTAAGGCAGCCGTCCTGCTCCTGTGTGAGAATATCGATGCTGAAATGTTTCAGCACATCCAGTGTCAGATCCACATAGCCCTTTGACTCCAGCGGAGAAGAAATGTGGATCTGGCTGTCTTCCGCAAGGAGAGGAAGGGCAAACAGAAGCCCGGTGATATACTGGGAGCTGACATTGCCCGGAAGGGTAAAGGTCCCGCCCTTCAGCTTTCCGCGGATGGTGCAGATCTCGCTGGCTCTGCCCTGCTGGCTTCCCCTGTTTTCAAAGCGGCAGCCGTGAGCTTCCATCTCTTCCTTTAAGGGAGAAATAGGCCGCTGGGGAAGTCTGCCGGAGCCGAGGAAAACCGCTTCTTCCTTCAGGGCCATGGCCACTGGTATGAGGAAGCGAAGGGTGGAGCCGCTTTCCCGGCAGTCCAGTACAGGAGTCCTGGAAGTCAGTGCTTTCAGGCAGGCCCTGGTTGCTTCAATATCCTGTGAAGTCGTATTGATATTTACATTCACCTCCTGGCCGGACAGCGCCGCCGCAATCAGCAGCCGGTGCGCGTGGGACTTGGAAGCTACGGCCTGTACGCTTCCTGTCAGGATGTGAGGCATGATTTCGATGTTCATAACAGCCCTCCCTTAATAAAGTCTTCCAGTTGAGAGACCGGTATTTTTTTTAGCTGGCAGTCCCCCAGATGGACCGGAATTACCAGGGTAATGGTATCTCCCATCCGTTTTTTATCCTTCAGTGCGGCGTCTGCAAGCTGAGAAGCGCTGTAAGGGCATTCCAGAGGGAACCGGAATTGATTCAGACTTTCCAGCAGCGGGCTCAGGCAGTCCTCAGCGGACCAGCCCAGGTTTTTTGACGCTCGGGAAACGATGGTCATTCCAATGGCCACCGCATGGCCGTGGCTGATGGAAAAGCCGCTGCATTTTTCAATGGCGTGGCCGATGGTGTGGCCAAAATTCAGCAGCTGCCGAACTCCGGTATCCCGTTCATCCGCTTCCACTACCTGCCTTTTGATTTCTATGGCGCGGCTGCTCAGATGCCGGATCACGTTGGGATCCGTAAGGTCATCGGCGCGGCGGATGTAGGAAAACAGCTCCCGGTCGGCGATCGCTCCGGCTTTGATGGCCTCCGCGGCTCCATCCAGCAGCAGGTCATAGGAAAGGGTTTTCATGGTATCGATGTCGAACAGAACCAGAGACGGCTGCCAGAACGCGCCGGCAAGATTTTTTCCGGCTTTCAGATTGATGCCCGTTTTCCCGCCTACCGAAGAGTCTACGGCAGCCAGCAGCGTCGTCGGAACCTGAACAAAGGGGATTCCCCGCAGGAACGAGGCCGCGGCAAATCCGGTCAGATCGCCTGTAATGCCGCCGCCCAGACCCACCAGAGCGTCGGTTCGGGTCAGCTGGCTTTCCGCCAGAAATTCCAGCAGGAGGGAAAGGGTCTCCATAGATTTGGAGCTTTCCCCTGGAGGAAACGAAAACAGGACAGTCTCATATCCGGCTTCCTGCAGGGACTGCTGAAGGGGCCCGCTGTATAGCTTGTTCACATTGTCATCGGTTACAATGCAGAGTTTTTTTACCTTGTCGCCCAGGGCCTGGCGGATCAGCTGTCCGGCCCTGGCAAGAAGCCCTGAATCCGTCAGAACCTCATATGTTTTTGATGCGGTGATCGTGATTTTATCCATTAGAATATTTCTCCGTCAATAATTGCTTTTTTCTCCCGGCCTTCCTTCAGAAGCTCCTTTAATACGGCGTGATCTTTTTCTTTTATGGCTCTGCTGTACTGCTGCAGGCGTTCCGCGATGCCATCGATCTCTTCTGCCAGAAATTCAGGATTGTCCAGAAACAGTTCAGTCCACATGGTTTCGTTCAGCTTTGCCACCCGGGTCAGATCCTTGTAGCTGCCCGCGGAAAAGCCCTTGTGCTTCAGAGCGGCGGGGCTTTTGATGTAAGCGCTGGAAACGACGTGAGCCAGCTGAGAAGTGAAGGCGATCATCTGATCGTGCTCCTCTGGCGTGGCAATCTGGATATTTGTAAAGCCGATAGCGGTAAACAGGTCTTTTACCTTTTCCACGTCCTGAATATTTCCCTTTGTAGGGGTTAGGATCATAGAAGCGTTGCGGAACAGGGCCTTTTTTGCGTGGTCAAACCCGGAATGCTCCAGCCCCGCCATAGGGTGGCCGCCGATAAAGACGAAGCCCTGCTTTAAGGCGATGGGTTCTACCTGGCTGCATACGGTGCGTTTTACGCCGCAGCAGTCTAAAACGATGGAACCTTTTTTGAAGATTTCCTGTTTTTCGCTGATAAAATCAATGGAAGCCTGTGGGTACAGAGCAACAATGGTCAGGTCACAGTCTGCCAGAAGCTCGTCGGTAAGCGGTTCATCGATTGCGTTGATCAGCTTTGCCTTTTTTACGACTGTATCGTTTAAGTCTTTTCCATATACGGTGTGAGAAGTGTTTTCTTTAATAGCCTTTGCCATGGAGCCCCCAATAAGGCCCAGGCCGATAATTGCGATTTTCATAAACGGACCGCCCTTCTCTTAACCCTTGTAGGCGTACGGCAGAACCGCGTTGACTGCATTCATAACATCGTCAAACTGTTCCGGCGTCAGGGACTGAGCGCCATCGCAGAGGGCGTGGGCCGGGTCGTTATGCACTTCGATCATCAGTCCGTCCGCGCCAGCGGCGGCAGCGGCGATGGCCATTGGCTTTACTAAATGAGCAATGCCGGTAGCGTGGCTCGGGTCTACGACGATAGGAAGATGTGTTTTTGTTTTCAAAAGAGGAATGGAAGCCAGATCCAGCGTGTTTCTGGTGGCTGTCTCGAAGGTACGGATTCCGCGTTCGCAGAGAATAACCCTTTCGTTTCCGCCGGCCATAATGTATTCCGCGCTCATGAGCAGCTCCTTCAGTGTGCTGGAAAGCCCCCGCTTTAACAGGATCGGCTTGTCCACATGCCCCAGCTCTTTCAGCAGCTCAAAGTTCTGCATGTTTCTGGCTCCTACCTGAATCACGTCTACATCTTCAAAGAGCGGAAGCTGGGAAAGATCCATAACCTCGGTTACGATAGGAAGTCCGGTCTGTTTTTTTGCTTCCAGCAGAAGGCTGATTCCTTCGGCCCGCATTCCCTGGAATGCGTAAGGTGAGGTTCTTGGTTTGAAAGCGCCGCCCCGCAGCAGGTGGGCTCCGGACTTTTTAACACTTTCCGCCACCTGGCAGATCTGATCTCTGGATTCTACGGAGCAAGGCCCCGCAATGACCTGAAAGCTCCCGCCGCCGATCTTTACGCCGCCCACATCAATGACGGTATCCTTCGGGTGGAATTTCCGGTTGACGTTTTTATAAGGCTCCTGGACCCGTTTTACGGCTTCTACAATGTCCAGCGCGTTGATCAGATCGATGTCTACGGCAGAAGTGTCGCCGATCAGACCAAGGATCGTTGTGCTTTCTCCTTTACTGAAGTGGATATCCAGATTCATGCTTTTCAGCCATGAGATCAGATTGTCCAATTGCTTTTCTTCCGGGTTGTCTTTTAAAATGATGATCATAATGTTCTCCTCTTTTCTTTAAACGAAAAACTCCGCAAGTGAATTTCACTTGCGGAGAATGTCTCGTGGTTTTAAGTTGGATCAGCTTGTTTTACGAGTTATCTCATTGCAGCAAAATTCACTTTACCCTTCATAAAATAAGTAAAGTAAAAGTAAAAATATTCTGCTGCGAATGCTGCTAACTTGTTGAACATTGCTTTTCCCTTTCTTAATCAGTCTGAGAGTATTGTAACACGGCTTCTTGACGGTGTAAAGAAGTTTTTGTGCTTTTTTCTAATAAATTTGTGTAAATTTTGTGCTAAAGCCATAAGGCGATTGGACAAATCGCAAGGCGGTTTAAGGGAAATCCCGCGGCTTTGGTATCTATCTATGCCCAAATAATCCTGCCTTCCTTTCTCTGCGGCGGCTGCGGCAGCTGGCAGTCAGCATAGCCTAACGCGAGAGCGCCGATTCCCGCGTAGTTTTCCGGAATGCCCCATTTTTTCATCAGAGCTTTTCCTTCTTCGGTTTCAAACATTTCTCTTTCTCTGTGGATCCAGCAGGAAGCAAGACCGATGGAATGGGCCGCCAGCATCATCGTGTCTAAAGCGCAGCTTCCGTCTTCCAGCCAGGTGGTCCGGTCCGTCGGCGCGAGAACTAAAATGACAGTCGGCGCGCCGTAATACGGGTTGGAATCCGTTCCCATTACCGCGGCGTTCATTTTGACGATTTGCGCCATCGTAGCTTCATCCTGCACAACGACCAGTACAGGGCTTTGCAGACCTCTTCCGGAAGGCGCGTAGGTTCCGGCTTCCAGTACGGCCCGCAGCTCATCCTCTGTAATCTGCCGCGGCTTATATTTACGGATGGATCTTCTGGTTTTTATGTTTTTTAAAATTTCATTATTCATTAGAATCAATTCCTTTCTATATAATATATGGATCCGTCTTCCATGCAAAACAGGCCGGCTGCTGTCTGTGCCGAAAGCCCCTCGGATATGTTACATAATACAACTTTTTGCGGATTTTGTATATAAAATCAGAGGATTTCTGAAAGATGGCCTTCCAGGCCTTGCTGCCTGTTGACATGGGAGGAAAAGCAGGATACCATGAAGGAAAGCGAAACGGGTGAAACAGTATTTGAAAGGAAGGGTCAGCCAGGTCAGGGCGCCCGGAGTTGTGTGAAATGAAGAAAACCAGAAAACTTAAATTTGCGGTTATTGCGGTGATTTGCGCGGTAGTTTTTGCTGGGTCGGTCTGCGGGGCAGTGGGAGTCTATGTGTACGACGCTTCGGTCCACGCTGTGAACCAGCAGCGGCGATCTCTGGAATGTAAGAAGGAATCTCTGGCGCGCCATGGATTTGATGTGGACGCCTTCGAAGCGAAATATCAGGTATGGCAGGTGGAGATCCCGTCCACCTTTGATGACCATATGATCCCGGCCAATTATCTGACCCAGGATGGAGATACCCACAGGAAGACTGTGGTTATGGCGCACGGTCTCAATGGGAACCGGCTGACCGGGTATCCGGTGGCCGAGATGCTCATGCGCTCCGGTTATAACATTCTGACCTATGATCAGCGGGATTCGGGCGAAAACCAGGCGCCTTATATGACCTGCGGCTACTGGGAAAGCCGGGATTTCGGTGATTGTGTAAACTACGTGAGAAGACAGGCCGGAGAAGATCAGCTGGTAGGCGGCTGGGGCTCTTCCATAGGGGGAGCTACCGTTGGGTTTTTTCTGGGAAGCAAGGGAGCTGACCAGCTGCTGGATTTTGCTATTTTAGACTGTCCGGTCAGCGATATGCGGGAGATCATCGATGTTTTTCTGACCAGAAAGCAGGCGTGGATTCCTTCTGATTTTAAGATGGCCATGGGGGATCTGGTGACCTGTCTTAAATTGGGGTACCGGTATAAAGATGGTAATGTCTGCGATTATGTAAGGAATACGAAAGTACCGGTGCTGGTTTTTAATACGACCCAGGATAAAGTGACCCCTTATCATATGGGCGTCGATTTATATCAGGCCATGAAGAAAAATAAGAAGGAGCTGGTGACGGTAGAGGACAGCGGCCATACGGATATTTATCTGGACCACCCGGATATGTACGAGAAGGCGATGCTGCGGTTTATTGAAAAAAATACGGCAGCAGAAGGGCGATCCAGAACGATATAGTAGTAGAAATTTTCTGAAAAACTATATATAATAGAAGAAAAGACGCAGGAGGCAGCAGCATGAGATCATTTCGAAAAGTATTGCATTTTAATCTTCCAAAGAGAAGAGGACTGGTAAACATTACAAGGGATGTAGAAAAAGCCGTGGAAGACAGCGGGGTCAAGGAGGGCCTGGCGCTGATCAATGCCATGAATATTACCGCTTCTGTATTTATTAACGACGATGAAAGCGGCCTGCATCAGGATTATGAGGACTGGCTGGAGGATCTGGCGCCGGAAAAACCTTACAGCCGGTATCGTCACAACGGCTACGAAGACAATGGCGACGCCCATCTGAAGAGGACGATTATGGGGCGGGAAACTGTTGTGGCAATTACGGACGGCCGCATGGATTTTGGAACCTGGGAGCAGATTTTTTATTACGAGTTTGACGGAAAGCGGGATAAGCGGGTGCTCATTAAAATTATTGGGGAATAGGTATGCGGATTATCATTAAAAAATTTACAGAGCTTAATGCGGAAGAGCTCTACCAGATTTTAAAGCTGCGGTCGGATATTTTTGTCGTAGAGCAGGAATGTATCTATCCTGACTGTGACGGAAGAGACCGGCACGCGCATCATTTGTATGTGGAAAAGAACGGACATATTGTAGGGTATCTGCGTATCTTGGACAAGGGGCAGACCTTTGATGCGATCGCGATCGGAAGAGTTGCTGTGCGGGAGGATTACCGGGGAATTGGCCTTGCCCGCCATATGATGAATAAGGCGCTGGTGTTTATCAGCGATTATCTGGATGAAACTATAGTAAAGCTGTCGGCCCAGCAGTATCTGGTCCGGTTTTACGAGTCCTTGGGGTTTTATTGTATATCCGAGGGATACCTTGAAGACGGGATTCCTCATATCGACATGGAATACCGCTGCTGATTTCCGCAAAGCGGCTATCGGAGCGGCCTCAGGACAGAATAAAGTACCAGCCGGTGATCGTGAACAGAGACAGCAGGGTGGTCAGGACAACCAGCTTGGAGGCCTGCTGCGCGTCTCCGCCGTATTGCGCCGCCAGCAGGGCTGTTGTAGTGCCTGCCGGCATTCCTGCCAAAATGACGGAAACCCCTGTGATCAGCGGATCGATATGGAAGCCCTTGCAAAACAGGAAGACTGCTCCGGGAATTACAATGAGCCGAAGCGCGGAGAACAGGAGCGCCCGGACAGAAATCATGGTTTTCCATTTTACATCTGTGAGAAGCATTCCTACCAGCATCATAGAAAGCGCGGTTGTACATCCTCCCAGCTTGTCTAAGGTGTCTGTAACCAGCTGAGGAAGGGGAGGCTGAAAAAACAGAAGAATAAGACCCACGTAGACTGCTATCATGCAGGGATGAAGCGCGACCTTCAAAAGCATTGCTTTCCTGTTTTTTGTTTTTGTAAAAAAGGAAAGTCCGGCGGACCACATGACGATTCGAAGCGGAATAAGATAGATGGCTGTGTAGGAAAGTCCGGCAGCCCCATAGATGCTTTCGGCAACAGGATAACCCATAAAACTGGAGTTGGAGCAAACGGTAGCGTACTGAAAAACAGGCTTTAGATTTTCGTCCAGCCGGTTAAACAGAATATGGCTCAGAATCAGGCAGAAGACCTGAACGCCTATGGCAATGAGCAGGATCCAGAGAAAATTCATCAGCATTTCATAGGAAAAGGGCATGATAAACGCGCTGGCAATATTGCATGGAAGAACAACATAAAGGGTCAGGTTCGTAAGACAGCGTCTGCCCTCCGCCGTAACCAGCTTTTTCTTTCCGGCCAGCATTCCAACAAATATGAAAATAAATAACATCCCCTGCAGGTTGATCATTTGAGCAATCGGAGCGCCCATATTTTTCTCCTTATCCTTTTTCTTATCTCTATCTTTCCATTACCGCTTCCATCAGCCGAAGCCGATAACTGGAAAGCCCACTATATAACAGTATATAGCCAGGATAAAAGCAAGTCAAACAGATATAAAAAATGTCCGTCAGGAAACAAAAAAATCAGACGCAAAGAGTCGAAAAATTCGCAATGCTCTGTTAGAATTGTCATTTTTGTGGTATAATTTCATCTGTCCAAATCTGGAAAAAAGAGATTTATTACTTAAAAGGAGAAAGAATTATGAAAACATCAAAAAGAATTTTATCAGCAAGCCTTATTTTGTCCCTGCTGGTGGCTATGACAATTCTGTTCGCGGGATGCGGCAGTACGCCTGAAACGCTGGAGGAATATGTTAATAGCGACGCGGAAGCCAAAGAAATGATAGAATCCTTCAGTTCCGGAACAGATGGAATGACCGTCGAGGTTAAAGATAATACATTGATTTATAAATATACATATCCACAGACCTTTGATAAAGACATAATTGATCAGATGTCTTCCCAAATTGAAAAGACAATTGCCGGGTCAAAGGATTCTTTCGAAAGTGTTGCCGATACTCTTGAGGAAGGTTCGGGAATAGAGAATGTTACAGTTAAGGTCGTATATGAGGACGGAGCTGGAACGGAAATATACAGCGCGGAGTATTAATTCGTTAGGATTGCTTTGTCTGAAGACTTGTTACAGTGACTGAGTTCATTGAAACGCAGGCTGGAGAAATCCGCCTGCGTTTTTATAATCCCGGTGTTTGAAGCGTTTCCGATGGCCCTTGAAATTGGCGCAAAGGGCGTTATGCTGTTTGATCGGAAGAATATTTTGGATTTTTTTCATTTCAGGACTTGCAAAATCTCTCCAATTGTCATACAATAGGTAACAGTGAGGGGAATTAGCTCAGCTGGGAGAGCGCGTGGTTCGCAATCACGAGGTCAGGGGTTCGATCCCCCTATTCTCCACCAACGGAACGTTGAAATTTCAACGTTCCTATTTTATTATGTAGGAAATATCGTTTTCGACATTTCCGGAATATCAACAAAGTCTACCGCTGAACAGAAATCGGCGAAGCCGACTTTATTCTTTTTTGTGAGTGGACGTAAAAATGATGTAAAATCATTTTCTCTTGATCAAAAACTCCTTTGTTAGTGCGTCTGCAATTTTCCACTCCGGCAGAGTCGCGTTCTCACGCACCAGATTGCTTACCTCTGCGATACTTAAAATGATAATCGTTCTTCATCTATTTTAGACAGTTCTGATTGCGTAATTTACAATGCTTTAAAAGATGGGAAAACAGACAAAATATAGAAAAACAGGAGAAAGAAGAAACATGTTTCCTTTTTCTCCTGTTTGTTTCAAAAAGTATCCGGCTTTGAGGGCCGCATTTCTTCCCCAGCCGCCTTTTTTGTCCATTACAAGCCATAAAGCTGACTATTCATAGGCCAGAACGGCTAAAAACCAGAAACAATCGACGGAAAACAGGGCGATGTTTCTGGTTGTGATTTTTTTGTATGTATTTGTGCCATATCTTGCGTTGGCTTCTTGTTGCGAGGCGGCGGTATTGTCTTTTCGCTATTGAAGCTAACTCCGAACTATGCTATAATCTATATAACAAAGGGCGAAACCGTTCAAAGCGGTTAACCTTCCTTGTGTGATTATTTAATAACCGCAGTCAGTTGGTCGCTGGGCGGTTATTTTCTTTTATTGTCATTTCCCACGATTACTAATCCCAACACCATCAGTACAATGGATATGATTTATGTCTTCCTCCGTAGTAATTGCCCCCTAGAACACTTCTATTGGGAACCAGTCATAATGGCATACCAGATTTCTATTGTTTTCAAACAATATTCCAGGTTGCTTTTTATATCGCTTTCCCAAAAGCGTAAAACGATCCAGCCATCGTTTTGAAGGATTTCATCGACTTTTCTGTCCCGTTCTATATTTTTATTGATTTTGTCCTGCCAATATTGCGAGTAGCGCTTCATTTCTTCTTCGTGGCTTCCATAGCCTCGAATAGCCCAATTATGACCATGCCAGAAATCCCCGTCCACGAAAATCGCAAGCTTTGCTTTTGTAAAAACAATATCCGGCTTACCTGTAAGCTTCTTATAATTTGTGCGGTAACGATAGCCCCGGGCAAACAATTCTTTTCGGAGCTTTAATTCTGGAGTCGTGTTTGCCGAAGGAATGGAAGACATGATTTTATGCGTAATTTCATTGGTACGTTGCTTTTTCATATTTTTAGATACCATCATTCTCGAAATGTTTATTTTATTATACCATGCGGGATTTGAAAATAAAGCTGAAAAGAATTTTTAAGTTGCCCTTGAAAAAGTTCGTCAAAACGAATAAAATCTAAAAAGAGAGGAGAGTCTTATGCGTGAATATGTATCTGTTGCGGAAATTGCGGAAAGATGGCAGCTGACAGCCAGGAGAGTCCAAATTTTATGCAACCAAAATAGAATTGAAGGCGCGGTTAAGCAAAGCGGCGTGTGGCTGATTCCCTTTGACGCCGAAAAACCTGAGAGACTGTCTGCCGACCAAAAAAACGGTAAAAACCAGAGAAAGCTGAACCTGCTTTCGCTTTTTTCCGGCTGCGGAGGAATTGACCTTGGCTTTGAGGGAGGCTTTCAGGTATTAAAGAAAGCCATTAATCCTGACTGCAGTAAAGACTGGGATATGAAAGACATCGACAGGGATTGGGTTGAGCTTGGCAAAAACAGGTTTCGAACGATTTTCGCAAATGATATCAAACCCGAGGCAAAGGCCGCCTGGGTAAATTATTTTGGGCGGCGGGGAATCGATTCGCAGAAATACTATCTTAATAGTATTGTTGACCTGGTTAAATTGCAAAAAGAGAATGATTTGAACATTTTTCCCCAGAATGTGGATGTCTTAATCGGAGGCTTTCCATGTCAGGACTTTTCTGTTGCGGGAAAGCGAAGAGGCTTTAACTCCAACAGGAGACATGATGGAAAAAAAGTCGACATAGAAGCCCCGACTATTGAGAACAGAGGGCAGCTGTATATATGGATGCGAGAGGTTATCTCCATTACAGAACCAAAAGTTTTTGTTGCGGAAAATGTAAAAGGCCTGACCAATCTTGATGACACGAAAGAGATTATCGAAAAGGACTTTGCGTCCGTATGCAACGGCGGGTATCTGGTAGTTCCCGCAAAAGTGCTGAATGCGGCAAACTATGGCGTGCCCCAGGGACGGGAAAGAGTCATATTTTTTGGATTCAAAAAATCCGAGCTGCTGCCAGAGGCCTTGAAAGAGCTGTCAAAAGAAAAGCCTTCTGACAAATACACTCCATATCCGCCAATTACGCATTATCTGCCCGGGGATGAGCCAGAGGAGCATTTGAAAAAATTTGTAACCGTGAAGGACGCATTGACAGGACTGGGAGAGCCGGAAGATTCAAGGGATGTAAGCCACCAAAAATATTCCAGAGCAAAGTATATGGGAACCCATTGTCAGGGCCAGAATGAAGTTAAATTGGATAGTGTTGGCCCAACGATACGATCAGAGCATCATGGGAATATTGAGTTCCGCCGATTGTCTGAGGAACACGGGGGACGTAATAAAAGTGAGCTGGCTGATGGATTGAAGGAGCGCAGGCTCAGCGTAAGGGAATGCGCCAGGATACAGACGTTTCCAGATGATTATGATTTTGTGATAGCCGCTAAGGAAGGAAATAAAGCCGTTTCGGCATCGGAAGCCTATAAAATTATAGGGAACGCTGTACCTCCTTTGTTAGGGTATCATATAGCGAAGCGTCTGGAACAAAACTGGAAGCTGTATTTTGGAGAGGATTCATAATGATTATATCAACCGATAGAACCCCCTCGTTAGAAGAATTTGAAGCGTTATGCCAAGACGCTTGCGCAGTGATGAACGATCAGGCGGAGAAAGACCCCGACTATTACATATCCAAGGGAGCGCAGAAGCTTGAGGTTGAAGTAAAAAAAGCGCTGGATATGGCCGCGCGAGGAACCGGCTTTGAAGGAACAATCCAGATTATCAGCGGGCAGAGGTTTCCTGACATTGTTGCCCATGGATATTATGGCGTTGAAGTAAAATCCACAAAAGAAGATAAATGGACTCTGATCGGCGGAAGTGTGGCGGAAGGCACTCGGGTAGAGGATGTTGAACACATCTTTTTCCTGTTTGGTAAACTGCGAAAACCAGTACAGTTTAAAACCCGCAGATACGAAGAGTGCCTGTGTGATATTGCGGTTACGCATAGTCCAAGGTATAGGATTGATATGAATCTTGCCAAAGGCGAAACTATTTTTGATAAAATGGGAGTAAGCTATGATGATATGCGCAGGATGGATAACCCAATCCGCCCAGTTGTGGAATACTTCCGCTCTACATTGAAGCCAGGAGAATCCTTGTGGTGGGTAAACGGTGAAGAGCATAAGGCCGGAGAAACTTCAGTTCCCCCTAAAATCAGGCTTTGGAAAACATTGTCTTCGGAAGAAAAAGATGATATGATTGCGCAGGGATTTGCGTTGTTTCCCGAACTGTTTGGGAAGCGGCAGAATAAGTATGAGCGCTTTACGCTATGGCTCGTAGCCAACCATGGAATTGTATCGACCTCTATGCGGGACAGCTTTTCCGCTGGTGGAAAAAAGGACTTAAAAATCGCCGATAAGCTATATAAGGCGATCCCGCAGAAATTTTATCAGCTATCGATCTATAGGGATAAAGTAAAGGATATTCTTTTAAATACAGATAAAACAATCTTAGCCCGGAATTGGGACGGCGATTTCCAGGATCCCATAGAAAAATGGATCCAGCTTGTTTGTGAGGCGGCAAAAGAAGAAGACTTTGATGTTTCCATGTTATTGGAAGACATGCTGACGGCGAAACAGGGGAAATAAAAGAGGAATATGGCGTTTTATAAACTGAACGTCATATTCCTTTTTTTGTTCTAAACCAAGCCAAAGCTGAGAAGAGCTTTGCGCTAGGGGTTTTAAATCGCGGCTACGATTCGATCTCCGGCTTCCTTAGTGCCGATCTCTTTTCCGCCGTTTGCCATCAGATCCGGCGTCCGGTAGCCGTCAGCCAGAACCTTTTTCACCGCGGCTTCAATGGCGTCCGCTTCCTGGGACAGACCAAAGGTATAGCGCAGCATCATTGCGGCGGAAAGGATAGTAGCCATTGGGTTCGCTTTATTCTGGCCCGCAATATCCGGAGCGGAACCGTGTACCGGCTCGTACATGCCGAAGTTTCCCTTTGCCAGGCTGGCAGACGGCAGCATGCCGATGGAGCCTGTGATCTGGCTTGCTTCATCAGACAGGATATCGCCGAAGATATTGCTGGTAACAACAACATCGAACTGCTTTGGATTGAGAACCATCTGCATGGCCGTATTATCTACATACAGATTGTTCAGCTCCACTTCCGGGTAGTCCTTTGCCACTTCCGCGACAACTCTTCTCCAGAGGCGGGAGCTTTCTAAAACGTTGGCTTTATCTACGCTGGTAACTTTTTTACCTCTCTTCATGGCCATATCAAAGGCAACTACCGCGATCCGGCGAACCTCCTCTTCCGCGTACAGCTCCACGTCATAGGCGGCAGGGCCAAGGTCTGTTTCTTTAAAGCCTTTTTCTCCAAAATAGATGCCGCCGGTCAGTTCCCGTACAACAACCAGATCAAGGCCGCCCTGGATAATCTCCGGCTTTAGAGGACAGGCCTGCGCCAGCTCTTCAAAGAGAATGGCCGGACGAATGTTGGCGAAAAGCCCCAGTTCCTTTCTCAGGCCTAAAAGCGCCCGCTCCGGACGTTCATCTCCTGGCAGCGTATCCCATTTCCATCCGCCTACAGCGCCAAGCAGCACAGCGTCGCTTCCCTTGCAGATATCGATGGTTTCCTGCGGCAGACACTTGCCTACAGCGTCAATTGCCGCACCGCCTGCCAGAACCTTTGTGTATTCAAAGCTGTGGTTATATTTTTCCCCGATCCGGTCCAGGACCCGCAGAGCTTGTTCGATTACCTCAGGTCCGATCCCGTCGCCGGGAACAACTGCGATTTTGTAATTCATATATTCTATCTCCTTTATGTAATTGTACAAAGGTAATTATATACGGAAAGCGTGGATTTTGCAATGGTTCGATAGAAATCGGCGATTGAAAGAATCGGGTTACACAAATGTAAGAAATTTGTAAGATAAATCGATGGAAACGTTAATAATTGGAAGTTATAATAAAATCATAAAGTGATTCAAGAAGAAAGGGAGGCGCCTATGAAGAAAGTGATATTAGGAACTTTCGCAGTTGTTGTCATTGCGGTTGGATTCTGCGGAGCTGCGATTAAAAATAAAATTCCGACAGCATGAAGGTTTAAATTATAAAAATGTGTGTATGATTGTATTCAAGGAAAGGAGAATCAGTATGAAATATATAGTAGGATTAATGGTGGTTACTGTGATTGGGATCGGTTTCTGCGGAGCGGCTTTGAAAAGCAAGCTTCCGGCCAGAAAGCATACGATTTAACATCCTGGGATGGAACGGGATTTTTAAAAGGAGTATAGGGAAAACGCTGACGGACGATGAGCGGACAGACGGGGCGTCCGGCACGCGGGTTCGTCAGCGCGCAGTGTGTATGATGTTGAAAAAAAGCGGCCTTTTGGCCGCTTTTGAATTTCGGTTATTTCAGACTGTTCATTAGACCGCCCTTTGCCATGATGTCCTTGATAAAATCAGGGAATGGCAGCGCCTGATAAGTTTCATTCTTTGTGATATTTGTAATGACGCCGGTATTGAAATCGATGCTCACTTCATCGCCGTCCTGGATTTTTTTGCTGGCCTCCGCGCATTCCAGAATCGGAAGTCCGATGTTGATGGAGTTGCGGTAGAAGATCCGGGCAAAAGTGTTCGCGATAACGCAGCTGATACCGCTGGCTTTGATGGCGATAGGAGCGTGCTCTCTGGAGGAGCCGCAGCCGAAGTTGTCGCCGGCCACCATGATATCGCCTTCCTTTACCTTGTTTACGAACTCTTTATCGATGTCTTCCATACAGTGGGAAGCCAGTTCCTTGTGATCCTGCGTGTTCAGGTGTCTCGCGGGGATGATAACGTCTGTATCTACGTTGTTTCCGTATTTATGTACTCTTCCTTTTGCGTCCATGTTATTTGTCTCCTTTCGGGCCGCTGATTTTTCCGGCAATGGCCGAAGCGGCAGCGACAGCCGGGCTTGCCAGATATACTTCACTGTCTACATGCCCCATTCTGCCTACAAAGTTACGGTTGGTAGTGGCGACGCAGCGCTCGCCTGCGGCCAGGATTCCCATGTGTCCGCCCAGGCAAGGCCCGCAGGTCGGAGTAGAAACAACGCAGCCCGCGTCGATGAACGCGTCCAGATAGCCCAGCTTGATGCATTCCTTGTAGATTTCCTGTGTCGCCGGAATGATGATGGCGCGAACATCCGGGTGGATCTTCTGCCCCTTCAAAATCTCAGCCGCAATCCGCATATCGCTCAGTCTGCCGTTGGTGCAGGAGCCGATTACCACCTGCTGGATCGGCACGTCGCCCACCTCGTCGATGGTCTTTGTGTTTTCCGGCAGATGTGGGAAGGAAACTGTCGGCTTCAGCTGGGAAAGGTTGATGGTATAGGTTTCATCGTATTGAGCGTCTTCGTCCGCCTCGTATTTCTTCCACTGCCGGTTTACCCGGCCTTCCATGTATTTTTCTGTTACTTCATCCACAGGGAAGATGCCGTTTTTGGCGCCGGCTTCAATGGCCATATTGGTAATGCACAGACGGTCGTCCATGGACAGGCTCTTTACGCCTTCGCCGGAAAATTCCATAGACTTATAAAGCGCTCCGTCAACGCCGATCATTCCGATGATGTGAAGGATCACATCTTTTCCGCTTACGTTTTCAGGCAGCGTACCGGTCAGCTCGAATTTCAGCGCGGAAGGGATTTTGAACCATGCCTGGCCCGTCGCCATGCCCGCCGCCAGATCTGTGCTCCCCACGCCTGTTGAGAAAGCGCCCAGAGCGCCGTAGGTACAGGTGTGAGAGTCGGCGCCGATGATGGCTTCGCCCGCCGCGACCAGTCCTTTTTCCGGAAGCAGGGCATGTTCAATGCCCATATTTCCTACATCATAAAAGTTATCCAGCTCAAAATGTCTCGCAAAGGTCCGGCACTGCTTGCACTGCTCCGCGGACTTGATGTCTTTGTTAGGTGTAAAGTGGTCCATGACAAGAGAAACCTTGCTCTTATCGAAGACCTTGCCGAATTCCGCCTTTTCAAATTCATTGATCGCGACAGGCCCGGTAATATCGTTGGCCAGAACCATATCCAGGTTTGCCCGGATCAGCTGGCCCGCCTCCACATGATCCAGGCCCGCGTGAGCGGCCAGAATCTTCTGTGTCATTGTCATTCCCATAATCGTTTCCTCCTATTCTACAAATCCTCTTACTTTGTTTTCCCGGTTCAGAGCGCTTACCAGAGCGTTTACCGAAGCCAGGATAATATCCTCATGGGTCCCCACGCCCCAGTACTGCTTTCCTTTGCTGTCCTGAATACAGATGTAGGAAGCGGCTCTGGAGCTGGAGCTTGTTTCCAGCGCGTGTTCAGAGTAAGTCACCAGAGTGTAATCAAAGTGATAAGGGGTTTTTTTCAGCGCGTTGTTAATCGCGTTGAGCCGCCCGTTACCCTCTGCGTGGATCTCGTAAACCTCGCCTTTGATGTCCACATGCATATCTACGATCATACCGTCATCCGACTTGTACGTGGATACCTTTTTAAACGTAGCGTCCGTAATGTCGATTGGATCAAAATAGTTGATATATTCTTTGCTGAAAGCTTCAAAGATTTCCCTCGGCGAAAGCTCCTTGTGGGCGTGGTCGGAAATGCCCTTGATCATATAGCCCACTTCCTCCCGCATGGCCTTCGGCAGATCGAAGCCGTAGTTCTGCTCCAGCACATAAGCAACGCCGCCTTTTCCGGACTGGCTGTTGATGCGGATAACGTCCGCTTCGTACTCTCTTCCCACGTCCTTCGGATCGATAGGCAGATAAGGGACGGTCCATTGATGAAGCTTTTTGTCCTTTCTCCATTTCATACCCTTCGCGATAGCGTCCTGGTGAGATCCGGAGAAGGCCGCGAATACCAGCTGGCCGCCGTACGGCTGGCGAGGATGCACCTTGATATCCGTAAATTTTTCATACATCTCTACAACCTCCGGCATGTTGGAGAAGTCCAGCTCCGGATCCACGCCGTGGGAGAAGAGATTCATGGCAAGAGTTACCACATCCACATTTCCGGTTCGCTCCCCGTTTCCGAAAAGCGTTCCTTCGATCCGGTCGCCGCCTGCCAGAAGTCCCAGCTCCGCGTCGGCAACGCCGGTTCCCCGGTCATTGTGGGGATGGAGCGAGATCAGCACATTTTCCCGATTGTGAAGGGTCTTGCTCATGTACTCGATCTGGCTTGCGTAAACGTGCGGCATGGACATGGAAACCGTAGCCGGCAGGTTGATAATCACCTTGTTTTCCGGTGTCGGCTCCCAGATGTCGATGACCTCATTGCAGATGTCTCTGGCAAAATCCATTTCCGTTCCGGTAAAGCTTTCCGGCGAATACTCGAATTGGAAGCTGGTCTGCGGATATTTTGCCGCGTATTTTTTAATCAGCTTCGCGCCGCTGGTGGCGATATCGATGACTTCTTCTCTGCTGGCTTTAAAGACCTGCTCTCTCTGAGCCAGAGAAGTGGAGTTATATAAATGTACGATTGCGTGCTTGACGCCTGCCAGGGCTTCAAAGGTCTTTTTGATGATGTGCTTTCTGGACTGAGTCAGGACCTGAATGGTCACGTCATCCGGAATCAGATCATCGTCGATGAGCTTTCTTAAGAATTCGTATTCTGTTTCGGAAGCGGCGGGAAAGCCTACTTCGATTTCTTTGAATCCCAGCTTGACGAGAAACTGGAAAAATTCCAGCTTTTCTTCAAGGCTCATGGGTACGATGAGGGCCTGGTTTCCATCTCGCAGGTCTACGCTGCACCAGATCGGCGCCTTTTCAATATGGTCTTTTTTCACCCATTCCATTGATTCCTCAGGAGGGGGAAAGTACCCCACCTGATACTTGTCATGATTTTTCATTTTCAGCAAATTCCTTTCTCTACCTTAGATTTTGGCGGCAAAGTCTTTTAATACACATATAAAAAGAACCTTGCGCCTTTTCTGCAGTTTCCTGCACAAGAGACGAAGGTTTGTCATTCAAACTTCCGCGGTACCACTCTTATTGGTTCCGGCCATCACCGGCACCCACTCATAAGATTTTGCTCCGGGGTGAGACACCAGCTGTCAAATCCGCGGCCTTTCCACCAACCGGCCGCTCTCTGGAGAATTTCCCTGTGCTGATTTATTCCCTTCAACGCAAGCGATATAAAATTTTTCGTAAAGTTAGTAATTAGTATAAGGGAAAGGACAGGCGTTTGTCAACATAAAAAATTAACTTTTATTCTCTTTCCATATTGTAAAAGCGCGGCGCGGGGATTTTTGACAGGACGATGCCGCTGAATGGCAAAAATCTACAGGGCAAAAAGGGAAATTGGAAGTCTTGAAAATGAGAATTTGTTAAATAAAACTATGAAAAATATTTTTTTTTGTTAAAACAAACAAAAACTACTTGATTTTCTTAAAAAAAGCTCTATAATAGGTTGTACTCAAAGCAAAAATGGTGTATAAAAATATGAGAAATTATAATTTGAAGAAAAGGATGAATGCGAAATGAAATTAACAGGATCACAGTTAGTAGCGGAAATTTTGTTAGAGCATGGTGTAGATACGATATTCGGATACCCGGGCGGAACAGCCCTCAATCTATACGATGTGCTGTATGAATACAGAGACAAAATCAAGCACGTCCTGACTGCCCACGAACAGGGGGCGGCTCACGCGGCGGACGGTTACTACAGAGCGACTGGAAGAACCGGCGTTGTCTTTGCCACCAGCGGACCGGGAGCGACCAACCTGGTTACGGGCATCGCGACGGCTTTCATGGACAGCATCCCGATGGTTGCTATTACAGCCAATGTGCCTGACAACCTGATCGGAAGAGACGCGTTCCAGGAAATATCCATTACAGGTGTGACCTTACCAATAACAAAGCACAGCTTCTTTGTAAACAGGATCGAGGATCTGGAGCAGGCTCTGCGGGAATCCTTCCGCATTGCAAACAGCGGAAGAAAGGGTCCGGTACTGATTGATATTACAAAAGATGTAACAGCGGATACTATCGATTATAAGAAGGGAAAACCGCTTCCGCTCCGGCCGAATCCAAAGGCGACGGAGGAGGAAGTCGCGGAGATCGCGGCCATGATCAATCAGGCGGAACGGCCAGTCCTCTACTGCGGAGGCGGCCTCAGCGCGTCAAGAGCGGGTGAGGAGCTGAATGAACTGATGGAAAAGGCTGATATTCCGGCTACCCACACTCTTATGGCCTCCGGTATCCTGGGACACGAAAACAAGCGGAATCTGGGACTGATCGGAATGCATGGCAGCATTGCGGCCAACCGGGCTGTTGACCGGGCGGACCTTCTGATTGCGCTGGGCTGCCGCTTTAGTGACCGGGTAGCCCTCAACCCTCAGAAATTTGCCAGAAAAGCCAAGAAGATCCAGGTAGACATCGATAAAAGCGAGATCAATAAAAATGTAATCGTAGACAAGAGCGTCATCAGCGATGTAAAGGACTTCCTTCAAAAGCTGCTTCCGCTGATCGAAAAGCGGGATCACGCGGAGTGGGTAACTCAGTCCACTGAGTGGAAAAAGAAGACCGGCGATGTAAAATGTCAGGACGCGGAGCTGCATCCGAGTGAAATCGTAACAGCGGTATGCGATCTCACCGACAAAGAGACCATTTATGTAACAGATGTAGGCCAGCATCAGATGTGGGCGGCCCAGTATCTGAAGCACGATAAGACAAAAGACTTTATTACCAGCGGCGGGCTGGGAACCATGGGATTTGGCTACGGCGCGGCAATCGGAGCGCAGATGGGATGTCCGGAAAAGCGGGTCATCCACTTTACAGGTGACGGCTCCTTCCACATGAATCTCAATGAAGCGTGTACCGCGGTAAGCGAAGGGCTTCCTATTATAACGATTATTATGAACAATCGGGTTTTGGGCATGGTTTACCAGTGGCAGACCAGGTTCTACGGAAGACGGTACTCTGCCACAACGCCGGGAAGAAAGACCAACTTCCCGAAGCTGGCGGAAGCTTTTGGCGCCAAGGGCTATTCCGCGTCAACTCCGACCGAGTTCGAGGATGTATTCAAAAAAGCGCTCCAGGAAAAGGGACCGGTATGGATCGACTGTGCTATCGCCACAGAAGAGCAAGTACTTCCAATGATTCCGGGCGGCGGTACAGTTGAGGATATGATCATCGGATAGGAAGGAGAACAAAATGGATAAAACACTGAAAAAAGAAGTAATCAGTATATTAGTGGACAATCAGTCCAATGTATTGTCAAGAGTAGTAAGCCTGTTCGGACGGCGGGGCTTCAATATTGACTCCCTGACCGTTTCCGCGACAAACAATCCGGAAATTTCCAGAATCACCATCGTGTTCAATGGGACGGAGCAGGCCCTTCACCAGATCCTTACACAGACTGAAAAACTGGAAGTCGTTCGGGATATTTTCACTCTGAACGCCGCGGAAAGTCTGTATCGGGAGCTGCTGCTGGTTAAGATCAAATGCGATAAAAATGATCGTTCCGCTCTCAGAGAGATCATTGAGATCTACAGAGGAAAGATCATCGATCTGTCCAAGGACAGTATGATCATAGAGCTGACCGGAGCGCCGGAAAAGCTGGATGGATTCATGGATATGCTTTCCTGCTACGATGTTCTGGAGGTGTGCAGAACCGGTATTACGGGTATCGCAAGAGGCATTCAGGACAGAGACATGGATTTTTAAAAAATCCTGAAGGAAAAAAACAGACAGAGGCAGGTGGCCTGGAACTTTTGCGGGACCCGGCTTTCCTCGCTGTCTGATAAAGTTAAGACAGCTATAATTAATTTCAATAAACATATAAAAGGAGAGATATTAAAATGATTAAGAAGTATTATGACCAGGACTGCAATTTAGGGTTATTAGACGGTAAAACCGTTGCGATCATCGGATTCGGAAGCCAGGGACACGCCCACGCGATGAATCTTAATGAAAGCGGCGCTAACGTAGTAGTAGGTCTGAGACCTGGTTCCGCTCACGCCGCGAAGGCAGAAGCAGCGGGTCTGAAAGTTGTAGGCATTGAAGAAGCTGCTGAAGCTGGTGATATCGTAATGATTCTGACGCCAGATGAATTGCAGGCAAAAATCTATAAAGAACAGATCGAAAAGCACATGAAAGAAGGAGACGTTCTGGCTTTTGCTCATGGTTTTAATATTCACTACAATCAGATCATTCCTTCTAAAGACCTGGATGTTATCATGATCGCTCCAAAGGGACCTGGACATACAGTAAGATCCCAGTATGTAGAGGGCAAGGGTGTTCCAAGCCTGATCGCTGTTTATCAGGACGCTTCTGGAAAAGCAAAGGACTACGCTCTGGCGTACGCGTCCGGAATCGGCGCGGGCCGCGCGGGAATTCTGGAAACTACATTCAAAGAAGAAACAGAAACTGACCTCTTCGGTGAACAGGCTGTACTGTGCGGCGGTGTTACAGAGCTGATGAAGGCCGGATTTGATACACTGGTAGAAGCGGGATATGAACCGGAAATGGCATACTTCGAATGTATCCACGAAATGAAGCTGATCGTTGACCTGATCAACGAAGGCGGCTTTGACAAGATGAGATATTCCATCTCCAACACTGCGGAATACGGTGACTATAGAACAGGAACAAGACTGATCACAGAAGAGACAAGAAAAGAAATGAAGAACGTTCTTTCCGAAATTCAGAACGGTACATTCGCAAGCGAATTCATTCAGGAATTCAACGCTGGCGGAAAAGCAAGATTCCTGGCTACAAGAAAGAAGGAATCCGAACATCTGCTGTGCAAGGTCGGCGCGGAACTGAGAAAGATGATGAGCTGGCTGAAAAAATAAAGAGTGAATTTGCGATTTATCGGATTTTCACCGGATTTGTGGGCTGAAACGCTTGAGCGGGTGTTAACGGGCGCCGATTTCGCGGCAGCTGTTAACAAAAAGCTTAAATGATAGCAGAGAGAAGAAAAACAGGACGGATGCGGCCAGCATCTGTCCTGTTGGTATAAAAGGAGATTATTATGGCATTGAGAAGCGCAAAGGTAACTCAGGGTGTGGAAAAAGCTCCTATGCGGAGTCTGTTCTATGCCATGGGCTATACAAAGGAAGAACTGGACCGGCCGCTGATCGGCGTGGTATCAGCAAAGAGTGAGATCGTACCTGGACATATGCATCTGGACAAGGTGGCGGAAGCGGTAAAGGCCGGCGTAAGGATGGCGGGAGGAACTCCGATTGAGATCCCGGCCATCGGCGTGTGCGACGGAATCGCCATGGGACATATCGGTATGAAATACAGCCTGGCAAGCCGCGAACTGATCGCTGACAGTGTGGAAACCATGATCATGGCCCATGCTCTCGACGGAGCTGTATTGGTTCCAAACTGCGATAAGATCGTACCGGGAATGGTTATGGCCGCTGTAAGAATGGATATTCCGGCAGTTGTCTGCTCAGGAGGTCCAATGATGTCCGGTATTGTAAATGATGAAGAAACAAGCCTTTCCAAGATGTTTGAAGCGGTAGGCGCAAGAAAAGCCAATATCATCGATGACGAAAAGCTGATGGAATTTGAACAGAATACCTGTCCGGGCTGTGGTTCCTGCTCCGGTATGTATACCGCAAACAGCATGAACTGTCTTTGCGAAGCCATTGGTATCGCGCTTCCTGGAAACGGAACAATTCCAGCCGTTGAAAGCGGAAGAATCCGCCTGGCAAAGCACGCGGGTATGGCGATTATGGAACTGGTTGAAAAAGAAATCACCGCGAGAGACATCATCAACGAGAAATCCATCCGAAACGCGCTGGCCTGCGATATGGCGCTGGGCTGCTCCTCCAACAGCGTGCTTCATCTGCTGGCCATTGCCAACGAAGCCGGAGTAGAACTGAACCTGAATATCTTTAACGAATTCAGCGGTAAGGTTCCGAATCTGTGTCATCTGGCGCCGGCAGGCGGTACTCATATGCACGATCTGAACCGGGCAGGCGGCCTGATGGCAGTGTTCAGCGAACTGGATAAAAAGGGACTTATCGATAAGAGCCTGATCACAGCTACAGGAAAAACAGTAGGCGAAAACATGGAAGGCGCATATGTGAAGGATCATAACATCATCCGTCCGGTGGAAGAGCCATACAGTGAAACCGGCGGAATCGCGGTTCTGTGGGGAAACATCGCTCAGAACGGATGTGTTGTAAAGAGAAGCGCTGTCGCGCCTGAGATGCTGACTCATTCCGGTCCGGCCAGAGTTTTTGACTGCGAAGAGGATGCCATCGAAGCCATTTACGGCGGAAAGATCGTAGACGGAGATGTGGTTGTAATCCGCTACGAGGGTCCGAAGGGCGGCCCGGGAATGCGGGAAATGCTCAATCCGACCAGCGCCCTTGCGGGAATGCGGCTGGATAAAACAGTAGCCCTGATTACAGACGGAAGATTCAGCGGAGCCAGCAGAGGCGCGTCCATTGGCCATGTAGCGCCGGAGGCTGCCGCGGGCGGTAATATTGCGTATATCCAGGAAGGGGATGTGATTGAAATCGATATCCCGGCCTCTAAAATCAATGTAAAAGTCAGTGATGAAGAGCTGAAACAGCGGAAGGCGGCTTATGTCGCTCCGGATTTCGGCGCAAAATCCGGATGGCTTTCCAGATATCAGAGAAACGTTACGTCTGCGGATAAGGGAGCTGTCATGGAGTGATGGGAAAAATTTGCTCTGGGCACTGGTCCTCGCGTTGCTGCGGAGGTGCCCGCCGCAAATTTTCCCATCACGGTTAGGGGAAGCGGTGTGCTCTGGGCACTGGTCCTTGCGCTGCTGCGGAGGTGCCTGCCGCAAATTTTCCTATCAGATAAGGGAAGCGGTGTGCGGCGAGTTTTTCTGGCGGATAAAAGTAAATTATGATTGCGCAAAGCGCCTGGGGATTATTGTCTGTAGGAGGATGAAAGCCGGGCGCTTTTTGAGTGGCGGGGATGGAGATGAGGCTAATGTGTTGAATATGTGAAAAAATTATGGAAAAAACTTCAAAAGCGTATTGAGAAAAACGAGTCAATGTGGTAGGATGGTACTAATCGACTGGACAAGTCAGACACATCAGATGGAGAGAGAAGGACTTATGGACATTGAAGAATTGGGCATGATTTTATCCCTCAATTATGACAAAATAAGGGATACTAACTTTCAGATCGAGAATGAGACCGCGGATTTGGAAAGAGAGACTCAGGCTCATATCGATGAGATTGAGGAAGATGTAGAAGACCATATCAGTGACATGAGACAGCAGATGGAACAGATGCTGTCTGATATGAGAGGAAAATTCCAGGCACAGGCGAAAGAATTCCAGGAAGATTTGCAGACTGATATGAGAGCGTTGGAAACCGGCGACGATCTGGAAAAAAACCTGAGGACAGAGATGAAAGCTATGAAAAAGGATCTGCGGCAGGATATTTCAGGGATGCGGGATCAGCTGAAATCAGTAATCGAAAATCTGGGCGAAACAGCAGACTCCAATATGGCGGATTTAAGAGAACGCTCGGAAGAAGAACTGAGCGCCGCCCTTGACGAGATCCTGACGCAGGCGCGTCAAAGCCCTCTGCGTATGAAGCTTGAGAGACTGAAAGCGGAGGCCGCGGGCAGCCCAGTGCCGGAGCTGGCGGATTTGAAGCGGGAAAAACAGCAGGAAACTGAGCGGGACGCCGGAGCCGATGAAGAGAAGCCGGAAGAGGAGGAAGAAAAGGAGGCGGAAGCGTGAGAGTTTACCATTACCCCAAATGCACTACATGTAAAAAGGCCCTCAAGTGGCTCGATGAGCAGGGAAAAGAATATGAGCCTGTTGACATTAAAGAAAACAACCCTTCCCGGGAAGAGCTGAAAGCGGCTTATGAGAAAAGCGGACTGCCGCTGAAACGATTTTTCAACACCAGCGGACAGATTTACCGGGAAATGCGGCTGAAGGACAGACTGCCGGAAATGAGCGATGACCAGCAGCTGGATCTGTTGGCTTCGGACGGTATGCTGGTAAAACGGCCTCTGGTCATTGACGGTGACGTGGTTCTGGCAGGCTTTAAAGAAGCGGAATGGAGCGAAAAACTATGAAAGTCGGATTTTCTAAAAATAAAAAAGGGCATCCGAAAGAAGATATCCGAAGAAATCAGGATAAAGACCCGAAGGAGCTTCTTACGGGACTTGCTGTAACGACTGCCTTGCTGGGCGGTCTGGCGGCCGCCAGCTTAAAAGCGGCCGAAATCTTTGGAAAAGATAAAAAATAAAAAAGGGGCAGCGCGGAAATGGAACGAACCTCTCCTAAGTCAAGCGGACAGGAGAGTGTTTACCGCTCCAACGCGCAGGCCCCTTTGTTCTTTATATGAATAACTGCGGGATCTGAAAAGCGGACCGCCCCTTTTAGCAAGGGCCCGCGCGCGCAGCATCTAAACCCTGGGGCTTGAAAAGCCTAAATTTCCTGATTTCCCGCAGGGCTATCTGGGTCGTGATTCTGTCCCTGAGGAGCTTCCCCGCCGTTAGAGGTTCCCGCTTCGGATGAATCCGGCGCGGAAGGCAGTACCGATGCCAGCACGATCCCCGCGGCGATGAGAACCGCCCCGAAAAAGCCGCCGGCAGAAAGGGTTTCCTTCAGCATGATATAAGACGCGATGGCTGTAAAAACCGGTTCTGAGCAGAATGCCAGCGATACGAATATAGCCGATACCCTGCGCAGGGCAATGTTTTGCAGACTGTAAGCGATACAGGTGCAGGCCACCGCCAGATAGATGACACAGATCCACCCCTGAGCCGAAACAGAAGTCAGAGAATGGATATCTTCAAAAATAAGCGCGAGGATAAAGCTTACAATGGCTGTAACAGCGCACTGGGCGGCAGAAAGGGCAAAAGGCCCGATATCGCTGACATGCTTTGAGCTGTAAGTCAGCATACCCGCTCCGGTAAGAGCGCTGAGAAGCGCGCAGATTTCTCCGGCGCCAAAGGAAAAGGCTCCGCCGTTTCCGCAGAGAAAATACATTCCTACAACAACAATAAAAATGATCAGAATCAGCCGCTTGCTGGTTTTCTGTCTTAATATAAAAAAGGAAAGAATCGGCGTAAACACCACCGAAAGCGACAGCAAAAACCCTGAAATTGTAGCTTGTGTCAGCATCAGAGAAAAGGTGCTGAAGCTAAAGGAAGCGGCGGTAAACAGGCCGATGATGACGCTGCTTTTAAGATATTCCCTCTTGAAATGGGGGATGATCTGTTTTCCGAAAAAAATCAGAAACAGGACAAAGGCCAGCCCGTAGCGGGTCGTCATACACCAGAAAGGGGACATCGTTTCCAGCCCGATTTTTACTACAGGATTTCCAACGCCCCAAAGCAGGCATTGAAGAAAAATCAGACTGGCATACAGGAAAGGCTTCTTTGGCTGGGTATTCACATTTTGGGTCATGCTTTTTTCCTCACTCCTTTTCCGGCGGGATATAGCTTCCGCCATTTCCGATTTCAAAACGGCCTTTAGCTGCCAGAGAAAAATGCAGCTTGGCAATACCCAGATCCACTAGGTCAAATTTATAGGTGTCCGGTACCGACGCGCGCAGGCTTCCATTTTCATAGGTGAACAGAACCTTTTGCGTATTGCGGGTAGAAGGCGCTTTCTGGACTGCCTTCATTCCTCTTTGGAACCAGGCAGGGGGAGTTCCCGTAACCATGGAAAGCTGGTCGATGGTTTTGGTGCCGCGGTGGATAGCCTTGTATATCAGCCGTTCACGGGCGGTTTCCGAAGCGGGCACTGGCCCCACTGTAATAACGCAGACCAGCTCTTCTCCGCTGCTCCTGCGGATACCTGACGGATCGAAGGTGCCTCCGACCCAGCACGTTCCAAGTCCGAGGGCGGTTGCCTCCAGAACCAGAAGCTCACCGTAGTAACCGATTTTTTCCTTTAAATGCGGATCGCCCGCCGGGCCTTTCATTACAAAAAAAGAACGCACGCCTTTGAACATACCATAGCTTTTTCGTATACCGGCAAAGGCGGAGGCCCCTTTTTCCACCAGACGAATGGTCAGACCGGATCTCTGATTGTATTCATCAACGCGGCTGCGGAGCAGCGCGGTATGCTCCGGGCTGATGGGCTTATCGCTGTAAGTCCTGCGGGACTTTCTTTTTTCAATTGCTTGCGTAATCGTCATGTGTACCTCCATGTAAAGAAAGATATCATAATTTAGGGGAAAATTCAAGCTTGGGGAGCAGGGCTTTCTGTGATAGAATGGTAGCGCATCATTAAGAAAGACAGGAGTAATTATGAGAAGCGAAATTGCAAGAGGAATGAAAGACGCCATCCCCATCTGCGCGGGATACCTGGCAGTGGGATTTACCTTCGGTATGGCGGCCATAAAGACCGGAAGCACTGTGGCGGGCGCCACGTTGATTTCCTTTACAAACCTGACTTCCGCGGGACAATTTGCCGGACTGACCGTGATTGCCGCGGGGGCTCCTTACTTTGAAATGGCGCTGACCCAGCTGGTGATCAACCTGCGCTACGCGCTGATGTCCCTCTCCCTATCCCAAAAGCTGGAACCGTCCATCAGCCGGCCCCAGCGATGTATCATCGCTTTCACTATAACCGATGAGGCCTTTGCGCTGGTCAGTACCCAGGAGGGAAAAGTAGGGCGTCATTACATATACGGGATCATGGCTGTGTGCGTTGCTTCCTGGACCTGCGGGACTTTTTTCGGGGCGGCGGCCAGCTCGGCTCTGCCAACGGCTGTCAGCAGCGCGCTGGGGATCGCCATCTATGGAATGTTTTTAGCGATTATCATTCCGCCAGCTAAAAAAGAAAAGTCCATCGGAGCGGTAATCCTCATTGCCATTGTTTTCAGCTCAGCCCTTTATTGGATCCCAGGACTGAAAGAGATTTCTCCGGGCTTTGCCATTATTATCTGTACCGTTCTCGCGTCGGCGGCGGGAGCGCTGATCCATCCGGTGAAAGAGGAGGAACTGTATTCATGAGCTTTTATATTTATGTACTGGTAATGGCAGTGGTTACATACTTGGTAAGAATGGTTCCCCTGGTCCTGCTAAAGCGGGAGATCCAGAATACCTTTATTAAATCTTTCCTTTATTATGTTCCCTACGCGGCCCTTGCTTCCATGACCTTTCCGGCAATCCTGTTTTCCGCGGGGCAGACAGCGGCCGCTCTGGCAGGCTTTGCCGTAGCGGTGTTTCTGGCCTTTCGGGAAAAAGGACTGCTGCTGGTGGCCCTTGGCGCTTGTATTACCGTATTCGCGGTGGAACAGGGGATTGCCCTGCTTGGATAAAGAAAAAGGGGCGAATCGATTCCGATTCATCCCTCTTTCTTTACTTACTTTCACTTTTATAAGGAAGACCCGCATCGGCAGGCGCCGAAAAGCGGACGCTTGAAATTCCGTTAGAATCTGAGAGGAACATCCGTCTTGTTTTTCTCCAGCAGATGCCGCAGATCCTTTCTCTGCTCATCGATATAGGAAGCTACTTCTTCTTCGGAAAAGGTATAACCGCAGTCTCTTCCATAAGCAAGCATTTTTTCCTTGTAGCTCTTACGGATCTCTTCTTCTGTCAAATAAGGAAGAAGAGCCATTTTTACAGCCTTTTCATAACCATCCTTTAAAATTACATCTCTGTTTACTGTCATCATAATTAAAACCTCCACATGAATTTTCCGATCTATCTATGAACTCCTTTTGCTTTCAGTTATATGTATAGCAAGACTCATGCCAAAAGAAAAACAAAAATAAAATCGTTGAAATTTCAACAAATTGGGAAAGCACAATGAAAATATAGGCAACTCGTTTTTTAAAAAAGTGAGTCGAAATCGATTCGAACGGCCAAAAAGTAAATCGAAATCGATTCAGAAATGGATTGACGCGGCGGCGTTTCTCCGATATGATAAAACCAATGGAGAAAGGAGCGGATTATGCTAGACCGGATGGGAATAAGAAGAGTGATCGAGCCTAAAGGTTCTATGCCGGTCACTGCGTGGAAGCTGGACAACAGCAGAGAAATTTCCTCAGGAGAGGCCAGAGTCAATGTAAAGCGGGTGCATATTGAGCGGGACAGCTTTCAGCAGCTTTGCAGCGAATGCGGGTTTGACAAGACAAAGCTGATTGCGAGAATCATGGATATTGTGGATCGCAGAGGAAAGCTTCACAACCCCTTTACCAACAGCGGCGGAATGTTTTACGGCTTTCTGGAAGAGACCGGTGAAGCCTTCCGGCGGCATTCGCGATTTAAAACAGGCGATGAAATCATTGCCGGAATCACTTCTACAGGAGTGCCTCTTTATCTGGAGCGGATTAAAGAGGTGGACTTTAACTATGGAGATATTATCGTAGAAGGCTACGCAATTCTCTTTGAAGCTTCTCCCATATTTCCCCGGCCGGAGGGTCTTTCCCTTAATTACACGCTGGCGGCGCTGGACGAAGCGTCTACCTTTGAAACCATCAACTCCCGGGTAAGCCAGGGCATGAAGGTTATGATCATCGGCAAAGACATTGTTACAACCATGATCTACGCGGGAAGCCTGAAGCACTCTCTGGATAATCAGGTACACATTCTGGCAGTGCTGGACGCGGATATCGACAGCCTGGGCATCGTATCGGAGGAAGAAGCGCGCCAGGTTTTATCCGGCTATGTGGACAAGCTGATTATTACGGACATTACAAGGCCGCTGGACGCTTTTGAGCGAATCTGCCGGGAAGAGCCGGAGCTGGTGGATGTTACTGTAAATACGGAAGATCTTTTGGGGTCGGAAACGCTGACGGTCCTGATGACAAAACCGAAGGGCTCCATTTTCTTTACAAGTCTGGAAAACGGCTACAGTACGGCGGTCCTTATAACTGAAACCATGGGAAAGGAGCTGAAGGCCTATTCTCTGGATCAATATTCGGAGGATTATTTTCAATATACAGTAAAAAGCCTGAGGCAGATGAAGGACAAGCTGGAAGAGGTAAACCGGCTTTACGAGCGGCTGGGAGACAGCCGGGATCTGACAGAAAAAAAGGTCAGGAACCTGATGCTGAAAAAAATCGATAAGATCGATGACTTTGTGTTCCAAAGCCCAGTCACCCGGTCTATGATCGACGATGTACTGAACATCTCCAGCTATGACTGCAATGTGATCATTCAGGGAGAAACAGGCGTAGGAAAGGAAAAAATCCTGACTTTAATCCATAAAAACAGCTCTCGCAGCGGAAATCCGTGTGTAAAGATCAACTGCGCCACCATTCAGGAAAACCTGGCGGAATCTGAATTTTTCGGGTATGAAGAGGGCGCCTTTACAGGAGCGCGGGCGGCTGGAAAAAAGGGATACTTTGAACTGGCCAATAATGGAATCTTGTTTCTGGATGAGATTGGACAGCTGTCTTTAAATATGCAGTCAAAGCTGCTGCGGGTCCTGCAGGAAAATCAGTTTTTCCGCATCGGCGGGACAAAGCAGCTGTCTGTCAATGTGCGGGTGATCTGCGCGAATAATATTTCTCTGAAAAAACTGGTGGACGAAGGCCGGTTCCGGGAAGATCTGTATTACAGACTCAACATCTGCACCATTGACGTTCCGCCGCTTCGGGAACGGCGGGAAGATATTTATGTTCTGGCAGACGCGTTTCTGGCCGGGTATAACAAAAAATACGGAACTGAAAAAGAATTTTCCCCTTCCGCCCTCAGCAGGCTCTACAGCTATGACTGGCCGGGCAATGTAAGGGAGCTGGAGAATACTGTGCATCGGCTGGTCATCAGCAGCCGCGGAAATGTGATTGATGAAGAAGACGCGGAATCAGTCATTCGCGAGAAGCTTTACGATGATGTGGTCTTCGATATCAAAAAATACCTTCGGGGAAAAGAGGACTTCTCCTTTGGCGATATTATCGCGGCGCAGGAAAAGAGGCTGATTGAATACGCTTTGAAAAAAGAAGGCTCTACCCGAAAAGCGGCGGCGTTCCTGAATATGACGCAGGCGCAGCTTTCAAGAAAAAAATTGAAATACAATCTGTAGCGCTGCCCGAAGACACAAAGGGAAGCCGCCATCAGAGACAAGAGACGCGAGGAGAACAGCATGAAGAAAAAAATTGTAAAAACAGTCGGGATCATCCTTTTGGCCATCCTTCTGATTTTCGCGGCAGCCCTGGGCTGTCTGACGGCCAGGGAATACCGTCCCCAGGCAAAAGAGGCGATAAAAACGGCGGAAAGCGGGAAAATTCCGGAAAGAAAAGAGACGGTAACGGTGGTGACTTACAACACCGGATATGCCGGACTCAGTAAAGAGGAAGACTTTTTTATGGACGGAGGCTCCGGGGTGCGGCCTGAAAGCGAAGAACTGGTTCGGCAGAATCTGCGGGGGATTGCGTCGATTCTGAAAGAGCTGGACGCGGACGCATATTTTCTTCAGGAGGTGGACCGGGATTCCAGAAGATCCTATTATATCGATGAACAGGCCTTTTATGAGAACGAGCTGGATCTGCAGGGTCTGTTCGCCCGCAATTTCAAGTGCGACTTTGTTCCTTATCCTCTGCCGCCCATTGGAAAGGTTGACTCCGGACTGGTGACGATGACGGAGCTGCATGTAAAAGAGGCCAGCCGGATTTCTCTTCCGGAATCCTTTCAGTGGCCGGTGAAAACCTGTAATCTCAAGCGCTGTATGCTGGAAAGCAGGATCCCGGTGGAAGGGACGGATAAAGAGCTGGTACTGATTAATTTCCATCTGGAGGCCTATGACAGCGGCGAGGGAAAGATCGCCCAGAGCAGGTTCCTGGCGGAAAAGCTGGCGGAGGAATATGAAAAAGGGAACTACGTCATTGCCGGAGGCGACTTTAATCAAACCTTTGATGGAATTGACGCTTATCCTGTACTGGATCGGGAAAACTGGGCGCCGGGAACCATAGGAAAAGAGGACCTGCCCCAGGGCTTTTCCTTTGCGGTTTCCGACGCTGTGCCGACCTGCAGACTGCTGAACGCGCCTTACAGCGGAAATTATCAGGATTCACAGGTCTATGTCCTGGACGGCTTTCTTGTATCGGACAACCTGAAGGTTTTGCGGGTTGAAAATATCGATACGGGCTTTGCGTATTCTGACCATCAGCCCGTCCGTCTGCAAGTCGCTTTTCCGTGATCCGTTATGGCGGCCTTGCGGCTGGCAGGAGATTATTGTATAATCGAATGAAGCAAAGGAATAAATTGAGAGGAGAGAAGCAAGTGAAGATATTAAAACCATCAAAAGTAAGGACTGAAGCCGACCGGAGCAAGCTCCGGCAGACGGTCAGTGAAATGATAGATCAGGTTATCCAAAAGGGAGATCAGGCTTTGATTGGATATAACAGCCGCTTTGATCAGTGCGACAGAACGGCTCTTCGGATATCAGAGGAAGAGCTTCGGGAAGCTTATGAGCAGGTTTCCCAGCAGGATCTGGAGGATATAAAGAAGGCCGCGGCCAACATCGAGGCTTTCGCGAAAGCGCAGAAGGCCTCTGTGGGAGAAGTGAAGGATTTTTCTCCGGATCAGGGAATCCAGCTGGGACACAGAGCGATTCCGGTGGATTCCTGCTGTTGCTATGTTCCCGGAGGCGGCTATCCGCTCTATTCTACAGCGCTCATGCTGGGAATCCCCGCAAGGGTAGCCGGTGTCAGGAGGATCACGGCGTGTTCCCCGGTGATCAAGGGAACAACGAAAATCCATCCAAAGACGCTGGTAGCGATGGATATAGCGGGAATTCAGGAAATCTACGCAATCGGGGGAGCGCAGGCCATCGCTGCTTTTTCGTATGGTACAGAGCAGATAAAGCCAGTGAATCTGATTGTTGGACCGGGAAACAGCTTTGTTACCGAAGCCAAGCGCCAGTGTTACGGCAAGGTGGGAATCGACTTTGTCGCTGGCCCCAGTGAAGTGCTGGTTATAGCTGACGGACAGGCGGATCCTGAAATTATCGCGGCTGACCTGCTGGCCCAGTCAGAGCATGACCGGGAGGCAAAAGGTCTGGTTGTCACTACGGATGAAGCGCTTGGAAACGCGATTATACAGGCAGTCGAAGCGCAGCTTCCTACTTTGGATACGGAAGAGATCGCGAGAAGCTCCTGGAACGATTTTGGGGAGATTCTTCTGGCTGACAGTCTGACAGAAGCGGTAGAATACGCCAACGCCTACGCGCCGGAGCATCTGGAAGTCAATGTGGAAGCGGAAAAAAGAGATGAAGTGACGGGGGCGCTGCGCAATTACGGTTCGCTTTTCATCGGCGAAAATACAGCGGAGGTTTTCGGTGATTACGCTTCCGGTACCAATCACACCCTTCCGACTCTGGGAGCGGCCAGATATACCGGAGGTGTGTGGGTAGGAACCTTCCTGAAGGTTTGTACATACCAGACCATGACAAAGGACGCTATGCTAAAAATCGCACCGCTCGTTTCCAATCTGGCAAGAGGAGAAGGACTCATCGGACACGCGAGAGCCGCGGAAATCCGGATTGAAAAAAACAAATAAATAATGTAGATTGCTTATGACCCCTGTTACGGCTCCTTCGTCGGCGCGGGGGTCAGTTTGCCTCCGCCTGGAAGAGAAAGGGTTTTCCCCTTCAGCCAGGCGTTGCTTTTTTGGCCCGCGTCATAATAAATGGTATGTCCGTTGGATCGGATATTTTTGCATTTGGTATTTTTATTTGTGATTTTAGAAAGATAGCTGTCTCCCGTTACTTCCCAGCGGCTGGTTTTGTCCAGGGATACAGAAACGGACTTTGCTGTGTTTTGTGGATTGACAGCCCCCTGAAATAAAGAGTTTTGACTGAGCTTTAAAGCCACTGTGCTGATGGCGTCGCAGGTAATATCTCCAGTCAGAGTTTGGTGGGTCCCCTTTAATGTCAGATCTCCGCCGTTTTTCCCGGGAGTTCCCCACCGGCCGGATCGATTGCCCGCCGCCTTTACCAGAACACCGCTGCTGTAATACAGGGCGGTATTTTTTAAAGTGATGGTGCCTTGTGTGTTGGTCACATAAAACATAGGCCCATCGGAAGTTGTTGTCAGCTTTGAATCTGTAACCCGCAGAGAGGACGCGCCTTCCCGCGGCGTTTTTGAACCTGTGTCAAAGAGCGTAAGTCCGGCTTTTCCGGCGCCCTGCAGAAGGCAGCTTTTCAGAACAGCGCTGCCTGCCCCGTTTATAACAGCGATCTGACTTCCGGAAGCGCTTCCGCTGAGCTTGGAAGCCGTAATGGATCCGGCTGAATAAAGGCAGGGGCTGCTGCTTCCTTCCGAGCTGACCGTTGTATTGCGAACCTGGATGCCGGCCTGATCCTGCCCCGCGGATACGGGGGCGGACAGATCCCCTTTTGTAGTAATGTCCCCGCCGGAAGCCGAGATGGAGCCTCCCAAAGAGGCAAACAGCCCCCGGGAAGAATCGCCGGTAGTATAAATTTTAAAATCAGAAGCGGTAACCTTTGTTCCCTTATCAGCTGAAAAAATAGCGTTGGCGCCATTTCCGCTGGAAGTAAGGGTGGATGCTTTAAGCGTTGCTGTGCTTTGCCCGGAAGCGGCAAAAACCGCGTTGAGCCCCCGGGAGCTGGTTTCATCGCTGCTGCCGGAAACATCGCCTGATTTTGTCAGTGTGCAGTTGTCCAGAGTAAGCGACGCTTTGTTCTTCAAAAGGATCGTGCTCACATCCGCTTTGCTGGAATCGTACTCTTTATCCGAAACTGCCTGCTCGCCCTCATCGATGGTAAGGGCCGCGCTGAGATCGACCGTCTCAGAATACGGGTCGGTTTCATCGGAGAAATCGCCGCCTTCATCCCCGCTGGCCTCAACCGCGGTGACGGTTTCGTTTTGCAGCGTCAGCTTTACGATCATGTTTTCCGATAAATGCTGCGTGTCAATATTGCTGGAAAGCGAATAGGACGCGGTGCCCCCATCGGAAACAAAGCTGCCGGTCTCTTCCTCCGAAGAGGCCTGGAAAGTTCCCGTTTCGATGGTGATATCGCGGTCGGTTATTTCTATGATTTTTCCATAAAGCTCCTGGGCGTCTCCACAGGCGGCCAGAGCGGCTGCGGACAGGAGAAGGATCAGGAGTATAAGGGTTTGCTTTAAGCTTTTCATTTTCAATACCTTCTTTGAATTACCGGTATAGTCCGTACAAAACAGTATTTCTCTGATATCTATATTTTAGACAAGGAATGTGTCGCTTTAATGTAAAATGTGCGGAGTGTCAATGGTAATTCCGGCGGAAAACGCGCAAAGTCCGGCGTTTATATACCGATTTTTAAAAGCTCCACAAACTGTTTCGCGACCCTTGGGCTTCTGCCGCTGCAGCGGATCGCGTGGGCTTCCGCCTTGCGGAACAGTTCAGCTTCCTCCATCTCGATGCCGTATTCTTCTGCCAAATGCTTTACGATGGACAAATACGCCTCTTTGTCCGGACGCTGATAAGTGATGGTAAGGCCGAAACGGGCAGCCAGGCTCATGGTTTCCTGAAGCGTGTCGTTGACATGAAGCTCGTCGCCTGCCCGGTCACCCATGGATTCCTTTACCAGATGACGCCGGTTGCTGGTAGCGTAGATGGCGATGTTATCCCCGCAGGTGGAAACGCTTCCCTCCAGAATGGCTTTTAGCGCCGAAAAGTTGTCGTCGTTGCTGGTAAAGCTGAGATCATCAATAAAGAGGACGAATTTCAGCGGGTTGGCGGACAGCTCTTCTACGATATAAGGGATTCGGTAAAGCTGATTCTTCTTGACCTCTACCAGCCGCAGTCCCTTTGGCGCAAAGTGGTTGCAGACCGCTTTGATGGTAGAGCTTTTTCCGGTGCCGGCGTCGCCGTAAAGGAGCATATTGCTGGCGCCTGTCCCGCTGAGCAGCGCTTCTGTATTTTTTATGATCAGGCCCCGCTCCCGCTCATAGCCGAAGAGCTGGTCAAGGCTCTGGCTGTCCGGGTGTTTTACGGCAGCGATGGTTCCCTCCTCCAGGTGAAAGGTGGTATATTTCGCGTAGATTCCGTAACCGGTGTAAGGAAGCCGAAGGATGCGCTCCCGGTAATCGTAATGAAAATCAAAAACTGTATTTTCCCAGTCCGGTAAAAAGCCTTTGTAGCCGATGACATCCTTTACCATGTCGGAAGTGATTCCGGACAGCTCCTGCAGGGTATCCAGCTCAGCGGAAAGGCAGGCTTCAACAGCGGGAGATATCATAGCGTCCCCGGCTTTGCTCTTTACATAGAAATTTTCATCGTTTCGGATCAGATTGCTGATGTAGACTCCCAGGTCAGCCGTTTCCTGATATAGGGAAGCGGTGAATCCGCAGTAAGCGCTTACCTGCCGCAGCGGATCCTTTTCCTCAAGGGAATTCAGCAGCCTTTGGAAAGCTTTAATCACCGGGTCTTTCAGCAGCCCGCGGAAAATTGTCAGGGTGTTCAATCGAATATTTAAGTCTGTGAGTTTCTTTTTCATGTGTCTGTCCTCGGTTCTTTATGATTTGTCTCCTATTATACGATGAAATCTAAGCGCTCGCAAGCTCGCTGAGATTTCTGGCACAAATTCTGTCAGGCAGCTCGAGCGGGGGCTCTCGCTGGACAGAATGTTATACGATGAAATCTAGACGCTCGCAAGCTCGCTGAGATTTCTGGCACAAATTCTGTCGGGCAGCTCGAGCGG